>JAKFFG010000044.1:0-28792 GCA_036675275.1 Pseudomonas sp. | reverse complement strand
ACAGGAACGTGAAACGCCTTTGCGCCGATGATAGTGGACGTACGTCTGTGAAAGTAGGTCATCGTCAAGCTCTTATGCTGTAAGAAAACCCCCGCACGCTCACCCGTGCGGGGGTTTTTGTTTGGGCGCGCACTACGGGAGTAAATCAAGTCAGGTAAAATACGGCTTGATAATACTTAACCAATCCCACTACATTGTTCCCCGGAGGTTCGTATGACCCAGGTGTACCCGCCAGACGAAGGAAAAGGCATGTCGATGCGTAACCTGACACATCTCATCTATGGTCTTTTTGCTCTGGGTTTGCTTAGCGCGGGCTTCTTTGGCATTGCAACCATCGCAGCGATCGTCCTTGCCTACCTCAAGCGTGCCGATGCGGCCGGTACCCTGTATGCCCAGCACTTCGATTGGGTCATAAAAACTTTCTGGTGGGGGCTGCTGTGGATGGTGTTGAGCGCGCTGGCGACCTTCATCTTCATCGGCTGGCTCACCGGCGTGATTGCCCTGGTCTGGATCGTATACCGGGTAATAAAGGGCTGGCTGGCCCTTTTGGCGGGTAGCGCGCCCGTAGCCGGCTACTGACCCTTACCGTAAAAAAAAACGCTGCCTGGTTTTCCTGGCAGCGTTTTTTTTTGGATTCGGGCACCTTACTTCAGGTGGCCGCTTACCAACTTTGTGAGTTCGAACATCGAGACCTGGTCTTTGCCGAACAAAGGACGCAATTTGTCGTCAGCATTGATGTTGCGGCGGTTGGCAGGGTCTTGCAAGTCGTGCTTCTTGATGTAGTCCCAGATTTTCTTGGTGACTTCAGTGCGCGGGACTGCCTCGGGTCCGATAATGGCAGCTAAGGTAGCACTAGGTGTGAGTGGCTTCATGAACGCCGCATTAGGTTTACGGGCGGGTTTCTCGGTTGTTGCCATGGATTAGGGCTCCTAACTGATAGTTGAAAAAACGCTTCTACCGCAGCATAACGTGAGACTTGCATAAAGACCAAGTAATTTGTGTACGAGAGTTTGTCATAATCCGTGTTTGCGCTACGCTATGCGATCGCTTCACCGGTATGGTAATGTTTCGCGCAGGCTCAATCTGTTCCATTCGTGCTGGTATGCCAGGAGACTTCATCCGATGTACGCGACTAGTGTTATTGAAGCAATCAATCTGTTCCATGGCGATTTGACGGCGCTGCGGCAAGATATTCATGCCCACCCCGAGCTGGGCTTCCAGGAGCAGCGCACCTCGGCGCTGGTCGCCAATGCGCTTGCGGCGCTGGGCTATACCGTGCATCGCGGCATCGGGAAAACAGGTGTGGTGGGCACACTCGATGGAAAACGCAACGACAGCGCACGCAGCATAGGCCTGCGAGCCGATATGGACGCTTTGCCCATACTGGAACAAGGCGGGCACCCATACGCATCAACCAAGGCAGGGGTCATGCACGCTTGTGGCCACGACGGCCATACTGCGGTGCTGCTCGGGGCGGCGCGCTATCTGGCGGAGACCCGAAATTTCAATGGCCGTGCGGTACTCATTTTTCAGCCCGCTGAAGAAGGACTGGGCGGTGCCAAGGCCATGCTCGACGATGGCTTGTTCGAACGCTTCCCCTGCGATGCGGTATACGGCCTGCATAACTGGCCTGGGCTGCCGGCCGGCGTCATCGGTGTCAACCCGGGCCCAATGATGGCAGCGGCAGATCACTTCGAGATCCATATCGAAGGGCGCGGCGGACACGGTGCCCATGCCTATCAAACCAACGACCCGGTCGTTATCGCCGCGCAATTAATAAGCGCGCTGCAGACGATAGTCTCGCGTAACGTTCCGGCGCCGGATTCGGCCGTGGTCACGGTGGCCGCCGTCACGGCCGGTAATTTGCAGGCAATGAATGTAATACCGAAAGACGCCCACATGGTGGGGACGGTGCGCACCTTCAATCCGGTCGTGCAGGAACAGATCATTCAGCGCATGCAGGAAGTGGTCGACGGCATTGCTGCGGCGTTCAAGGCCACCATCACCATGAAGTACCACCGATTGTTTCCGGCAACAGTGAATACGCCCGAGCACGCCGCATTCGTTGCCGACGTCGCCACCGAGTTGTTTGGTTCCGACATGGTGGTGCCCAACCTCATTCCGTCTATGGGCTCTGAAGATTTTTCCTTCATGCTGCAGCGCCGGCCCGGGGCCTACTTCCGTTTGGGCCAGGGCGGCGCGGAGTCCGGATGCGTGTTGCATAGTTCGGTGTTCGACTTCAATGACGCGGTGATTCCCGTTGGAAGCGCGATGTTCAGTCGCCTGGTCGAACGCAGCATGCCGCTGGTATCCGGGTGATAATGTCGGATTGCCTTCAATTCAAGTGTCCTACGCATGAACAGCCCTATTGATACCCTGACAATTACCCGGCCAGACGATTGGCATCTTCATCTGCGCGATGGCGCCGTGCTGGACTCTGTGGTGGCGGATACGGCCCGGCAATTTGCCCGCGCCATCATCATGCCCAACTTGCGGCCGCCGGTCACCACGACCGATCTTGCGCTGGCCTACCGCGACCGCATTTATGTGGCGTTGGAACGCGCCGGCATCCCGGCAGCGTCGTTCACGCCCTTGATGACCTTATACCTCACCGACAATACCAGTGCCGATGAGGTGCTCAGGGCCAGCGAGTCGGGCGCCGTGCATGGAATCAAGCTGTACCCGGCCGGAGCCACCACAAATTCCGATGCGGGCGTCACCGACCTTTTGGGTAAATGCATCCCGGCCCTCGAGGCGATGCAGGCTGCCGGCATGCCCTTGCTGGTGCATGGCGAGGTGACCGATCCGGCGATCGACCTGTTCGACCGCGAGGCGGTGTTCATCGAACGCATCATGATTCCCTTGCGTCGCGCCTTCCCGGAGCTGAAAGTGGTGTTCGAGCACTTGACCACCAGCGATGGGGTGGATTACGTGCGCGAAGCCGACGGCCCGGTGGCTGCAACCATTACCGCCCATCATTTGCTGTATAACCGCAATGCCTTGTTCCTGGGCGGCATGCGGCCTCACTGGTACTGCCTGCCGGTGCTCAAGCGCGAGCGCCATCGTCTGGCCTTGTTGAAAGCCGCAACGAGCGGGGAAGGTCGTTTTTTTCTGGGCACCGATAGCGCCCCGCATGCGAAAGGATTGAAAGAGAATGCCTGCGGCTGCGCCGGCTGCTATACCGCGCTGCATGCCATGGAGCTCTACGCCACAGCTTTTGATGCCGCGGGCAGTCTCGATAAGCTCGAGGCCTTCGCCAGCTTGAATGGCCCGGCGTTTTACGGCTTGCCGGTGAATCAGGGCAGGCTGACCTTGCGTCGCGAGGCATACCCGATACCGCTTGAGCTTCCTATGGCCGACTCCACTGTGGTGCCGCTAGCCGGCGGCGAATCGCTGGAATGGAAGGTTGCCGGCTAGGGCGCTGCGCCCTGTCAGGATCCTCCGTTCTTTTTTTCTTCCAGGGCTTCCCATCGGGCGAACAAGGTGGTCAGTTGTTGCTCGATGGCGCCCAGCTGTTCATTAATGCTTACGACTTCGGCCGGCGCGTCGCGGTAAAGGCTGCCGTCTGCCAGCTTGGCGGTAAGCTGGGCCTGTTTTGCTTCAAGCTGGGCGATGGTGTCGGGCAGTTCTTCGAGCTCGCGAAGTTCCCATGAAGTGACTCGCACGGCCTTTGCAGGTTTCGCGCGCTCGGCTGCGGCGGCTTCTTTCTTGCGCGCTTTCTCGCTTGCGGCATCGGGCGGCGCGGGGCGCTGTGCCAGCCATTCGTCATAGCCTCCTACATATTCCTGCCAATGGCCGTTCTCTTCGGCCACGAATGTCTGAGTAACCACGTTGTCCAGGAAAGCGCGGTCATGACTGACCAGCAGCACCGTGCCCGCATAGTCTTGCAGCAAATCTTCCAGCAGTTCCAGTGTTTCGATATCCAGGTCGTTGGTGGGCTCGTCCAGCACCAGGATATTGGTGGGCCGGGCGAACATGCGAGCCAACACCAGACGTGCTCGCTCGCCGCCGGACAGGCTTTGTACCGGTGAGTGCGCGCGAGCCGGGGGGAACAGGAAATCTTCCAGATAGCTCATCACATGCTTGCGCTGGTCGCCGATTTCTATCCATTCGCTGCCGGGGTTGATGGTATCGGCAAGTGTTGCCGTTTCGTCCAGTTGAGCACGCATCTGGTCGAAGTACCCCACGGTGAGATTGGTTCCGAGTCGGACGGTGCCGCTGGTGGGTTGCAGTTGGCCCAGAATGATCTTGAGCAGCGTGGTCTTTCCCGCGCCATTCGGACCAATAAGGCCTATGCGGTCCTTGCGCATGATGGTGGCCGAGAAATCGCGTATCAGTACACGGTCGCCATAACTATGGCTGACATTCTCCAGCTCGACGACCAGTTTTCCGGAACGCTGGCCTTCGGCGACCGCCAGGCTGACGTTTCCGACGCGTTCACGCCGTGATGCGCGGTCGCGCCTGAGTTGCTCGAGCCTGCGTACCCGGCCTTCGTTGCGCGTGCGCCGCGCCTCGACACCCTTGCGTATCCAGGCCTCTTCCTGGGCCAGAACTTTGTCGAATTTCGCGTTCTGCTGCTTTTCTGCCTCAAGCCATTCGGCCTTGCGCTGCTGCCATGTTGAAAAGTTGCCCGGAAAGCTGAACAGCTTGCCGCGGTCGAGTTCCACGATGCGTGTGGCGACGGCGTCCAGGAAGCGGCGATCGTGGGTAATGATGATGGTGCTGCAACGCGCATTCAGCAAAAGGTTTTCAAGCCAGCCTATGCCGATGAAGTCGAGATGGTTTGTCGGCTCGTCCAGCAAAAGCAGGTCGGGTTCATCGGCAAGTGCGCGCGCCAGTGCCACCCGCTTGCGCGTACCCCCCGAAAGGCCGGCAATGAGCGCCTCGGCCGACAGACCCAGTTGCTCGATAAGCGCATTGACGCGGGAAGGGCGTTGCCAGTCTTCGCTTTCGGTTATATCGCCGCATAGCGTATCGAATACAGTAAGCGATTCGTCGAGGTCGGGTTCTTGCTCTACCGTGGCTATTTTCAGGCCGCCCAGACGCATGATTTCACCGTCGTCCGGTACTGTCCGGCCATCCAGCAGCTTTAGCAAAGAGGATTTTCCGGCGCCATTACGTCCGATAAGGCCAATGCGCTCGCCGGGTTGGACGGCAAAGTCGGCGTGGTCGAGCAAAGGATGGTGTCCGTAAGCAAGCTGGACGTTGCTTAGGGTTATGAGGGTGTTGGCAGCCATAAAAGCGAAAATATACCGATAGTCAGTGCGAAGTCCCTATTGTCGCAGGTTACACTGATGTTTGTGAGGCAGGTTGGGCAGTCGCGGTGCTTACGGCATCGAGGAAGGTCCGGACTCCACAGAGCAGGGTAGCGGCTAACGGCCGTCCACCCGTGTACCGCGCTCACGCGCGGTGCGGGGTGAGGAATAGGGCCACAGAGACGAGTCTGCGGCGCGGGCACACTTGTGTGCACTGACACGGCCATCTCCGTGTTGCGTGTCGGGGCAACCCGGCACGGCGCGGCAGGGTGAAACGCGGCAACCTCTACCCGGAGCAACATCAAATAGGCATACGCCTGGCTTCGTGCCAAAAGAGCGGCTCGCTCGAGTATGCGGGTAGATGGCTAGAGCGCGGCAGCAATGTCGGGCCCAGAGGAATGATTGCCTGCCAGGTTTGCCTGGTATACAGAATCCGGCCTATAGACTTGCCTCACTCTTTATGCTTCATCTCCATGCGATATGTCAGCAATTGCAAAGTTCCAGACACAGTTCCACGTGACTCGTGACACCGGACTTTCACATATCTTGCCAATTTCTTGATTTCAATACGTATTTTTTTGGCGCCGCCTTCCAAGGCGGCGCTAAGTGCTTGTTGTCATTGAAATAATTGCAACTAGGCGCTTGACCTAAGTCATTCGATACCGTAGAGTGGGGAAAAGTAGGTTTTTGTGCAATAAAGTGGGGAAGAAATTTTGTTCCAGGGTAGCAGTGCTCTCACGTTGGATGCCAAAGGTCGGGTCTCGATTCCGACCAGGCATCGTGACGCGCTGGTTACCCAGGTCGAAGGTCGCCTTACCCTTACGCGCCATCCGGACGGCTGTCTGCTCGTGTATCCGCGCACTGTGTGGGAAGAAAAACGCGAACAGGTATCCCGATTCCCCATGTCCGCCCGGCCTTTGCAGCGTTTGCTGTTGGGCAACGCTCAGGATGTGGAAATGGACGGCTCTGGTCGGATCCTCATCGCGCCCGAATTGCGGAGCGCGGTCGGCCTGACTCGTGAGGCCATGCTGTTGGGAATGGGTAGCCATTTCGAATTGTGGGATGCCGCCGAATGGGCGCGCCGCGAGGCCGAAGATCTTGCCAAGGGCATGCCCGAGGTCCTGGAACATTTTTCATTCTGAATCCGCTTATGGAGTTTTTGCACAGATCCGTGCTGTTGGAGCCTACGGTCAACGCCCTCGTTGATCCTGATTTTGGCGTCAAGAAGAAACGTGAATCCGTCGTCGATGATGCGTCCCGGCCATTGGCCGAAGGCATCTTCGTAGACGGCACATTTGGCCGTGGCGGCCACAGCCGTTATTTATTGTCCCGCTTGTCTGCGCAGGCGAAGCTGGTGGTATTCGACAAGGATCCGCAAGCAATCGAGGCGGCTCATGCCTTGCAGCGTGAAGATGCCCGTGTGCTTGTGGTGCACGGCGGTTTTGCTTCGATGCCCGAACAGCTCGAGAAGCTGGGTATCGAAAAGGTCAATGGTGTCATGCTCGATCTGGGATTCTCATCCCCCCAGATCGACGATGCCAGCAGGGGGTTTTCCTTCATGCGCGAAGGCCCGCTGGATATGCGGATGGATACAAGCAGCGGTCAGACCGCTGCGCAATGGCTGGCGCAAGTCAGTGTCGAAGAGTTAAGGGAGGTCATAGCAAAATATGGCGAAGAACGGTTTGCTTTCCAGATTGCAAAGGCGGTTGTTGCTTGCCGCGAATCCAGGCCGCTGCGTACAACGCTCGACCTCGCCGAGCTCGTCGCCAGCGTCGTCCGTACGCGGGAAAAGGGCCAGCATCCGGCCACCCGCAGCTTTCAGGCTATACGGATTCACATCAATCAAGAACTCGAGGAGCTCGCTCTCGCCCTCGCGGCAGTTCTGAAGGTACTGGCTCCTGGAGGTCGCTTGGCGGTGATCAGCTTTCATTCTCTTGAAGACCGCATGGTCAAGCAATGCATTTCGGCGGCGGCGCGTCCGGCCGAGGCGCATGCTCGCATGCCCATCTTCGAGAAAGATATGCCGCAGCCCATTCTGCGATCGCTCGGCCGTATCTTGCCGACGCCCGAGCAGGCACGGGAAAATGTGCGTGCCCGATCGGCCGTGCTGCGCGTTGCCGAGCGCACCGCTACCCCTTTGCCCAAGGATCAGGGTGCTTCGTTCATTACTGCAATGAGCCTCGCCTCAGCCAAGCCGCATGAAAAAAGAGGGCGACGGTAATGGGACGCCTCAGTATCCTGTTCGCCATATTGCTTATGGTTTCGGCCATATCCTTGGTGACTGCGCGCTTTCAGTCGCGGGAGTTGTTTGTCCAGACTGACAGGCTGCAGGATAAGGCACGCGAACTCGACACCGACTGGCGCCGCTTGCAGCTTGAACGGGCTGAACTCGCACGCAACGCACGTATCGACGGCGCGGCGCGCGCGGAACTGGAAATGGATGCGGCGACACCGGGCCGCACCATTTATATCAAGGGCAAGGCCGCGCAGACGTCTTCGGCTGTCGATACGCGAGGTGCTCCGTGAAACGAGTCAGGTTCTACGAAAGCCCCGTGCTGAATGTCCAGATGCCCCTATGGCGGTCGCGTCTGGTCTTGATTCTGTTGATGCTGGGGTTTGTGGCGCTGGCTGTCAAAGCCATGTATTTGCAAGGCTTGTCCACTGAGTTTCTGCAGCAGCAGGGCGAACGCCGCTATGAACGTACCCTGGTGCTGCCTGCCACCCGAGGCAAAATATTTGATCGTACTGGTTCGGTGGTGCTGGCCTCCAGCGTGCCGGTGCGGGCTATCTGGGCCATTCCGGAAGACACGCGTGCCGCCAGCAACGCGCAATTGGCCGAACTGGGCAAGCTGCTGGAACTCTCGGTCAAGGATATCAAAAGCCGGCTGGTCGACGAGACGAAGAACTTTGTATACATAAAACGCCAGGTGTCGGTGGACATCGCCGACAAGATCCGGGGCCTGAAGATACCCGGCTTTCATCAGCAAATGGAAATGCGCCGCTTCTATCCGGAGGGCAATGTAGCAGCGCACGTGGTTGGGTTCACCAATATTGAGGACGTGGGCATCGAGGGCGTCGAGCTGGCCTTTAACTCAGAGCTCTCCGGAAAGCCAGGCTCGCGTCGTGTGATCAAGGACCGTCTGGGCCGGGTCGTGGAAGACGTGCAGGCCATCGTGCCGCCCGTCAATGGCCGCGACCTGAACCTTTCAATCGATGCCGGTCTGCAGTTCGATGCCTATACAGCGCTTAAAAAGGCGATGATCGACAACAATGCCAAGGCGGCCGCCGGCATTGTTATCGACGTCCACACCGGCGAAGTCCTGGCTTTGGTCAATTTGCCCAGCTACGATCCCAATGATCGCGACGATCGCACGGGGCCTGTATTGCGCAATCGCGCCTTGACCGACACATTCGAGCCGGGCTCCATCATGAAGCCGTTCACGGCTGCGCTGGCGCTCGACATACATCGCATCACCACTTCTACGCTTTTTGATACCGGCAACGGAAAGTATCGCTATAAAGGAAGCACGATTTCGGACGTGAGCCGTAATGGCACGCTGAATGTGGCCGGAATCCTGCGACGCTCCAGCAATATCGGCATGACGATGATATCGGAGCAACTTACGTCCCAGGAAATGTGGACGAAATTCACCGAGTTGGGCTTTGGTCGCGCACCTCAGACCAATTTTCCGGGCATGGCATCAGGCCGCTTGCGTCCATGGGAGCGTTGGCGTCCTATTGAACGGGCGACCATGGCCTATGGCTACGGCCTGTCCGCATCCTTGATGCAAATTGCGCATGCCTATACGGCCTTTGCCCGCAATGGCGACATGGTGTCGCTTACCTTGCTCAAGCGGGAAGGCAAGCCTACCAGCGTTCAGGTTTACACACCCAAGGTGGCGGGCCAGATTCGCGCCATGCTCGAAGCGGCGGCTGGGCCCGACGGCGCCAAGCTGGCGCAGGTGCAAGGATATCGAGTTGCCGGTAAAAGCGGCACGGCCCGCAAGATCGTGGATGGGAAGTACAGCACATCGCAATATCGGAGTTCGTTCGTGGGATTTGCACCGGTTTCAAACCCGCGCATAGTAGTAGCCGTAACACTCGATGAGCCAAAGGCGGGCGCCTACTATGGCGGCCGGGTCGCGGCGCCGATTTTCTCGAATGTGGTCGCCAGCAGCTTGCGCCGTTTGGGGGTCCAGCCCGATGCTCCAATCGAATCCGTGGTGGCCGTTGCGCCCAAGGAGGCGCGACCATGACGGCGCAAGACATCGTCTCGTGGCTGAACCGGCATGTGCCGCGTACTGCGCAACTGGGTCTGGATTCACGCCAGCTTCATGCTGGCGATGTGTTTTTTGCTTGTCCGGGCCTGACTGGGGACGGCCGCGCGTACGTACAGCAAGCTGTCGAACAGGGCGCCTCGGCAATTGTCTTGCAGGCCGGTTCGCCGCTGCCCGCGATATCTATTCCATGTCTTGAGGTTCCCGACCTGTCCGAAGAGCTCGGGCTGGTTGCGCACCTGTGGTACGGCGAGCCGTCGCTTGCCTTGTCTGTTGTTGCTGTGACAGGGACCAACGGCAAAACGACTTGCGTCCAGTGGATTGCTGCGGCATTGAATGCCGAGGGCGTTCCCTGCGGTACGGTAGGCACCCTGGGCGTGACCTTGCCGGATGGTTCCAATCTGGGCGGCGCATTGACGACGCCGGATGTGCTGACGATGCATCGCAGCCTGGCGGCGATGCGCGATGCCGGCGCGGCCGTTGTTGCGGTAGAGGCTTCATCGATAGGCATACATCAGGGGCGTCTCAATCATGTGCATATCGAGATTGCCGCGTTCACCAACCTGACGCATGACCATCTCGATTATCACGGAACGCTGCAGGACTACAAAGCTGCGAAGTTCGCGTTGTTTGACAGTCCCGGCTTGCGTGCAGCGGTAATCAATGCCGACGATCCCGCCGGCCAGGAATTGCTGCAGCTGGCTCCTTTGGTCGACTCAACGTCTTTCTCGCTTGGTCATGTGCAGGCTGCAGACCTGCAGGCCCATGATGTACAGACCGGCGCCTATGGCGTGGTCTTCAATCTGGCCACTCCCGGGGGCCAGGCGCAATTATTGACCCGGCTGGTGGGCGAACATAATGTATCCAACTTATTGCTGGTAGCAGGCGTTTTGCAGAAACTCGGCTGGGGACTTCCACGGATCGCGCGCGTGCTGGCCACGCTGCGTTGTGTCGAGGGACGCCTGCAGGTCGTTGAAGCTGTCCGGGGTGACGCGGCTCCAACCACCGCCATGGTCGTGGTCGATTATGCGCATACGCCCGATGCGCTGGAACGGGCCCTGGTGGCATTGCGGGACCTGGCCGCTGCGCGAGGCGGCCGCCTGGTATGCGTCTTCGGATGCGGCGGCAGCCGCGACAGCAGCAAGCGTCCCATTATGGGCAAGATCGCGGCTACTCACGCCGACAGCGTCATTCTTACTAACGACAACCCGCGCATGGAGGATCCCCGGGAGATCCTCCAGCAGATTGTCGCCGGCATGCCGCAGGCTCCGCGCATCGAACTCGATCGCGCACTTGCCATCATGTCGGCCATCTGGACCGCCGACGCGGCCGATGTCGTACTGCTGGCCGGAAAAGGCCACGAGACTTATCAGGAAGCCAAGGGTGTACGCATCCTCTTTGATGACCGTGAATGGGCGCGGTTTGCCCTCGCGTGGAGGCGTGGGCTCACGCTTTCGACCGATTCGCGCCGTATCGAGGCGGGACAGCTGTTCGCGGCCCTCAAGGGCGACGCGTTCGACGGTCACGCTTATCTGGATCAGGTAATGCAGGCCGGCGCCTTTGCCGCCATTGTGGAGCAGCGGGATGACTCCATCGCCTTGCCGCAATTCGTACTGGGCGACACACGGGCGGCCCTGATACGTATCAGCACGGCCTGGCGCCGTCTTTTCACGCTGCCGCTCGTCGGCGTGACAGGCAGCAACGGAAAGACGACGACCAAGGAAATGATCGCATCGATCTTCCACGCATGGTTGACGCCTGATGCCAGCCTGGCGACGCAAGGCAACCTGAACAATGATATCGGTGTGCCGCTGACGCTTCTGCGCTTGAGCGATCAGCATCGTGCCGCCGTGGTTGAACTCGGCATGAACCACCCCGGCGAGATTGCGCTGTTGTCCCAGATGACACAGCCTACGGTCGCTTTGATCAACAATGCCCAGCGAGAGCATCAAGAATTCATGCATACAGTCGAGGCGGTCGCCCAGGAAAACGGCGCTGTCCTCCAGGCGCTGCCGCGCGATGGCGTGGCCGTATTTCCGGGTGATGACGAGTACACCGGTTTATGGACTTCGCTGGCCGCCGGGCGCAAGATCGTGGACTTTGGTTTCGATGCCCGGTTTGCCGTGCATGCCGACCAGATACATGCGGAGCCCACGCGCACGCTGTGCCGATTGCATACGCCGTCCGGCAGCGCCGATCTGGCTCTTACCGCCCCGGGCCTGCATAATCTTCGCAACGCGCTGGCAGCCGCGGCTTGCGCATGCGCCGCCGGCGCTCCGGTGGCGGCTATCATCCAGGGCCTGGAAGCCTTCAATCCTGTATCCGGCCGCATGCAGCCGCGTCAGTTGCCAGGCGGCTTTCAATTGATCGACGACACTTATAATGCCAACCCGGACTCCGTACGAGCGGCCATAGACGTATTGGCGCAGCTGTCCGGCAAAACGATATTAGTCCTGGGCGATATGGCCGAAGTCGGTGCCAACGGCCCTGCCATGCATGCCGAAGTGGGCGCCTACGCGCAGGAAAAGGGCATAACCGGCCTTCTTGCCTTCGGTCCCGCCTGCGCCCATGCGGCCCGTGCCTATGGCCCGGCCGGCCGGGCATTCGAAGATATCGACGAACTGAACAATTACCTTATAACGCTGCTTCCGGCCCATATCCTGGTAAAGGGGTCGCGCAGCACACGCATGGAACGAGTAGTGCGAGCACTTGAAACACAACTGATGAATCAACACGAAGAGACTCGCCATGCTACTTGAACTCGCACGTTGGCTGTCGGAATCGCACATACGCTCTTTCAGCGTCTTCGAGTACATCACCTTCCGTGCGGTCCTCGCATGTGGAACGGCATTGCTCATAGGCCTGTTCGCGGGGCCGTGGGTCATCCGCAAGCTTACCGAATTGAAAATCGGACAGGCCGTGCGTACGTACGGCCCTGAAACCCACCTGTTGAAAAACGGCACACCCACCATGGGCGGCGTGTTGATCCTTATCTCGGTAGGCGTCAGTACTTTGCTGTGGGCGGACTGGACCAATCGTTTCGTCTGGGTCGTTTTGCTGGTCACGTTCGGCTTTGGCTGGATAGGCTGGGCCGATGATTACAAGAAAGTCGTCAACCACGATCCAGAAGGAATGTCTTCGCGTCGCAAGTTTTGCCTGCAAGCGCTTATTGGCATTGTGGCGGCCGTATATCTCAGTTTCGCCGTATCGGCGCCCGCAAACGCAGAGCTTTGGCCCTTGTTTCGCGACTGGGTGCTAAGCGGTCTGACGATGCCGCTGCCCACGCGTGCCGATCTCATCGTGCCGTTTTTCAAGAGCGTCAGCTATCCGCTAGGTGTTTTCGGCTTCGTGGCCCTGACCTGGCTGGTCATTGTGGGGTCCAGCAACGCCGTGAATCTTACGGACGGCCTCGACGGCCTGGCCATCATGCCGACGGTGATGGTCGGCAGCGCATTGGGGATTTTTGCCTATGTGGTGGGCCGTGTCGATTACTCGAAGTACTTGTTGTTTCCTTATATACCGGGTGCTTCGGAATTGATGGTCATTTGCGCCGCCATTGCCGGCGCCGGCCTGGCTTTTCTATGGTTCAACGCCTATCCGGCGCAAGTCTTCATGGGCGACGTCGGTGCGCTGGCGCTGGGCGGTGCCCTGGGCACCATTGCCGTGATCGTGCGCCAGGAAATAGTGCTTTTCATCATGGGCGGCGTCTTCGTCGTGGAGACGTTCTCCGTGATGATACAGGTGGCATGGTTCAAGTATACGAAGAGGCGATACGGGGAAGGCAGGCGTATTTTCCGTATGGCCCCGCTGCACCACCACTTTGAAGTCTCTGGCTGGAAAGAAACCCAGGTCGTGGTGCGATTCTGGATTATCAGCATGATGCTGGTGCTTATTGGTCTGGCAAGTCTGAAGCTGCGATGAAAACGATGAACTTCCCTTCCGTGCGTGTCGATGGCCTTACCCTGATTCTGGGGCTGGGCGAGACAGGCACGGCTGCGGCCCTGTGGTGCGCGCGGCACGGCGCTTCGCTGCGCGTGCTCGATACCCGACAGCAGCCAGGGGGGCTTCCCGGCCTGCAGGCCCAGCTTAATGATTCCAATGTCGACTATCGCTTGGGGCCCGAGGTGTTCACAGCAGAGGCTTTGCACGACGTACATACGATAGTGCTCAGCCCGGGCCTGGCGCCTTCAGAGGAGCCGGTCAAATCTTTTCTTGACCTGGCCAGGCAGAAAGACATCGAAGTAATCGGCGAGATCGAGCTTTTCGCCAGGGCGCTGGCCGACATGTCGGAGCAGGGTTACAAGCCGGGTGTGCTGGCGGTGACCGGCACCAATGGCAAGACCACAGTGACCGCAATGGCTCGCCAGCTGGTGCAGGCTTGCGGTCGCCGCGCGCAAGCGGCCGGCAATATCAGTCCGGCTGCCTTGCAGGCGCTTAGCGATGCACTGGAAGCGGGGCAATTGCCCGATGTCTGGCTGCTGGAACTGTCCAGTTTCCAGCTGGAAGCGATTTATACTCTGGCTCCCGACGCCGCCGTGGTGTTGAACGTAAGCCAGGACCATCTGGACTGGCACGGTTCCATGCCGGCCTATGCCGGCGCCAAGGCCCGTCTGCTGAAGATGGCCCGAGTGGCCATTGTCAACCGTGACGATGCTTGTGTTCGGGATATGGTGTCCGACATCAAGGCCCTCAACGTTCGCAGCTTCGGACGCGGGATGCCCGAGCTGGAGGGTGATCTGGGCCTGGAAGAAAGCAATGGCATGGCCTGGATCGCAGCCGCCGATCCGACGGACTTCGACCTGCCTGTCTCCCCGAGCCGACGCAAGAAAACGGCTGCTGAGCCCTTGCGCGGTGCCGGCCGTGCCGCGCGGCTCATGCCCGTCGACGCGCTGCGCGTGCGCGGTCAGCACAATGCCTTGAATGCGCTGGCGGCGCTGGCGCTGGTCCGGGTCCTTGGACTGGGATGGGCCGCCATGCTGCACGCGCTTCGGGACTACCACGGAGAGCCTCATCGCACGCAGTTTCTGCGTACCATCGGAGGTGTGGATTTTGTCAATGACAGCAAGGGAACCAATGTGGGTGCCACTGTTGCCGCATTGGACGGAATGGGTTGCATGGTTGTCCTGATAGCGGGCGGTCTGGGCAAGGGCCAGGATTTCACGCCTCTGGCCAGGGCCGCGCGTGCGCATGCCCGCGCCGTCGTGCTGATCGGCCAGGATGCGCCGCTTATTGAGCGCGTACTGGCCGAAGCGCAAGTGCCTGTGGAATGCGCTTCATCGTTGGCGCAAGCAGTGAGCCGCAGTCTGGAACTTGCCCAGCCGGGCGATACAGTGCTGCTTTCGCCTGCCTGCGCCAGCATGGACATGTTCCGGAACTATGGTCACCGAGGCCAGTGTTTCGCTGAAGAAGTCAATGAGCTGGCTTTGAGCCGCGGGGAGGTCGCATGAGCCTGATTGCTGATTTGACTTCCAGTGTCAATGCCGTGAAGCCGGGACGAACCACCATGCCCAGCTTTGATATTTCGATGATAATCGCGGCGAGCACCCTGGTGCTGTTCGGCCTGCTCATGGTCTATTCGGCGTCGATCGCGCTGGCTGATGGACCGCGCTATGAAAGCTATGGCCGTTTCTATTTTGTCATCCGGCATGGCCTGTTCATTCTGGTGGGCGTGTTTTCCGCGCTGTTTGCCCTGAGCATACCCATGAAGGTCTGGCAAAAATTTGCCGTACCCCTGTTTTTGCTTGCCCTGCTATTGCTGGTGATCGTGCTGATTCCCGGCATAGGGCGCGAGGTGAATGGAGCCCGACGCTGGCTTCCAGTGGGGCCGATCAGTTTCCAGCCGTCTGAGCTGATGAAGCTCACCGTGCTGCTCTACGCGGCCGACTACACGGTACGCAAGCAAGAGCACATGCAAAATTTTGTGCGCGGCTTTCTGCCCATGGCATGCGCTTTGGCGGTGGTGGGCATGGTGTTGCTGCTGGAGCCGGACCTGGGCGCCTTCATGGTGATCGTTGCGATCGCCGTCGGCATTCTTTTTATCGGTGGCATCAACGGAAAGTTGTTTTCCGCACTGCTGAGCATAATGGTCGGAAGTTTCCTGCTGCTTATCTGGCTGTCACCCTGGCGCCGTGAGCGGCTGTTCGTTTATCTCGATCCATGGAATCCGGACAATGCCTACGGCAGCGCCTATCAGCTGTCGCATTCGCTGATCGCGCTCGGGCGGGGAGAATGGTTTGGTGTTGGCCTGGGGGCCAGCGTGGAAAAGTTGCATTACCTGCCTGAGGCGCACACGGACTTTATCGTTGCCGTGATAGGCGAGGAATTGGGCTTTGTTGGTCTCAGTTGCCTGATCGCAATATTTGTTTTCATCATCTGGCGCGGGTTTGAAATAGGCCGCCAGGCCATCGCCATGGAACGCATATTCAACGGCCTGGTCGCCCAGGGCGTGGCGCTGTGGTTCGGCGTCCAGGCTTTCATCAATATTGGCGTATGCGTCGGTCTTCTGCCGACCAAGGGCTTGACGCTGCCCATGGTCAGTTACGGCGGATCGGGCATTGTGATGAATCTGGTAGCGATGGCTCTGCTGCTGCGTGTCGATTTTGAGAATCGCAATCTGATGCGAGGCAAACGGACATGAGTGCATCTCCTATCCTGATGATCATGGCTGGCGGCACCGGTGGGCATATCATGCCGGGCTTGGCCGTTGCGCATGAGATGCAGTCGCGTGGGTGGAAGGTGTACTGGCTGGGCCATCCAGAACGGATGGAGGGAAAGCTGGTTCCGCCCCAGGGCTTCGAACTCGTTCCCTTGCGGTTCGCCGGTCTCCGAGGCAAAGGCGTTCTTGCTTTGCTGAAGCTGCCGTTTACTCTCTTGCGTGCCTGCATGCAGGCGCGCAAGGCCCTGGGACGGGTGCAGCCCGATGTGGTGCTGGGCATGGGCGGCTATGTCGCTTTTCCCGGCGGCCTGATGGCGGCAATGCGGCGCACTCCCGTCGTCATACACGAACAAAATGCCGTGGCGGGGACGGCGAACCGCTGGCTCGCAAAGATGGCGAGCAAGGTGCTGGTCGGTTTCCCAGGCGCACTGCCGGGCGCCGTGATGGTGGGCAACCCGGTCAGACAGGCTCTGGCTCAAGTCGCGCCTGCCGCACAGCGCTATGCACAGCGGCAAGGTCCGCTGCGGGTTCTGGTGGTTGGAGGCAGCCTGGGTGCAGCGGCATTGAATACCGTGGTTCCACGGGCCCTGGCTCAATTGTCCGATGGTGAACGGCCGATCGTCACCCATCAGGCGGGCCAGCAGCACCTGGAAGCCTTGCGCGATGCCTACCGGAATCTTGGCGTCCAGGCGGAGTGCCACGCCTTTATCGACGATATGGCGGCCGCACTATCGCAGGCCGATGTGGTGATCTGCCGGGCGGGCGCCATGGCTGTGGCCGAAGTGGCGGTCGTAGGTGTCGCGGCCTTGTTTGTGCCGCTGCCGCATGCCATAGACGACCATCAGACGGCAAACGCCCGTTACTTGAGCGACTGCCACGGCGGGTGGTTGCAGAAACAATCCGAGCTGACGCCAGAGTGGCTTGCGCAGTGGTTGCGCGGGCTTACCCGCGATCAACTGGCGGAAGTCGCCCGTCACGCGCATGAACACGCTTGCTTGAATGCAACCCAGCAAATTGCTGACGCGTGTGAACAATTAGTTGGGAGGCGTGCGTGAAGCATCGTATTCAAAGCATACATTTCGTGGGCATAGGCGGATCGGGGATGAGCGGCATCGCCGAAGTGATGCTGACCCTGGGCTATTCCATAAGCGGCTCCGACATACAGGAGTCTGCAGTAACCCGCCGGCTGTCGACGCTCGGCGCACGCATCACCATCGGTCACCTTGCCGAAAACATCAAAGGCGCCGGCGCCATCGTCACATCGACGGCGGTTGCCAACGACAATGCCGAGGTGCTCGCCGCGCGCGCGGCGCGCATTCCTGTTGTGCCCCGGGCCCTGATGCTGGCGGAGCTTATGCGCTTGAAGCGCGGCATCGCTGTCGCCGGAACGCATGGGAAAACCACGACGACCAGCCTGGTCGCCAGCGTGCTGGCGGCAGGCGATCTGGATCCGACCTTCGTGATCGGCGGGCGGCTGAACTCGGCGGGCGCCAATGCCCGGCTGGGGCAGGGCGATTTCATTGTGGTGGAGGCAGACGAGTCGGATGCTTCTTTCCTGAATCTCCTTCCAGTAATGGCCATCATCACCAATATCGATGTCGACCATATGGACACCTATGGCCACGACGTCGCCCGCCTCAAAAGCGCATTCATCGAATTCACGCATCGTTTGCCCTTTTATGGCACGGCGGTGCTGTGCAGCGACGACGCCAATGTCAGAGAGATCATTCCCTTTGTTTCACGGCCTGTCACGACCTACGGCATCGATACAGACGCCCAGGTCCGGGCCGTCAACTTGCAGGCCGAAGGCACGGTGATGCGATTCGATGTGGAACGCCAGGGCGCGACCGGCATGCTGCCAGTTATTTCAATAGCACTGAACCTGCCTGGCCGACACAACGTACTCAATGCCCTGGCGGCGATTGCCGTGGCCACCGAGCTGGGCGTCCCGGATGCGGCCATAGCAAGCGCCTTGGCCGGCTTCAATGGCGTGGGGCGCCGGTTCACCCAGGTCGGCGATTTTCCCGTGGCGCAGCAGCATGGTGGCGGCAGCTTCACGCTCATCGACGACTATGGCCATCATCCTGTGGAAATGGCAGCGACATTGGCAGCGGCACGCGGGGCTTGGCCGCAGCGGCGCATCGTGCTGGCTTTCCAGCCGCACCGGTACACCCGCACACGTGATTGTTTCGAGGATTTTGTGCATGTGCTGGGTTCGGCCGATGCCGTGTTGCTGACGGATGTGTACCCGGCAGGCGAGCAGGCCCTTGTTGCCGCCGACGGCAGGGCGCTGGCGCGTGCCTTGCGGGTCGCCGGCCGCGTAGAACCGGTATTCGTGGAACATGTGGCTGACCTTCCACAGGCCATTTTGGACTTCGCCCGTGACGGCGATGTGGTTGTAGTGATGGGTGCCGGCTCGATCAGCCGCGTGCCCGCGCAAGTAGGAGAGCTCGCATGAACGGAAATTTTGGCCGCGTTGGCGTGTTGTACGGTGGCCGGTCGGCGGAGCGCGAGGTTTCTCTGATGTCGGGCCATGGCGTGCACGAAGCCTTGCGCAGCGTCGGCATCGACGCCCATCTATTCGACACAGGCCGTTATACGCTGGTGGACTTGATAGGAGCGGGCTTTGATCGTGTATTCATTGCGCTGCACGGCCGCTACGGCGAAGACGGCACCCTTCAGGGCGCGCTGGAATTGCTGAATCTGCCCTATACCGGCAGCGGTCCGCTCGGATCGAGCCTGGCAATGGACAAGATCATGACCAAGAAGGTGTGGTTGCAGCATCAATTGCCCACTCCGGCGTTCGCGGTGCTGACTGCCGACTCCGACCTGGAACGCGTTGCCGGCGAAATCGGACTGCCTCTTATCGTGAAGCCTCCTCATGAAGGATCGACGCTGGGCGTGACCAGAGTCGACGGACTGGCCGAATTGCGTCGGGCGTACGAGCTCGCGGCCCAGTATGACGAAGAGGTCCTGGCCGAGCAGTTCATCGAGGGCCGCGAACTTACCGTAGCCATTCTGGGAAAAGGCAAATCGGCACGGGCTTTGCCCATCATCGAAATCGTTGCGCCTGACGGCAACTACGACTACGAACACAAATATGTATCAAACGATACCCAATACATTTGCCCCGCGCAGCTTGATGCGTCGCTTACCGAGTCCATTCTGCGCATTGCCGAACAAGCCTACGTCGCGCTGTCATGCGAAGGCTGGGGGCGGGCCGACTTTATGCTGGACGCCGCCGGCAAGCCCTGGTTGCTGGAAATGAATACGTCGCCGGGAATGACCACCCATTCGCTGGTCCCCATGGGCGCCAAGGCCGCCGGAATGAGCTATGCCGAGCTCTGCGTGGCGATATTGTCTACCGCTCGCTGCAAGGTGCAGCAAACCTCAGTCGCCTGAACAGGAATTTATTGTGTTTTCCGATCCTCGCCTCACTAACTTCATCGCGAATACGCTGGCATTGCTGGCTGTATTGGCAATGGTTGTGGGCGTGGTCGTCTGGATTGCGCAGCGCCCCTATTTTCAGATTGCGCAAATCCGGATAGCGCCGATGCAGACCGATACACTGAATTACGTCTCTGCGGCGACTGTTCGGGCGACAATAGCTAGCAAAATAAAAGGCAACTTCTTTTCCGTCGACCTGGATGACACGAGGGAATTGATCGAGACGGTGCCCTGGGTTCGCCATGCACGCGTGCGCCGCGTCTGGCCGGGCGAACTATTCGTGCAGATCGAAGAGCAGCAGCCCCTGGCATTGTGGAATGAAGATCAGATGATCAACACATGGGGCGAGGCGTTTGCCGCGAACCAGGGTGAGCTCGACGATGAGGCGGATCTTCCGCAACTCCATGGTCCCGACAGTTCCGAGCGGCTGGTCGTTCAGCGCTACGCTGAAATTGCGCGCTGGTTTGCGCCGTTAAGCCTGCGCGTGCGCGAAGTTACGCTCAGTCCTCGATATGCCTGGGATGTCAAGCTGTCCGACGGCACCCACCTGAGCCTCGGACGCGATCCGGCCGCCGATATGGCCGACCCTCACGGGCGATCGGGGGCGCTGCCGTTTGCGGCGCGCATCGAGCGCTTTGTTCATGCATGGCCGGTACTCACCGAAAGGCTCGATGGCCGAGCGATCAGCTATGCCGATTTACGTTATCCCAACGGATTTGCCATCACGTTGGCCCCTGTTTCAACTCCACAAACCAAATAGAAGACTATGACCCGTGACATCAAGGACCTGATCGTTGCACTCGATATCGGCACCAGCAAAGTGGTGGCCGTAGTGGCTGAAATATTGCCAGAAGGGCGTTTCGAAGTACTGGGCCTGGGCCAACACGAATCCCAGGGGATGCGTAAAGGCGTCGTTGTCAATATCGAATCGACCGTCAATTCGATTCAACGGGCTCTCGAAGAGGCCGAGCTGATGGCCGACTGCAAGATCCGGGAAGTCTATACAGGAATTGCCGGCAGCCATATCACCAGCTTTAATTCAAGCGGAATGGTGGCGGTAAAAGACAAGGAAGTCACCGCTACCGATGTCGCGCGCGTGATAGAAACGGCCAAAGCCGTGAATATCCCGACGGATCAGCAGGTGCTGCATGTGCTGACCCAGGAATTCATCGTCGACTCGCAGGAAGACATACGCGAGCCGATAGGCATGAGCGGCCTGCGTCTTGAAGTAAGGGTGCACATCGTGACTGGCGCCGTGAGCGCCGCCCAGAACATCGTCAAATGCGTACGCCGCTGCGGACTGGAGGTGCAGGACCTCATTTTGCAACCCCTCGCGTCCAGCCTGGCCTGCCTGACATCGGACGAAAAAGAGCTGGGCGTGGTGCTGGTCGATGTTGGCGGCGGCACGACCGACGTTGCCATTTTCACTGGCGGCGCCATCAGGCATACCGCGGTGGTGCCCATTGCGGGCGACCAGATAACCAGTGATATTGCGGCCATGTTGCGCACGCCGACACCCGACGCGGAAGAAATCAAACTGCGCTTCGGAATAGCCAAGCAGGTTCTGGCCAATGCCGATGAACACATCGAAGTGCCGGGCCTGGGCGACAGGCCCAACCGGCAGGTGAAGCGTCAGGCATTGGGCGCCGTCATCGAGCCGCGCATCGAGGAGCTGTTTACCTTCGTGCAGCAGATCGTGCGCGAATCGGGCTATGAGGATCTGCTGGCGTCCGGTGTCGTGCTGACCGGCGGCACATCGCTGATGCCGGGCATAGTCGAACTTGCCGAGGACGTATTCCTGAAGCCGGTGCGGGTGGGTGTGCCGGCTTACGAAGGCAGTCTGGCGGATGTGATGCATAACCCACGATTTTCTACCGCAATGGGGCTGTTGTCCGAAGCCCGCTTGCAGCGCGCACGGGGCCGCAAGGTCGCGCAACAGAAGGGAAGTTTCAAGGCCCTGCTGGCACGCATGAAAGAGTGGTTCATGAATTAGAGCTCACGCTCTAAGGACAGGTGAGACAAAACCTGTTCAGGAAGCGTTTCAAATCAATTGCGAGCCGCCATGGCTGGCATTTCGTTTGAAACCATTCCAAAAATAAAAGCAGTACTGGGGAAAACACTTTTTGTAATTATCGCTTTTCTGGATATGTGAGGGAGTCATCATGATGAATTTCGAAATGCTCGATACGAGCGCAAATGGAACGGTGATCAAAGTCGTGGGAGTCGGAGGCGCAGGCGGCAACGCTGTGGCTCATATGATCCGCTCGGGAGTCAGCGGCGTCGACTTTATTTGCGCCAACACCGACGCGCAGGCCCTGGCAACGACTGAGGCACCGGTGCAGATTCGCCTGGGCCGTACCGGTCTGGGCGCAGGGGCCAAGCCCGAGCAGGGCAAAGCCGCCGCCGAAACGGCGCGCGAGGAAATCCGTGCAGCGCTGACTGGCGCGCACATGGTGTTCATCACCGCAGGCATGGGCGGTGGCACGGGCACCGGCGCGGGTCCTGTTGTAGCCGAGGTCGCCAAGGAGCTCGGCATACTGACGGTGGGTGTTGTCACCAAGCCCTTCTCGTTCGAAGGAAACAAGCGCCTGAAGATGGCGGAAGACGGTATTTCCGAACTCTCCAAGCACGTGCATTCCCTGATTGTCGTGCTCAACGAGAATCTGTACGAGTTGATGGATGATGACGCGACTCAGGAAGACTGCTTCAAGTCTGCCGACGACGTGCTGCACAACGCATGCGCCGGCATCGCGGAAATCATCAATGTCGAAGGCAATGTGAACGTCGACTTCGAAGACGTCAAGACCATCATGGGTGAACAAGGCCAGGCCATGATGGGCACGTCGATAGCAGCCGGTACAGACCGTGCGCGCGTTGCGGCCGAGCGCGCCATCGCCTGCCCATTGCTCGAAGGTGTGGACCTGCACGGCGCACGCGGCATGCTGGTAAACATTACAGCAAGCCGTACGCTCAAAATGCGTGAAACCCGTGAAATCATGGACACCATCCGCAGCTATGCCGCGGATGACGCGACGATTGTGTTCGGTACTGCTTACGACGAGTCCATGGGTGAAAACCTGAGGGTTACTGTTGTTGCAACCGGCCTGGGTCGTGCAGCGGTAGCACGTCCGCAATTGGTGCAGAACACGGCTGAGGTCTACCGTACGGGAACGGACAATATCCCGATGTCGGGCGGACACGATTTCGGCAACTCGGAAGTTCCCTCCGTCATCCGCAACCCGCGCAGCCAGGCATCAGCCCAGGTGCGTGCTCTTGAAACGGCTGGTATGGATCATTTCGATATTCCGGCGTTCCTGCGCAAACAGGCGGACTGACCGGTACCGAACATCCAGAAGCAGTAAACCAGCCCTCACATGTCTGCGGGACAGCCAGTCTGTCCCGTTGGGCCCGACTGACGCACTTTCTCCCCTCCCCGAGCAAGTGCGTCGTCATTTCCGCATCCGGCATGCCGGTGCGAGCGTTCTGCAGCCATTTGAAACACATATGTTTAGTGGTTTACCCGGGTCGCGGTTACAATAGGCGGTCATGTGTTTGTAGCAATCAAGCACGAAACCGATAATTTAAAGAATATGTTACGTCAACGCACCATACAGAAGTCCATCAGTACCAAAGGGGTCGGCCTGCATTCGGGCCGGCGGGTCGAAATCACCTTGCGTCCCGCTGCACCCGATACTGGTATCGTATTTCATCGCGTTGACCTTCCCGAAGTCGTCCATTTGCCCGCTTTGGCCGACCAGGTCGGCAATACGCGCATGGCTTCCGTGTTGCAGCAAGGCAATGTGCGGGTCTCGACGGTCGAGCATCTTATGTCGGCGCTCGCAGGTCTGGGGGTCGATAACATCCACATCGATCTTACCGGCGAAGAAGTGCCCATCATGGACGGCAGCGCAGGTACATTTGTGTACTTGCTGCGTTCCGCGGGCCTGCAGGAACAGTTGGCACCCAAGAAGTTTCTTCGGGTCCTTAAAACCGTCGAGGTTCGCGAAGGCGATGGCGACGACCTGAAATGGGCTCGCCTCGAGCCCTACAACGGTTTCGCACTGTCGTTTGCCATCGATTTTCATCATCCGGCAATCGACTCCACGGCCAACTTCGCCGAGGTCGATTTCGAGAAAGATTCCTATGTCAAAACCATTGCGCGTGCGCGCACCTTTGGTTTTGTCAGTGAAGTAGAAGCCTTGCGGGCGGCGGGTCTGGCCCGCGGAGGTAGTCTGGACAACGCCATTGTCATGGACGAATACCGCGTCCTCAATACCGACGGCTTGCGCTACGACGACGAGTTCGTCAAGCACAAGATTCTTGATGCGATTGGCGATTTATACCTTATCGGCAAACCGCTGGTGGCGCGCTACGTCGCGTGCAAATCGGGCCATGGCTTGAATAATCAACTTGCGCGTGCTTTGCTCGCTCAGCAAGACAGTTGGGAACTCATTGGTTACGAGTCGCCTGAAGCAGCGCCCAAGTCTTTCAGCCAGGAATGGAAGTTTGCCTGAGCTTCCCGAATCCGGGTTCTGACATCATTTACCGGTATCAGCGGTCGCGGTGATGCGCCAGCAGCCGGCCTATGGCGTCGGCCAGAGGCCCGGAAGGAAGATTCCGTTGCAGGTCGTCGAATGCCGCCAGGGCCGTGCCGTCCAGCGGCTCGACTTGCCGGGATGTCGTTTTTGTCTGGCCCTGTACTAGTCCCGCTTGAACCTTGACGATGATTTCGGTAAGGTTCCATCCGTTGTCGTTCAGCAGCACGAGAATGCGCGGCGCCAATTGCCTGAGCCGGGATGCATAGGCAGCACTGGGAACTGCCAGAGTAATTTGCTGTCTCTCTATACGTGCCACCTTGCACACCAGTGCCAGCGCCACTGGCATGGCATTTTTTGCCACATGCTCTACCGCAATCAAATTGCGCGCTGTTGTCAGTACCTGCGAACCCTGCTGGTCGCTACCCAGCCAGCTCACTGCGAGCGTGGCCGGTACTTCCTTGTCCAAGGGACGCGGGGTTCTGGGGAAACGAAATGAGCGCGACATTAATTGAAGGTCTACAGTGAGATTATTTATGAGGAATCGAGTTTCTGATTCTAATAAGAAAAGCTTCAGGGTTGCCATATTGACCCTTGCCGCGGGTGCCGCCTTGGCGGCGTCCGCGGCCGCCGGCGCCTGGATGCAGTCCCAGCTAAGTGCCCGTCCCGTACTGAGCGCCGACCAGGAACGGGTCATTGCCGAGCAAGCCTTGCGTGATTCGGCCTATATACGCCAGAACGTAAATTTGCTGGCATCAAAAGTAGGCGATTTGCAGGCCAAGCTGATTACTATGGACGGCGTAAGCAAGCGGGTCGCCGATGCTGCCGGAATTTCGTACACCGACCCCGAAATCTACGCCAGCCTGGATCACACCGCGATGCCAGTCATGGACTATATCACCGACGAGCAGGGGGCGGCATGGACCGCGCAGAGCCTGGGCCGCGAACTCGACGCTCTTACGGCGCAGCTTTCAGAACAGAAAGACTGGTTTGCCATGCTTGACCTTGTCTTGACCAGGCGCGTGGGTGTCGAGGCCAGCCTGCCTACCTATACGCCGGTAAACTATCCTTATCTCAGTTCATCATTCGGCTGGCGGCGCAATCCTGTGACGGGGCGCCATTCCATGCACGAAGGCCTCGATTTTGCAGCCCCCAAAGGGGCGTTGATACACGCTGCGTCAGGAGGAGTCGTGACCAAGGCGCGCTATGTGCCTGGCTATGGAAAGCTGGTCGAAATCGACCACGGAAACGGATTGGTCACGCGCTACGCGCATGCATCGTCCATTAAGGTAAAGCTGGGGGATCTGGTCGAAAAAGGCCAGGAAATCGCGCGTGTAGGATCCACGGGCCGCTCTACGGGAGCGCATCTGCATTTCGAGGTGCGCATGGCCGGCCATGCACTTGACCCGACTCTGTTTCTGGCCAAGCAAGAGGCTCCGGAACAGATGGTGGTAGAGGCCACGAAAGCGGTTGAAGCCATAGTCCCGCAGGTGCGTTAAACTGTATTGTTTTCCTGCGGTTTCATCCGCCAACTCAAAAAAGACAAGCATGCCGGCTTTCGCGTTCAGGCGCAAAAGGCGCATCACGACAAAAGAATGGTTTCTCTGCTAAAAAAGCTCATTGGTACTCGTAACGACCGGATACTCAAACAGTATCGCAAGCAAGTAACGCAGATCAACGCGTTCGAGCCTAAAGTGGCTGCCTTGGCCGATACGGACCTCACCGCCAAGACTGTGGAATTCCGCCAGCGGATCGCCGAAGGCGCAACGCTGGACGATCTGCTGCCGGAAGCCTTTGCTGTCGTTCGGGAAGCCAGCAAGCGGGTCTTTGGCATGCGCCACTTCGATGTCCAGATGCTTGGAGCCATCGCCTTGCATAACGGCAAGATCGCCGAAATGCGCACGGGCGAAGGCAAGACGCTTATGGCCACCCTTGCGGTGTACCTCAATGCGCTTGCCGGAAAGGGCGTGCACGTCGTTACGGTCAACGACTACCTGGCCCGACGCGATGCCGAATGGATGGGACGCCTGTATCAATTTTTGGGCATGACGGTAGGCGTGGTCGTGCCGCAGCAGGAAAACGAAGAAAAACGTGCGGCCTACGCCGCCGATATCACCTACGGCACGAATAACGAATACGGCTTCGATTATCTGCGCGACAATATGGAGTTCCGGGCCGAGGATCGCCGGCAGCGCGTGCTTGCGTACGCCATAGTCGATGAGGTCGATTCGATTCTTATCGACGAAGCGCGTACCCCGCTCATTATTTCCGGTCAGGCCGAAGACAATACCGAGCTTTATGTACGCATGAATGCCGTGCCGCCTTTGCTGGTGCGCATGGCGGCCGAGCCCAAGGCGCACGAGCCGGAGCCCGAAGGCGACTTCTGGGTCGATGAAAAAGGCCAGCAAGTCCACCTGTCCGAGGCCGGCCATGTGAATGCGGAAGAGACTCTGGTCCGCATTGGTCTGCTGCCCGAGGGCGAGTCCCTGTACGATCCGCGCAATATTTCGCTGATGCATCACTTGATGGTGGCTTTGCGGGCGCATAACCTGTTCTTCCGCGACCAGCAGTATGTCGTGCAAGACGGCGAGGTCGTCATCGTCGACGAGTTCACGGGCCGCCTGATGGCGGGTCGCCGCTGGTCCGATGGCCTGCACCAGGCCGTCGAAGCCAAGGAAGGCGTGCGGATCCAGAACGAGAACCAGACCCTCGCCTCCATTACTTTCCAGAACTACTTCCGCATGTACGGCAAGCTGGCCGGCATGACCGGAACGGCCGATACCGAGGCCTACGAATTCCAGGAAATCTATTCGCTGGAAACTGTC
Organism: Pseudomonas sp.; assembly: GCA_036675275.1. GTDB lineage: Bacteria > Pseudomonadota > Gammaproteobacteria > Burkholderiales > Burkholderiaceae_B > Pollutimonas. Next base: position 1,798 of record JAKFFG010000044.1, on the reverse strand, counting down.
ATCATTCCGACCAACCGTCCAATGGCGCGGCAGGACCAGAACGACCAGGTATTCAAGACCGATCCGGAAAAATTCAACGCCATCCTGGCCGATATCAAAGACTGCCACGAGCGCGGCCAGCCGGTATTGGTTGGAACCACCAGTATCGAAAATTCGGAGCTGCTCTCGGGCATGCTGGTAAACGCCAAGCTGCCTCATGAAGTGCTCAACGCCAAGCAGCATGCGCGCGAGGCCGAAATTGTGGCCGAAGCCGGAAAGCCGGGCCACATCACCATTGCCACCAACATGGCCGGTCGTGGCACCGACATTGTGCTGGGCGGCAGTATCGAAAAGCAGGTCGACCTCATCCGCGCCGACGACTCCTTGCCGGCCGAAGAAAAAGAACGCCGCATCGAAGTCATCAAGTCCGAATGGGCGCCGGCCAATGCCGCCGTAAAAGCGGCAGGAGGCCTGCGTATCATCGGTACCGAACGTCACGAGTCGCGGCGTATCGACAACCAGTTGCGCGGCCGTGCCGGTCGCCAGGGTGATCCCGGTTCGTCGCGCTTTTATTTGTCGCTCGAAGACTCGCTGATGCGTATTTTCGCAGGCGACCGCGTGCGCTCCATTATGGAACGCCTGCGTTTGCCCGAAGGCGAGCCCATCGAGGCGCGCATGGTGTCGCGTTCCATCGAATCCGCCCAGCGCAAGGTCGAAGGCCGCAACTTCGACATCCGCAAGCAATTGCTCGAGTACGATGACGTCGCCAACGACCAGCGCAAGGTGCTCTATGCACAGCGCAACGAAGTGCTGGAATCGACCGATGTGTCGGACACCATGGCCAACCTGCGCACCGCGGCCATGACGGAACAGTTCCGTGCCTACATTCCTGAAGAATCCATGGAAGAGCAGTGGGACGTTGCGGGATTGCAGGCAGCGCTTGAAGCCGAGTGGCAGCTTTCCATACCTCTTGTAGACATGCTCGAGCAAGAACCCAGCCTGACCGACGACGACTTGCTGGAACGGGTGGTCGCCGAGGCAACACGGGTATACCAGGCCAAGGTCGACCTCGTGGGCAAGGAAGGCTGGTCGCCATTCGAACGGTCCATGTTGCTGCAATCCATCGATACGCATTGGCGCAGCCACTTGTCGGCGCTCGATCACTTGCGTCAGGGCATCCATTTGCGCGGTTACGCCCAGAAAGACCCCAAGCAAGAGTACAAGCGCGAGGCTTTCGAGCTGTTCTCCGATATGCTGGACCGCATCCGCAACGAAGTGGTACGGGTGCTGATGACCGTGAAGATACAGTCTCCGGAGCAGGTCGAGGTGGAAGAACCCGAATCCCGCCTGGACAATATCACCTACCATCATTCCGACTACGATGCGGCCCTGAGCGGAGAAGATCCCGGCATCGACCAGACGCCGGCCGCTCTGGCCGCCGTCGGCGCGGGCATGCCCAAGGTGGGCCGCAACGACGCGTGCCCATGCGGAAGCGGCAAGAAATACAAGCATTGCCACGGCAAGCTGGCTTAGAGCATTTCCGGTTTAAGCGTTTACGGTACTTTGCTTTCGTGACACTGTGCTGCTTTGATGACGTTGTCCCGCTCTGTTGACGTTGTCCTGTTCTGATGACGTTGTCCTGTTCTGATGACGTTGTCCGGTGTGGATGCGGACAGTCCGGCACGGCGTGCTTGTTTCCGCGTCTGCCTCGTCCAGCCGGGCGTCGGGCCAAACTCGCTACGCCGCTGGCGCGGCTCCGCTCAAACATGGCCCGCCGACATCCCCCGGCTTCCCTACGTCAGCCCGCGGCGCACGCCTA
>JAKFFG010000052.1:0-7333 GCA_036675275.1 Pseudomonas sp. | reverse complement strand
ACTACGTATTCCATGAACGGCGGTGTGAAGATCGTTCCGTGGTCGGGCAGGATCCGGGCGTCGACCTCGATGACCCGGGATACGCTGTCCGGGCACCGACCGGGCGCCGTGGCAACGCTGTCTAGCCGCATGCGGTACCAGGCGTCCTGTGTCCGCGGAAAGCCGCTGTCGGGCTGGCGGAACACCGTGACCGGGTTGTCCGCGTACAGCTCGTTGGATCCAGCCGGCACGCGTGCGAAGCCTCGCACGATCGTCTGCGCATCGGTGGGGCGCGGCGGTTTGCCTTGCAACACTTCCATGCGCAGCCGGTGCGTCACGAACTCACCGAAATTGGCCGCTGTGTAGACGTGTTCAGGGAATGGGGCGGCTTGCCGCGCCGTGGCGTCGAAGGTCATGGCCTGCCCGGCCGGGTACACCTGGCGCGTCACGTTGTCCGCTTCGGATGAAAAGCTCAGCAGCGGCATGCCGATCGGCTGGCACTGGCGCTCCTTCTCATAGATGCCGCGGTACAGCTCGGCCGAGAACGCCGGGTTGACCAGCAGCACCAGGTCGGGCCTTGCGGTGCCAGCGACTGTGCCGACGGGTGGGGTCAGCCCGTCTCGCACCGCGTGGAAGACCGCGCGACCGCCCAAGCTGTGCCCGGTGACGATCAGGGCGCTGCGCCGGTCCGCGCGTCGGTCGGGTGCACCCTTGGCGACTCGCTGCGCCAGGCCCTCGATCACCTGGCGCAGCAGTGCGCCATCCGCACCCAGGCGATCAGCCGCCTGCAGCCGGTTCCAGAACGTCGTGCCGTTCGCGATCTCGTCGGGGTAGAGCTTGCCCGGCCAGCCGACGTACACGCCCAGCACCTTGCGGGCGGTTCGACTCGAGGCGCGTGCGGCCTGGCTCTCCATCGTTTCGATGGCGCTCATCAACTTGCCGTAGTCACACACATAGCTGTCGTCCGGTGCCGCCGAGTGCTGCCAGCCATGGACGAACACCGAGACGAGCACACCCGGGCCGGCCGTTGCCTCTTCCACGGCGCTGAACAAGGCCTGCAACTGCGCTGAGTTCAATGGCTTGCCGTCATCGTCGGCTTCGACGAAGTACATCGAGGATGACGCAGCCGCGTTGCCCTGGACGCATTCGGTCGCTCCGAACACCGTGGAACCCGGTGCGCGCGGCGGTGGCGCGCGGCGCTCGATGCGGTTGTCGTTGACCAGGACGACGCCGGCTTCATGGTCGAGATGCCAGCGAATCGTCAGCGGTGTCGGCGCGGCGGCCAGCGGTTTCAGTTTCTCGGGCAGCAGTGTCAGCACGCTGCCCTGCGCGCGAAACGTGAGTGTGAGTTCGGGTGAATGCCTGGCTGCGGGCGTGCCCGGCGTGCTGGGCGTGCTGGCGAGCTGCACGGACACGCTGCCGTCGGGCAGACCGATGCGCAAGTCGTGCACGGTGTCCATGGCGGCCAGCCCGCGACGCACCCACCCCATGGGCGAGGTGTCATGCGCATCCCCCGATGCGGGCAGAGCCTGGCGTTGCGTGTAGGGAATCGCATAGCGCAGGCTCAGATCCACACGCCGTGCCGTGAACTGCTGTGCCACCGCAGGGCCCAGCGATTGGGGCAGCAACGCCGCGCAGCCGGCCACGGCGTCAGCGGCGACCTGGGCGGTGAGCTTCGCGACCAGCGCGTCGTCCCAGTCCAGGGTTACAGGGTCCAGGCCAGCCATGCAATCGCCGTAGCGCAGTTGGCCACCTGCGACGGCGACATGCACGCTTTGTCGGAACACGTCCACGCAGATCGCGCCGCTGGAGAACTGCTGGCCCAGCGTCACCGGCTCGAGCTGGAGGCGGGCACCGAAGCCTATCGTCCAATGTCCGTCACAGGCGCGGCGAACCAGCGCCGTGTCGGCTTGCATGTGCAGCGGTTGGGCCAGGAGCGCCTTTGGCAGTTGGCCCGGGTTGCCCTGCACCTCGAATGCCATCGGCATCATCGCAGAGGTGCAAGCCAGTCCGTCCAGGGCACATAGGGCTTGGCGGACCTTGCTGTGATTCAAGAGCTGTAAGGCCGCCAGGACCAGCACGCAGATCGCCACCGAGGCGATGGCCAGAACCGCAGGAGAGCGCCAACCGCTGTGTGCTCGACCATTCATTGGATTGCTCCAGTTCTTCGCAACCGTCCCGAACTGCCCCGTATCGGCGCGTCAGCGCAGGCCACCGATCATGCAACACCCATCTATGCGGCACAAGTCCCGTATTTGCGTGACCGCCGCCGTCAAGACGGGTTCGCCGGACGCTTGCCGTTAAGGTGCCATGGCTAGTTGCTTGCCTAACAAACCCGTCAAGCCCCATTTGCAGCCGGCCTACGGCCCGCAAGACGCGGCGTGTTCCTCCTGGAATGCATTGAGTTGCGACAGGTCAGTTTTCAACTCGCCTTCCAGCTCCTGTATATCCCCCCTGATCTCGGCGATTTGAGCCTTGTCCGGATTCGGTTGGCCTTCCAGTTTCTTGAGGCGCTCGCTCAGGTTCCGAACCCGGCCTTGCTTGGCCTTGATCTCTTGCTGAATATGCTTGATGGCTCTTTCCATCAAATCGCAGACAGTGCGTATAGGTTGAGTAGCCATGTGTAGTGCTCCTGTTCGGTGATGAGTGGGTGCAGTCGCCATGCCTCTATCAAGCGTGTGTTGTCTTGCGAAGTTTGGTGGACGCGACCTTTTGGGGCGTGTCAGGAGCCTTCGGTCGCATCTCCAGACGGTCGAGGCGCTTTCTGTCCTCCGCCAGGGCTCGTTCCAGTTCCTTGATCTTCCGCTTCAGCTCCTCGCAGCATTTTGATTCCGGGCGCCGAATGGGCGTGGCCTTGATGTGGCCGAACAGTTCCCAATCCCCTTCGTTGTCCCATCTCCGGCTGAAGGGGATGGCAACGCCGCCCGATTCTTCAAGCTGCTTGTGGGAAAACTTGAATAGCGCGCTTCCGATCTGATCGTCCATATTGCCGAAGGCGGCAATCCAATCCAGGACGGACACGCCGTGCCCTATGGCGCTTTCAACGGCGTCTCCAATCTGACTGGTGAGGGCGGCGATATCCTCTTCGGTCGGTTCGGACTTGCTGATGCTGAGGGTGCCGAGCACCTCCGCCAATTTGTCCCGTACCGTTCTGTCCAGCGCTTCGTGACCGAGCGCGATGGCGGAGTTGGAGGTGTTGTCTTCCTCCATCAACACCACGATGCAGCCAATCATGCCACCCACTTCCGACAAGCCGAGAAACGGCGTTGTGAGCGGGATGGGCTTCATGATCGTCCGATACTCGCCGATGATGGCCGGCACGGTCACATCGTCGCCTTCGTCCACATCGGTGGTACCCAAATTGCCGTGGTTGCCAGGGGTCCCGACAACCGTGGGCGCACCCTGCAGGAAGGGCGCAGCGGGCCCGTCAGAGTTGACGACGAGGGTATCGCCATCCACTTTGAAAAAAACCGTCCACAAATAGGGTTCGGCATTGCCTGGGCCGTCACCTTCGTCGTGGCAATGGATGCGATCAAGCTTGAATTCGATGTTCAGGTCTGTCATGGCTGAATACTCCTTGGGTGGTGGTTGCGAATCAACTCCAACGGCACTCGGCGTTTATCGGTGCGCCCCACAAGGAAATTGGCCTCCCGGCGGCGCTACTTGCACGGTAGGCCGACTACTGCGAGAGAGAAAGTAAATATTCAGCAAAATTGAGCGGGAATATTGGCCCGATTTGGCTGAGGCGCTGCTTCGCAGGAAAAACTTGCCGGGACATACAGTGGCTACCCGATCAACGTACGTGATCACGCGGCGTTGTACGGCCTCCTACACCAGACGCACGTTGCAGCAAGCAATAATTTGCCGGTGAATGCATTGCGGCCGCAGCACACCGATGACTGATGTGACGGGGCAGGGCGGGGCAGGGGAACCTAGTCCAAACCAATCTTCCGCAAGGTGCACGGTCAAGATCAATCGCTGTTGCTGGCTGCGTGCGCAACACGGCATTGCCAATTGCTTGGGTAAGGCCGCGTGGGCCTAAAACCCGCCTACTTACGGTAATTGGGGGTTGTAGTAAGTAGGTAAACCAAGCACTTAATACAGGGTTGCTGTGGCGTCATGGGGTTAGGCCTAAGGGGTAGGGCGCTGGCAATGTATAGCAGGCGAATGGGCATGCGCTGCGGTGTAGAACAATGCAGGAGGATGCTAGCTAAAGACGTTGTGCAAGCCCGGCGTTTGGCGGTGGCGCATGCCAGTAGCAACGGCTGGGTGCAACGGGGCGCCAGTTTTGGAGGGCGGCCGCATTTCGGCTCCTGGTCGCGGGCTGCCTCGACCTCGAACGGAAGGTCAAGGGTTTGACAGGCGCTCGTGCTTGGCCTTGATGCGCCGTATCTCGCGCAGTTGCGCCCGAAAATCGGCTACGGCGTCTTGGCCCTTTTGGTCCCAGGTATCAACTTTCATATGCACCAGCACGGCGTCGAGCGCGTCGCCCAGGCGTCCGAGCTGCCGACCGTAGCTACCGACGTCGTCGAGGATTTCTTCTTCGACTTCGGGGCTTTGTGTTTTGCCCAGAACGATATTGATGAGGCCAAATTGGCCGCCGCCGACCACCCGGGTGAACCAGTGCCACGGGTTGATGACTTGATTTACGTCGCGGTTGAAACGGAACGGAGAAGCATTCATGTTGACCCTTTCGAAGAGAAATCCCTGCGTTGACGCACCATGGGTGTGCGTGTCAACAGCTGCCATAGGTTTCCTAGCAAGAATCTTGCTTGATCGGTGGCTAAAGCAAATCGTGCATGTCGGGGCGCAAGGCAAGCGCTGTAAAGTCACAGGCCCTGCAGGTTCGGAGCTGTCTCGTTAGTGACTCGGCGCGCTTTGACGACTGCAGTACCAGGTACTACCCATCCCCGTCTCGGTCGCGGCGACCTTGAGGACCTCAAATAGCTGAGAGCGAACCAGCAACTGCCGCCATGTTTTGCAGTGGTATCGCGTAGGGGTGTGGGTGGGATGATTTTTGTGGATTGTTTTCAAGGCGTCTTCCAGACGAGTCCACTTCCCGTCCTCGGCCCGGGACTCCGCGTCGCGCAGCAGTTTCACGACAGTGCTGGCGGGCCAGTCGACGGTGCCGTCTGGCATGACTCCGTGAAGGAAAATATCCAGACCCTGAGGGGATTGCAGGAGCGCCGCGAAGTGCTGTCGTGCCTGCCGCGAGCTATCCACCCACTGCCTGAGCAGCGCGTATGCCGCGTCCACCGTCGCGTAGCTTTGGTCCAGATGCGCCAGCGCAGCTTGGCAGCCTTCGAGGGTCCAGATGTCGAACTGCTCTATCAGGTGATGCACCACGCCATTGCGCAAGTCCCGCAGTTGCAGCAGTTCTGCCTCGGTCCGCGCTCGGTCGGACTCGCTCATTTCCAACCCCGCTCGAAATCTGAAGATGGGATTGTCCACCGCCTGTTCGAGGGTCTCCTCAACCGGTTCATCTGCCCCGTTGGCTGCGGCCACTTGAAAGTACGACCCAGACAGCTCGCCAATCAACTTACCCAGGCTTCCGGTAGAAAACTTTTTATGGCGCGCGTCCCGAAAAGACTGCAGGGTAAGTAGAAGCACCAGCAGAGAACGACCGCCGATGTTCCGTCGCCATCGGTGCCTGGCACAGTGATCTCGACCACTGGGGCCGAATTTCGCAGTTCAATAGGCAACCGCTGTCTAGCGGTCAGGATGTCTTCTTGCAGGAACCGCTTACCGGATCGGTTCGCGGAGTACAAGGAGTTAAGGTCATCAACTCCTAATTGGCCGGTTAATCTACTTCAGAAGCCTTTAACAATGCGGAGTCTTCTTCAAGCAATCTTTTCATATTAATCACTAAATAAATCCGGAAAGCTAAAATATGATTATCTACCGCTGTCTTTGGAGCGCTCTTAACAAGTTTCCTTAAAAGTCTGTCTGGCAGAAATCTTAATAAAGCCTTTTTCAGCCAAAGCAAATATGAGAGGTTGTTCACTTTACCTTTTAAGATACCCTTAAGAACCGGTTGAAGAAAGTCTTCAGTAAATATCGCTTTCGCCTCAGATGAACATATTTCTCTCTCAAATAACTCGATGAATGTATGAGAGCGTAAAAGTTTAGTTCGATCAAAAATCGCCGGAGTTGTTGCAAAGGGGATTGGCGGTCCTATTGAATCAACGATTTTTTTAAAGACGTAGAATCTCAGTTGTATAAAGTTCAGTACCGGGTTTTGTTAAGCCGGTACCGCGGCAGAACAACATGCCCGGATTGCAAAGGATACCGGCTTCGGAAAGAGGCATTGTTTGTAAAAGTTGGGGATAAGCATATTGGGGAACTCAATGAATTGCCGGTAAAAGACTTACAGCAATGGTTTCAGGGGTTGGAATCCAAACTTTCTGACTATGAAAAGCAGGTGTCTAAACGGGTGTTGATAGAAATAAATAATCGGTTAACTACTTTATTGAATGTTGGCTTGGGGTACCTTACTTTAAGTCGCTTAGCTAATTCATTAAGTGGCGGCGAAAGCCAGCGAATACAACTGACAAGAAATCTTGGAAGCAATCTAACCAATTCGCTTTATATCCTTGATGAGCCTTCTATCGGTTTGCATTCAAGAGATACGGAAAATTTGATCCGTGTATTAAAAGAGCTTCGTGATCTTGGAAATACGGTCATAGTAGTTGAGCATGACGAAATGATGATGCGTGAAGCGGACTATATCATTGATATCGGGTCGCTCGCTTCACATCTTGGTGGCGAAATCGTAGCAGCAGGGAATTATGAAGAGATCATTTCAAATTATCAGAGTCTTACCGGAAAATACTTAAAAGGGGAATTAAAGATTGAGCCGCCTAAAACCATACGAAAATGGAATCGCTCAATCAGAGTTGAAGGAGGCAAGCAAAATAATCTTAAAAATATCACCGTTGAATTTCCTTTGAATGTGCTTTGCGTGGTGAGCGGGGTAAGTGGCAGTGGTAAAACAACTTTGGTAAAACAAATTCTTTATCCTGCCCTGCAAAAAATAAAAGGCGAGTTTGCAGATAAGGTTGGATTGCATAAAGCGATTACAGGCGATATTGAATCAATTTCACAAATTGAATTGGTAGATCAAAACCCAATTGGGAAAAGCAGTCGAAGTAATCCGGTTACTTATATAAAAGCGTATGATGAAATCAGGGATCTGTATTCTAAACAACCATTGAGCAAAATGCGTGGCTTCGAGCCAAAACATTTTTCATTTAATGTGGATGGCGGTCGTTGTGATACTTGTAAAGGAGAAGGAGAGCAAGTCGTTGAAATGCAGTTTCTTGCCGATGTGCATTTGATCTGCGAATCATGCGGC
>JAKFFG010000008.1:0-346265 GCA_036675275.1 Pseudomonas sp. | reverse complement strand
CTCGCAAGCTAAGCTCAACGCTATCGCGAGGCGATTGAATGAGCGTCCGAGAAAAACCTTAAACTACGAAACACCGGCACAACGATTTAACCAGACCGTTGCATCCACCGGTTGAATCCGCAGCCTCTACCGGACATTGAAATCTGCGAACTTAATTTCCGCAATGGGTCGTAAACGGCCACTGGCCCATACTCACCGTCCCGACCTAGCTGTACCGAAACATATATTTTCGGTACAGTACAGGTACACATATCAGTTTTCGCCAATTTCGCAAAATTACGCTAACTAATTGATCTATAATTACTTTTACCTTAATTAACCTACGCTCAGCTTCCCCCCACTTCCCCAGACAAACACCTTCGCACGCCAACTCAAAATCCCCTGCCGCAAGGCGTACCGGCTCGATTCCGGCCCCGGGCACCGCAAAAATCAAGCTTTTCCGTTATAATTCAACGTCTTACCCGCACGTAAGGTTTCCATTTGCGATACAAATCACGCCCGGGGCTTGATACAGGCAAAACGAAACCGATGTTGATCCGCCTATCTCAGTCAATCGCTTTGGAAATTCACCTCAGGAAACGGGGTGAGATATATCAATTCTATCTTCGAGTACCGGTGGACCTCGTCACCCGCTATGGTCAAGAATTCATTCGTCAGTCGCTGCAATCGGCGGTCAAAAGTCAATTCAGATGGTCAAGCGGAATGCGCATTTGAGGACCGAGGATTTGGTGGGTAAGCTGGATAAGCTGCATGGCTGAGCGCCCTACTTTCGATCCTAAGTCCTATATCAGTACGGCACACTAGCTTGCTATTCATTTGGATGCTTCTGCCATCTGGCTTGTCCAGTCGGCATACTCTTCACGCAACTGACGACGTGCGATCTTGCCCACAGCAGTACGCGGGATACTGCCCACCTCAACGAATGCTTGGGGGAGCTGCCACTTAGCAAACCGTCCATACAGGTGGAATCGCAGTGCTTCGTCGTCAATGGTGGCACCTTCCGCCAAAACCATCAAGGCGAGAGGCCGTTCACCCCATTTTTCATGTGGAATGGCGATCACAGTGCACTCGTTGACCTCAGGCAATTCAAGAAGCGCACCCTCCAAGTCATGAGGAGCGATCCATTCACCTCCCGATTTAATCAGGTCTTCCTTTCTTTCCAATACCAGCAGGTTGCCGCTAGGGTCGATGTGACCGATATCGCCGGTGCATAGCCAGCCATCTTCCGTCCAGCGGTTCGGCAAGTCGAGTTCAAAATACTTGTCTGTCACGCATACGCCTCGTACTTGGACTTCGCCGATCGAATGTCCATCATGCGGCAACACTTGATCCTTGGACACAATCCGAATATCGACTATGGCCATAGGCTTGCCCTGGCTCAAGCGCCAGTCGCCACTCACATGGTCTCCCGCCTTGGAGCGCTGGGGCTGAGGTCTGCTTACTGTAATGACGCTTGCTGTTTCGGTCATGCCCCACCCCTGGTATAGCGTGATACCAAAGCGTTCCAGGCGGCCAAACAAGTTCTTCGGCGGCGCGGCACCACCCGTTATGATGGTTAACGGGCAGAGTTCAGTTAGTGTTCCAGCATTTTCTTCTAGGCAGCGTACAAACTCTTGCCAGACCGTTGGCACCCCTGCCGAAAATGTGACTTGCTCCGCCTGCATCAGTTCGAGCAAGCTGTGAGGGTCAACCTTAGGGCCGGGTAAAACTAACTTGGCTCCAGTCAGCGCCGCGGAAAAGGGTAGGCCCCAGCCATTGCCGTGAAACATGGGAACAACAGCTAGTATTGTGTCATTCCCGCTGACGCCATATCCATCCACCATAGCCTGCGAAAACGCATGCATCACGAGTCCACGGTGAGAGTACACCACCCCCTTAGGACGGCCAGTGGAGCCGCCTGTATAACAAATGCTAGCAGGAGCGTCCTCTTGTGCCTCGGGTAGTGTTACGTCGTGCGCGACCGGTTCCTCTAGCCAGGCTTCGTACGCTGTAAAACCTGCAATATCCTCCTGCCCGCCATACTGATTGACAATGACCTTTTGTACCGTTTTGAGTCTAGGCAGTATCTCGCGAATCTGAGGCAGTAGCACGTCGTCAACGATCAGTATCTTATCCTTGGCATGATTGATAATGAAGACTTGGTCGTCGTGTGACAAGCGGTGGTTGATCGTATGCAGCACGCCACCGGCGGCCGGCACACCGAAGTACGTCTCCAAATGGACGTGATGATTCCACATCAGTGTGCCGACGGTTTCCCCAGGCTGAAGATTTTCTGCGGCCAGCTTCATGGCCAGGCGCTGGCTTCGCGCTGCAATTTGCGCATAGCTGTGTCTGCGTAATTTCCCATCGGGCATCCTCGTTACGACCTCGGTCTTACCATATCTGCGCTCAACTAGACGGCTGAGCCAGCTGAGCGTCAAAGGAAAGTGCATCATAAAGAGTCTCCGTTACAAGGAACCGCTTATCAATGTTGCGGTTATTGAAGGTCACTACTTGCCGTATGGCGCGATGGTGGAGCGGCAGAACTGCTCCAGATAGTCAACAAGGCGTTCCGCACTCTGTACGGCAGCTACCTCATCCCCGAGCGAGATGCTGCGCATCAAATTGGCATGCGCAATGCCAGCGGCAGTGAGGTCACCCCAACGCTCGTAATGGGCATACCAGAAACGACGCGAACGCGCATGGACCAAGGACATAACGCTTTGAATTAGCTCGTTCCCTGAGGCGTCTTCTACCGCAGCGTGATTGCGACTTGTTGCCTGGAGGAACTCATCCCCGTCACCGGCCTTAGCCGCCTCTTCGATCGCTACGGCCAGTTCAAGCATAGTGGCGCGTTGGCGCGCGTTTGCCCGAAGTGCCGCGCAACGTGCCACCAGTTTCTCGAGCGGGCGTCGAATTTCGAGCACTTGCAACTGCATAGCGATTGTGACATCCACCACCATGATCCCGCGCCGAGGCAGAACAGTTACCAGACCAACTTGTGCCAACTGCTGCAGAGCTTCTCGTACCGGGGTGCGGCCTAGGTCAATTTGCCGTGCCAGTTCCGACTCAGAAAGCATGCTGCCGCCCCGAATATCGCCTCGGATAATCATGTCTTCTAGCGCCTCGTAGGCAACATCTTTTAAAGGTTTTTCATGCAATGCCTGTGTATTCATGCCCACTGTCCATTATTTAGATCTTGTCAGCATATCGCTGCTAAGTGAAAAAAGTCACTATTAATATATCAGTAAATAGTAATAAAAAGGCTCAAACTGATTAGTCCAACTCGGGTTTATCGGGAATAACCCGTAGATCACTCTAATCTGATATGTCAGCCTGTTATTGTCTGATATATTAACACCACTAGATTGAAATTTCAGATGGATGTGAGGCTTTTTGGAGTCATCACTTCTTATCCCTTCACCAATAAGATCAGAAACACTGATTTCCCCAAGGAGAGACCTAGATGACGTTATTTTCACGTAATGCTTGTGCCTCGCTAGCCATTGCGCTCGCTGTGGCTCTACCCATCCAGGCGGTCGCAGATAAGCCGCAGACTTGGCGCGTTCAGAGCTTGTGGCAGTCCGGAACTGTCACCCAGTTGGCGTTCGAACGCTGGGCCAAGGACGTTGAGGAGAAGACCAACGGCGAGATTAAAGTTAAGCCCTTGCCAACCGGTGCTGTAGTAGGCCCTAACGAAACGTTTGATGCCGTTGCCCGAGGCATCCTAAATGGTCAGCACCCAGCGACCGTGTACTGGAGCGGTAAGAACCCAGCGTTCGCCGTGCTGGGCGACCTCAGTGCCGCGTATGATGATCCCAAGCTGGCCCATGAATACTTCTATGAGCACGGTGGACTAGAGCTGTTGCGCGAGGCGTACAAGCCCTATGGCCTCTTTCCAATCGGGGCGGTGTGGTGGGGCGCAGAATCCCTGCCCACAACACGAAAGGTATCTTCGCCGGAGGATCTGGCCGGGCTGAAAATTCGCCTTCCGCAAGGCATGTCCTCAGATCTGTTCGCCAGCTTTAACGCTGTGCCGATCAATCTGCCGGGTTCCGAAGTCTTTAGCGCACTCGACAGTGGGACCATCGAATCCACCGACTGGGGCACCTTGAGCATGAACGATGAGCTCGGCTTTCACGATATCGCGAAGTTCGTCATCTATCCGGGCATCCACTCTACCCCTACAGGCGATGTGTCCATTCCGTTGAAAGTGTGGAACAAGCTTGATCCGGAGACACAGAAGATACTTGAACAGTCAGTAAGGGATTTTGGAGCCGATCTGGCGGCTACGCTTCAACAAGCCGATTCCGCAGTTGCACAAAAGCTTGAGGCTCGCGGCGTGGAGATCGTCGACTGGAGTCCAGAGGATCGCAAAAAGTTCCGTGTCGCCGCTATTGAGATTTGGAATAAATATGGCGAACAAAGCGATCTCGCTCGCCGTGCAGTCGAGGGACAGGTCAAATTCCTTCGCAGTAAAGGCCTTATTGATTGACTCAGCCTACTGATTAAAAGTGGCGACATTGTTCTAGCCGCCGCTCCACGCATCCAATCGTTAAACCGAGCTCGCTCGCCAACGAGCTCAGGCGCGGAATCTCGCGTACTCTGGAACAAACAATCATGAGATTCGTTAGCAACCTGAACCAAAAAATCGGTGACTACGCAAGCGCGATCTACTTCGTGGTCTTCGTTGTCATGATTTACGACGTCGCTGTCCGTTATATCTGGCACACGCCCACCATCTGGGCGCTCGAATTCGTCATCATGGCGGTCGGGATCCACTACGTGATCTCCGGCGCCCATGCCATCAAGAACAACACGCACGTCCGCATCGACGTTATCTACAACCTTCTGCCAGTACACGTGCGGCACTGGATGGATGTCTTGGCACACGTGATGGCCATTATTTATTTATCGATCATCGTCTATTACGGATTTGAACAAGCTCTACCGGCGATTGAAATGGGAGAACGCTCCGGCGGCGGATGGAATTCGCTAGCCCCCACATACATGAAGATCGCGATTCCCGTTGGCGCAGCATTAATGGTCCTGCAAAGCGTCGTTTCTCTCATCGATTCTGTAAAGGGTGTTTGTAATGAGCAGTGAACTCGTTAGCTTCGCGACTGTGGGAATCTTGCTGTTGCTTCTTTTTACGGGCATGCCCCTCGCATTCGCGACAGGGATGACGGCCGTCATCCTCACTCTTTGGCTCTTCGGACCGGAGACACTTTATTTCATCCCAAGCCGGATCTTCACCTTGATGAACAACTACGCACTGATTTCGGTGCCGCTGTTCGTTATGATGGGCTGCATTCTGGAGAAGGCGGGAGTCGTCGAACGACTTTTCTATGCCTTGCATATTTGGTCTGGACGCCTGCGCGGTGGGTTGGCCGTCGGTTGTCTGCTTGCAGCAACGATCCTCGCTGCCATGGTTGGTGTCATCGGAGCAGAGATCGTCGTACTCGGCATGGTGTGCCTGCCGACCATGCTGGCGCGCGGCTATAACAAACAACTGTCGGTTGGAGTCATTTGTGCAGGAGGCTCCCTGGGCACGATGCTGCCTCCCAGCATCGTGCTGATCGTCTACGGCCTAGTGTCCCAGTCTTCCATCGGAACCTTGTTTGTCGCAGCAGTCGTACCCGGCTTCCTCCTCGTTACACTGTATCTGGCCTATGTACTTTTACGGTGCTACTGGAACCCATCCCTCGGGCCCCTGGCGCCACCAGAAGAGCTTGACATGCCGATCATGGAAAAGATTGCGCTCGGTCGTGTGCTCATCTTGCCGGTGGCCCTGATATTGTTGGTCCTGGGATCTCTGTACAGCGGCGTTGCGACACCCACGGAAACCGCAGCGATCGGCGTGCTAGGCTCGCTGATTGTGGCTGGCGTCAACGGTAAATTGAACTTGGATACCATCTGGGACTCGCTCCGACGTACGGGAAGTACCGTTGCCATGCTGACGTGGATTTTCTTCGGCGCCTCCGCGTTGGTGTCCGTCTACACGCTGGCAGGTGGTACTGCGTTCCTTCAGGAATTGATTACGGGCTTGCCCATTCCACCCTTAGCTACTATTGCCCTGATGATGCTGATCCTCATGATCCTTGGCTGCTTCATCGACTGGATCGGGATTGTGTTGCTCACGATGCCCATTTTCGTGCCCGTGATCAAGGCGTTGGGCTTTGACCCTATCTGGTTCGGCATTTTGTTCTGCATGAACATGCAAATTTCCTACCTGGCTCCACCGTTCGCGCCCGCCGCGTTCTACCTAAAGGCCGTCGCGCCACCCGATATCTCGCTTGGCGACATCTTCAAAGGTGTTGCTCCCTTCATCGGGCTTCAGATCCTTGCATTGATGTTGGTGATGTTCTTCCCGCAGATCGCGATGTGGTTACCGAGTTTCATGCAATAACGCGGCTTTGGTGTTTCGAGATTGGAGAGAGAAATGATAGATAAACGTCCAGAGTTTGAACTGCGAGCGGACGTGCTTGTGATCGGCGGAGGCGCCGCAGGGGTAGCCGCCGCAGTGACTGCAGCGCGCCAGAACCTGAAGGTCGTTCTGCTCGAGCGCTATGGGTTCGCCGGCGGTGGCGCAGTCGCGGGATTGTCTGGCACGATTTGCGGCCTTTTCGAAGCCCGGGAGGACTCAACAGCAGCGCCAGTGCGCCTGGTCTACGGTTTTGCGGAGGAGTTCGTCCAGCGCATGCAGGCCAGAGGCGGCCTTACCGGCCCGACGCTCTACGGTAAGACTTATACCTTGGTCCATGACCCCTTGGTTTGGCGCGAGGTAGGTGATGACCTTCTTGCCGACGGCGGCGTCCAAGTCTTCTATCACACCATCGTCAGCGACGTCTTAATGGATGGCTGTGAGCGCGTGGCTGGTGTGGTGGCATACAACAAACAGGGCAAGCTACGCGTGACGGCTAAGATCACCATCGACGCGAGTGGCGATGCAGATGTGACCGCGATGGCAGGCTTTGAAACCTACCGTAGTCTGAACGGTGTAATCCAGAACCCGACCATGATCTTTCGAATCAATGGTGTAGACGTCAATCGGTTTCTGGCAACGTACGGTGACAACAGCGTGCTCCTCGGCCCCGTCGTTGAAATGATCCAGGAAGCAAATGCATCCGGCAAATATGCCTTGCCCCGTCAAAAAATTTTCCTGTTCCCGACGACACACCCAGACCAGTTGTTGTGCAACTGCACGCGCATCTTGGGCGAAGACGGCCGTGACTTAGATCCTCTGGTTGCCACTGACCTGACAGAAGCGGAGATACAGGGCCGCAAGCAGGTGCGTGAGTATGAGCGCTTCTTCCGTGATTACCTAGTCGGGTGCGAAAGCGCCTATGTCAACGATACAGGTGTGCAAGTTGGGATTCGTCAAAGTCGCCAGGCAATGGGTGTGACTACCCTGGCCAATAGCGATGTCGTTCAGGGGACCAAGTTTCGCTCCGGGATCGCACGCTCTGCGTGGCCAATCGAGCAGCACGCAGGCGCAGTGCCCAAACTGGAGTGGCTGTTCAACGACTACTACGAGATTCCGTACGAATGTTTCGTACCGGCCAGGGGTGAGTCGTTGCTAGTTGCAGGGCGTTGCCTTTCAGCCGAGGCTGAAGCGATGGCCTCAGCCCGGGTGACTGCGCAGTGCTTCTCATACGGCCATGCTATCGGCCACGCCGCAGCCCTTGCTGTCCACGAGAGATTGCAGCCCAGGGACATTGATCCGATCGCCGTGCGGGAAGCGTTAAACCGCGATGGCGCACAACTTGACTGAACTTAAGAGAGGACCTCAATAATGATTAAAGTCGAACACAAGGACAACGTGGCAATTGTCACCCTAGACCGCGCCAACCGGCGCAACGCACTCGGCAGCGCGATGGTCGAGGAGCTCGAGCATCGGTTCGCCCAATTGGACCGCGATGCGTCCGTCGGCGCCATCGTATTAACAGGCGCGCAGCCTAGCTTTTGCGCGGGCAGCGACCTTAAAGAGCTGGGTACGATGAACCCAGCCGAGATGGCAGAGCACGAAGCTGTGACCGCAGCCGTTGCTCGCAAGATTAATTTTATCGACACCCCCGTCGTCGCTGCCGTGGAGGGTAATGCCATTGGCGGAGGCTTCATTCTGGCCTGCTCGTGCGATCTGATCGTAACGAGTGCCGCAGCTCGCTGGAACTTGGCGGAAGTGCCCAACGGATGGCTGCCCCCCTGGGGACTGCAAGCGCTGCTTTCGCGTGTAGGCCCGGTCGTGGCCAAGCGGCTTACTTTCGGGTATGAGCTCCTGAGCGGCAACGATGTGTTCCGGCTAGGCCTGGCGGACTACTTGGTCGACGAAGGTAAGTCACTGGATGAGGCGACGCGAATAGCCAGTCTTATCGCTGACATGCCGCAGCCCGCGGTGACATCAACCAAGCAGTTCTTTGCCCCCTTCGTTGCCGGCACGAGCGAAGCGCTCGACGTGTCCGCCAATCGAATTTTCATCGAGAACTGTAGGCATGATCGCGCTCAGTCGACGCTGGCTCGATTTGGAGGAAAGGCGTGAACAAAATATGTACTGCGGCCGAGGCGGTCGCCCACATCAAGGATGGCGATGTCGTTGCCAGCGTCGGCGTCATCGGTTGGATTACTCCTGACACCGTACTGCGTGCTATCCGGCAACGCTTCGACAACACGCAAAGCCCACGTAATCTAACGTTTTACTTCCCATGCGGCACTGGTGACGCGGTGGACATACCCGGTATGGACCATGTCGCGGCGGAAGGTCTTATGAAGCGTATCGTCTCGGGGTCGTACGTCAATCCTACCCACCCCAAGACGGGTGCTCGACCCGCCCTCATGGAGCTTATCCAAGAAAACCGGATCGAAGCATACAGTTGGCCCATAGGTGCCAGCATGCAATGGCTGCGTGAAGTGGCTAGGAAAAGCCCTGGCTACTTTACTCGAGTTGGCCTCGGTACCTATATCGACCCCGAGGAGACCGGCGGGCGCCTTACCACGCTTTCCACTGAAGAACTAGTGAGAAAGGTTGAGTTCGAAGGTGAGCAGTTGCTCTTCTATCCGACCTGGAAGTTGGACACAGCCATAATTCGCGCAACCGCCTCAGACGACCTTGGCAATCTGTCGTTCGAAGAGGATCCGCTGCTGTCATCGAGTATTGCCTTGGCCTTGGCAGTAAAGGCGTGCGGTGGCAAGGTCATCGTGCAGGTTAAGCGCATCGTTCCACGCGGCACGCGCCTGGCCGTCTCTGCTCGCATCCCGGCGGCAATCGTGGATCACATAGTAGTCGTGCCTGATCAAATGATGGTGACGGGCATCAACGTTGACGCTGCCTACCTGGGCAACCAGAACATGCCGCTGAGCTCGTTAAAGAGACTGCCTCAGACACCGGCAAAGATCATCGCAAAGCGCGCAGCTCGAGAAGTTAAGCAGCACGAGCTGACAATATTTGGCTTCGGTGCATCGTCGGACGTACCGCTAGTCATGGTTGAAGACGGCCTGATAACTGAGTCAAACATTGACGACTATTGGTTCACCACGGAACATGGCTCCTTTGGCGGCGTCGTCATGAACGGTTGGCAGTTCTCTGGTAACTTCAACCCGCGCGCCAATATGGATGGCGTCACACAGTTCGATCTGATTGACGGCGGTCTATGTAAGTTTGCCGCGCTGGCGTTTGCACAGTTCGACGAGTACGGCACCGTTAACGTGAGCCGCTTTGGCAAGGCGAATCCGGGGGCCGGAGGCTTTATCGACATCGCCCAGAACGCAGAGCGACTTGTCTTCACAGGCACTTTCACCACCGGCGGACTAAAGATTTCTTATACCGATGAGGCTGGCTTAGTGATCGAGCGGGAAGGCCAGTCGCGCAAGTTCGTCAAACAGGCCGATCACGTCACTTACAGGCTGCGCAACGGCGTTGCAAAAGGCCAAAAGGCGTTACTTATTACCGAACGCGCGGTGTTTTCCGTAACGCCTGAAGGTCTCTTCTTGGAAGAAATAGCCCCGGGCATTGACTTGAGGCGTGACGTGCTCGATCTGATGGACTTCCCTCCTGTCGGAATAAGTGAACCGCTGGTGACCATGGACCGTGCCCTGTTCGTTGAGGAGAGCATGCATGTCTGATACTCAGAGCGCGGTCGGCGTAAACGCATACGGCGCCGTGGTGGTACTGACTATTCAGCGCGGATTCCGCCGCAATGCCATGGACCAAGTCCTGATCAATGAACTAAAAGCGCAACTGCTAATGCTGGATAGAAATCCGTCGGTGGGAGCGATCGTTTTACAGGGCGAGAACAAAGGTTTCTGCTCAGGCAGCGACTTGAAGTTCATTAGTCAGCTCGACATGGAGGATATGGCTCGATTCGAGCAGGAGACAGGAGATTTGGCGCGCTTATTCGCCTTCGTGAAGAAACCCGTCATCGCCGCCGTTGAAGGCTTTGCTATAGGCGGAGGCTTTATCCTGGCCATCTCCTGCGACGTGGTAGTCGCCGGCGAGAAATCACGTTGGAGCTTGCCCGAAGTACCTCACGGCTGGCTGACACCTTGGGGGTTGAACGCGTTAATCGAACGGGTGGGGCGGGTGCGCGCCCGTAATCTTTGTTTTTGCCTGGACGAGCTGAGCGGCAAAGACGTGCTTGAGATGGGTGCAGCTGATTACACGGTACCTGATGGACACGTTCTGAAGAAAGCTGTCGAGCTCGCTACTCGACTCGCGGCCTTACCCCGGGCAGCCGTGGCGAGCACCAAACGCTTCTTTGCCAACCAAATGATGCCGCATGCCGAGATGATGGACTACGAAGCCAACCATTTCTTTGTAGAGAACTGCACTCACGCTGATGCTGTTAACACCTTGAACAGATACAGGACACCAAAATGCTAATCGACTTCAATGATGATGAGAGAATGATTACCGATGCTGTGCGCCGCTTTGCGGAACAGCAACTAGCCCCAGAGATGCCGCAACACCTATCGAGCCATGTATTCCCGACCGCGCTGGTCAAAGCTTTTGGTGAAATGGGCTTCATGGGAGTGTCTTACGACCCGGAGTACGGCGGTGGCGGTCTCGGTACTTGTGGCGCAGCACTCGTTGCTGAACTTCTCGCCCGCGTAGAACCGTCTTTTGCGGCTATTTTTCTGTGTAATAGCGCGCCCGCATCCTTGGTTGCCCGTTATGGCAACGACATCCAGAAGCGCGAATGGCTGCAGGCCATTAACGAAGGCAAGATGATCGCGTCTTTTGGAGTGACGGAGTCGCAAGGCGGATCCGATGTCGCAGGCGTTAAAACCACCGCGGTTCTCGAGGATAATGAGTACGTAATCACTGGCCAGAAGATGTTTTCGACTAATGCTGGCACACCGCTGCACGGATTTTCGACGGTCGTGGCAGTCACCGATCCAGATGCGGGATCCAAGCGTTTGTCGTCTTTTATCGTACCGGTTGGTACGCCTGGCTTTTCGGTTGGCAAGCGAGCGAACAAGATTGGCTGGCGTTTTGCGGACTCTGTTGAACTCTACTTCGATAACGTTCGAGTCCCGAAAGAAAATCTCATCGGGCAACGTGGTGATGGACTGAAGCAGGTGTTGACGGTATTGAGTGTGGGCCGCATCTTGGTCGGCGCGACTGGACTGGGTCTCGCACGACGAGCTGTCGATCTTGCCAAATCCTATGGTCGAGACCGTAAAGTCTTTGGCAAGTCCATCCTAGAGCACCAAGGCTTATCGTTCCCACTCGCCGATATACTGACCAAGATCCACGCTGCGGAGCTGATGGTTCGTAACTCGGCCACCTTGGTCGACGAAGGTCGTCCATTTCGAAACGAGACCAGCATGACAAAGCTGTTCGCCAGCGAGCTCGCAGTGGAAGCCGCATTGAAGGCCATCCAGGTCCATGGCGCCTATGGTGTATTTGAAGAGTACCCCGTCTCTGGTCTGCTAGGCGAGGCCAAGGTTCTGGAGATCGTCGAAGGGACAAACGAAATCCAACGGTTAGTAATCGCACGGGAATTGCTCGATCAATAATTGGACGATTGCCGCTGCTAGTGCCGCAAGCAACTTAACACACGTCTGACGTCTGGCCAGCGCGTGGCCGTCATGTTTCTCACGAACGACTTCGATCGGATCGCAGTATCCAAGGCCTAGCTGGTACCGACAATTCCTTCGCTCTGAGTAACGCCCGGGCCATCGCCAACAGCAGGGACATACTATGACGGCCCTGGCTCCATCTGGAACCACAGTCGACAATTTGCGGGCAGACGGCATACTGTTCAGCGACAATTAACTTGACCGCCGGCCAAGATAGTTGACGCGCGACAGCATAGCGGCAAGTACCGTTGCATCGGTACTTGCCGCTACTGACTAAGCTGGAAATAAAATGATTAATTTTTATAGGCGTATCGCTGCAGCTCTGTAACTCCATAGCCTCGCGTATGCTGTCATCGCGCAAATCTCGTGCTGCCTTTATGCAGTCAAGCGCAGATGGGAAGCGGTCGGTATGCAGTCATAATGTTGAGGTTGTATTGCGGCCACACCGCCTACACGCTGCAAGGAGACAGTTGTGGCCGAGTGTCCGCTAAAGAAATCAATGCTTTATGCTTCTTTGTCGCCCTGTCTGTCCCACAACAAGGAATACGATCGTTCGCTCGTAAGCCATTGATAGCCAAGCGCTTTCCTTACCCCATCAGGGGTGCATCTTGTGTGAGACTTTTAAGGCCACAAATGTGCGAAAGCGAATTTGGGGATTTATAAGGGCCTGCCAGATCTTCGATCTGGCAACGGCATCAGTCAGGGACCCATCGAAGATGGGGGAATTACCTTTGGACTCGGCAACCGGGCGAACATGGCCACAGGTCAGATTCTCAATATATTGTGAGGGCTAGCAATGCTAATGATTGATTTGGAAATGATTGTTTCCTATAATAGCGCCATGAATCAAAAACCCGAAGCTCCTGTCGGCCCTGGTCGGCCCCGCGAGTTTGATACGAATGCCGCGCTGAACAAAGCCATCACTCGCTTTAGTGAGTATGGGTACCACGGCACGTCTATTTCGGACCTGAATGCATGCCTGGGGCTGACGTCGGGCAGCATCTACAAGGCATGGGGCGACAAGCGGGGGCTTTTTCTGGCCGCGCTTGATCGTTACATGACCCAGCGCAGCGAGGCGATTGCCGCTTGTCTGGCGGACAAGCTTTCCGGCAAGGACAAAATTGAGGTCCTGCTTAATCAGTTTGCGCAGCTGAGCAGTGAGGGCGCCGGGCGCACAGGCTGCTTGGTTATCGAGAGTGCCGTTGAGCTTGCTTTGGCCGACAACGAGATTTCCGATTTGATCGCTGTACAGCAGACTAAGCAGGAAAAACAGCTTCTGCATCTTATTGAAGAAGGGCAGACGGATGGTTCCATCCAGAAAGGGATTAATGCCGCCAGCATGGCAAAACTCCTCCTGGCACTTCAGCAAGGTATGCGGATACTCGGGAAAACCGGATCCGACACCAAGACGATGGTCGGAATGGTTGCCGAGCTAACACGGTTGCTTTAAAAAATTTACCTAATTAGGAAATGTTCAATTCCATTTCAAGGAACGATTATGAGTGTTTATTCAGAACAACCCGAACATGTCGGTGCAGAGTTCATGGCGCGTACCGATTTCTGGCGGCGATTTCGCCATGCCAGTGCTCGGGTCGATGATGTCAATCTTCACTATGTGGTGGGGGGAGAAGGCCCTCCGGTTCTGCTGATTCCAGGTTGGCCACAGAGCTGGTATGCATGGCGTTATGTGATGCCCCAGCTGGCGGCTGCCGGCTATCGGGTCATTGCGGTGGACCCTCGGGGCATGGGGGAAAGTGACGCGCCACCGGGAAGTTACGATCTGGCCACCGTCTCCGCCGAACTGCACCACTTTGCAGCGAAGATTGGGCTGTTCGAGAACGGACCCATCGATGTCGTGGGGCATGATGTGGGCAGCTGGATCGCATATGCCTGGGCCGCTGACTGGCGCGCGGACATTCGCCGCGTCGCAATGTTCGACGCGCTAATACCAGGACTTTCAGCACCGCGCAGTGACCTGCCTGCCGATGAGGCTAACTTGCGCAGTTGGCATTTTTCTTTCAACCAACTCGATGAGCTTCCTCAGTTACTGATAGCTGGGCGCGAAGAGGTGTTTCTCACTTGGCTGTTTCGCGCAAAAGCGCTGCAACCCTGGACGATTACAGCCGAAGATATCGCAATCTATGCGCGACAACTTGCGGCACCCGGCGCTCTTCGAGCGGTGACTGGCTACTACCAATCCGCGCTGTCACCCGCAGGGGCTGCAGCGAACCGCCTTCGCGCCGAGAAGCGACTCGATATTCCCGTGCTGGCTGTCGGAGCAGAACGGGGGGTCGGAGGTCGTATCGTAAATGCATTGCAGTCTTTGGCGGCAAATGTGCAAGGCGAGGTGATCTTGAATGCCGGTCATTACCTGCCAGAAGAAGCCGCGAATCGCGTAGCCGGGCTGCTGTTGGATTTTTTCGGCAAACAGCAAGGAAAATAGCGATGTCTTGGTTCTTCTTTTTCCTTGCTGTAACTGCCGGGGTAATGCTTCCCTTACAGGCACTCATTAATGCACGCTTGGGACGCGCAATAGGAGGCCCCCTCTGGGCGGCAGCTCTCTCCGCGTTGGTGGTGGCAGTCGTACTGGCATGCATCGCACTTGCGTCCGGCAGAACATGGCCGAGACTATCGCAAATGACCGGTCTTCCCTGGTGGGTCTGGACTGGTGGGTTGTGCGGGGCTGTCGTGCTGTCTGCAACGACTGGCGTGGCTCCGCGTATAGGCGCTGCCAAAATGATTGCATTGGTCATGGCAGGACAAGTGGTCGCCGCTATGGCACTGGATCGCATAGGTTGGTTCGATTTGGCAGTACAACCTTTCAGCTTTCAGCGGACGATGGCCGCATGTCTGCTTGTTGCTGGCGCAGCGCTAATGAGTGTTTAAGTTTTCGACGAGTCCGTTCTTGAGCAGTACGGTAGTGAGCGAGCTGGCAGTGGACAACGTTAGGTTTTGGACACTTTGGCGCGTCTAGGTGACTGACCGGTTTTGGCCTTTTGAAGCCTATCACCTTGTCTCAAACCGACACGTTACCGCCATTTGGACAATTACTTCCAAATGACCGCTCCGCATGCATTGGGTATGGCCACTTGCTGCAGTACCGATACCGAGCAAATTTCAGTCGCTGAGGTCTGCAACGTTCAACGTAGCTAAAGTCGCTTTCTCATTACCGATAGTCCAATTTTTTAGTTCGCAAATGATCTTGATCGCGCTTTCCAGTGCCTTAGCGGCATAGAACAATGGATTGCGGGCGCCCGTGTCTCTGCGATCAATCGCCTCGGCCATGTCAATGCTGACATTCTTCCATTGGGCCTCCTTCACCAACAGCCAGAATGGTTGTTCGACTTGTTTTTGAAGCTGCTGGTCCTGCGTAGTCTGCAAATACCCATTATGGTAGTGCTGAGGCATACCAGCCTGCTCTAGGCGCTCGTTCAGCTCATGCCCGTTCGTTGCGAACGCCCTGTTCATGCCATTGATGGATCGCACAATGGCAGACCGCTTGCCAGGAAGTTCGACGGTCAGGTGGCGGCTCGCCGGGACGGCGTCAAGCCCGTTGGAGTCAATATCTGGAAGGTCCATGTCGGTGCCCTTTGAGGTGTGATTGGCATCAATAATGAGAGTTTCCTTTGAATCTGAAAAAACGATAAAATGAGACCCGAACTATCTTTATCTGGGATGGGTTTCGATGCTGGACGGTATTTCGCTGGATCAACTCAGGGCCTTCATCTCCGCAGTCGATGAAGGCAGCTTCTCGGCTGCGGGGCGCAAGCTCTATCGCGTGCAGTCGGCGGTAAGCGGGTGGATCGGCAGCCTAGAGGCCCAACTCGGCGTCGTGCTGTTTGATCGCACGGCACGCTTTCCAAAGCCCACGCCCGAGGGCGTGCTGTTGCTCGCCGACGCACGCAATATCGTGTCAGGGGTGGACACACTGAAGGCGCGCGCCAAGCTCATGGCCGGAGGACTTGAGGCCGAATTGTCGGTAGTCGTCGACGTATTCTTTCCGACAACCTCCGTTGCCGCTGCGGCCAAGGCATTCGCGGAACGGTTTCCGCTGACCCCGCTTCGGCTCTTTGTGGAGGGATTGGGCGCAGCTTACCAACCCGTGCTGGATGAACGTTGCAGCCTTGGCATCTTGGCGTCGTTGCCTGTCGAGTTTCCCTCACTGGTCAGTGAACGCCTGGACGAGATTCCATTGGTTATGGTGGCGTCACCGCAGCATCCGCTGGCGAAGTTTCGTGGCCGGATACCCAAGCGCGAACTGGCCAAGCATGTGCAACTTGTGCTGACCGACCGTTCTAGTCTGATGTCCGGCAAAGACTACGGTGTCCTGTCGCCGTCAACGTGGCGGTTGGCAGACCTTTCGACCAAGCATGCATTTCTCAGGGATGGCGTTGGGTGGGGCAGCATGCCTTGTCACATGGTGGAGTCCGACATTGCCGTGGGGAGCCTGGTGCTCCTCGATGTGCGTGACGACTTTGCATTAACCATGTCTGCTTGTTACCGGGCGTCGGCGCCACCTGGGCCAGCGGGAAGATGGCTCATCGACTACTTGAAGAATTTGTCCGGCAACACTCGTGAGAGCGACGGCGCATCCGCCAGGAAAAGGCCAGACCGATTGTAGATAAATTGCATGCGTGGATGGTAGTGCAACGACTGCGTGTGCCTGATGGCTCGGGCGCAGCCAAGGCACTGGACCACAGCCTAAAACGCTGGGTGGCGTTGACACGCTATCTGGATGATAGGCAGATCCCGATCGATAACAACCATATCGAACAGCAAATACGCCCCATAGCCTTGGGACGTCGTAACCGGCTCTTTGCAGGCTCCTTGCGAGCAGGCCGTCGCGCTGCTGCCGTCAGAGCCTGATCCAGTCAGCCAAATTAAATGGTCATGTCCGTATGCGTACTTGAGGGATATCCTGACCCGGTTGCCTACGCACAAGGCCAGTCAGATCGAAGAACTGTTGCCGCACAACTGGCAGCGTGCCACATCCTAACTCACAACAACGCCCGCATCAGCGGGTGTCAAGGTGTGTTCGCCGGGACATTACCTCGGACAGACAAGCCGCTAAGCATCAAAAGCGAGAATCGCAGAGCAAGTGGACGAGCTACGCTTACCTTACTACGGCACCTGAAAGACATCGTCTTGCTCCCACGAGGTCTTCAGATGGTCAGCGAACCATTTACCTGCAGGTCCAGGCGGTTGCGAAGGCCAGTGAAATTCAGACATCGTCAGCATGAAACCTGTGCGCGGCATTTCATCCAGATCTAGAACGACCAACGTGCCTGCAGCGATGTCGTTCTCGACCATGTGCAAGGGCATCTACGGCCGCAATGAAGGTTCTGAGCTGGTCCAGAGAAACGCCATCAAGCATTCACGTGTCCTACATCTCAAATATAGATGGATTCCATCTAAATATACCCTCTTTTAAAAATACATGTTGTCCGCCATCATTCGAATAGTGCGGGGCAATCTGAGGCGAACTGATCCACGATGGCCCCGAGATTGATAAACGTTCACTCAAGGAATTCAACATGACTTACTCCATCGTCGGAACCGGCAACGTCGGTAAAGCCCTAGCCCGACAATTTGCCCGTAGCGGCATGTCGGTCGGCATCGCGAACACTCGTGGCCCAGACTCCATCGCGCCGGTGGCCGAAGAGCTTGGCGACAAGGTCGTTCCCCTGGCGCTGCAGGAGGCACTCAAGGCCGACGTGATCATCCTGGCGGTTCCATTCTGGGCGCACCGCGACGTTGCCAAGGCCGCAGCGACGTGGCAGGGCAAAGTCGTCATTGATGTCACCAATGCTCATGGTGTGCCGCTGTCCGACCTCGACAACCTACCTTCCTCAGCAATCGTGGCGAAAGCTCTGCCTGGCGCGCACCTCGTGAAGGCATTCAACCATCTACCCGCAGGCGTGCTCGAACAGGAGCCTGCCACCGCCGGAGGCCGTCGGGTGATCTTTCTATCGAGCGACGACGAAGGCGCAACCGCGACGGTCGCCGCCCTGGTCGAGAAGCTCGGCTACGCGCCGATCAGTCTCGGCAAGATTGCGGAAGGCGGTCAGCTCGTGCAGGCTCGGGACAAGAGCTGGGCGCCGCTAATTTTTCAAGACCTATTCAAGAAAGAGCAGTGAGCGATGTACGACCACGTAATCTGGCCCGAGCCGTTTGATCCGAATACGTCGGCCATCTACGCGCTCAACGACGTTGACGTGAAGGCGCCGCCTGAAGTTGTGTGGAAGCTGCTCGTTGATGCGGAGAATTGGTCGAGCTATTTCCCGCCCGAGGATCAAGTCAAGATCCTGACCGGTGAGAAGGAACTGGCGCTCGGCACGAAATACAGCCGAGTGACGGTTGGCTTCCCGATGAGCCTTGTTGTGACCGAGTACGTGTCCAACCAAAGGCTCGCGTGGGCTACGACAGTCGACGGCGACGAGACCGGTTCGAGCGCCTACCACGGCTGGGTCATCACTCCTACGGACGAAGGTTGTCATGTGCTGACGGAGGAGACGCAACAAGGCCCCTGGTTCCTCGACGTGCTCGGACACAAGCATCCCGGTGGACTTTACCGCTATCACCAGGACTGGGTCGAACGTCTTGCCCGCGCAGCGGAGGCGGCAGCAGCAAAGAAGGCAGGTTGAGACATTTTCCCTGAAGCCTGAGCACGCCGTCAGCGAAAGGGCGCTGAACTCGCATCTGCGCGAGCGAGATTGGATCTGGGGCGGGGCGCGCTTCCAGCCCGGATCAGCGGATGGATCACTTAACTCACACACTATTGGAAAAGAACAGCATGAAGATCGAACTTAAAGGCCGCAAGGCCATCGTTACCGGATCGACAGCAGGCATTGGCCGCGCGATCGCCGAAGGGCTCGCCCGCGCGGGCGCATCGGTCGTCATCAACGGGCGCGGAGAACAGCGGGTCGCAGCAGCGTTGCAAGAGCTGCGTACGCTGTTGCCCGAGGCGGACTTTACGGGCGTGGTCGCCGACCTTTCAACGGCTGAGGGATCAGCAGCCCTCGTGGCTCAGGTGAAGGATGCCGACATTCTTGTCAACAACCTCGGCACGGCCCACCTCAACGGCTTCTTTGAGCAGAAGGACAACGAGTGGCTTGACCTGTTCCAACTCAATGTCATGAGTGGCGTGCGCGCCGCACGGCACTACGTGCCCGGGATGGTCGAGCGCGGCTGGGGACGGGTTGTTTTCATCAGCAGCGAGTCTGCGGTAGCGATTCCCAAGGAGATGATCGACTACGGCGTGACAAAGACGGCGCAGCTCGCCGTATCGAGGGGGCTTGCAGAGCTGGTCGGCGGGACTGGCGTCACCGTCAACGCGGTTTTGCCCGGGCCGACCCGATCCGAGATCCTGGGCAACTGGATGAAGGCCACCGCTGGGGAGCAGGGCATCACGCAGGAGGAAGCGGAGCAAAACTTCCTTAAGGCGATGCGCCCGACGACGCTGATCAACCGGTTCACGACTACCGAGGAAGTCGCGAATATGGTGATTTACGTCTGCTCGGAGCAGGCATCTGGTACGAGCGGTGCCGCACTGCGCGTCGACGGCGGTGTCATTCGCTCGATCCCCTGAGCTTCGCGATCTGCGCACTGGCGGAACTGCCAGCCGGCAGCCCCCAACAACCACGGAAAAAAGTATGTTTGAAGCAATCAAATGGCCGGCGGATATTCGTCAGCGAGGATTCACACAGGCCGAAGCAGCAGAGCGCATGGGCCTCACCCAACCCACAGTTTCAAGTCTACTGCGTGGTGAGTTCTCGAACTTCTCCGAACGTAAGCTTATGGATTACCGGAATCGTTTAGGCTAGGACATTGAGATCCGTATGCGAAAAACGCCGGAACCAGTCGGCCATTTGCTGCTGATGCACGCCTAAGACGAAATCGAGCTGGCCGTGTCTAAAGCTACTCTTGCTGTACCGAACTGTACTGCCGCACCTTATTTCGGTACAGTACAGGTACACACATCAGTTCTTTCGGTTTTTACGAAATTACGCTAACCTGCTGATTTATAATAACCTTTAACCATATAAATCTACGCTCACTTTCAACCCATTTCCCTACGAAAACGCCTTTACACGCCAACTCAAAATCCCCCGCCGCGAGGCGTGCCGGTTCGATTCCGGCCCCGGGCACCACCACCGAATCAATAGACGTCAACTGACGTCTATTTTTTTGCCTGAAACCTCGTGTTTATGCGGGTTTAGAGGCTTTCTCAGTCCACCAAGGTCAATTGAAGCCTACCGACATCAAGCACTTGCTGTTGGTATAAGTGTTGGTATATGCTGGTTCGATATCTTTTATACCAACAACCGGACAGCACTATGGCCTTAAATGACGTGCAGATCAGGACTGCCAAACCCACCGACAAACAGCACAAGTTAACCGATGGTGAAGGAATGCAGCCAAAAAGAGGATGTCCGCCTTGACCGCTTCCGCCAGTGTTGTGGAAATGATCTCGGGTCCGATCGCGGCCGCAGCGGATGCAAAGCTTTCCGGGCCGCGAGTGGTTGCAACGGATACTTCGATGCCGCTTCGGGCAAACGCCTTGGCGAGAGCCTGGCCGATCCGCCCGAAGCCAATAATTGCATAACTCATGTATTTTCCTCTGGTTTACCACGCCCGACGGACTCCGAATATCGAATGGAGTGACCAGCCGGGCGTAGCGCGTCAGATTTGCGCCATGCCGCCGTCGACGGCGAGCTCGCTAGCGGTCATGAAACTGCTGTCCTGCGACGCGAGAAACGCAGCCGCCGCTCCGATCTCCGCCGGGTCGGCCATACGCTGGAGCGGATTCATCGAAGCGAAGACCTTCATGCCCTCCTCGCCTATCGCTTCTTTCGCCAGTTCGGTCGCCGTCGGCCCAGGCGACAGCACATTCACCCGGATGCCGGTGCCCTTCAGGTCCTCGGCCCAGGAACGCGCGAGGTTGCGCACTGCCGCCTTGCTCGCGCTATAGACG
Source organism: Pseudomonas sp. (assembly GCA_036675275.1). Taxonomy (GTDB): domain Bacteria; phylum Pseudomonadota; class Gammaproteobacteria; order Burkholderiales; family Burkholderiaceae_B; genus Pollutimonas. The sequence continues at coordinate 325,234 of JAKFFG010000008.1, read as the reverse complement.
CTGAATGCCGGGGCGCCCGTGGTGCCGGCGCTCGATCCTGTCAGGATGATCGAACCGCCCTGGCCCATTAGCGGCAGCGCCTTCTGGACCGTATAGATCGTACCCTTCACATTGGTGTCGAAGGTTTCGTCAATGTGCTTTGCGGTAATCTCGCCGAGCGGAATCCGACTTCCCGCACCGGCATTGGCGAAGACGATGTCGAGGGTTCCGCGCTCGGCCTTCACCGCCTCGTAGAGTCGGTCGAGGTCAGCCAGATCGGAGACCGAGCCCCTCACCGCGCGGGCATTGAGCCCGAGGTCGGCTACAGCGGCGTCGAGCGCTTCCTGCCGGCGGCCGAAGATGAAGACGAAGGCGCCCTCCTCGATGAAGCGCTTTGCTGCGGCGCGGCCGATGCCGGTAGCACCACCGGTGATCACAGCGGTCTTTCCATTCAGCTTGTTCATGACGTGTATATCCTTCGTTAAAGTTGTACGGAAGCAGAGAACTGCTTAGTGGGTTTGTCCGGATTCATGATGTGTCGCCGAGGCGGCGTCCTCCGTCGAAAGTCAAACCATTGTGGGCCACTTGACACATCAAAACAATTGACGAAAAATCGCTTAATTCAATCTACTTTTTAGATTTAGATGCTCGACAATGTCACCATCAATCAACTGCGCGCGTTCGTTGCGGTATGTGATCAGGGGAGCTTTTCGGGTGCGGCGCGGAAACTCAGACGCGCGCAGTCGGCCATCAGCCACGCGATCAAGGCGCTAGAAAGCGCGTTCGATGTCGAGCTGTTCGAGCGCAACACACGGAAGGCCCAGCTCACCGCGGCGGGGCGTAGCCTTTTGCCGGACGCGCAGGCGGTGATCTCACGCACGGAAGAAATGAAGAACCGCGCCAGCTCGATCGCCAGATCCGGCGCGCCACAGGTTTCGGTCGCGATCGATGCCTACTTTCCGCGCGCACACCTGATCGACTGCTTGAGGACACTGCAGGCGGAGTTCCGCACCGCAGAGATCAACCTGCAAATCACGACCATGCAAGGCGGCGAGAACCTGGTGCTCGAAAGGGTGTGTGCCCTAGCTGTCACGATCGAGAACGTGCCGAAGGTGAACCCGGATGCCATGGAGCGCCACTGGCTGTGTGAGGCGGAGATGGTGACGGTATGCGCGCCACCCCATGCGTGAATAACAGCCCGTATCGCTTACTGCTCATGCGCGGCATTTCATCCACATCTAGAACGACCAACGTGCCTGCAGCAATGTTTTTCTCGACCATATGCAAGGGCATTCCTCCCCATCCAACGCAGTCTTTGAGGAACGCATATTTGGTCGACAAGTCAGCCAGACGCCAAGTCGACGGTGATGCGACGGCGAAGTCCCGGCCGACCGTGAGGTCGGACCTGTTGGTGAGCACAACTTGTACATGTTTCGCCAACTCACCCCGTGGTACGAGCGGCGCCGCACTGCGCGTCGACGACGGTGTCATTCGCTCGATCCCTTGAGCTTCGCGATCTGCGCGCTGGCGGAATTGCCAACCGGCAGTCCCCAACAACCACGGAAAAAAGTATATTTGAAGCAATCAAATGGCCGGCGGGTAAGGTGCCGGGAAGAGGTGGCCATCTTCAGCGCGTCCAATAAGAACGACTCGGAGGCGCACTCTTGCGAAATCTTAATCGCCCTGCCATTGAAATCTTTACGGTTTTTTTACGCCGAAATGGGTAAATTGTGGAGCTTCGAACCTCACAATGACATTAATGCTTGGTCGGCTATCACGTGAATTGCCTCCTTCAGCCAACTCTAGCTAATTGTTTGGTGCAGGCACTCGTGGCTTGCATTGATATCAGGGCCAGGACGGCGCCATCAGCGCACGGTAATGCTCGCCCAGTTAATACAGCACAGGTAAACCTTGACTCCCCATCCTCAAAAAAGCCCCGTCGCCATACTCACATTGGGTGCCTTGGGCGTCGTCTACGGCGATATCGGTACCAGTCCACTGTACACAATGAAAGAGGTGTTCTCGGCGGAACACGGCCTGGCACTCAGTGAAGCCAATCTGTTCGGCGTCGTTTCCCTAATTGTTTGGGGGCTCATCATTATTGTTTCGCTCAAATATGTAGTGTTGGTTCTGCGCGCTAATAACCGCGGCGAAGGCGGAATCATGGCGCTCACGGCGCTCGCCCTGTCTGCCGTCTCCCGCAAGTCGCAGTGGTACCACCCTGTTTTATTAATTGGGATGATCGGCGCTGCTATGTTTTATGGTGATGGCGTTATCACCCCGGCCATCTCAGTGTTGTCGGCTATCGAGGGGCTTGAGATCGCCACCCCTGCATTAAAGCCTTACGTGGTTCCGTTGACCGTAGCAGTATTGGTCGCACTATATATGCTGCAGCGACGCGGTACGGCCGGAATCGGAAAATGGTTTGGCCCCATCGTCTTACTCTGGTTCATCGCGCTCGGGCTAATGGGCATCGTTAACATCGTTGCCAATCCGTCCATTCTGGCTGCGCTCAATCCACTCCATGCGGTGAGCTTTCTTGCTCAAAACGGCTGGCTGGCGTTTGTCGCCCTAGGCGCAGTTGTACTTGCTTTTACTGGTGCCGAAGCCCTCTACGCGGACATGGGGCATTTTGGGCGAAAGCCCATTCGATTCGCGTGGTTCCTGGTTGTTTTTCCCGGATTGGCACTGAATTACCTTGGGCAAGGGGGACTCTTGTTATCGAACCCTGAGGCGATTTCCAATCCGTTCTATCAACAGCTGGGGCCATGGAGCATTTATCCCTTGGTGGTTCTGGCAACGATGGCTACCGTCATTGCATCGCAGGCAACAATCTCAGGCACGTTTTCAATGACGCAGCAAGCCATAGCACTCGGCTTTCTGCCGCGCATGCGGGTGCTGTACACGTCTGAGCGCGAAATAGGCCAAATCTACATCCCGGCTGTCAACTGGATGCAATGTATTGTGGTGATCTTAGCGGTTGTGGGTTTCGGTTCGTCGACTAACCTCGCTGCGGCGTACGGGATTGCCGTGACCGTCACGATGTTGATGACAACAATACTGACGTTCTTCGTCATCCGCTATAAATGGCGCTACAACCTGCTGCTATGCTGGGCGGCAACGGGATTCTTTCTTATCATCGACTTTGCGTTCTTTTCCGCCACTGCCCTGAAACTGCTACATGGAGGATGGTTTCCGTTGGCACTTGGTGCGACCATGGTCTTTATCATGCTGACTTGGAATACCGGTCGGGAACTGGTGTTTGAGAACTTGAAAAAGCATGCGATCCCGCTCGGGAGTTTTCTGCAGTCACTCTTTTTAAGCCCACCTCATCGAGTGCCGGGCACCGCTATCTTTTTTCGCGCAGAAGGCGACGGCGTTCCGCATGCAATGCTTCACAATCTGTTCCATAATAAGGTGCTTCATGACCGTACTGTGTTTCTGACGGTCTTCAACGCCGACATCCCGCAAATTGCACAGTCTGAGCGTGTGGCGGTCGAACCGCTCGGGCACGAGTGTTACCAGATCAACGTGTACTTCGGGTTCAAGGACGACAGAAATATCCCGCAGGCGCTGCAACTATGCAAGCAAAAAGGTTTGGCGTTCGAACCGATGGAGACGTCCTACTTTATCGCGCGCCAGACAGTGATTCCAAGTATTGGCAGTGGTATGGCCTTATGGCGAGAGTCGCTGTATGCAGCCATGTCTCGAAACGCGCGCGATGCAGCTGACTTTTTCCGTCTTCCAACCAATCGCGTTATTGAGCTGGGCGCGCAGATCGAGATCTGAGGGCAAGTATTGTCCTACAAGACAGTGGAGCAATCTCTTTAAACGCTTAGAATGGTAGGCAATCCCGAACAGCCCCACCATTCGGACACGGGTCCGACGAAGCCTACATCAAGTCATTTATCACCGGCGAATACTATGCTCAGCAAGCGCAACCGGATACGCAAAAGCCTGGCGACGCTGACTGGCATCGACAAAGACCTGGCCAAACAGTTGTCGTTTGGTTTGCCTGCCGCTCAATTGCCCGGTAGCTCTGGGCGGTTCTCCGGTTTCAAGTGGGCGATCGGCGCGTGTTTGGTCGCCACCTTATTGGCGTTGCCCATCCGAGGTTTGCTCGATTTGGCAAACATCGTCATGGTGTATCTGCTTGCGGTGGTACTTGTGGCTGTTCGGTTCGGTCTCGGTCCGGGTGTTTTTGCGTCGATTTTATCCGTCCTGGTCTTCGGCGTTTTCTTGGTCCCGCCATACCAATCGCTTACCGTGGCGGACACTCAGTATCTATTTATGCTCGGGGTCATGTTCGCAGTGGCTGTGATAATCAGTAGTCTGGCGGCAAATCTGCGCCGGCAGGTAACGATCTCACATTATCGCGAGCAACGAGCCAATGAACTGTTCGAGCTGTCCAAAGCGCTGTCTGTCGCCATAACGAACGAGCAGATCGCTGCCGTAGCCACCAACCATGCCAACGCCATGTTTCAGTCTGGCGTCGTGCTGCTCCTGCCTGATGCACACGGAAAGTTGTGGCCTGCCGACACAAACGACGACGCTCGCGCGTCTATTTCGCCTGTCGCACTTCACAGTGCACAAGCGGTATTTGATAGTCAGCCGCTTTCTAATCCAGACAGCGTGAAGATCTCCGCTCGAGCGCTATTCCTGCCCTTGCGGGCGCCGACGCAAGTCAGGGGTGTCCTCGTAGTCATGACCGATGACGCTCGGCGGCTGCTTTTGCCGGAACAGCAGCGTCTACTGCAAACGTGTGCCACGCAAATTGCCTTGGCTTTGGAACGCCTGCATTTCGTTGAACTGGCAAAAGACGCGCTGGTTTCCGTGGAGTCTGAGCGGCTCCGTAATGCATTGCTCAGTGCGGTCTCGCATGACGTACGTACGCCACTTACGGCCATTATCGGCCTGTCGAGCACCCTCGCAACGCAACAGTCGACACTTTCAGACCAGACACGCGCAGAGCTTATAGAAGCGATACAGCAAGAGGCGTATCGGATGAACAAGCTCGTGACGAACCTGCTCGACATGGGTCGGCTACAAACAGGGAATTTGAAGCTGAATCGGCAGTGGCAGATGTTTGAGGAGGTAGTGGGAAGCGCCCTGAGTCAGCTATCTCGGGCTCTAGATGATCGTAACATCGAGTTGGCACTTCCCTCGACGCTGCCATTGCTGTACTTCGACGCAGTACTGATTGAACGGCTACTTTGCAATCTTCTGGATAACGCAATCAAGTATTCGAGTCCAGCCGCTCCGATCCGAATCGCAGCCGTGATGGACGACGGCGACGTACGCGTTTCTATTGATGATTGCGGCACCGGTGTGCCGGTAGGCCTGGAGCAGGCCATTTTTGAAAAATTCGTGCAAGCAAATCCGCAATCCACGCTGTCGGGAACCGGGCTAGGCCTGTCGATTTGTCGCGCAATTATCGAGGCTCATGGGGGACGTATTGGAGTGGACGAGCGTTACCGACCCGGTGCCCGCTTTTGGTTCACGCTCCCCTTAGGCTCACCTCCTTCATATGAAGGATGCGCGGAGTTCGACACGTTAGATCGAACGAGATCCGCATGAGCGACCGGGCAATTCGTATTGTCATTGTTGAGGATGAGAAGCAAATTCGGCGGTTTCTGCGCATGACATTGCAAGCCGAAGGCATGGTTGTAATTGAAGCTGCGACGGCCAGAGAAGGTGTGACCGAAGTTTCAATGCAAAAGCCAGACCTCGTTATCCTGGATCTCGGTTTGCCTGACCGCGACGGGACTGAGGTCATCCGTCAATTGCGAGGCTGGACGGCACTCCCTATTCTTGTCCTATCCGCTCGCGGCGATGAAGACCAAAAGGTCAACGCCTTGGATGCCGGTGCTGATGACTATTTGACCAAGCCTTTCGGTAATGCTGAGCTGTTGGCGCGCATTCGAGTTCATCTACGCAAGCGCCCCAGTAGTGATGCGCAGATAGCCGAACCAGTATTCCAGTTTGGGGAGGTGGTCGTTGATTTGATGCAGCGCCGCGTTATCCGCAACGGTCAGGACGTACATCTGACACCAATCGAGTACAAACTATTGACCGTACTGGTGAGAAGCGCCGGTAAGATGCTCACACATGCACAATTACTGCGGGAGGTTTGGGGCCCCGGGCATACGGACCGAGGCCATTACCTTCGGATTTACATGGGGCACCTCAGGCAAAAGCTGGAACACGATCCCGCTCGACCACAACACATAGTGACTGAGACCGGTATCGGATATCGCCTGATTAGCGACCGGCCTTAGCTGATCCAAGGGGCAGTGTCACGATCAGGCAAGACTCATCGCACTCCAGTGGTTGAACCTGCTGTACGGTGAATGTGGTCATAGGTCAGAGTACTGAGCGGTGGTGGCGCGAGTGTCGACGTGTGGCAACTGTATGAGTCGGGCGGCCCCAGCGACGGCATACAAACACAAGCAGTTCCTGGCCGGCTTGGTGCGCCATCACCGAGTAACAGCAGCGTCGCTTTGCATTTGGTCAGACGGGAAAGTCCGTTGCCTCGGATGAGCCCTTCCAGACTTCCATTTCATCACGTACCGCTTGCATCTTCTGTTGCGCGAGTTCGTTGGCGATATGGCCGGCAAACAGATGAAGCGGCGGCTTGGCGATATCAACGGCTTGCATGATCAATAAGGCCAGCCTCTCGGGGTCGCCGGACTGATTTCCTGCGTAGGTTCCCAGGTGCAGGTCCAGCGAGACCTGGGCCTCCTTGTAATCGTCGATCTGGCGTTCAGCCACGACCAGCGATCCGCTGGACAGGAAGTCGGTGCGCACTGGCCCTGGATAGAGTACGGTGGCCTTGATGCCCAATTCGGCGACCTCAGCCGCCAAGGACTCGGTCAAGCCAGCCAAAGCGAACTTGCTGGACACATAGCTCCCCCAACCCGCATAGCCGCCTTGAAAGCCAACGATGGACGCGACGTTGAAAATGTGGCCCGACCGCTGGTACCGAAGCTGCGGCAAAACAGAGCGCAATACGTTCAGTGGTGCGAACAGATTCACCTCGAAATTTTTGCGTAACTCTATATCCGACAGGGCCTCGATCGTTCCCTGTTGCCCATAGCCGGCATTGTTGACGACGACGTCAAGGTGGCCAAACGTGGCGATTGTTTGGTCGATGGCGGATTGGACGCTGCGCTCGTCAGTCAGATCCACTTGCAGCGGGAGCAAACGATCCGAGGCCGGACCGAGAGCCGCTTCGAGTGATTGAAGAGTTCGCGAGGTCACAGCGACTCGGTCGCCACGTTCGAGCAGCTGGCGCGCCAATGTCTTGCCGATGCCTTTCGATGCGCCTGTAATGAACCAGGTTTTTGGGGTTGAATTCATGGTATTTCCTTTGTGTGTTGCCTGCAGTTACTTGCGTGCTACGCTCATGCCGCCATCAGCCATGACTGCCGAGCCCACGGCTTGTTGATAATGTTGTCCGCGTTGTTCACAAGAATATCGAGCTTGCCGAATGTCTCTTTCGCCAGGGTCACCGCAAGCACAGAATTCTCTTCGTTTGCCGCGTCAGCAACGAGCGGAACGATGCGAGGACGAGCCAGCTTTTCGACGTTTGAACTCCTTCCTACTGCGATAACCTTTGCGCCTCGCGCGTGCAAAAGCTCCGTCGTCGCGAGCCCAGTACCACTTGCGGGGCCCGGCACGATAGCGACCTCGCCATTGAACGTCGCTTCAATAATTGATGTGCTGACTGTCATGCTCGTCTTCCTTTTCGGTTGTACGGGTAATCAATAGGGGCTGGCCGTTGGTCGCACAACGATTTCGCTAACATCCACGTCGGCCGGCTGCTCGATCGCATAAGAAATTGCACGTGCAACGGCGTCGGGGGATAGCGCTATACGGCGGAATTCGCGCATGGCATTACGGGCTGTCTGGTCGGAGATCGTGTCGGCCAGTTCCGACTCGACGACACCGGGGCAGATCACGGTCACACGGATCTTTTCGCTCTCCTGACGCAAACCGTCTGAGATGGCGCGCACGGCGAATTTCGTCGCGCAGTACACCGCGGCCGTGGGCGATACAGCTAATCCGCCAATGGAAGAAATGTTGACCACTTGGCCGTGGCCCTGCGCCTGCATGCTTGGCAAGACCGCCGCGATACCATGCAGCACGCCGCGAATGTTCACGTCAATCATTCGATTCCATTCATCCACCTTTAGTGCGGCCAGTGGCGACAGCGGCATGACACCTGCATTGTTGACAATGACGTCAATCCGGCTGAAGGCGTCTATGGCGAAGTCGGCGAAAGCGATGACATCCTCCAGGGAGGTGACGTCCAGCGTGCGGTAGCGCACCGATCCGCCACTGCCTTGAATCTCGTCGGCCAAGGCAGCCAGCCGTTCGCTACGGCGCGCCCCGACGACGAGGTGATGGCCCTGCTCGGCAAGAAGACGCGTAGTGGCTTCACCGATGCCGCTACTGGCTCCGGTGACAAGAATGACTTTCGGTTGTATGGTTCCAGACATGTTGGGTTTCCTTTGTAATGGCTGACAAGTTCATGTTAGGAGCGACGCCCTGTCATGCGAATACCCATACCTATCTGGTTATTGCCTATTCCTATAATTGAAATGATATTCATCGACAATTTCACGGCATTCATTGACAATTCCTATCATGAAACCTTGTGAACCCGAGCACGTAAGCATGCCTGTTCCCGACATCGCCGTGTCCCAGCAGATGATTACCTTGCTGACAACACTGGCACCCAACCAGGGTTACACCCTGTCTGCCCTGGATGGTGTCCGCTTCATGCGCTCTGATCGTCCCTTGGGACGCACGCCTGTGCTCTACGAGCCGAGCATCGTGATCGTTTGCCAGGGTCGCAAGCGCGGTTTCCTGGGAGACGAAATCTATCTCTACGATGCCCAGCATTACTTGGTGCTGTCGGTGCCGCTACCTTTCTCTACAGAAACCGAAGCCAGCGAAGCCGAGCCGATGCTGGCCGTCTCTCTGCGCCTGGATCTGACCGCAGTGGCAGACTTGGTGTTGGCCATCGATCAGTCGCGGGAACATACGCACGTTGCGCCACGCGGCATGATCTCGACTCCACTCGGGGGATTCCTGGCCGATGCAACGCTGCGTCTGCTTGAAGCTCTGGCCTGCCCGCTCGAAGCGAGGATCCTTGCGCCGGCCATCGTGCGGGAAATCTGTTTCCGTGTGCTCGTCGGGGAACAGGGTGGCGCCATGCGGGCGGCTCTGGCCCACCAGGGGCAGTTCGGCAAGATCGCCAGGGCACTGCGGCGCATCCACGCCGACTATACGCAGTCCCTCGACGTCACCCACTTGGCGGGTGAGGTGGGCATGAGCGTGCCGGCCTTTCACGCTCATTTCAAGACCGTTACCCAGACCTCACCGATCCAGTACATCAAGTCGACGCGGCTGCATCAAGCCCGGCTCTTGATGATTCGCGATGGCCTGACTGCCGCGGCTGCCTCGGCTCGTGTCGGCTATGAAAGCCCCTCGCAGTTCAGCCGTGAGTTCAAACGTTTCTTCGGACGAACCCCTGTCGAGGAAGTGCGCGACCTGAGAGTTTCTTTTGCCCTGTCGCCGGCAGTGCAGGTTTCGGGATTCGCTTTATCTCATTGAATCTTCGCCGCGAGATCTGTGGTTTCCTCAACGCCTCAGTCCGATCGACAACACTGGTCTCTATCGGACTTCCCATGAAATCAGGCTGCCCATGGCGGTGGCCTGGATTGGGTAAATGAAGCCCTGCACAGCGCTGCGCGACTGCCATATCGACCGGCAGAATGCGACCGGCGAAGGCAGGCGAAACTTGGCTCTCGAGCCAAATCCGGAAAACAGCACCTTGCGCTGAGTCGCGGTGGTGATGTTCATAGCGACTCCTCAGTAAGCATCGAGAATGTAGCTATGTTCCTACTTCAGAAAGTCAGATGCAAGACTGAAGCCATCGCCGAGTTATTTGACGTAGATGTTCTGCAAGCGGCATGGCCAATAGTGGAAAACACCGAGTAACGGTTAGTAAAAATCGACATATAGTGAGGGGTGCCTAAACGGAGACTGTTCATGAACCGTAAAAAGTTCCTATCCGATATCGTCGCTGCGCTGCTTGTTTCGACAGCGACCGTGCCTGCAGCCTATGCTCAAGTAACATTAACGCTGATCAACGAGTATCCGGGCACGTCGATTACCGCTACAGCCGATCTGCAATTCGCCGAGCACGTGGAAAAATTGTCTGGAGGCGCTCTTCATGTCAAAACTCTGCAAGAAAGCGATAACCCCTACAAAGGTGCTGACCAGGTTGATGCCGTAACCCAGGGACGCGTTCAGATGGGCACGCTGTTCGGCGGCATATTGGGTGCACGAGACTCCCTGTTTCTGTTATCGTCCCTTCCGTTTGCAGCACGCGATTTTGAGCAGGCACGGGCCATATACACTTGCGCAAAACCGGCCCTCGAAGAACGTGCCGAGCGCTTGAATGCGCGTCTGCTCTACGTGACACCCTGGCCGCCCTCTGGAGTCTGGTCAGTTGCCCCACTGGAAAACGCGGATGCGCTGAACGAGCTGAAAATCAGGACGTACGACGAGACCAGTAAATCAGTGTTCGAGGGCCTTGGTGCCGAAAGCGTCCACTTGCCTTACTCTGCACTGGCTGAAAAGCTGGCCGCCGATGAAGTCAACGCTGTGCTGACATCTGGTGATGGTGGTGCCGGGCGCAGTCTTTGGAACCATCTGCCACACTTCACGGCGGTTAACTATTCCATTCCCCTAAGCTATACGATCATCAATAAAGATGTATGGAATAGCTTGGACAGCGACCAACGGGCCATATTGAATAAGGCCGCCGAGCAGGTGGCGCAAGCGTCATGGAGCGGCGTAGAACAGCGTATCAGTGCAAATTATGCACGCATGCGCGAGAACAACATGACGTTGAATACCGAGCCGTCATCGTCGGTGATGGACGCGCTTAGGAAAGCGGGCGCCAAAGAAACTGAGGCGTGGCTTAAGAAAAATGAGTTAACGAAAAATGAAGCTGCGTGCTTGTCATAATGGATGGAGTGGCCGTTACGATTACGATACGGCGACTATCCGCTTGCATGATAATTCGAGACGCTCACTTTCGCCTCACCTCTCTACGAAAACGTTTTCGCACTCTAACTCAAAAGCCCCCACGGCAAGGCGCGCCGGTTCGATTTCGATTTCGCGGTAAACCAAGCACTATGGATGTAGCGTGAAACCTTCAATTTCGATGGGTTTCCACACCCTGAACACCTAAAGCGCCTGGGCTATTTCCGCCGTAATCCTAAGGAACGCATCCATATCTTCGGGTGTATGGACGTGCAAAGGCGATACCCGTACTCCTCCCTTCAGCTTGAACGAATCCAGCATGCGCTTGGAATAGATACTGCTAGCAACCCGCTCGTAGACGATGACGCCGCGCCGTTCGTATTCCAGGACCGCCCGCGAGAAATCGAGGTCGCCAATGCCGATCATGATAATGAGATCGCGTTTGCTCAGGTCGGGATGGTCGAGGTATACCGTTACTTTTGGAATCTGCCGCAAGCCCTTGACCGCGCCTTCGCCATTCAATAGCCGCGATAACAAGGCACGCTCGTGCAGTTCGATTTGATTCATGCCTCTTTCGAACAAGGCGCGACGATCTTCGCTGTCGGTGAATTTTTCGCCCAGCCAGCATACATAAGACACAATTTCCGTGAGAGCCGCGAACTGCCATGGCACACCGCTGCCCAAGCCCCATGCGCCGGCGGGTTTTCCATGAAGCTTATGGTGCGGCAATACTGCAGCCCGCTCTGACAGCCAAGCCATCCCCGAGCCGCGCGCGCCAAAGAACTTGTACGGTGCAATATTGATTCCATCCACTGGCGTGCGCTGAAGATCGATCAGCCCGTGAGGCGCGTGCTGAACAGCATCCACAAGAATGTAAAGATCCGGCTTGATGGCTCGCGCTTTCTGGACAATCGCCTCCAAGTCAAGTTTGGCGCCCGAAATATTGGATGCGTAGATGACGTTGAGCAAACATGTATCCTGGTCGATCAAGCCTACCAGTTCATCGACATCGATGCCGCCTGTATCAGGGTTGCTTTGCGCAATGCGCAACGCTTTACCCGTGCGTTGCGCGTAAATGGACATGGCATCGAACGACGACGGATGCTCCAGCGTGGTGGTCACCATGTTCGAGCCAGCCACGTTCTCTGCAATAGTGCGCACCATGTCGAACATAATCGCGGAGGCCGTCTGAGCCGTATAGACGCTACCGCCTTGCGCATTGAGCAGACAGCGGAAGTCCGCCTCGCCGGCCGCTTGAATATCTTGAAGATAACGCGCAACGGTATGGGTGCGTTCTATATTGTCGGGGATCGCATCCAGTTCAGCCATGCGTTCAAGCACTGACTTCAATCGAAAAGCGCCGCCGGCATTATCAAAATACAAGCGTTTGCGCCCAGTATGGTCATGATCCACTTGATGAAATCGAAGCTTGACTTCGGACAGGATATCCGCGGGAAGAAACTGGCCTTGGGAAGATGACATACGATGCTCTCGATGTAGTTGGCGTTGCGAAACTACGGCGATTATGGGATCGATCCCCGTTTAAAGAAAGAGAGATTTTTATATAGGAATACATGAAATAAAGCGATGTGTCGACGTTCTGCCAAGAATCCCCTTCATGAGAATGGAATCTATTTTTGGGATGGGAAGGCCCGCAAGTTCCGGGGCAACCGCTAGGTGTTATCCCGTAGCGAACGCTTTTCTCGGATTCATTTCAGACCGGAGCAAGGATCTTTACTCCGTGCGCCCCGGGCGCAGCAAAAGCCTCTACGCCATTGATTTATAAAAGCTTTAAAAAAACTTCCGCAAAAATTCGACTTTTACAAGCAGCGACATTCCTTAGGGGAATCTTCAAGCTGTACATTAATTCCCTTTTTCAAGTCTGAAACTTTTTGCATGATGCACCCCATGGCCATAAAGGCATGCCGAAATAGCCTTGCGGCCGGCATCGAGACGACACGCGACATACTCAAGAAGATCGCGCGGCCATATCAGCCACTTGATTGACAATAATCACCCATCTTCGGAGAGACTCATGAAACTCAGAGACACATTGAAAGCCACAACCATGGTGCTGGCCCTGGGCGCCAGTTGTGCCGCTTCCGCCAACGCGCTGGAAGATGTCAAAAGCCGCAATACGCTGGTCTGTGGCACGCTGGGCACATCGGAACCCTTCAGCTTCCAAGACCCTCAGAGCCGCGAAGTCGTCGGTTATGAGATCGATCTTTGCAAAGAGATAGCGGATCACCTGGGTGTCAAGCTCGACGTCAAGATGATTTCTGTTGCAGCACGTATTCCCGAGCTGGTCGCCGGCCGCGTCGACGTTGTGGCGGCCAACCTGGGCTGGTCTCCCGACCGCGCCAAACAAATCGACTACAGCTATACCGACTATGTCAGTCCGCAAAAAATCCTGATCCGCAGCGCCGATGCCGGCACGCTGAAGACACCTGCTGATCTGGCGGGCAAGCGGGTCAGCGCCGTCAGCGGCTCGTCCTCCGAAGCGGGTGCGAAGCGGCTTATCCCTGACGTTACTACCGTGACGTTTAAAGATCCCCCAACCTCGTATCTGGCTCTGGTACAAAACAAGGTCTCCGGTTTTGTCGGCTCCGAACTGATGCTGCTGAAATTCAAGCAAGACTCGGACAAATCGGTCGTCAAGACGCAAATCATCGACAAGGCGCTGTTCACCGAGCCTTGGGGCATAGGCGTTCGCAAGGGCGAAAAAGAACTGCTGGCGGAAGTCAACAAGGCCATGGCTCAATTGGAAGCCTCGGGCAGGGCACAGACCATCTTCGATAAGTGGTTCGGCAAGGACACGAAGTTCTACACCAAGCGCGAATTCAAGTTTGAGGAAATCAAGGGTTAGTCGGGAAAAGGGGCAGTCGTTTCATGAACTACACACTAGATTTCGGTGCGTTGCTCAGCAACGGCTACCCCATGCTGATTCTTGGGGGTCTGATGACGACCCTGAAGATGACTGCGCTTGCCTGGCTATTGGCGTTCGGGCTGGGCAGCGCGCTTGCCGTACTGCGTATGCTCAACCGCCGCCCCCTTAACTACATCATTGCACTGTATGTGGCATTTCACCGCAACGTGCCCATGCTGGTGCATATTCTGCTTTGGTACTTCGGCGTCGCGGCGCTGCTGCCTATGGCGCTGAACGATGCCGTCAATCAGTTGGGCAGCGAGTTCCTATTTTCCATGATTGCCATTGGACTGGTGACGGCGGCCTATGTCGCCGAAGACTTACGTAGCGCGATTCGCGCCATTCCGGATGGCCAACTGGAGGCGTCACGTTCATTGGGCCTGAGCTATATGCGCTCTATGCGTAAAGTCATTCTTCCGCAGGCGTTCACCATTGCCATCCCGCCACTGACCAACCAGACGCTGCTGCTTTTCAAGAACACCAGCCTGGCCATGGCAATCGGCCTGATTGAGCTTACCGGCGCGGGGCGAGAAATCGAATCCGCCACCTTCAAGACTTTTGAGGTGTATACCGTCGTCACGGCGCTTTATCTGGCTGTATCACTCCTGTTGATGTTCGGCGGCGCCTACATTTCCAAACACCGCGCTGCCGCGGCCAAACGCTGACAGGGAGAGGGAAATATGCTGGATATTCTTTCCGACAACTGGCTGCTTCTGCTGGTGGGCCAGTATCCCCATGGGGCGATGGGTGGCCTGGTGGCGACCGTCGGTTTGGCACTGATAAGCCTGGCACTGGCGTTCCCATTCGGCATCCTGCTTGCGCTGGGCCGAATCAGTACCATCCGTATTTTCTACTGGCCCAGCACCGCCATCGTCTACATCGTCCGGGGCCTGCCGCTGCTGATGTTTATTTTCTGGGCGTACTTTTTTGTGCCCATCATCATCAATCGACCGGTGGGCGGCGCCACGACGATGATCGCGGCACTGGTGATCTATGAAAGCGCCTACTTGGCCGAAATCATCCGCAGCGGCATCCAGGCGCTGCCTACCGGCCAGCTCGAGGCCGGCCGCTCGCTGGGCCTAAGCTACACCCAGACCATGCGGCGCATTATTCTGCCGCAAGCCTTGTATAACACCCTGCCAAGCATGCTCAGCCAGTTCATCTCGACAGTGAAGGAGACTTCGTTGGGATTTGTGATCAGCGTCCATGAACTGACATTCGCCGCCGCTCAAGTTAACAACATGCTGCTGACCAAACCGTTCGAAGTGTTCGGACTACTGGCGCTCACGTACTTCACACTCAATTTGATCCTCAGCGGCGTGGTGAAGCTGGTTGAAAACCGCATCCAGATCAAACGCACAATGGTTGTTCAGGTGATCTAAATGATTCAATTCAAGAATGTAAGCAAATGGTATGGCGACTACCTCGCCCTTGACAATATCAACGCGCAGGTCAAGCAAGGGGAAGTCATCGTTGTATGCGGGCCTTCCGGTTCCGGCAAATCAACCTTGATCCGCACCGTGAACCGCCTTGAGCCCATTCAACAAGGCGAGATTTACGTGGACGACACACCGGTCCACACCTGCCGCTCGATCGACGAGCTGCGCAGCCATATCGGCTTTGTGTTTCAACAGTTCAATCTGTTTCCCCACATGAGCGTCCTGGACAACTTGATGATGGCGCCGGTCATGCTTGGGCGAATGAACAAGAAGCAGGCGCAAGAGTCGGCGGAGACGCTGCTGGAACGGGTGGGCTTGTCTCACAAAGCCGGCGCGTTTGCCGCTCAGCTTTCGGGTGGCCAGCAACAGCGTGTCGCGATTGCCCGGGCCCTGGCCATGCGGCCCCGGATCATGCTCTTCGACGAACCCACTAGTGCGCTTGATCCAGAGATGGTGAATGAAGTGCTGCTGGTGATGAAATCACTGGCCAAAGACGGTATGACCATGGTTTGCGTGACGCATGAAATGAACTTTGCCCGGGATGTCGGCGATGTCGTATGGTTCATGGACGTCGGCAAGATCGTCGAAACAGCGCAACCCGAGCAGTTCTTCACACAACCGGCCTCCGACCGGGCACGCAAATTCCTGTCCGATATCAAGCACTGATCATGTCACCACCGCCGTACCGTAAGGCACGGCGAAATTGCAGCACTGCCGAGCCAGCTCCGCAATCTCCTGATATAGCGCACTGTTCATGTTCTTCAAGTACATCGAACAATACTCCGACTGGGGCGTGGGCTTGGTGGTTTGAGCGACGATCAACTTTCTTTGCTGCACCAGGCTATAGAAATAATCCATGGGCAGGCACGACACGCCGAAACCGGCAACCGCCAGGCCCGCCATCGCCAGAAGGCTATTGATCGTAAAAAGGTTTTGTTCTGCGTTGTAGGGCTTTAACCATTCATCATAAATGCCATTAAGCCCCGACTCCCGATCCTGGCGAATCAGGAACATCTTCGAGATTTCCTCGGGGGTATATATCTTGTCGCCTGAAATGAGCTCGGGGCTGCCCATCCAGGCAAACTTCAATATCCCCAGCGGCTCGGCCTGCAGCAAAGGGCCGCGCAGGTCACCGTGCAGGAAGGCCATATCAAGGCGCGCCTCGAGCAAATTCTTATGCAGTTCGGCCGCCATACCGATGATAGGCGTCACTTTCAATTGCGGGAAGAATATTTTCAATTCGCGTATTAGATCGGGCAGCCACGTCATCGCGGTGATTTCAGTGATCCCCAGGCGAAGCGTGCCGGAGAATGTGTGATGCCCCTTTAGCCTTATGAGCATCACATCGCGCAGCGACAGAAGGCTGTCCGCCATCTCGAAGATTTCGCGGCCCTTCTGGGTAATGACCGCCTTCTTCGAAGAGCGGTCAAAAACCTGGATATCGAAATCGGCTTCCAGCTCTTTGATCCGTTTCGTAATCGCCGACTGCGTGGTATTGAGCTTATCGGCCGCCTTGGCGAACCCGCCAAGCTCCACCACCCAATAAAGTGCCTCGATCTGCTTGAACGTCAACATGGCATCACCTGCGCTATTAACTCCTACTTAGTTTTCGGCCACGCCGTATCCGGTCAAAACGATCCTATCAGGTCTATCGCTCGGATTTCGCAGGGTTTTCGAAAGAATTTTTCGAATCATACGCGCTACTTGAATGTGCTGGGTCAAACATCATTGCATGCCAACTTAAAATCGCCAGAACTGAATCTACTCACTTAACCCCTCTCTCACCGACCCAAGCCGACTCCGCACAATCCCAAGCACTTCCTCATTATGCTCACCCAAAACCGGCGGCGGCACCACTTCAGTACTCCGCTGCCCGTCGAACGAAACCGGCGGGCGCACGGTATGAAAGTCGCCCATGGTCTTGTGCTTGGCCGAAACCAGCAGCTCCAGATGCTTGGCCTGCGGGTCTTCAAGCGCTTCACTGGTGTCGTACATGGGGGCATAGGGCACATCTTCCGCTTCCAGACGTCGACACCATTCTGCGCGGGAGTGCTTCGCAAATATACCGCCCAGGATCTGGATGAGCGCTTCCTGGTTCTGAATGCGTCCGCTGCGATCGGAAAAGCGTGGATCCTGGAATAACGAAGGCTGCTCGATCGCTGTCGCCAGGCCCTGCCAGAATTTTTCGGGCGACGACATATGCAGGGCCACCCATTTGTCGTCGGCACACTTCATTACGTAGGATTGGGAAACGCTGGGCCGGCTGTAAGGCCCCATCACCTCGCCCGCCGAATAATAGTGCGTGAACGCATCCAGATTGAAGTGGCTCATGGCTTCCAGCATGGACACTTCCACTTTGCGGCCGACGCCCGTGCTGTTGCGCTCGTGCAGCGCACCCAGAATCCCGTAGGCGGCATAGAAGCCGGTGATGGAATCGGCCAGCGCAGGGCCGACGACGCGCGGGTTTTCAGGATTGATCAGCAAGCCCAGGAAGCCGCTGGCGGCCTGCGCCACGGAATCGTAGGCGGGCCGCCCCGCTGCCGGGCCCGTGGGCCCAAAACCGCTGATCGAGCAGTAGATCAGGCGGGGGTTTATTTTGCGTAGCCGCTCTTCGCCCACATTGAGCCGGTCGGCGGCTCCGGGGCGAAAGTTCTGGATATAGACGTCCGCCGTGCTGATCAGCTCATCGAAAACCGCCAGGTCGGCGGCATCTTTGGTGTTCAGGGTGACGCTGCGCTTGTTGCGGTTGTAGGTCTGAAAGTGAGGGCTGTACAGTCCTCCCTTGAATGCCCGGAACGGGTCGCCGGCGCCGGGCTGCTCGATCTTGACGACGTCCGCGCCAAGGTCGCCCAGCAACATGCCTGCCGCCGGGCCCGTAATAAACGTTCCCTGTTCCAGCACGCGTATGCCGTTCAGTACTTTGATCATGGTAAAACTCCGGGAAGCACCAACGCTGGCATGGCGGCCGCTCGATGGTTGCTTCGTTTCAACGATTTAGTTTGGTGATCGCCACGCCTACTAAGCGTGGTCGGGCATGAAGCCGTCTGGCGTCTCTCCGTCGTAGACGTACTCGCGTGTCGCCTGGTACGACAGGGCAAAGCCGATGGGCTTCTGGAATTCTTCGGTCAGGTGGCCGATAAGGCCTGCCGTACGGGCAAGAATGGGAACGCCTCTTAGAGCCGTCATGGGAAAGCCCACGCCCAGCAGGACTGCCGGGATGGCCGCCGATACGTTGAGCATGAGGTTTTTGCCCACCACCTCGGGAATCGCTGTTTCGACCGCGTCGGCGATCTGCACATAGGTCATGTCGGCGCCGGCTTGCTCCGCGACCCTGAACAGTGCGGTTACCCGAGGATCGCGCTCTTTATGCAAAGGGTGGCCATAGCCGGGAATGGCGCGCTTGGCTGCGCGATACTCGCCCACGACCTGCTTTGCCGCGTCGACATAATCCTTGCTGTCGCCCGCCCGCACACGGATCTCTTCGAGGAAGATGCCGCAGGTTTCGGAGGCGCCCAAAATCACCGACCCGCAACCCAGTATGCCTGCCGCTACGGCTCCCTGCAGGGCGTCGGGCGCCGCCGCCAAAGTCATGCGGCTGGCTTGTACGCTGGGCACCAGGCCGTGTTCGGCAATGGCAACCAGGGTCGCGTTCAATACGGCGGTTGCCGCCGGCGTAGGCGGCTGGCCGGTCACCAGCAAGTGAAAATAATCGGTGAAAGACATTTTGCCGATCAAGTCGACGGCAAGGTCTTTTCCTCTTACGACAATGGTTTCGGCGTTCGATGTGCAAATGGCCGAGCGAGGTATGGTTTCTTTACCGATTTTCATATTGTTCCTGTGAGTAGCTTCAAGCGGGCCGCAGCCCGTCGAACGCGGCTTGCAACAAAGTGCGCATGCTCCCGCGCTCGATGGCGCGGGGATTCCAGTACGGCATGGAAGCCGCGATGTCCGCGGCCTGGTCCAGGTGCTCCCGGCCCATGCCTATCTCTTGTAGTGTCAGCGGCGCGCCTAGCGACTGGGCCAGGTCATACAAGGCGCCCGCCGCAGGTACGTGGTCTTGCCCTAGGGCGCGCGAGATGCGTTGCATTGCCGAGGCGGCCGCGCCGGCGTTGTAGGCTATGGCATGCGGCAGAACAACCGAATGGGTCTGGGCGTGCGGCAGATTGAAGCTGCCGCCCAGCGTATGGCATAGCTTGTGATGCAAGGCCATGCCGGCATTGCCCAGCACCGTGCCGCACAGCCAGGCGCCGTACAGGCACTCCCCTCTTGCGCTAAGCGAATCCACATCCTGTTTCAGCCGGCGCAAGCCGCTGGCCATGGCGCGTATGCCCTCTTCCGCCATCAATGCCAGCACGGGGTTGCCGTCCTGGGCATACAAGCCTTCGGCGGCGTGCGCGATGGCGTTCATGCCGCTCACGACCGAGGTGTCGAAAGGCAGCTTCACGGTAAGGGATGGGTCGTAGATGACGGTGCGCGGCAATACGCGAGGGTCTTTGCCTGTTTTCTTGAGGCCGTTTTCGGTCACGCCATAAATGGATGTCATCTCCGAGCCGGAATACGTGGTCGGCACAGCCAATATGGATAGCGTGGTTTGCATGGCCAGCGCCTTGGCCAGGCCTATGGTGGAGCCGCCGCCTATGGCCACGACGCAGTCTGCCGCTGATACGCGCAGGGCGCGCAGAGCCTCGTTCACCGTGGCGGCGGGCACATGCATGACCGCCTGGTCATATATACCGGCGCTGTATTCCGCAAGCGCTTCGCAAGCGCGCTCGGCCAGTGCGCGTTGGCGCGGCGTGCACAGAACAAGCACTTTCTGCGCGCCTAGCAGCGCAACCTCGTCTTTCAAGGCGCTCCATGCGTCCACGCCAAATACGACACGGACGGGCTGCGCGGTATATATGAAGGTTTGCATTGCGTCAGTTGACCTTTGCGCCGGATTTCTTTACCAGTTCAGCCCACTTGCCGATTTCGTCGGCTTCGAACTTTGCCAGGTCCTTGGTGGATTCGCCACCAGGCTCTACACCCTGGGCCTTGAGTTTGGCAGCCAGGTCGGCATCGCTCAGCGCGACATGGGCTGCTTTCTTCAGCTTGTCCATGACGGGCTGTGGGGTTCCCGCCGGCGCATACATCATGAACCATGCGACCAGATCGAAATCACTGTTGGTCTGTTCCGCGATACTGGCCACGTCGGGGGCGGCAATGCTGCGACGACTGCTTGATACGCCGATGGCGCGAAGCTTGCCGGCCTTTACATGCGGCAGTACGGCGGCGGGATGGTAGAACATGAACTGCACTTCGCCCGACATCACGTCCTGCATGCCCATGCTGCCTTCTTTGTATGGAATGTGCAGCATCTCTCCGCCCAAGCGGTCTTTAAGCAATTCGCCCGCAAGATGGCCGGACGTGCCGCTGCCTGCGGATGAGAAGGTAACGCCAGGCGGCTTTGCCGCGGCGTCGCCAAGATCCTTGACCGAGTGATACGGGGAACTGCCGCTTACGACAAGAAAAGTGGGCGTTTGCCCTACAAAGGCGATGGGCTCGAAATCGGTCTGGGGATCGTAGCCCCGCTTTGAATACAGCTCTTTATTGATGGCATGCGTCCCGACCGTGCCCATGATGATGGTATAGCCGTCCGGGGCGCTTCGGCCCACCTGGGCGGTACCTATCGTGCCGCCCGCGCCCGCCTTGTTTTCGATAACGATGGACTGGCCCAGCTCTTTCGACATTCTGTCCGCGACCAGCCGTGAAATCGTATCGGTGGTCGTCCCCGGACCGAATGGCACCACCATCCGTATTGCCTTCGAGGGAAATTCTTCCGACTGCGCAGGCGCCGCCATACAAAACAAAGGCGCGGCAACCAGGGTGATCATAAGACGCTGCCACGCACGACCGTGTACCAGTTCCGATTTTGAAAAATTCATGTTTGTCTCTTCCTTTTTCGCGCGTCTGCGCCGATTGGTTCTTGGTATCCAACTTATTGAACGACCAAGTCTATACGCCCACATAAAAAGATAGAAATGATTGATTTCGTCAGTTACCATCGATGCCATCGATAGCAGGGCCCGATATGGAACTCAGACATTTACGCTATTTCATCGCCCTGGCGGGCTCGCTGAACTTTACGCGCGCGGCGGAACGCGTTCATGTGACCCAGTCCACACTGTCGCACCAGATACGCCAGCTGGAAGAAGAAATCGGACAGCGCCTGTTCAACCGCAGCGGCAAACAGGTGGTGCTTACCGAAGCCGGAGAGTCATTCCTTACCTATGCCACTCGGGCGCTGGCGGTCATCGACCAGGGCCTTAGCGAGCTGAAGCAAACCGTTATTCCCATGACGGGAACGGTACGCATAGGCACTACCCATACTTTCAATCTGGGCTTTCTTCCCGACTGTGTGGCGCTGTTTCTGAAGCAGAATCCTACGGTCAAGATTGTTATCGAAGAGCTGTCTGGCGACGCGATCACAGATGGGCTGAAGGCTGAGCAGCTGGATGTAGGCATTGCATACCGCCCCGAGCAGCAGGAGGGAATACGCTTTGAGCCGCTGTTCAACGAAGAACTGGCCCTGATCGTTGCCCAGTCGCACCCGCTCTCCAAGCGCAAGCGCCTGCGGATGGCCGAGCTGCATCGCGAATCCCTGGTCTTGCTGCCGCCCAGTTTTTCAACGCGCCGCTTGCTGGACGAGTGCTTCAACGTTGCCGGGGCCACGCCCAACGTTATCGCGGAAATGAACACGATTCCGGCCATGCTGGGACTGCTCGTGCGTGAAAACGTGGGTATCATCGCGGCGCCCAGCGCGGTGGCGGAACATAATAAGCCCCTTTGCGTTATTCCCCTGGAGGGCCCGACTCCCATCCGCACCCACGGTTTGCTGTTCATGGAAAGGCATGATCAAACCCCGGCCAGCACGGCCCTGATCGCCCTGATCCGGAAACAAACGAAGGCCAAGGCCAGCCAGCACGGCGCCACGCCTGCTTGAAACATAACCCTTGCCTAAAGCGCGCTCCTGGTCGGGCCCAAGTTATAGATCATCAAGACGCGTAGGGGCAACATGGCAGTGGCATCGGACGCTTCGCATTTACGATGCCTGACCATCCAGTTGGCCGTTCCGGTACTTAGACTTGGTCTTTAACGGTTACCCCGCGATTGACGATCAGACTTAAGTTGTCTTCTGGATTCACGAGCACCTGGATATCCTTAAGAGGATCATTTCGATAAGCAATGATATTAGCTAGCCCGCCTTCCAGAATTTCGCCAATATCGCCTACCCTGCCAAAGCATTCCGCCGCATTGACCGTCGCCTGGCGGATCAGGTCGATGTTGCTGACAACTTTTGAGCGAATGCTGAATTCCTGCAGTTGGTGCCGCTGCATGGTTCCGAGAAGATCGGATCCATACAGCATCTTGACGCCTTTGTCATAGGCCATTTTCAGGGCCACGTTGCCGGCCTCCAGCACGGTGTAGATTTTTTCTTCCATCGAAGCCGGCAAGCCGCTGGCCACTCCCTCATTGGCCAGAGCCTGGTAGGTGATTAGGGTGGGTACCAGATATGCGCCGGTCTCCACAAAAAGATCGCAGCATTCTTCATCGAGCAAATTGCCGTGCTCGATGGTCCTGACCCCGTTGCGTAGCAGGCGCTTGATGGCGCGCGCTGTATAGGCATGGGCCATGCAATAGATGTTTGCAGCATCGGCCTCCTCGACGATGGCACGGATTTCCTCTATGGAAAACTGGGTGCTGTCGATGCGGTCGGTTGGCGACGAAACGCCGCCGGATGCCATGATCTTGATCTGCGTGGCCCCTTTTCGGATCTCGTCGCGCGCCGCACGGCGCACCTGCGAAACGCCATCGACCACAATGCCGAGACCGGCACAGCAGAAGCAGCCCTCGAATTGCCGCCGCCCCTTGGTACGGACGTCTCCGTGCCCGCCAGTCTGCGATAGTGCCTTGCCACAATACAGGACCTCTGGGCCCAGCGCGGGATTTTCCAGCGTAGCGGCCGCCAGGCCATAGTCGGCCCCGCCAGCATCACGAACCGTGGTGAAACCGCGCTGCAGCATGCCCGAGAGGATATCGGCGGACTTGATCGCAATATAAAACGGGGAGGTGACTTCGAGTTCGGCAAAGTCTGGGGTAATTGCAGTGCTGTGCACATGCGCGTCAATTAGGCCGGGCAGCAGATGCAGCCCCGTGCAATCTATGATGTTCGCATCATTCAGGCCTTCGACGCTACCAGCATCGGCGATTCTTTCGATCTTGTCACCCTTGATAATGATCGACTTATCGGTGTGATAGGTGCCAGAGCGGACATCCAGATAGCTGGCGTTTTTCAGAACTGTATACATTATCGGGGTTACCTCATGATGCTGGGCAGATAGGTGACGATGGCGGGAAAAAAGTAAATAAGAATCAGAAAGACCGCGTCGCACAGGATGAACCAGATGACGCCCTTGAAGATCGTTTCCAAGCTGATGCCGGGTGGAGCGGTCGCTTTGATGACATAAACATTCAGGCCGACGGGCGGAGTGACGAGGCCTATTTCGAGCATTTTCGTCAGCAATATACCGAACCAGACAAGGTCGATATGAGCGACGTCGACCAAGGGCAGCAAGATAGGCAGGGTAAGCAGCAAGATCCCGATCGAGTCGATAAACATGCCCAGAATCAAATAAATGATGATCACCGAAACTACGATCCACCAGCGCTCTTCGCTGAATGACAGGATGAAACCCGTAAAGGCGTCCGGCACGCCAGACAAAGCCAGAAACTTCGTGAAGAAAATAGACCCGATCATGATCAGGAATATGTTCGCTGTACTGTAGGCAGCGTCATATACCGCATTCTTCAGGGCGCTGCGCGTCATCGTTCGCTTGATCAGGGCGATGAAGATGGCCGTCACGGACCCGATGGCGCCGGCCTCTGTGGGCGAAAACCACCCGTAGAAGATGCCAACCATCACAAAGATGATGAGTGTGGGGAGCGCCCATACCTGCGTGAACGCCTTAAGAATCTCTCGTCCCGAGTACGATTCGGTGGTTCCCGCTCCACGGCCATAAAGCTCAGGGTTTAATTTGCACCGGATGATGATCATGCTGAAATACAGCAGGACGGTCAGCAGCCCGGGTAGCACGCCGGCCATGAATAACTGCCCGATGGACGTGTTTGCATACACTCCGTATAGAATCAGCAATACGCTTGGCGGAATCAGCGATCCAAGGGTTCCGGCTGCGGCAACCGTACTGGTAGCCAGCGACGGGTCATAGCCGCGCTTGAGCATTTCCGGGACCGCGATCTTGGACATAGCGCCTGCCGTGGCAACGCTGGAGCCAGAAGCGGCTGAAAAGATTGCGCACGCCGTGACGCTGGATACGGCTAGGCCGCCGGGCAGCCTGTGCAGAAGCATCTGCAGAAACCTGAATATTCCGTTAGTGAGTTTGGTTTCGGAGCAAAGGTATCCCATCAGCAAAAACATGGGTGCCGCGGATAGCTCCCATTGACCAACGAAATTGAAGGGCGTGGAAGAAATGATGCTAAAGGCGACGTCCGCGTCTGCCACTACGCCTATGCCGATGATCGAAACCAGGGCGAGACTTACCCCAATGGGTACCCTCAAAAAGATCAAAAACAGCGCAATGGCAACGCCAGCGATACCAACAATTAACTGTACGTCCATGCGTCTCTCTCGGATTTTGAAGCAAGAAGCTGCGAAAGAACAACCAGGCAAAGCGAGAAGAACCCGATCGGCAGCGAGAACTTTGCCGGCCAGATATAAAAGGTGAAATTTGCCATGGCCTCTTCGTTGAAGGAGGCCGAGTTGAAAGCATCTATGGTGGTTTGGTAGGTCAGTAATGCATATAAGACCAATTGGATGGTCAGATTAAATTTAAGTAGCGAATCGGAGACTTTCTTGGGCAGGAGGTTGACCAAAATGTCAGTAGAGATGTGCTTGTCCTTATATTGCGTGTAAGCAAGGCCCGAGAACACCGCGAAAATCATGTAGTAATACGACGTGAATTCAAGCGTACCTTCTATGTAGATTCCCAGGCGCCTCAAGACCACATCCAGGAACATGTGCCCGGCCATGAATATCAGCGCGAGGCAGGCCAAATAAAAGCCTGCCTTCGCCAGATACCGGCTTGTCGTGAACAAGACTCGCATATATCACATGCCGTAGTTGGCCGGCAGCTTGTCGAAGATGTTGGCCATGAAAAGTGCCTTCATGTCGTCAACGCTATCGGTATTCTTGTCCTTGAGAACTTCCACCCACTTGTTGTAGGTGTTGATGAAGTCATCCAGGGTCTCTTTTGGGTTCTGGATCTTGTACTTATTCTCGGCCAGACCATAGACGTCGTTGAGCGACTTTTTGCGAAACGCGTCCACAGATGCCTTGATGTCCGCCGGTGCGTCGGAAACGGTATTGCCTTTTTCCTTGGCGAATTCGATGGCTGCCTTGTCTTCCTTCTTATAATTGACCACGATGTTGGCCATTGAATAAGCAGAGGCTTCCTTGAACCACTGTTTTTCCTGGTCGGTCAGTCCAGCCCAAAATTTCTTATTGAATCCCCATTCGGGGCCAGACCAATACACGCCCGTCGGAACCAGCACGGTAAAAGGTGCAACTTCCCACAGTGAGCGAGCCTGAAGGTCCAGCGGGGAGTTACTGGCGCAATCTAGCGAGCCGCGATCCAGACCAGAATACATTTCGCTGGAAGACACATTAACGGCGATGCCTTCGACTTGCTTCACCCAGTCAGAGACCGTGGAGCCAGCCGTGCGAATACGCTTGCCTTTGAGGTCGGCCAAGGAATTGATGGGCTTTCGGCAAAACAGCACATAGGGCGATGTGGCGTAAGCGCCTAGATAGACCATGCCGGACTTGTCCCACTCGGCGAGCTGGACAGGATTGTTCATGCTGAATTCGGATACGGCCGCGATCACCGCCATCTGACTGTCGAAGTTGAAGCCCAGTTCCTGCATGGCATTGGCCACGGGAAGTTCTGACGGCGTATAAATAGCCGGGTGATGAGCCACCTGGACTACGTTATCACGCAGGCCCTGCATGCTGGCGTTTGCCGCCAACAGGACGGTGCCGGTGTAGACCTTAGGGTTTAATTCACCACCAGAGATGTCCTTGAGATAGTCCGCCCAGGTCAGATAGCCGTAATGCGTAAATGGATGCTTCTGATCGTATAGGACGTTAGCTTTGAAGTCTTTGGCTGCAAAGGCAGACACCGAGAAGCTTACACAAGCCAGGCCCATCAGTAGTGTTTTAAGTTTCATTGTGGTTTCGCCATGGTTAATTTGAGATGCGAAAGCGATTGTTCAGTGATTTCGCATCTTTATGCAACCAAAACCCCAAAGTTATAGGGTTAACACTTAACCTTATCGTTTTGATGTAATGGGCGCGGCAGCCCGCGAGCACCCCTCCGAACCGGATCAAACGTTTAGCGCCGAGCCGCCTTCATCGGTCAGCTGCCAATACTGGCCTGTACCTTCGAATGGCCTCAAGAAGTCAAACCCAGAAAACTTCAATTGCTATACTGCAATGCTCGATGAAGGCGCATACGGCGCTGGTCGCGCCCCGGTTGGGGGTGGTTATCAAGGAGTCCCAATGACGGAAGCGAACCCAGAAAAAAAAGACCCAATGGTTCCCGATGGGGAGGTCAATCCCATTGACACCGACTACCAGGTCGGCCAGGACAACATCATTGTCAACGTGGGCCCGTTCGGCCTGGACATCCACAACCCCGTGTTCGGCATCGCGGGCGGGCTGGTGATTGTGTTCGTGGCGCTGACCCTCGGTTTTCACGACCAGGTCGAGTCGCTGTTTGGCGGCATGAAAAGCTGGCTGACGTCCAGCCTCGATGGTTTCTTTCTTGTAGCCGGCAATTTTTTCGTACTGTTTTGCCTGGTCGTCGCGTTCTCGCCTTTAGGCAGGGTGCGGCTGGGGGGAACAGAAGCCAAGCCCGACTATTCCTATCTCGGCTGGTTCTCGATGCTGTTCGCCGCCGGTATGGGCATCGGACTGATGTTCTTCGGCGTCTCCGAACCCTTGACGCACTACGGAACCGCATTCAATGGCATCGAAATGGCAAACGGGGTGCGCACCGACTGGGCGCCGCTTGGTGCCGCAGCCGGCGATGCAGAAGCAGCTGCGCGCCTGGGCATGGCGGCGACTATCTACCACTGGGCGCTGCACCCGTGGGCAATCTACGCAGTCCTGGCGCTTGGGTTGGCGCTGTTTTCGTTCAATAAAGGTTTGCCCCTGACTATCCGCTCGGTGTTCTACCCGCTGCTGGGCGAGCGGATCTGGGGCTGGCCAGGACACATCATCGACATCCTGGCCGTGCTGGCGACCCTGTTTGGCCTGGCAACGTCGCTGGGTCTTGGCGCGTCGCAGGCCAGTTCGGGCTTGAACTTCCTGTTTGGCGTGCCCCTGGGCATTCCTACCCAGATAGTATTGGTCATCGGAATCACCGCCATCGCGCTATTTTCGGTCGTCGCAGGGCTCGATGCGGGCGTCAAGCGCCTGTCCGAAATCAATATGGTGCTGGCGTTGCTGTTACTGGTTTTTGTGATTGCCGTCGGGCCGACACTGGACATCCTGGGCGGTTTCTTCGCCAATCTGGGCGCCTATCTTCAGTATCTGCCGGCGCTGTCCAATCCGGTGGGCAGGGAAGATACCAACTTCTTGCAGGGCTGGACCGCCTTTTACTGGGCATGGTGGATCTCCTGGTCGCCCTTCGTCGGCATGTTCATCGCCCGCGTTTCGCGCGGCCGCACAGTGCGTGAATTCATAGTCTCGGTACTGATCGTGCCCTCGCTGGCTTGCACGCTGTGGATGACCGTGTTCGGCGAAACCGCCATCACACAAGTTGTCCAAGACGGCTACCAGGCTGCGCGCGATGCCGAATTGCCGCTGCAATTGTTCATGATGCTCGATGCGCTGCCGCTGGCACAAATCACCTCCTTTCTCGCTATCGTGCTGGTCGTGGTGTTCTTTGTCACCTCGTCCGATTCGGGCTCGCTGGTCATCGATGTGATCTCGGCCGGCGGCAAGGTTGATGCGCCTGTTCCGCAGCGTGTTTTCTGGGCAGTGTTCGAGGGGCTGGTGGCCATCGCGCTGATTTTCAGTGGCGGGCTGGTGGCCTTGCAGGCGATGGCGGTATCAACCGGCTTGCCGTTTGCCATTGTGTTGCTGGCGGCAAGTCTGGCAATCTTCAAGGGACTCATGTCGGAGCCGCGGCGCTAAGACCATCCGCAGGCTCCGGTTAAAAAGACACCGGGCCTGCAGGCCGCGGGCTCAGTCCTACAACACTGTCGTTTCGGTACTATGCAGATCGAACAGCTTGAAGTCCTCGACTTTCTTCGTACTCATCCGCCTTTCGAGGCGTTGCCGCAGGACGTCCTGGAGCGTGTAGCCGCTGCCATCGACGTGCGCTATTACAAGTCCGGCGAGCAGATCATTGAGTTTGGCCAGCCATCCGAAAGCTGGCATGTAGTGCGCAGTGGCGCGGTGGAAGTCTTTCGGCGTGACGGCACGCTGTACAACCGTCTGATGCCGGGCGGCTACTTCGGTGAATCCGGCCTGTTGCGCCAGGGTCGGGTGCGCTTTCCGGTGCGTGCGCTGGAAGATTCGCTGATCTACCTGGTCCCGCAACAGGTATTTCTGGAGCTGTTCGACAACCATGAAGCATTCGCGGACTACGTGGAAATTGAGGACCACACACGCCTGCGGCAGGCGATGTCGCGTCGCGAGGACGCCAACGACCTGCTGTCGGCCACCGTCGATACACTTGTCGGCCGTGACGCCGTAACGGCGGGGTGCGATGCCACTGCGCGCGAGTCAGCGGAGCGCATGACGCAAGAGGGCGTGTCCTCGTTGTTGATTGTCAGCGACAACCCGGATGCACCCGAATTGCCATTGCTGTCGGGCATTCTTACCGACCGCGACCTGCGCAGCCGTCTGCTGGCGTCAGGCCTGGATTACGACACGCCAGTGTCCGAGATCATGACTCCAGGCGTCGTGACGGTGGCGCATAACCAGTTGGTGTTCGAGGCAATGTTGACGATGCTGCGCCACAACGTGCACCACCTGCCGGTAATGAAGCACCAACGCCCGCTAGGCATCGTAGCGCTGTCGGACATCATCCGCTACGAATCGCGCAATAGCCTGTTCTTGGTCGGCAGCATCTTCCGGGCGCAGACGGTGGATGAGCTGGCTGCTCTGGCGCCGGATGTACGTGCCTGCTTCACTCGCATGGTCGGCGAGGACGCCAGCGCCCACATGGTAGGCAGCGCGATGGCGGCGATCGGACGCAGCTTCAAGCAGCGCCTGCTGGAACTGGCCGAAGCCGAACTGGGGCCACCTCCCGTGCCCTATTGCTTTCTGGCGCTGGGCTCGATGGCTCGCCAGGAACAGTTGGCCGTCACGGATCAGGACAACGCCCTGATATTGGACAACAGTTTCGACCCGGCGCAACACGACGCCTGGTTCAAGGCGCTTGGCACTTTCGTCTGCGATGGGCTGGCGCGCTGCGGCTACAGCTATTGCACCGGCGGCGTAATGGCCTCCAACGAACAATGGCGCCAGCCACTGAAAGTATGGGAACGCCGCTTTACCGACTGGATCGAACAGCCGACCCCCGAATCGCTGCTCCATGTCGGCATCTTCTTTGACCTCGACGGCGTATGGGGCCGCACTGAATGGGCGGTGCGCTTGCGTAAATTGGTGGCGCATAAGGCCCGGGGAAACTCGCGCTTCCTCGCCAGCATGGCGCGCAATGCGCTGCTGCGCACGCCGCCGCTGGGTTTCTTCAAGGATTTCGTCGTCGAATCCGATGGCCGCCACACCCATGCGATCAACATCAAGCGCCGCGGCACCGGACCGCTGATCGACCTGATCCGCGTGCATGCGCTGGCGATCGGTTCGCAGGCGCTCAATTCCTTCGAACGCCTGCGCGAGATCATCGATGCCGCCATCCTGCCGCAGGGGCGTGGACAAGACCTGTACGACGCGCTCGAATTCATCGCGACAGTGCGGGCCTGCCGTCAGGCCGAAGACCTGACGACAGGCAATGAGCCGGACAACAGCATCGAGCCCGAGATGCTGTCCGAGTTCGAACGCAAGAGCCTGCGCGATGCCTTCCTGATCCTGAGCAACGCACAGAAATACCTGAAATTCCGCTATCAGCCCGGCCGGGCCAACTGAGCGTAGTCACACCATGCTATTTCTGGGAGATCTGCAAACCAAGGAGAGAGGCGGCGCAGCGGCGCAGGCGCCCGACTGGCCACAGCGCTTCACGATGCTGGCCGAGACGGCGCGCGATCCGCGTCTCAAGGCCTACTATGCGCAGGGCATACCTTCGGGCACGAACCCATTGCATGAAGTACCAATGGCCGCGCTCGACGTGGAAACCACCGGCCTTGATCCGGTGCGCGACGGGATTGTCAGCATCGGGGTCGTGCCGATGACGACGACACGCATCCAGTTAAGCGCTTCGCGTTACTGGGTGGTGCAACCCCGCGTCGCATTGACGCCGGAGTCGGTGACCATCCATGCGATCACCCATGCGCAAATTGAAGCGGCGTCGGATATGAGCGCAATCCTTGGTGAATTACTGCAGGCGCTGGCAGGCCGCATTGTTGTCGTGCATTGTCGTGGCATTGAACGCGGCTTTCTGGATACCGCATTCAAGGCGCGTATCGGCGAAGGCATTGAGTTTCCGGTCATCGACACGATGGAGCTCGAAGCAAGGCTGCACCGCAAGCCGTCAAGTCTTCTGGACCGCCTCATGGGCCGGCGAGCGCGCGCTGCCTCGATCCGGCTGGCCGCCAGTCGAACGCGCTACCGGCTGCCGCGCTACCGCGCCCATCATGCACTGACAGACGCATTGGCCACTGCCGAACTGCTGCAAGCGCAAGTTGCACACAGGTTTTCGCCGCAGGCGCCGCTGCGCGAACTGTGGCTATGAACCGCGGGCGGGAACGCTATGCTGGCAACGCCTATCCCTGCTCCCCCATGATCTTGTCTTGCGTCTTCGTATCGAAGTCGCTGGCGTCGTGCCGCTCATGAAGTTGGCTGGATAGCGCGCCGCGCATGCGGTTGACTTTGCGACCACGCTCGACGGCTGGCCGGGCCAAGAGTTGGTCGGCCCAGCGTACGACGTTCTTGTAGTCCTGCACCGAAAGAAATTTGGCGGCGTCGTACTGCCAGCCCTTCACAAGTCCACCGTACCAGGGCCAGATCGCCATGTCGGCAATCGTGTAATCGGCGCCTGCAACAAACTCGTTGTCGGCCAATTGGCGGTCGAGCACGTCGAGCTGGCGCTTGACTTCCATGGCGTAGCGATTGATTGGATATTCCTGCTTGGTGGGTGCATAGGCATAAAAGTGGCCGAATCCGCCGCCTAGAAAGGGCGCCGAACCCATCTGCCAGAATAGCCAGGAAAGCGTCTCGGCGCGCGCCAGCCTGTCCGTCGGCAGAAAGGCGTTGAATTTCTCGGCGAGGTACATGAGGATCGCGCCGGATTCGAAGACCCGGATCGGCGTCGGTTCACTGCGGTCTACCAGCGCCGGAATCTTGGAGTTGGGATTGATCTGGACAAAACCAGAGCTGAACTGGTCGCCTTCGCTGATTTTGATCAGCCAGGCGTCATACTCCGCGCCGGTATGGCCGAGCGCGAGCAGCTCTTCCAACATAATCGTGACCTTCTGCCCGTTCGGCGTTCCAAGCGAGTAGAGCTGCAGCGGATGCCTGCCGACGGGCAGCTCCTTGTCGTGGGTAGCGCCGGCGACGGGCCGGTTGATACTGGCGAACGTACCGCCGCTTTCCTGGTCCCATGTCCAGACTTCGGGCGGCGTATATTCGGTTGTGTTGCTCATTGCTGCATCTCCAAGGATAAGGATGGCGCGACTGCATGGATGCGCCGGGCAGGTACAAGTCTATGTGTTACTGACAATTTCTGGCACTTCGTCCAATCCACGAACCACGTATGATGGCGCCGTGCCCAGTTCGTCGAATGTATTGTCGCGGCGATTAACCCAGCACACGTCGAATCCGAAATGGCGCGCACCCGATGCGTCCCATGCATTTGACGAGACGAAGAGAATCTCATGTGGCGCCAGACCCAATGCTTCGCAAGCGAGCGTATAGACGCGTAAGTCGGGCTTGAATACCCCGATCCGCTCAACACTGAGCAGCTGAGTGAAATATTCTTGCAAGCCAGAACTCTTTACAACGCTGTCTATCGAGAAAACCGACCCATTGGACAAGATGGCCAGCGGCCGTCCCATATCTTTCAATCGCTGCAGTGCAGCGGGTACCTCCGGATATGGCGATAGGTTCAGATACGCATTGCACAGCACGGTGCTGGTTGTCTCGTCGAGATCCAGTTTCAAGTGATTGCAGGTGTAAACCAGCGCGTCGTAGGTCGCCTGTTCAAACGAAATATACTGCCCCATCATGCTGCGCAACCAGGTGTATTCGAGCTGTTTCTGCCGCCACATCGTGCTGATATCGACGCCTCGACCGGGATACGCAGCATCACACCGTTGAACGACCGAATGAACGTCGTACAGCGTCCCGTAAAGATCGAACACGATAGCCTTTATACCTGTCCTGGGATGGCCCTTAACCGCTGCTTTGTTTCCCTGTTCGTTCATGTTCAGACCTCAAACTATGGGTTATACGAATGGCGGTTCAAACCACCGGTGCGAAGTTCGAGGGAAACAGCGCACGTTGGGTTTCCTCGTCATTCACTTTTTTGAACTCGACATCGGATGCAACCGCGCGCGCGCGTGCAACAGCGGGTCTGGCATTGACCTCTCGAAACCAACGTCTGATATTCGGGTACGGCGCCAACGGATCCTCGTCTCCCTTCATCACTCTGGGCGCTCTGTCCAGCCATCCCCATGCAGAGATGTCGGCGATGGTGTATTCATTGCCGACGATGAACTCTCTATCGCTCAAGTGATCGTCCAGGACCTTGTAATGACGCTCGGCTTCGCGGCGGTAACGATTGACGGCGTAGTCCAGGCCCGCGGGTGCTGCGTATTGGAAATGTACAGCCTGCCCCGAGAACGGCCCAAGGCCACTTGCAATAAAAAGCAGCCATGACAAGAGCTGCGGACGGTCCTGGGCCTGGCCCTGGAAGCGCCCGGTCTTCTCCGCAAGGTACATCAGGATCGCCGTGGAATCGAAGACTACAGCCGGTTGTCCGCCGGGTCCGTCCAGATCCACAATTGCGGGAACCTTGCCATTCGGGTTGATCTTGCAAAACTCCGGGTCGTGCTGCTGGCCCTTGCTGGTGTCCACCGGCACGACCTCATAATCGAGTTCCGCTTCCTCAAGAAAGAGCGCGATCTTGGCGGGATTGGGCGTTGGATGGTAGTAGAAACGAATCATGTGGGGCAGGCCTCCTGATTGACAGTGTGATGGAAAACGACGCACAGTTGCCAGACTTATCGGCCGCATCAAGCTCGCGGCAATGGAAGAATATCGGACGCAACTTTGAGTTTTAGATCATTCGCTCTAGAATAGTCGAGTTGTTCAAAATTCACAACGTTGACGTCACTTGGGAACGATTGGAATGGGCCGACCACGAGAATTCGACGAAGCCGCAGTTCTGGATGCCGCGACACTATGCTTTTGGGAGCGCGGCTACGAAGCGACCTCGGTAAGAGAGCTTGCGGACAAGATGGGATTGACCGGCGCCAGCCTTTACAATACGTTCGGCGACAAACGGGCCTTGTATCGCCGGGCGCTCGAGCACTATATTGACGCCAGTTTTGCGGATCGCGTGCGCCGGCTGGAAGGCACGCTGCCCCCGCGCCAGGCCATCGATGCCTTTTTTTCAGAGATCATCCAGCGGTCACTGGATGATCCGCAACACAAGGGGTGCATGCTCGTGAATTCCGCGCTGGAAGTCGCGCCCCATGACCCCGAATTCAAGGAAATCGTGGCAGGCGTTCTTAGCCGGATCGAAGCATTCTTTCGCCGGTGCGCGCGCGCCGGCCAGCGCGATGGAACGATCACGACATGCCAGTCGGCCACAGACCTGGGGCGGCTTCTGCTGAGCGTTCATATCGGCTTGCGCGTCCTTGCCAGAACAAGACCCGAGCGGGCGCTGCTTGACGGCGCGGTTCGCCCGGCGCTTGCACTGCTCGACCCCTCCACCTGCCGCACAACAAAGACGAAGCAATAATGATCGAACCATAATGCTGGGCGCCCTCAACGGCCACAGGCTTGGGCGGCATTTTCATCAAGCCCTGTGTCTACTTGCCGGTCTCGAAGATATTGGCTGCTTGTCGCGCGACTTCCGCTACATTAAGACTTAACGCGAGGTTTGCATCATCGAGTTCATCGAGCTTGAACCATCTCGCTTCAAGCGCGTCGTCGTCGGCGATTGGTTCTCCCGATTGCCATTTGCAGAGCACCGCAATCAGAACAAAATGCCGGCGAAGACCGCCGCTCTCGTCGCGGTCAAAGACGTCGACTGCGGTGAAGACCCGATGCGGTTCCGCGACGACCCCAGTTTCCTCCAGGAGTTCGCGAACCGCCGCGTTTTCTATTGTTTCTCCCCCGTCGATCTTCCCGCCCGGAAAAGCCCAGCGTCCGGCATCGGGCGGGTTGGCTCGCCGCACCAGAAGCACTCTGCCTTCTCGAAAAACCGCGGCGATGACCGCCGCAACCGGACGCGAGGCCGGTTCGCTATTCGGACTGTGTTCGCTTATCGATGACATAACGGCCTCTGAGGTGGACGCTAAAGCTATCTTGCCCGTCGTGGCCCATGATGCCACATCCTTCGAACTATCGACATGCCTCGACAAACTCGCGCCCGCTGCACTGGCCAATGGAAAGTTGACCCAGCGCCTTCAATTTTCGTGCATCACCGGAGTGAGCTCCGGAACTGTCCAACCATTGTTGAATGAAAAAGAGCGCGTTGGCACCGTCAATGTGATCGGGTGAGAGCGGGCTTACGTCTTCTATGTAACGCAATGCCACCACCACACCATTGGCAACCGCTGCCAATACCCAGTGAGTGCCCGGCTTGCCGTCTACAAGAGAATCGGAAATCGGATAAGTCTTCAAGTCGGATACTCCTAGCTTTTGAACAGTCAACTTGGCAAACTGAATGTCTTCAACCCAGCTTTGCGCGTGGCGAACCCAGGCTCATTCCGTGGTTGTGGTCGTAAGATATGGGATTAATGTGTCATTTGTTCGGTGGGAACCCTTACTCATTACAGCGACGCGCTTAGAACCTCTACATGGCCTTCAATGACCCGCTGGAACTGCGTGCACGGATCGACGCCACGCCGTCGCACTGCAACCAAACTATACGGCGTTTACTTCAGACTGGAAAAGCTCATGAAGCTCGTGGTGCTGACATACGGTACGGAGGGCGATACACGGCCGCTGATCGCCCTGAGCCATGCCCTGCGCGCGGCGGGGCACGAGGTTCATCTGCTCGGAGAAGCCCGCACCCTTGGATGGGCGCACGAGCTTGGGATCCCTGCCTCGCCGCTTTCGGGTGATGTCCGGGAACTATTTACTGATTGGGGGCAAGCCGGACCACCAAGCACGGCAAAATCGCTTGTGAAACTGACGAATACAAATAGCGCGGCGTGGATGAAACAAACCCTGGCCGTTGCAGAGGGTTGCGAAGCAGTCGTAACGTCGGGGCTGGCCGGCTTTGTTGGGCTCTCGATCGCCGAACGCCTGAACGTTCCGGCCATTGGGACGGGGATGATTCCGCTGACGCCTTCGCGGGAATTTGCTTCTCCGTTCTTGCCTCCCTCACGGGTTCCTGGTTGGTTCAATCGGCCCAGCCTCACCCTCACCAACCAGTTGTTCTGGCTTGCTTTCAAGAAGGCGTTGAATCGAGCCAGGACCGAGGTGCTGGGCCTGCCGCCTCGGAAAACGCTGTGGAAGGATCACCCCATGCTTTACGGCATCTCGCCGACGATCCTGCCGCGTCCCGCGGACTGGCCCGCTAACGCCTATCTGTGCGGTCAGTGGGCGCTTCCCGCGCGCGACCGCCATACTACTTCACCTGATCTCGTCCGTTTCCTTGCGGCCGGCACGGCTCCCATCTACATGGGGTTTGGCAGCATGACCGGATTCAATATGACCAAGATTGTTGACTCAGTAATCGCTGCGCTGGACGGGCGGCGGGCGGTGTTCTCCGGCGGCTGGAATGGTATGAACAATCTGAAGCTGCCCGATAACATCCTTTGCATCGACCACACCCCTCACGATTGGCTTTTCCCCCGTATGGCTGCGGTGATTCACCACGGTGGATCAGGAACAAGCCATTCGGCGCTACGGGCCGGTAGGCCATCCATCGTCATGCCGTTTGTGGGCGACCAGTATTTTTGGGCAAGCCGTCTTCAGCGGCTGGGTGTAGCGCCGGCGCCAATTTCTCCCACGCATCCGGACCCGAAGACTCTTGCCGCAGCGATCAGCTTTGTGGAAAGAAAATCTGTCGTCGCACGGGCGGCCGAGCTGGGTAAAAAGATGTCAGGCGAGGACGGACTTGCCACCGGTGTGGAGGTGATCGAGAGTCTGCTTGTGAAGTGAAGACGTCACTTCTTCTGCATTTCGTTGCAACGAAACCAAGCGCCGTGAACTTGCCACACTTTCGCCCCGGGTGTTGACCAAGCCTTGCAATATCAATGCGGTTATGTTGCTCGTTCTTGATGACCGTATTGAGGGCGCCATGGCGATACCAGCCATGCCCACCGCCGCGACCAGTTCGGCCCCGCCGTGTAGGTGTTCAATGAATGATTGCGGTGACGCGAATCTCGAAACGCATCGCCGGAAGGTCCAATGCATCAACCCCCGACTGCGTCCACACCGATATGAGTAAGATGACGGCGGAGCTTGCGCCAAGATTGCTCATCTGCTGATTTTTTCAGCAACATCAATTAAGCGGCGGGTTTGATGACTGATCGCGGCCTTCACATCTTCGGTGAATTCGTCGCCTTGTGTGTGGCTGTAGCCATAGGGGTTACCGCCCACCTTGAAAATCGACTGATCGGTAAAACCGGGGGCCACCACAATTGCCCCCCAATGAAACATCGTCGTATAGCAGGAAAGGATTGTTGCTTCCTGTCCGCCATGTCGGTTTTGGGCAGATGACATCGCGGATACTGCCTTGTTGGCAAGGCCACCCTTAATCCAAACGCCTCCGAGTCTGTCGATAAAAGCGCGCATCTGGCTTGCCATAACACCAAAACGTGTCGGAGCCAAGAACAGGTAGGCGTTAGCCCATTCCATGTCTTCTACCGTTGCGGTTGGGATGTTAGCGACCTTGTCCGCCTGTGCTTTCCAGGCCTCTTGCCCGGAAACGACCTCCTCTGGAGCCGTCTCGGCGACTTTCAAAAGTCGCACCTCGGCGTTCGTTGCTTTTGCAGCTTCGGCAGCGATCGATGCCATTTCATGGTTGGTGCCATAGGTAGAGTAAAAAATGATCGCAAGTTTGACTGCCATGATGTTTTCCTTCTTGAGTGATTAGCTGGAGTGTTCGCCGCCGTCTTCCGGCAGCGGGGTGAATTCCTCATCGTCGGCGTCCGGCAGTTTCATCCTTCCCGCCTTCCAGTCGGACGCCGCCTGGGCAAGCCGGTCCTTCGAAGACGACACGAAGTTCCAGTAGATGAACCGCTCGCCGACGGGTTCGCCGCCAAGAACCATCACTGCAGCGTGTTCCAGGGCTCGCACGCGCGAGGCAGTCGCGCCTAGCACCAGCATCCTGCCCGCCTCGTAGCGCGTACCATCCAACTCAACCGCACCGGTCGCAATGTAGATCGCGCGCTCCTTGTGTCCGCTTGGTATCTCGGCGGTTGCGCCCGGCATCATGTCAAGATGCGCATAGAACAGCGGCGAATGCGTTACGGTGCCGGCGGTCAGGCCATAGGCGCTGCCGGCGATGAGCTGTCCGTTCACGCCAGAGTCGCTCCATTGCGGTAAATCGATTCCGGAATGATGGGAGAAGGACGGGGCGATTTCCTCCAGCTCGGTCGGCAGCGCGACCCAGGCCTGGATGCCGTGCAGGTGATCGCCCTGCACCCGTGCGCGCTCGAACCGCTCGCTATGCGTGATGCCGCGGCCCGCGGTCATCCAGTTCACTTCCTGTGGCCGGATCGCCTGCTCGTAGCCGAGGCTGTCGCGATGCATCACCTCGCCGGCATACAGGTAGGTTACCGTTGCTAGACCGATGTGCGGATGGGGACGAATATCCATGCTCCGATCAAGGCCTGGCGCGAGATCGAGCGGCCCCATGTGGTCGAAGAATATGAAGGGCCCCACCATGCGCTGCTTTGCGAACGGCAATACGCGGCCAACTTCAAAGCCGCCGCCGAGGCTGCGACGCCGCTGCTCAATGACCATTTCAATCATGTCGTGTCTCCCGTTTGTTTGTCGCCCGGACCATCCGCGCGACCTCAGTGTTCAGAATCAGTGTCAAAGTGGTCGCAACAGGTGGCGAACGACCGGCGGCCGATCGCCGATGTGAAACGCATTCAACAGTTCCTGATCCAGGGCATCGCTATGGGTCACCCTCGCATGCTGGCGCTGATGCTCGACCCAGCTTTCGACGACGAATTCCTCGACCACACGGCCGGGCTCTGCGACGTCCTCCCACACATCCCAACGAATCGCGCCGTCGCGATAGCGCGTCATGCGAAAATTGCGCAGGGCGGCGGTGAACGCGGCCTGTTGTTCCGGGGCGACCCGGTATTCGATCTCGATGAGGACGGGGCCGCGGTCATTGGCAAGCGGGAGCGCGACGACAGGTTCGGCCCAATGGTTCGAGGGCGCCAGATCGGTAGTGGAATCCTTCGGTAGCCGCCAGCGCAGGGCCAGCACGATCGCCAGCGTCTGGCCGATGGCTGCGATGGTCAGGGCGCCGGTGACGCCCACGCTGCTGGCAAGGGTACCCCACAGGATGCTACCGCCCGTCATGGCTCCTTGAAACACCAGCAGATAGACTGCGAGCGCCCGTGCCTTGACCCAGCCGGGCGAGGCCATCTGCGCTGCGACGTTGAGCGAGGTCAGCATGCCGATCCAGGCGAGGCCGGCAACAAACATCACGGCCCCGGCCAGCCAGGCATTGGGCGCCAGCGCCAGTGCGAGGGTTGCAGCCGCGAACAGCAGTGTGGCCCAGATCGAGATCGTGTTGGACGCTATCTTCTTGCGCAGTTGTTTCAGCAATAATGCACCGACAACGGCACCGGCGCCCATGCAGGCGAGAAGCCCGCCGTAGCCCGCCGCATCCAGCCCCAGTTCGCGGCGGCCCACCAGCGGCAGCATCGCCCAAAGTGCGCTGCTGAACAGGAAGAAGCCCAGGGTGCGGATCAGAACCAGCCGCAACGCCGGCGAATGTTTTGCATAGCGATAACCGGCCCGAAGCGCGCCGAAGAAATGTTCGGGCGGTAAGCTGCGTACGGTCGTGGGGCGTTTCCATGTGACGAGCACGATCAGTACCGCCGAAACCGACACGGCATTCAGCGCGAAGACTGCCGGAACGCCAGCCATCGCCACGATCACTCCGCCAAGCGCCGGGCCTATGGCGCGCGAGATGTTGACGCCAAGACTGTTGAGCGCCACCGCATCGGGTAAGGCGGCCTTGTCGACCAGTTCTGGGACGATGGCCTGAAACACCGGCGCGCTGAGCGCCGCCGCCACGCCGAGAACAAAGGTGGCGGCGAGCAGCACCCACGGGGTGGTCAGCCCTTGAAAGGTCAGGAAGGCCAGAAGGGCTGCGCCAGCAAGGCCGAGGACCTGTGCGGCCAGCAGCATCTTCCGCCGATCGACGATGTCGGCCAACGCCCCGGCCGGCAGGGCCAGCAAGAACATCGGCAGGGTCGTGGCGGCCTGCACCAAAGCCACCAGCAGTGGGCTGGGCGACAGCGAGGTCATCAGCCATGCGGCACCTACATCATGCATCCAGGTGCCGACGTTGGAAATGATCGTGGCAATCCACAGCGCTCGAAAGACCGGGAAGCTCAGCGGGCCCTTCGCCGAGGCGGGTATGTCAGTGGCGGTCATTTCGGCTCCTTTTCAGCGGGAAATAGATTCGGTCGGTATCTTGAAAACATGGACAGACGCTCTACACCGCCCAGCATCCGCAGCCGAACGCACCCCAGAATGTCCGGGCGTTGGCAACGGGCACTTGCGTGCCGAGCGCTGCAACATGATTGTGCCCATGCACGGCGCAAGCTTTGGTGCAGCCACAATGCAGCGCCAGTTTGGCCTGCGCCTCGGGCGTTTTGTAATAGCCGCCGAAGGTGGCGACGGGCGACCAATCTGGCATCGGCACGGGCAGCGCAGGGGCGAGCGGACCGTAATCCCCCTCGCCATGCACAACCTTGCCGCCCAACACCGTCAGGACCGAGCGCAGGTGCACGATGTCGTCCTCGGACACCGAGAAATAATCGTCCGACAGTAGTGCCAAATCGGCCAGTTGCCCGGCCTTGATTTGGCCCTTCTTGCCCTGTTCATTGGAAAACCAGGTATTTGCTTCGGTCCAAAGCCTGAGCGCGGTTTCGCGGTCGAGCCGGTTGGCGGCCGGGTAAAGCCGTGTACCGCCCAGCGTCTGCGATGTCACCAGCCACGACAGCGACACCCATGGGTTGTAGCTCGCCACCCGCGTAGCATCGGTGCCGGCTCCAACGGGCAGGCCCGCCTCCAGCATCTTCCTGATCGGCGGGGTGGTCTCGGCGGCTTTCGCGCCGTAGCGCTCAATGAAATACTCGCCCTGATACATCATCCGGTGCTGCACCGCGATGCCGCCGCCTAGCGCGGCGATCCGGTCGATCGAACGGTCGCTGATCGTCTCGGCATGGTCGAAGAACCAATTGATGCCTTGCAGCGGTACGTCCCGGTTCACCTTCTCGAAGACGTCGAGCGCGCGGGAGATCGTCTCGTCGTAGGTGGCATGCAGCCGCCACGGCCAGCGGTTCTCGGCCAGCAGGCGGATCACCGGCTCCAGATCGGCCTCCATGTTCGGCGGCATCTCGGGGCGTTCAACGCGGAAATCTTCAAAATCGGCGGCCGAATAGACCAGCATCTCGCCCGCGCCATTGTGGCGATAAGTGTCGTCGCCCTGGCCGGGGCTGATCTGCTTGGCCCATGAGGCAAAATCGGAAAGTTCTTCTTTCGGCTTCTGGGTGAAGAGGTTGTAGCTGATCCGCACCGTCATCTGGCCATCCGCATGCAGCTTCTCGATGATGGCGTAGTCGTCGGGATAGTTCTGGAACCCGCCGCCCGCGTCGATGACCGAGGTGACACCGAGGCAGTTCAGCTCGCGCATGAAATGCCGCGAGGAGTTGATTTGATAGTCCGGGTCGAGCTTCGGCCCTTTGGCCAGCGTCGAATAAAGGATCGTCGCGTTGGGTTGCGCCAGCAGCAGCCCTGTGGGATTGCCATTCGCATCGCGCGCGATCTCGCCGCCGGGCGGGTTCGGTGTGTCCTTTGTGTAGCCGACGACGCGCAAGGCGGCAGCGTTCAGCAGCGCCCGGTCATAAAGATGCATGATGAAGACCGGCGTATCGGGAGCGACGGTGTTCAGTTCGTCCAGAGTCGGCAAGCGCTTTTCCGCGAACTGGTGCTCGGTGAAGCCGCCCACCACGCGCACCCATTGTGGGGCGGGAGTGCGGTCCACCTGGCGCTTCAGCATCGTCATCGCCTCGGAAAGCGAGGGCACGCCGTCCCAGCGCAGCTCCATGTTGTAGTTCAGTCCACCGCGGATGATATGGGTGTGGCTGTCTATCAGGCCGGGAATCAGGCGGCGGCCCTTCGCGTCGATAACCTCAGCCCTGGGCGCGGCGGCGCGGACCTCGGTCTCGGACCCCACGGCGAGGAATTTGCCGTCGCGGATGGCGACCGCTACTGCCGAGGGGTTGCCCCGGTCGAGCGTCGTGACCTTGGCGTTGATGATGATCAGATCTTTCCGGGACATCCGGTTCTCCTGGACGGGTGAGGTGGTTTTAGAAACTTCAGGCTGCTTTCGTCACAGATGTAGGGACGGAATCCGAGCGAGATCCAGCCAGGCGACAAGCAGGAATCCCCCGATGAGACCGAGGTGTTCGAAAAAGGAATTCGCATCTGCGCGCCTGGCCTCACCCGCCGGCTGCTCCCAGAACCGTAGCGCGATCAGGGTGGACAGTAGCGTGAATCCGCCCAGCGCCAGCGCACCCAGCCAGCGCAGGAAGCCCGCTACCACCATGGCAGAAGCAACCAGTTCCAGCGCTATCACCAGGACGGCGAACAAGGCGGGCGGTTTCAGTCGGAGGTGGGCCATCTCAGCGACGGCACCGGGGAAATCAGTCAGTTTGACCAGCCCGCCCTGGATATAAGCTGCGCAGAGCCCAAGATGTGCAAGAAACAGCACGCCAATCGAAAGAGTGCCTCCCACCTCAATGCTGGATGACATCGGACCACTCGGGATACTTCAGCGACTGCGCCCGCACATAGGGGCAAAGCGGCACGACACGATAACCTTTAGCGCGGGCATCCGCGATCAGGGCTTTGACCAGCGCCGAAGCCGCGCCCGTGCCGCGAAGCGCATCCGGGGCGAAGGTGTGATCTGCGATGACCAGCACATCCGAAACCTTCGAGATGGCCAGTTCGCCCTCTTCATCAATACCATCGATACGGGCGACAAAGCGACCCTTGTGGCCTTCATCCTCGTATGAAGTTCGAACTGTAAGTTTCTCGGTCATTTCAGCCTCCGTGAACATCAATGGATAGGTGGCGGCGCCCCAATCGGCACACGCCACCGCAGGACCGGCTCAGACTGCGGGATTCGGGCCGACAGTCTCGCCATGCTCGACGCGCTCCGGGGCCTTGTGAACCATGGTGTAGGCGTAATCGACGCCGATGCCGTACGCGCCCGAATGTTCTTTCACCACGGCGAGCGTCGCGTCATAGGTCTCCTTGCGAGCCCAGTCGCGTTGCCATTCCAGCAGCACCTGCTGCCAGGTCACCGGCACCACGCCGACCTGCATCATCCGATCCATCGCATATTGGTGCGCTTCGACCGAGGTGCCGCCCGAGGCGTCGGCCACCATGTAGATCTCATAATCGGTGTCCTTCAGACATGACAGCGCGAAGCTCAGGTTGCAGACCTCGGTCCAAAGTCCCGAGACGATCACTTTTTTGCGGCCCTGCGCGGCATTGGCGGCCAGCGCATCGCGCACGTTCTGGTCATCCCACGAATTCATCGAGCTGCGTTCCAGCAGCTTGTTATCCGGGAAGACCGCCAGCAGTTCCGGATAGGTGTGGCCGGAGAAGCCAAGCGTCTCGACCGTGGTGATAGTGGTGGGCACGCCGAAGACTTTGGCTGATTTGGCCAGGGCGACGACATTGTTCTTCAGCGCCTGACGGTCGATCGACTGCACGCCGAAAGCCATCTGTGGCTGCTGGTCGATGAAAATAAGCTGGCTGTTCTGCGGGGTAAGCAGTTCAAGTTTGCTGGACATGGAAATCTCTCTTGGTGTTTGGGGAATAGGATATGCAACTCAGCCTGCAGTGCTCAGCGCCGGCGCGGAGATCGTTACCGACTCGCGCACTGCCAAAAGGTGTCAGACGTTCGCTTATCTCTTGGCGGCTTCCTCGGCGTCCTTTTCGACGTTGAAACCGTCGAAGTTGTCGAAAACGCCCATGAAGCCTGGGACAGTCTGCTTGCGTGACCAGTCGCGCTGGAGTTCGCAGTACATCTGTACCCGGCTGATGAGCTTGACACCCGCCTGTTCCATGCGGCGCAGCGCCGCATCGTGTGCCGCTAACGAGGTGCCGCCAACCGCATCGACCGGCACATAGACCTCATAGCCTTCCTGGATCGCGTCGAGCGCA
This sequence comes from Pseudomonas sp., assembly GCA_036675275.1. Lineage (GTDB taxonomy): Bacteria > Pseudomonadota > Gammaproteobacteria > Burkholderiales > Burkholderiaceae_B > Pollutimonas. The sequence goes on along the minus strand of JAKFFG010000008.1, from coordinate 280,974 downwards.
GGAAAGGTCAGGCACGCTTCGGTCCAAAGCGCGGTCATAATGAGCTTCCGGCGGCCCATCGCCTTGACGGCCTCTTTGAACGCGGTGTCCTCCCAGCTGTTGATCGAAGTGCGGTCGTAGGTCGGCAGGTGGCCGAGCACCTCCTGTAATTCTGGGATCGGCGGCTTGTTGAGACCTGTCGCGATATTGACGGTCGAGTGAACGATCGGGAGCTTGTAATTCACCGCCGCCTTAGCCGTGCTCACGATGTTGAACACCAGCTCGTCGCGCGGCATCGAGCGAATCGACGAGACCTGGATCGGCTGGTAGTCGATAATGATGAACGCCGAATTCTCGGGCGTTAGCAGTTGGTCGGTCTGGGGATTGCGGATCGTTTCACTTGTCATAATATTCTCTGTCGTTGCAAGGGTGATTGGTTCCGGGAAACAGGCGCCAGCGGCGACGCTGGCCGAAAACAGTATTGTGCTGTTCGCATGCTCGATACGGTAGTACCCTTCTGTGATGAGCTGTGTCGCGAAACAAGGAACACTAAATTGAACATCGAAGAACTGCAGACATTCGTAGAAGTTGCTGATGCTGGGGGAATTTCGCCTGCTGCGCTCCGGCTCGGGGTATCTAAGTCAATCGTCAGTCGCCGGCTTTTCCGACTTGAAGCAGAACTTGGCATCCAGCTCCTGACACGATCCACCCGCGGAGCCGCTCTCACAGAAGCCGGGGCCACATTCCGAGACTATGCAGCCAGGGCCTGTGCCGAGATCGAAATAGCCAAGGAAACGATCCTGCCCGCCGGTGATCTTTGCGGCCGCTTGCGAGTTGCCGTGCCGCTTTCGTTCGGTCCGACCCACTTCGCTTCCGTGCTCGCGGGAATGGCACGGAGCCACCCGCAGCTCCACATCCACACCTCCTACAGTGACCGCTTCGTCGATCTCATCGCCGAGGGGTTCGATTGTGCAATCCGGGCTGGCACGCTTCAGGACTCGAACCTGATCGCAAGACGCGTCGGACCGCTCTATGGGAAGTTCGTCGCGAGCCCGGACTATATAAAGGCGCATGGGTTCCCGGAAACGCCGGAGGATCTGGCCGCACATCAAGCCCTCATGCAGGGAACGGAAGCCTGGCGACTCATGGATGGCGACAAAATCATCACCGTTCGTCCGCAGGGGCGCTTCAAGGCTGACAGCGGAGTAGCTCTTGCCGTTGCCGCGGTAGCCGGGCTGGGTATTGCAGCGCTTCCCGATTACCTTATCGATGAACACATAGCGTCTGGCGCGCTTGTCCCGGTCATGACCGGCCATCCACCGCCGCCGGCTGGCATATATATCATCCGACCGCCAGGTCAGCATCCCGCGCGGAAGGTACGGGTTCTGACCGAACTGCTACTCGAGTGTTTCGGCCAGTCTGCGCATTTTGCGGAAGCGGCCCCTGTCTGATTGGTGCATCGACTATCTTTACGGCCTGACCGACACGCACAAGGAGCGCTTCAATCACGAACCGGCCTACCCGCGCTCTGCTGCCGCAGGCAACTTCGCGATGACTTTGATCTCGAAGTCGAACCCTGCGAGCCAGTTGACGCCGATCGCGGTCCAATTCGGATACGGCGCTTCCGGGAAGATTTCGTTTTTAACGGTCATGATCGTGCCAAACTGATTTTCGGGGTCCGTATGAAAGGTGGTCACGTCGACAATATCGTCAAGCCCGCATCCACCCGCTTGCAGGGTTGCCTCGAGATTGGTAAATGCCAGACGGACCTGAGCCTCAAAGTCGGGTTCGGGCGAGCCATCGCTGCGACTGCCGACCTGGCCAGATACAAACAGAAGATCACCTGATCTGATCGCTGCGGAATAGGTATGCAGCATGTAGAGGTCATGCCGACCGGCGGGAAAAATGGCGTCACGTGTTGTCATTGAAGTATCTCCATCAGCTATCGGTCGACATCGACCGGTGTTAGTCATGAAGCAAACTTTAACGAACCACACTTCGACGATAAACTAGCAATCGCACTCAACATTGTTTGCAAAACCCAAACAATAAAACAGACTGGAGTAAAGATGGATCGTTTCGATGCGATGCAGGCATTCGCCCGTGTGGTGGAAACCGGCAGCTTTACCAAGGCAGCCGATACGCTCCACATGAGCAGGACCAGCGTGACACAGCTCGTGCAGCAACTGGAGGCGCGCTTGCGTGTCAGATTACTCAATCGCACCACGCGCAAGGTGAATGTCACCGCCGACGGCGCCGCCTATTATGAGAGAGTGCTGCGGTTGCTGGGGGACATGGACGATGCGGAAACCAGTCTGTCCAGTGCCTCGGCAGTTGCACGGGGCACACTGCGGGTGGACGTGCCCAGCCCGTTTGCCAGCAAGATTCTTGTGCCAGCCCTGCCTGCGTTCCATGCAAAATATCCCAATATCGAACTACACCTGGGTGTCAGCGACCGGGTAGTGGATTTGATAGATGAAAATGTGGACTGCGTGATACGTGGCGGCGAGCTCAACGACCTGTCGCTGGTGGCGCGGCATGTGGGCAGCCTGCAGATGGGCGTTTATGCGGCGCCTGCTTACCTGGCACAGGCGGGCCTACCCACTCGTCCACAAGAACTGGAAGACTCCCATCACCGTATCGTTGGTTTTCTGTGGTCGCGCACCCGACGTGTTCTTGCGCGCACCATGCATCGCAACGGAGACAGCGTAACCGTACAGGGCCGCTACGCCCTAGCCGTCGATGACGGCAATGCCTATCTTGCGGCAGGCCTCGCCGGAATGGGCGTACTTTGGATGCCGAGCTATATGGCCAAAGCACACGTCGAACGTGGTGATTTGATCCACCTGTTCCAGGACTGGGTGTTGGAACCCATGCCGATCTATCTTGCTTTTCCCCCGAACCGGCACGTCAGCACGAAACTGCGTGTGTTCATGGATTGGGTCGCCGAGCTGATGGCGCTGCACGTGCCTGTTACCAGCCTCAAGAGTTGACTGAACCGCTGCGCCGACCGTCCGCGCGCGCGTCAGCATAGGCAACTTTTCATGCAGAATTTCTAGAATCCTGGCGACCGGCCTTATGCTTCTGAATTGCTTGTCGATGACATCGGCTATTGCGATTTTTATTTGTTATTGCGATAATTGGACATGCACATCATCTCCAAGCGGTCATTGCGCGAGTTTTGGACAAGCCACCCGGAATCCACCGGGGCATTGCTTCATTGGCACACCACGCTGGAACACGCCCAGGCAGCAGATTTCCGGGCGCTTAAAAGAGTGTTCAACACCGTGGATTGGGTGAGTGGCTATGTAGTCTTCGACGTAGGCGGCAACAAATATCGAATCATTGCCGATGTAGTGTTCCGTTCTCAGACTATCTTTATCAAGCACGTTTTTACGCACAAGGAGTACGACTCATGGAAGCCGTGATCCCCGACCTGACCGAGGTCGCCCGCAGCTATGGCGAGTTTCGCGCCGTCGCTGGCGTGGGCGCGATCCGCAATGAGGCGGATTACGACCGCGCCTTGGCGCTGATTGAAGCGATTCTGGACGAAACCCGCGACACCCCTGCGCGCGAGGATGCTACACAGCCCCTGGCTGACTTGTTGGACCTTCTGACGGCGGCAGTGCATGAGTATGAAGCCGGCCACCATGCCATCCCGGCCTCATCTCCCCGCGATGTGCTGCGCTTCCTAATGGATCAACACGGACTGAACCAATCCGATCTTCCCGAGGTGGGTAGCCAGAGCGTGATGTCGGAGATCCTGGCGGGCCGCCGAATGCTCAACACCCGTCAGATTGCAGCCTTGGTCGAGCGCTTCCACGTCGGCGCAGATGCCTTCATCGAACGTAGTAGAGCATTCTGATTGCCCGCGTGCTACACAAGTACGTCATGGGTCGGTTAGCATCACGGATTCTCCAGAATCACCTCGAATGCCAGCAACTGTGTAACCTGGCTGGCGTTGAAATTATCATCCGACACCAGCACCAGGCTGCCATGCCCATTGGCAAGCCTGGGCCCCCACGCCATGCCTTCGATATTGTTCAGCTTGGGCAAACCAAGCGTCGTCAGGTCGAGCACCAGACGCTTGGCCACCGGTTGAAAATCAACATTTTTCAACGACACAACACCGCTAACATCCGTGGCGCCCGACGTACCTACTTCATAGATACGAATAAAGTTGCGGTACTGTCCTGCCTCGTTTTGCGCTGCCGAGCGTTCCACGACCAGGAACCGTTCATGATCGACCGCCAGCATTTCTGTGACGCCGTTATCCGCAAATCTTCCCGTGGCAGGCGCCACGGGTATGGCATCGATGGGATACGCCACTTGTCGAAGCGCCCTGCCGTCACGGCTATATTGGGTAAGACGCGCCATGGCACCCGCCAAGGGCGTCGGTACATCGCCGTCCTGCCAAAGAGGCGCCTCCATCACCACCCACAGCGATTGCCCGTCCCGCGCAAATGTGAGCCCTTCAAACGACAAATTGGAGCGCGGCCCCGTCTTCTGATTACGCCGCATGTTGAACAACGAAGGCGCTGTCAGATCCTCGATGAATTGCCCAGATCGCGACGCATGCCGAATAAACGGATTCAGTTTCCTTATGCGATCGCCTTCACTGGTGTACCAGATGCTTCCGTCAGCAGGGTCAAACCGGATCGCTTCGACATCCGCAATTTCACCGGGCATCCAGCGGCGCGAATAACGTTTGCCATTGCGCTGCCTGAAAGGTGTCACGCCGGTCAACGACACCGCAGTAAACGAGTGTGCGTCGTAAACAAGCTTGGCCGTGTAAAAGCGCGCCGCGTCAAAATACGAGCTGTCATCGCTGGCCAGAATCCAGCTATCTGTGGCCGCATCGTAGTCGAGTCCGGATAGCCCGCCCACGGCGGTTTGCTGAAATAAGTGTTTATGCGGGATCTGTTGTTCGCCAATAAAGCGCAACGCTTGCACGGATAGATTCTGATGTGCACTGATGGCCGGAGATAATACCAGCGCCACCATCAAGACGACGACAGCAAGAACGGCACGGGAATGCCATGCATCAATCAAACGGTCAGTCGCCAACTTCAGACAAAATCGATGCACGGCCGCCAGTTGGTTGGCGTGGCGGTCCGCCTTTCCAGCGTCGCACAATCCGCTGGAACACCAGCGCATTAGGTATCTGCAAAAGCGCACCTGGGTGCTCTTCGGAGCTGTCCCGCAAGGTGACGTACAGCAGGCTGATATCCACCACTTCGCCCTTGGCCCCCGGCTTTTCGGCGGTATCGAGAATCTCCACGTAATCGCCCAGGCGAAATGGGCGCGCGGTGAAGATCAAAAAGGCGCAGAAGATGTTGGAAAGCACGCTCCAGGCGGCGAAGAATGCCACGGCGCCTACCGCTGCAAAACCCGTGAACGCCGTCCACAGCACCGTTCCCGAGACACCCAGCCTGCCAAGCACCAGCAGCACGGCCGTCGTCATGATGATCCAGCGCACGACGGACGCGGTGGGCCTCAACAAATGCGCAGGCAGGTCGTAGTGGGCGCTTACGCGCCGCAAGAGGCGTCGCAAACCGCTTTGCAATAACCAGGCGCCGATCACAATAATCAACACCTGGCTGAGCAGAACAAGCGAGCCCAGCCATGCGTGGGTCCAGGCAGGGAAGTAAGGCGTTAAAGTGGCAAGCATGAAAAGGTTCCAGGTGTTGACGATGTCCATGCCCAACGAGCCAGAATGGCAACTGACATTTGATCAATGAACAACCTCAAGCATAACTACATTCAGCAGAAGCAATACAGCTTTTCCGTAGATACTCAACGGCGCCGTCACTCGGTTCCGGTTGGAACCGAAACCTGCGGCAAACCTCCAATCTTTTTGGCTAGTTCGCCAACAATAACAAAATAAGAGCGAAGACCAGTTAGCTGGAAAGTCCGGATAACTTCCAATCCACCTTTCTTCAGCTGAAAACACTATCTCTTTACGTTACTAACGAACTGCGTTAGCATTCGGCATGATCAAGTCCTTTGCTTGCCGAGACACTGAAGCCATGTTCCAAGGCACTCGAATTGCCCGTTACGTCAATATTGAAACGGTAGCGATGCGCAAGTTGGCCATGCTGGAGCGGGCCGCCCGGATCGAAGATCTACGGATCCCGCCGAATAATCGGCTTGAGCAGCTGAAAGGCAACAGAAAAGGACAATACAGCATTCGCATCAACGATCAATGGCGCGTTTGCTTTGTCTGGACCGGCCATGACGCCGAGCGCGTCGAAATCGTGGACTACCACTAAAGAGGCGACTATGCGCACCGTACCCTACCCCACCCCTGGCGAAATCCTGATGGAAGAGTTCCTGAAGCCAATGAACATTAGCCAATACCGGCTGGCTAAAGAGATCGGCGTGCCACAAAGGCGCATCGGCGAGATTGTGGCTGGTAAACGTGCCGTGACTGTGGACACCGGGCTGCGTTTATCGCGTTACTTCGGCACCTCCGACGAATTCTGGACTGGCCTACAGTTAAGCTACGATCAAGCGTACGCCAAAGATGCCTTGGCCGATGTGCTTGCCAAAATTCAGCCTCTGGAACACGAGCACGTATAGCCGATCTTGGGACATTAATGCACTGGCCTAATGGCACGAATAAACACTAAGAAAACTCCCGCACCAAATGGCGCAAGCGGTCGCATGCATTCGGAAGCTGCCGTTCTATCGCTGTGGCCACACCCAAAAGCAGTCCTGATCGCTGCGTGGACGGCGAGCAATACATTCCCGATAGAGCTGCGGGCGCAAGCCCGTAGGCATAGGCTTCCCGAGCGATCGCCGTGTCGTCGGCGCCATCAGGCAGCCTGACCACCGCGGCAAGTCCGGCTGGATAGGCCTCGAACCCCCTGGCTTCCAGGGCGGCCAGAAGTGCGTTGCTTCGGGCGGCATAGATGCGCTTCATGCGACGCAGATGCCGCATATAGTACCCTTCCCGCATGAATTCCGCGGTTGCCATTTGCACTGCGAGCCCGGGCGCGGAAGCAAAACAGGCCACGACTTCCTCGAATCGGGATACCAGGGTGCCCGGTACGACGGCGAATCCCAGCCGCAGCGCCGGACTGATTGTCTTGCTGAAAGACCCGATATGAATCACCCGCCCAGCCCGATCCAGCGATGCCAATGCGGGAGCCGCGCGGCGTCTCAACTGGAGTTCACCCAAGTAGTCGTCTTCGATGATCCAGGCATTCACACGTGCCGCCCACTCAAGGAGTTGCACGCGGCGGGCGAGCGACAATGTTGGTCCTAAGGGCGCCTGCTGCCCCGCGGTTACCAAAGCCAGGGCCGCATCGGGTGCGTGTGCTTCGCCGTAGCTGACATCCAGGCCTTCTCCGTCAACCGGAACGGGTACCGTCGTAAGCTGCGCAATCTCCAACGCCCTGCGGCTGAGCAGGAAACCCGGGTTCTCTACCCAGGCCTTTCGACCCTCGGCCTGTATTACCCGCAGCGCAATGCCGAGCGCGCCTGAGAAACCCGCAGAAATGAAGATCTGCGAGGGCTGGCATTCAATGCCGCGGGACAAGGCCAGATGCGCCGCGATCTCGCGTCGAAGTCCATATTCGCCTCGCGGGTCGGGATAGGTCGCCGGCGCTTCGACTTCTTCACGTGCCGCACGCGATCGCAGCCGCGCGAACAACGTGGCCGGAAAACAATCCGATGCCGGCACGCCCATTTGAAAGACTGCAGGGCCGGGCAGGAAATGCTGATACAAGGCGGACTGCAGATCCGTATCGATGGAGCGCTTATGTTCCGTGATGGAATGCGCGACGGCAGTATGGCCGGCGACCCTGGTTCCGCCGGCGCGCGACGAGACCACCATCTGCGCATCGCTTAGCCGCTCATACGCGGTCTTGACCGTGCCGCGCGCCACGCCCAGCTGTGCAGCCATGTCCACCCACGATGGCAGCCTGGCGCCAGGAACGAGTACCCCACCCTCTATTGCACCCGCGATACCCAGCCGAATCTGCTCGGCCAATGAAATTCGGGATGCACGGTCAAGCTTCAGATTCAGGTTGCTCATAGCGCGTGGTGCATTAAAAATTGACGTTTTTAGTTCTTTTTTATGGCCTGCTAACCGGTCATTATTCTAACCTTTAAGGAGCTGAACATGAAATTTCATCGCATTCTTCTTCCTCTTGCAGCGGCTGCGGGCTTGGCCTTTACCGGAGCAGCCATGGCTGACGATGCCAGCGTTACGGTCAAGCCGAATTTCGAGAAGGCAATATCCAACATTCCGGGCAAATCTCTGATTGCCGTGGAAGTGCATTACCCGCCTGGAGCAGCCTCGCGTCCTCATGCCCATGCCAAGTCGGCATTCATCTACGCATACGTCGTTTCTGGGAGCATAGTCAGCAAGGTGAACGACGATCCGGAGCAGGTGTACAAGGCGGGGGAAAGCTTTTACGAGGAGCCTGGTTCCCGCCATCCGGTGAGCCGCAATGCCAGCAAGACCGAGCCAGCAAAGCTGCTGGCCGTGTTTGTCGTCGATTCGGACGACAAGGAACTAACGACTAACGACAAATAGGAGATTTAGATGAGACTGGATTACACCAAAGCATCGCCTGGCGGTGTGAAAGCATTTGGCGGCGTCTACGGTTATGTCGTGCAGTCGGGGCTGGATGAGGTCCTCGTCATGCTGGTCTATCTGCGCGTGAGCCAGATCAATGGCTGCGCCTATTGCCTGGACATGCATACCCATGACCTGATCAAGAAAGGCGTGTCGCCTGCAAAGCTTGCGCTCGTGCAGGCCTGGCAAGAGGCGGGACCGCTGTTCAGCGACCGCGAGAAGGCTGCGCTGGCGTGGGCTGAGTCAGTAACCCGCGTGGCGGAAACGCAGGTGCCTGACGATGATTTCAACGCCGCCGCCGCGGTGTTCAGCGAGAAAGAGCTGGCAGACCTTACGATGGCCATCAGCCTGATGAACGCCTTCAACCGGCTTGCCATCAGCTTCCGCCGCGCCCCCGAATCCGTATTGGCTGCAACAAGCTGAGGCTTTTCATTCCTTCGTTGCCGCAGTGCCTGCCTGGATTGCTTAATATACTATTGGTAGGTTACTATTAGTATATAGACCTTCAAACGTCAATCGGAGCATTCATGCACGCACTCATCGTTGTTTCGCATCCCAATCAGGAATCTTTCACTCATGCCGTCGCTGCCCGGGTAGCGAACGGGATATCCGCGTCCGATCCTCAACGCAGCTTCGAGATCGCGGATCTTGCCGCGGAAGGCTTCGATCCAGGCTTTACCGCGGCCGATGTCGCCCTTCACCTTAAACAGGCCGAGCCACCTGCGGATGTTGCCGCAGAGCATGCGCGGATTGACCGGGCAGACGCGCTTGTGTTGGTTTATCCCATTTATTGGTGGTCCTTCCCGGCGCTTCTAAAGGGCTGGATCGACAGAGTATTCACCAATGGATGGGCCTACGACGAAGGCCCGGACGGCAAGCTGAAGAAGAAGCTTTATCGCCTTGACGTTCATTTGGTCGCCATCGGAGGCGCCAACATGAAAACCTATGCCCGGCACGGTTACTTCGGCGCGATGAAATCGCAGATTGATCGCGGCATCTTTGACTATTGCGGCGCTCGCGTCGTAACATCCGATCTGCTTTTACTATCGGACGCTCAATTTCCGGATTCACAGTTCGATGCCGCGCACAAGATTGGGCGCAACGTTTTTTCCGCATCCAGACAGTGAAGCGGAATAGCCGAAAATCAATGTCAAACACGCCGCGCAGTACCGCAAACCGCAGTGCGCCCCCCCGGCTTCGCCTATCCAGAGAGGAGCGGCTGCGTCAGCTTTTGGATGTCTCGTGGAAGCTGATTAGCGACGAGGGCACGAACGTCTTGACGCTGGGGCGGCTCGCCGAAGAGGCCGACGTCACCAAGCCGGTCGTCTATGACCACTTCGGAACTCGCAATGGCTTGCTCGCGGCGCTCTATCAGGACTTCGATGTGCGCCAGACCGCCATCATTGATGCAGCCATCGCGGCCAGTAGATCCACCTTGAAAGACAAAGCCAGCGTCATTGCATCAACCTATATTGCCTGCGTAAAAAGCCAGGGGCGTGAAATTCCCGAAGTTCTGGCCGCGCTGAGCGGATCGCCGGAGCTGGCGACGATCAAACGGCAATACCAGCAAGCCTTCATCGAAAAGTGCCAGCGGATTCTCGCGCCCTTCAGCGGGTCTCAAGGCATTTCCATGGCCAGCATGTGGGCAATGCTGGGGGCGGCAGATTCGCTTTCGCATGCTGCCGTCACGGGGGACATTACCGAGGAGCAGGCACGGGATGAGCTGTTCGTGATCATCGTTGCAATGGTCAAAAGGAATAAGTGACATACCAGAAAGTGACATACCAGAATATCAGTGCAGGATATCAGCCAGAAACTTTTTGGCGCGATCGTGCTTGGGCGCCGAGAAGAACTCGGCCGGGGTGGATTTTTCCAGGATCTGGCCCTGGTCCATGAACCATATGCGATCGGCCACATCCTTGGCGAAGTTCATTTCGTGGGTTACACAGACCATGGTCATGCCGTCCGACGCCAGGTCCTTCATGACGTGCAGCACTTCACCCACCATTTCGGGGTCCAGCGCACTGGTGGGTTCATCAAACAGGATAAGCGGCGGTTTTTGCGCCAGCGCGCGGGCAATGGCGACGCGTTGTTGCTGCCCGCCCGAAAGGTTTACAGGCATGGCGTCGGCTTTCTCGCTTAAGCCCACTTTGGCCAGCAATTCTTCCGCCAGCGCATAGGCGGCGTCTTTGCTGCAGCCTGCGACCTTGATCGGCGAAAGCGCAATATTATCCCGCACGCTCAAGTGTGGAAACAGATTGAATGACTGGAATACAAAGCCTATCTTGGCACGCAGTTGATTGATATCGAGCTTCTTATCCGTAATGTCTTCGCCCTGGAAGCGGATCGCCCCGCTTTGGATTTCTTCCAGCTTGTTGATGGTGCGGATCATCGTGGATTTGCCTGAACCCGAGGGACCGCAGACAACCAGCACCTCGCCGGTCCGCACGTCGCCGCTGACGTTATCCAGCGCGTGATATTTTTTATACCATTTATTGACGTTTTCAAATTCGATCATATTGGTCTCCAGGTCAGGCAATGCCCATACGCTTGTTGGTCAGATGCGTGTCCAGAATGCGGGCCAGTCTGGACAACAGTGCACACAGCAAGAAATAAAACAGGGCCAAGATCAAGTATGTACGCAGAGTGCTGGTCAGTTCGATGCTATTGATCTGTTGGGCCGCAAAAGATGCCTCCTGCACGCCGATGATGTAGGCGATCGACGTGGCCTTGATGGTGGAGACGAACTGGTTCAGCAGGGACGGAATCATGTTGCTCAGCGCCTGAGGCAGCTGTATGCAAAGCAAGGTTTTGAAGTACGACAAGCCCAGAGAGCGCGAGGCCTCGGTCTGGCCGCGGGGCAAAGCCTCCAGGCCGGCCCGAATGATTTCGGCCAGGAACGCCGATTCGTAAACAATGATGGCGCACAAGGCAGTCGAGAAGGCGGGAACCTCGGTGCCGATCAGTACCGGCAGCAGGAAGTACGCCCAGAATATGATCATGATCAATGGGATCGAACGGAACGTATAAACCCAAACGGTTGAGGCCAATTTGACTGGGCGCAGCTCGCTGGTGCGCGCAATGCCCACTATCAACGCCAGCGGAAAGGCTCCGGCCAGGCCCAGTCCGGCCAACAAAAGGCTGCCGGCAAAGCCGCCGATAGGCCCATGCGGCCAGGAGCCGATTAAAAACATCAAGCCATAGGTATGCAGGAATTCGATCATGATCAGCTCTTGAAACTGGCAGGGTATCTACGGGACATATGGGCGCCCAACGCCGAGATCGACAAGGAAATCACCATATAAATCAGCGTAGCCACCAGGAAGATCTGGAAGGTCTTGAATGTCATGTTCTCGATGCGCTTGACCTGATACGTCAGCTCGGTGACGCCAATCACCATTGCAAGGCTGGTGTCTTTGAACAAAATCAGCGAACGATTGATGATGGGAGGGATGCTGATGCGCACCGCCTGGGGCAGGATGACATAGGTCAAGGCTTGTATGGCCCCAAGGCCAACCGACCGCGCCGCTTCATTCTGAGTGCCGGCAACGGCCTTGATCCCCGAGCGGATGTCCTCGTAATAGTAGGCACTGACGTTCAACGACAGGGCGATCAAGGCAAATGAAAATTCCGTGTTGCCTTGATTGATCCACATGCGTACGGCTTTGGGCAGAATTTCGGGCATACCGAAATACCACACCATGATTTGCACCACCGTGGGCACATTGCGGTGATACTCCACGTAGAGGGCGATGACGGCGCGCGTGATGGTCGACGGTATCAGATGAAGCCCTGAGAGCAGCAGCGCAATCAGAAAGCCGCACACCAGCGCGCCGACGAATAACCGTAAGGTAATCATCACGCCCGACACCAGCATGTGAACCATGCCGGGGTCTGACAACAGGGAAAAGTCCATGGGGTAACGGGGCTGCTGGTGCAACCCTTATCCTTTTATACTTTATTGGGCGGAGGCGACGGGTTCGACTTTAAAGCCGCGCTTGAGCTTATAGATAGTGTCTTGACCTAGCCATTTGTCGTAGTTTTTGGTGAGATCGCCGGACTTGTCGATTTCCTGAATAGCTGCATTGACCGCTGCGAGCAACTCGGTTTCGCCTTTGTCCACCACCACGCCGATATGTTCGGTATAGGTAGGCTCTTCAACCATTTGCATCGGGGTATCGGTTTTTTGCGAGTCATTCTGGAAACGCAACAAAACCAGTTCACCGGCCGTTACGCCTTGAACTTTGCCGCTTTGCAGCCCCAGATAACACTGTGAAATGGTCTGAAACGTGAGGATGTCAGATTTTGTCAGGACTTTGGACGCTATGGCGGCCGAACTGGAACCTGATGAGGCGCAGATTTTCTTGCCGGCCAGATCGGCCAGGGTCTTGATGCCAGCGTCTTTCTTGACCAGAACCTTTATGTTGCCTTGCAAGTATTGCAGGCTGAAGTCCACTTCCTTGGCTCGGGCGGGCAAGTATGCCATGGAGCCCGCGACGATATCCACACGGCCCATTTTGAGTTCGGGAATACGCGCTTCAGTAGACAGCGGTTTGTGCTGCAGTTTTACGCCCATTTGTTTGGCGATGGCCTTGCACATATCCACATCGTACCCGACGTACTCGCGTGTCTTGGGATCCTGAAAGCCATACGGCGAGCTGGCATTCTGAGTCCCGCAAATCAGCGTTCCCCGCTCCTTGATATCCTCCAGTTTGTTGGCCATGGCGGTGTTGGCTGCCAGTGTCGCGGCGGCGGTAATCAAACTTAGAACCATTGTTTTTCTACTAATGTATTGCATGATATGTCTCCTGCACTGCGGTGGGTTGGAATGATGGCGACGACTTTATTCGATCAAGGTTGAATCGAAAACGTATTGCGTTCCTGTTCGTCAATTTGGGAAACGAGGTTGGTTTCCCATTCCAGATACTTCCTGGCTGCCTCCTTGTTGCCGTCATGGCGGTCATGGACGAAAAACAAGTAGTCGATGCACTCGGAGTCGGGCGGGACGTTGTCGCTGCTTTCCGTGTCCAGGCCAGTTTGCTCCAGGGCCTTGTTGGTGACCGTGCACACATGGATATTTGTATAGCCGGCATGCTCCAGGTCATGGGCCAGAATCTGCAGTTTGCCAAGACCGGAACCCAGAAGGAGAATGGGCGCCGGGCGGGTAGGCGTGAGGCACTTATCGACCTGGGCCAATAGCGTGGGCCTGATGGCCCACAAGGCGCCCTTTAAGTGCCTCTTGCGGTATTCCTGACTGGACCGTACATCCAAAATAATCGCTTCTGTGTTTTCGCGGATAAAAGCGCCCAGCCGGGCCGCATCGAGCGTGGCCGTATGTTCCAGCTCCGGTGCGAACTTCGCTGGGTCCGGCAAGCCGGACAGATTCTGCGGGTCGGTCAACAGGCAAACATCCCAACCCAACTGCTTCAGCCAGCTGGCAACCACCGGAGCGCGTATGCCATCGACGTCGCAAATCACGATGGTGGACTTGCGCACGCCCACATATTGGTCCGTAGCCTGGATCAATTGGCCGCCTGGCGCATGTTGCACATAGGCCGGCATGCTTTGCAGGTACTCGTTGCGCGTGCGTACGTCGCACAAAAAGACATTCCGCGTGCCTGCTTGCAGCCACGACGTCACGGTGGCCGCATCCACGGTTTTCAGTTGGAACTTCTTGACTAAACGGGCCGAGCGTTCTTGCAGCGCGGGCCTGGCATCTTCGTCTATGGTTTCAGGATAGAGGCGGTTGGACTCGTGCTCTAGCGGCAGATCGGCCAAATACCAGCCCTGGGTGCCGTTTTCCAATGCATATACCTGGTTAGGGATATTCAGGTTGATCAGGGTTTGCGCGCCGATTATGCTGCGGGTGCGGCCGGCGCAGTTGATCACGACCGTGGTCGTCGGCCTGGGAACCAGTTCGTTGATCCGCAGCGCAAGCTCACCATTCGGGCAGCAGATCGCACCGGGAATACTCATTTTCCGATATTCCTCTATGGGGCGTCCGTCCAGAACGATTACATCCGCGTTCTCGTCTTGCAGCATCGCATGCAATTTTGCAGCCGGCAGGCTAGGTGTGTTGTACAAATGCTCCGCAATTTCGCCGAACGTTTTGCTGGGCAAGTTGACGCCCGCAAAGCTTGCATATCCGGCCTGCTTCCAGGCGGAGATACCGCCACGCAGGGCAAAAACCTGGGTGTAGCCCAGGCCGAACAAGACGCCGACGGCGGCGGACACAATGGCTGGGCTGCTGTCATCGCCATACACGACGATGCGTGTCGACTTGACCGGCACCAGACGGAAGATGTCCAGCTCCAGCACGCTGTAAGGCAGGGGCACTGCGAAAAACAAATGGTCCTCGCCATACTGGCCATGCTCGCGAATGTCCAGCAAGGCCAGTTCGCTGTCGTCATGTATCCAGTCTTTTAATTGCGGTGCGTCGATAAACTGCAAAATTGGGTCACTCATAATGGGAAACGTCCTGTCTTCTTGTTCAACGGTGCAGGCGCTTCAGGCCAACGCGGTCAGTAAATTGCGAAGGTCTGCTTTCAGGTCGCTGGGATCTTCCAGTCCAATGTGCAGCCGCAGTAAGTAGCCGACGTGTCCGGGGTTGGACGCGAAACGGCTGCGTTTTATATCAATGGGTAAAGCCAGGCTTTCATAGCCACCCCACGACGATCCGATTCCAAAGATTTCCAGCGCATCAATAGCGGCTTCAATGATTTCCGCCTGCAAACCCGGCTGGAACTCAATCGACAGCAGACCGTTGCTGCCCAGGCAATCCCGTTTCCACAAGGCATGATTGGGATCTTCGGGTCGGGCGGGATGAAAGACTGTGCGAATGGCAGGTTGCCGCGCCAGCCAATTAGCGATATCCAGCGCGCTTTCCGCGTGGCGCTGCAAACGCAGATCCAATGTCCGCAAACCTCTCAAGACGAGGAAGGCATCTTCGGATCCTACTGTCTGCCCAAAATTGATGCTGGCTTGTTCGATGAAGGGAAAGGCTGCTTGGGTGGTGGTCACGGCGCCCATCATGACGTCAGAATGGCCGCCCAGATATTTGGTGGCCGCAATAACGGAGATGTCCGCGCCCAACTTTAACGGGCAATAATTAATGCAAGACCCCCAGGTATTGTCGGCGCATAGCAGTATGCCGCGCGGCTGACAGACCGCTGCCATGGCTGGCAGGTCCAGCATGTCGTACAGCAGTGAACCAGGTGATTCCACATACAACATCCTGGTATTGGACCGCAGCGCATCGACCCAGTCGTCGCTGGTCGCATCGAAATAGCTGTAACTGATGCCCGCGTTAGCGAGTTGGGCGTCGGCAAATTTCCTGACCGGGTCATAAACCGAGTCTGAAATCAAGACGTGATCGCCCGACTTAAGATAGGCCAGTAACGTAATGGCGATAGCAGCCAGCCCGGTAGGGAACAGCTTGGCGCGATACCCGCCCTCCAGCGCCGTGATCGCGTCTTCCAGCGCGTGTAGTGTTTCATTGCCGCGCGCCCCGTAAGACAGCACGCGCTCTTGTTCGCGCTTGGCACGCGTGCTGCGAAGATGCGCCAGGTTCTCGAATAGATAGGTGCTGCCCTTCACGATGGGCGGGTTCGCCCAGCCGGCGCCGGGTCGGCCCAATTGCGTCAGCAAGGTGGCCGACGATCCATTACCCGAAGACGCGATCTGGGGTGATGCGGCCTGACTCGATCCGGCTACATCGCCTGCTGTGACGCCCAGCTCGTTCGCTGGCGGCAGCTTGGACATCAGGCATTGCTCCGCTGTGTCTTGACGCCGACCGACATAATCTTGCATGTATCGTTCTGGGTATCGAAGACGACGCGTTCGGTGAGCTTTTCAAGCGCCAGGCCGTACATATGCAAGTGGCGAATGGCATCGTCGCCCTGGATCTGGACAGCGTGGATGTCGTCGGCCATCAACGCGATCCCTTCGCCGGGGCCAACACGCTTTTCGCCCGTCTTTGCCAGTTTCGCGACGCCAGACTGCGAACCATCGTCCTGACGCTCATATAGATAATTATTTTCTACCCCTTCGACAGCCGCGATACAGGCCCAAGTGGTGTGGTTGTGCGGATGGATCTGCTTGCCCGGTTTCATGACGTTCAAATACAGGGCGTACGTGTTGTCCGAATCTTCATGAATGAAGTAGCGGGACTGCAGTTCGCCATCGGCGGGTTCGGCGTATTGGTCGTCGGACCACCATTCTTTGCGTGCGGCGATTTCAATCAGGCCGTTCAATACTTTGTCCAAGCCTTCTCGCGTCACTGTCGGCGAGGTTTCTTGCTTCGCAAGTTCTATGAAACGGGCAATGGCTGCTGATTTTTCGGTTGTTGAGGTCATAAAAGGCTCCTGTGATGAACAAAATATAGGCGGCTATGCGCCGGTGAACAAATTAGAATTAGCGGCATTTATATAAGAAGTGCTAATGTGTTTGCTATGTGGCATCGTTTGCTAATGCAATGTAATTAAGGGATATCCCCTATGAAAAATCTTGACATGGAGCTGCTACGAACGCTCGTAACCATCAAAAACTCTAATACATTTTCGGATGCAGGCATGAGGCTGTTTAAAACTCAGTCGGCCGTTACCCAACAAATGCAGCGGCTGGAATCGCAGCTGGGGTATGCGCTATTCCAAAAGAAAGGCCGCACCCGCGTTTTGACGCCACAGGGCATGCAACTGGCCGACTATGGGCAGCGTTTATTGGCCATCAACGATGAGGCAATCAGGACCATAGGCCAGAAGCAGATGGAAGGCGACATCCGATTGGGAGCGCCATTGGATGTCGCCGACACCATTTTGCCGCCAGTCTTGACGCACATCGCACGGCATGCGCCCAAGGTTCGGCTTGAAATACGCGTGGATAGAAGCCCGTTCCTGATGGACGCCCTGAAGTCGGGCGATATCGATTTGACTATTTCGACTCGACAGTCAACAGACCTGCGTGGCTTTGTGCTGCGCACTTCGCCTACCGCGTGGATTTGCGCGGCCGACTATGTACATAACAAGCGCGCTGCCTTGCCTTTGATCCTGGCCGATGAGCCCAGTATTTTCCGGAAGATCGCGCTGGAAGCATTAGGGCAGACAAAACTGAAGTGGCATTTGAATTATCTGGCGCCAACCCTGGTGGGAATCAAAGCGGCAGTTCGTGCGGGGTTGGGCGTGACAGCCCGCAGTGTGGAGCTTCTGGGGGCCGACATGCGGGTGCTGGGCGACGCAGAAGGGCTGCCGGCCTTGCGGTCGGTGACATATTCCATGTGGACGCGCGATGATACGATCAGCCCACTGACACTGCATATTTATGACATGCTAAAGAACCAGTTCGAACAGAAAGAAGGTGGAAACGAGGATCTGGATTCCGACAACCCCACAGATTTCAGTCTTCAGGCACGTAAATCATGCGCCCGTCATCAAGGCGATAAGTAACACCCGCGCGTGCGCCCTGCCCGTGACCGACCTCGCCGCTGGACTCGTAGCGGGTCAGCTCCTGGCCGTCTTTGATCGTGATGCGCATGTCGGCTTCACCGGGATTCTCCACGACCACCACCTTATCTTGCGAGAAGGGACTCAGGGGGTTGGCGGCGATGACGACCATCAGCATGCCGATGATGACCAGAAACAGGTCGATCAGGTTGACCACCGAAAGCATCGGGTCGTTGGCTTCATCCTCGTCCAGGAAACGCATCAGTGGTTCCCTTCCTGACCGGCATTTTGCCGTTCCAGTCGACGCAGGTCCTGCAGCAGCCAGCGCCTGCGAACGGTCAGTATGAAAAAGCAGATACTGGCCGCCAGCAACGCCAGGATGACAGAGGAAAATGCGGCGACCATGTTTTTGCCGACCGCCGCGCCATCGTTATCGCCGAGTGCCAGTAACGCGGGCCCCATCGGGATCATGGTAGCAATCAGCCCCAGCATGGGCGCGGTGCGGGACACGATGCGCAGCCATTCGAGCTGCTTCATGATCCACAGCTCCAGGTCGTCGCTGCTCATGTCAGCCTGCTTATGGTCCTGGCCGCTTTTGCTCTGTGGCGTCTGTCGCGCAACGATGAACAATGTGCCAAGGTATGAGCCATGCCGGCGTTGGCAAGCCTCGACAATGAACATGCCTAACACCACCAGCGCATAGGCGAGTGCGGCTCCGATCAGCAACATTACGGGAGCGAGGAAAACACGTGAGACGGCATACAACAGGGCTTCGATTTCGGTAAAAGCTGACATTGCTCTCTCTTGGTAAGTCATTCAAAAACTAATGGGTTCGGCCGTGCTGCGGTTGCGCAGAATCTGCCATAGGCCTCCGCCGCCGCACAGCAGCAGCATCAGCGCCAACACCCAGTACTGCCGGGTGTGGTCCTGCGACTGCTGCGCCGCGACGGGCTGCAGCACCTGGCCCTGTATCTGCTGTGCCGGTTTGGCTTGTTCCGCCTGCCCTGCTGTTGCAGGAGCCGGAGATGAGGCCGCATCGGCAGTGTCGGCCGACGCGCTATCCAGCCCAACGCCCTGCGCCATGTCTGCAATGAACTGCCGCGTCAGCGGCGCACCGGTGTCCACATTGAACTGCTGCTCCAGCTCCTGCCAACGTTCGGCCAGCGCACGGCGTGTCTGGTCCGGGGCGTCCCAGTAGCCCTTTCGGATGGCCTCGGCCATGCGCTCCAGCACTTGCGCCTGGGCGGTGGGGTTGTGCTGTTCGAACCACTCCTGCGTACCCAGCTGGCGCGTGTCGCTTATATAGGTGTCGAACAGCGCCTGCCATTGATCGTCGCGCACCATGTCCGGGTCCGTCGCCTGCCAGCCGAACAGGTTGTTGGTGGCGTTGAGCACTTGCAGTGTTCCCGCATAGCCTTCCTGCTGCATGGCGGTGATCCATTGCGGGTTCAGGTAGCGGACCCGCAGCTCATCGGCCAGGAAGCGCGCCAGCCCGGTGGTCTTGACGGTTTGGCTGCGCAAGTCGCTGATGAGCAGTTGCGGCGAGGCCCCGTCCAGATGACGGATCGCGGCCGACAGCCCACCCATGAACTCGAAGGGATGATCGGTGGACAGTACGCCATGCAGGTTCGATGAGCGCGACATGATGACCGCCTGCGCGCCGCTCAGTTGCTTGGCCAGCAGATTGGCCTGGGGCGTGCTCTGCCCCCATCCATTGCTTCCGTAGGCGTAACGGCTGCTGGAAAGAAACTGGCGGGCCAGCGCCGCATCGTCATCCCAGGTGGTCGATTGCAAAGCCAGGCCCGGCACGCCGGTGCCATAGGCCCCCGGCGCGTTGCTGAAGATGCGATAGCCGGCTGCATCCCGGGCCTCGTCGGCAGATAGTCCCTTGCCTTCCAGCGCTGCGGCAATACGCCGGTTGTTCTCGGCAATGGGGTTGTCCGGTTCGTCAAGTTGTGACAGACGGTCCAGGGCATCGGCCAGCAGACGCATGAAACTATCGAACTGGTCGCGATACACGCTGGTCACCTGCACCACCACATCGACCCTTGGGCGTCCAAGTTCGGCTGCAGGGATGATGTCCAGCGCCGTTACCCGCCCACCCGCATCCCATACGGGTCGCAATCCCAGTGCATGCAGGACCTGTGCTTCCGTGACGCCCAGATGCCGAATGGCTTCGGAGGACCACAGACTGAACGCCAGCTTCTGCGGATAGGCGCCGCCGTGCTCGCTGCGGAAGGCCTGCACTACTTGCTCGTATGCCTTTGCGGCCGATTCATAGGCGGCGCGTGCGGGAATTTTGTCGGCCTCGAAGGCATACAGATTGCGCCCGCTTTGCACCTCGGGATTACGTATGGGATCGCCGCCCGCCGCAGGCGGAATAAAGCGCCCTGCCAGGCCCGCCAGCAACATTTCGTTCTCCTGCGTGTCGCGCAGACGGCGGTCCAGGTTCCTGGCTCTTTCTTCGAAGGCCTGCAGCGTGGAGCGATCAAGCTGCTGCGCGGCTTGCACGGGCTCGTTCACCCCGGCTGGCGACAACATTTGCTGTACGGCCCGATATGCCGGCGTGGCCTGCAAGGCGGCGTAGTCGTCCACGAACAACTCGCCGTCTGCCGCCCCCAACGCCTCGAAGAATGGCTGGCCCAGTTGCTGCATGATGGTGCTGACACGGTGTTCCGGGCTGGCTTCCACACCGAATGTGTGCAACCCCAGCGGCATGGCCGTGCGCGCCAGTTCGTGCAGATGATCATGCAGATTCCGCAGGAAAGCGTCGAAGTCCTGCTCGACTCGCTGCGGCGTCCAGCCCAGGTCCTCATGCAACTTTGCGTCCATGGCGGCGGTAGCGATCTGCTTGCTGACCTGCAGGCGCACCATGCCTTCGTCCAGCTGCTGGTATTCATGAATCAAATGGTGCAGATCGCGCAGCTGGTCATACAGGCCGGCCGGTGCGAAGGAAGGCGTCTGGTGACTGATTGTCACCGCCCGGCCACGCCGCTTGGCCTGAATCGCCTCGGCCACATTGTCTTGAATGTAGGGATAAAACACCGGCAGGTTGCCGGCGGCCAGATAAGGATAGTCGGTCGCGGCCAATCCCCTGTCTTTGCCGGGCAGCCATTCCTGCGTGCCGTGTGTGCCCAGATGGATTAGCGCCTGCGCTGCGTAACCACTTTGTAGATACAGGTAGGCTGCCATATAGAGGTGATCGGGCGCGCTGACTGTATCGTGGTAATGGGCATCCGGCGTCGATCCGCGCGGCATCTGCGGCATGATAGCGAGCTTGCCAAGCTGCCAGCGCGGGATCAGGAAATAGCGTTGCCCGTTTCTTTCACGCACGGCCCAATGCTGCGCCGGGTCGCCACCGTGCCGCAGTTCCGACTGGCGCCCCGGCGGCAGGCTCGCCAGCCAGCGCTGATAATCGGCCAGCGGATACCGCGCCGCCATGCCCTCGGCTTCCAGTTCATCCAGCGACACGCTGCCATAGAGCGCGCCCAGCATGCGCTGTCCGGCGGCAATGACTTGCTGCTCATCGACCGGGCTACCCACATCGTAGCCGCCGTTCGCCAGCGCCGACTGAATGGAGACTATGCTGCGAGGCACGTTCAAGTGGGAGGCCGCCAGGTTTTTCTCGCCGCTGGGATAATTCCAGAACATGAGCGCCAGCTTCTTCTCAGTCGGCGGCAAGCGGCGCAAGGCGACGAGGCTTTGCAGCTTGGCGATCAAGGCGTCGGCCTGCAGGGGCAATAAGTCGTCTACGCCGTCGGTACTGGCGGACAGCACCAGCGGATCCATTACGCCCCAGCCCTCGGGAGCCGCCAGGAACACGGCCGTGGTGCGAGCGGCCACGCCGCTGGCGGCATCAGGCCAGTCGGCTGCCTCGCCGTCCCGAAAGCGCAGCGTCTGGATGATGGGAATGTCCAGCGCCAGGAAATCGCGGCTGCGCGCCGCACCGTTTTGCATATGCGTCAGGTTGACGAGCGCATCGATGCTCGCCACAGCCAGCGCACCCGGCAAGCCTGCAGGCTCCGAGGCGTCATGCCAGAACACGATAGGCAACAGGCCCGCCATCTCGCTGCGGGCAATCAGTTCATCGACCTCGCGCGTAAGGAAATCCGCCACCATCCCCTGGTGTATCAGAAAGCCTATGCGGCCCTCCGGTTCAGCCTCGTGGGCATGGCTGGACCGATCCGCTTTCCAGTACGCCGCATGCCATGCCAGATAGGACTCAATGTCGCTGAACACGCGATTCGCCTTGGGATGATAAAAGCCGGTTTCGGGCAGGCGCTCGGGGACGGCCAACAGTTGCGGCGGCGGATCGCCGCCGTTTTGCATCGCTTTGGCCAGTGCAAAGAAACGCTGGAAGTTGCCGGCGCCACCCGCCGCATAAAGGGCTGCCAGCGCAGAAGCATGGCGCGGCGACAGGCCTTCCCAGCCCGGGCGGCCGCCGCCTATTGTCAACCTGGGTTTTTCTTCCGGCTGCCTTATCTGCTGCAGGCGCTGTGTGACCATTTCGCGGTCGTTCGGCCTGGGCACGTCTAGCACAAGGAGATCAGCCTTGCTCACCGCGCCTTGCAAGGCCTCCAGTGTGCCCTCTTCCACGTTCAAGTGGCCCAGACGGACGCCCTGCTGCTGCGCGAAGGCCTGCAGATGCCGGAACTTTTCGGCGGATACAAAGCCGTTGTGAAGCACCTGAATCAAAGGCGTATGGACGTGCATTGCCGCTGCCGCCACGGCCGGCGACAGACCCAGGGCCAGCCACAGGGCACACGCGAGCCACAGCCGCGCTGATGCGATGGCCATCATCAAAACCTCGCCGTCAGGCCGACGAAGTAGCGCCGGCCCTCATCCGCATCGCTGTAGATGCTGGCATCGTCGTTGGCCAGGCGCTTGTCCGTCAGGTTTTCAATGCCGGCATTCAAACTGACCGTCTTGTTCAGGTCGTAGTCCACATACCAATGCAACAGCGTATAGCCCGGCCGATCCGACTCGATGGCCGAACGGTATTGCGCCCCGGTGTATTCAGCGCGCAAGCGCGTCGTCAATACGTCCGTTGCGGCCCACTCCAGGGTCGCGTTGGCCCTATGGCGGGAGCGGTCGGCCAGTCGCTCGCCGGTGGTCCGATCACGCGCATCCAGATAGGTGTAGTTGGCGTTCAGCCGCCATCGACGGGACAAATCCACGCCGGTGACCAGTTCCAGACCTTGCAGGCGCACCTTGGCGACATTCTCGTATTCCAGGCAGACTTTGCCCCGCTCGAAGCAGGTCGGCTGCCTCACGGTCTCGATCAGGTTCTGCACATCGTTATGGAATATCGTTGCGCTGGCGGACCAAGCCTGCTGGTTGAACTCCACCCCCAGCTCGAAGGACTGATTCGTTTCAGGCTGCAAATCGGGATTGCCGCGGATGATCCCGCGCCCTCCCATCGCCGCCCTTGACTCATACTCGGGCGAGAGCTGCTTGAGGGTCGGCGCCTTGAATCCGCGGCCGACACCGGCTTTTAATGTGAGCGTCTCGCTGGGATGAAACAGCAGATAAGCCCTGGGGCTGACCTGCGAGCCGAAGTCTTCGTGCTGATCGAAACGGCTGCCCAGTACCAGTTCCCACTGCTCGCTCAGGCGGATTTCGTCCTGTGCAAAGAGCGCATAGTGAGTCTGGCCTTCTTTGCCTTGTTGATTGACGGAGGGATCTTCCAGGCTTTCGCGCCGCGTTTCTCCTCCCAGGGTCAGCGTATGGGCGCCGCCCACAGCGAAGGCCACGCGGCCATCCAGTACCGTATCGGTAAAGCGGTTGGGCCCGCTCTGAGTGTCGCCATCGCTGCGAATGTTTTCGCGGTCCAGCGTCGAACGGTACAAACGGATCTGGCTGTCGCCCCAATCCCAGATTCCGGTGTGCGACAAGGCATAGCGCCGGCGCTGCACATCGTCTTCGCTGCTGTAGACCGAATCTCTTGTGCCGCCGCGTATCCCTTCGCGTTCTTCTGATCCCGCGTCCACGGAAATGTCGATGCGCTGGCGCATATCCGGCGTCCAGGTCAGGCCCAGGTGCCCCGTTGCCGAGCGGCGCCTGTCCTGTGCCGTCAATGCCGAATTCCCGGCATCCTGCAAAGCATGGCGGTTGCCAAGCTCGCCCCACGCATTCAGGCCCAGCCGGCCGGGCACCAAAGGCCCGCCCAGGTAGAAGCCATTCTTGAACTGATTGCCACCCAGGCCATGGTCGTTCATCAGGGCGTAGCTGCTCAGCGAACCTTCCCAGACGTCGGTGGCGGCGCGCGTCACTGTGTTCACCACACCGCCCAGCGCATCTGAACCGTAGAGCGACGACATGGGGCCGCGCACGACCTCCACGCGCTCGATCGCGGCGGCCGGCACCCAGCCCAGCTCATAATCCGAATGGGCTATCGCGGAGGCGGACGTATTGATGCGCTGGCCGTCAATCAACATGAGCGTGTGCTCCGAGCTCATGCCTCGAATCGAAATCCCCCGCCGTCCCAAGCCAGTGCTTTCCAGGCCCACGCCAACCGTATCCCGAACCGCATCGGCCAGATCGAGCATTGGCTTCCTGCGCAGCGTCTCGCCATCGATCACCGTCACACTGGCAGGCGCATCCGCCAGGTCGCGTTCCGTAGCGGTTGCTGTAACGACCACGGGCGACAGGGTGCTGACTTCCAGCGGTTGCGGATGTGAGCCGCGTTCACTTTCCTTATCAGATTCTTGCGCCTGAACGCCTCCTCCCAAGGCCATGAGCGTAGCCAGGCTGACCTGGGCGATAGTGCGGGTTTTCATGTTGGTTCTCGACTTCCTCTCGTAGAAGTGCGATGTTATAACATAACATGAAGGATGATATAACATTGCATTAATGACAGAATCCACACCGTGGCTACCTGCATCATCACTGTCTTACCCCATCATCAAAGGAAGGTTTATGCCAAGACTGAAGAAACTCGCCTCGATAACAGGCATCGCCACGCTGGCGCTACTGGCATTGCCACAAGCGAACGCGCAAGCGCTCAAGGTCGTTTCGACGTTTTCCATCATCAGCGATTTCGCCAGGAATGTCGGCGGCGATCGGATCGAGCTGACCACACTGGTCGGCCGTGACGGCGACGCCCATTCTTATGAACCACGGCCCGCTGATGCAACAGCGATCGGAAATGCCGACGTCGTGCTCGTCAATGGCGCAGGTTTCGAAGGTTTTCTTCAACGCCTCGTGCAGGCCAGCGCCGGCAAAGCAACCGTTGTGGAGCTGAGCAAGGGAGCCATGCTGCTGCGCAATGCGGACGACGGCCATGGAAGCGACGAAGGCCACGACCACGAACATGAGCATGACCACAGCGATCAAAACCATGACCACGATCACGAACATGCTTACAGCGACCAGCAAGAACATGCCAAGGCTCACCACCATCATCACGGCGACCATGATCCCCATGCGTGGCAATCAGTCCATAACGCCCAAGTCTACGTGCGCAATATTGCGGATGCATTCTGCGCCGCCGATCAGGAAGCTTGCCCGGTGTACCGGGCCAATGCCCGATCGTATGGCGATAAGCTCGAGGCCCTGGACAAAGACCTCAAGGTCGCCGTGGCGCAGATTCCTTCTGAACGGCGTACGATCATTACTTCCCATGACGCCTTCGCCTATTTGGGACACGAGTACGGGCTGCAGTTTCTGGCCCCGCAAGGCGCCAGTACCGGTTCAGAGGCTTCGGCTGCGGACATCGCGGCGCTAATACGGCAGATCAGGGAGCAGAAGGCTTCCGCCATCTTTTTGGAGAACGTCAGCAATCCGCGATTGATCCAGCAGATAGCGAGCGAAACCGGCATGAAGACTGGCGGCAAGCTTTACTCCGACGCACTGTCGACCGCAAGCGGACCTGCCGCAACGTATATCGACATGATGCGGCACAATATCGAAACAATCCGGGATGGCACCCTCGGAAAGTGATGTTCCGGCCAGGAACTTCCAGGCTCGCCGGTGTCCCACACACGATGTTCAGGTAAGGCCGAATGACTGGAGTAATGGAAAGCACAGTTTTTTTAAAGGCGCGAAGTCGCCTTGGTGCGCTTGTGGCAGCGCCTGCCCTGGCGCTTGCCCCCTTTGGCGCCCACGCCCATCCGCATGCCTGGATCGACGTGCGCAGCACCATCGTCATTTCCTCCGACGGGCTGATCTCAGCCATTGAGCAAGAATGGCTGTTCGATGAGCTTTACTCCTTGGCTGTGATCGACGAAATGGCGATGGACAGCCCCAAAAAGAAAATGGCTGTCAGCGATTTTGCCGCCAGAGTCATTGAAAACCTGGGCCCATATGGCTACTTCATGCGGATCACCGCGGATGATCGCCCCGTCCGCATTGGCACCGCCACCCAGTTCAAAAGTGAAATGAAAGGGCAGCAACTGCTGTTGTCCTTTACTGTCCCCCTTGCCGAAGCTTTGGATCCGCAGCGGTATGCCGTCAAGTTTGCGGTTTACGATCCCACCTATTTCATCCAGATGACGCACCGCCCGCAAGATCCGCCAGGCTTCAAAGGCAATGAACAAGATCGCTGTGAGGCTCAAGTGAAGCAACCCAATCCATCCCCCAAAACCATTGCGCGGGCATTTGCGCTGGATCGCGGCGCGACACCAGATGATGATCTTGGCGATCTGTTTGCCGAGACGGTGCACATTCAATGCGAATGAGCAGTAAACGGCAGTTCTCCATTCTGGCCGGATGCGGCATCGCGGTCGCTCTGATTCTCTCGGCGTGGGTCTTTATGGGCCGTCACGCTGCATGGAGCGAGCTTCTGGTTTGGCTGGCGACGACGCAAGCCCAGTTGCACCAACAGCTTGCCGCCGCCATACGCCTGGTTGCCCGAGAAGGTGCAGCGGCAACGTGGCCGCTGATCGGTATAAGCCTGCTGTACGGCGTGTTCCATGCGGCCGGCCCCGGACACGGCAAGGCCGTGATTGCGACCTTCCTGAGCACCAGCCGAACGCGCCTGCGTCGCGGCCTGATCCTGTCCATATTGTTGGCAGTCGTACAAGGCATCGTGGCAGTCATTCTGGTAGAGATTGTTGTTGGCCTGTTGGACTACTCGCTGCACCGCACCCAGGGGGCTGCCGCTCAGCTGGAAAACGTGAGCTTTGCCTTGGTGGCGGTGCTGGGCATCGTGCTGGCCTTGCGCAGCGCAAAAATGCTCTATCGCCGGTGGCCCAAGCCAAGCCCCGCCACCGGTTCGCTGTTTTCCGGCGACGGAAAAATGCAGGCGTACTGCGCCGATTGTGGGGGGCCACACCGCTTGAGCGAAGAACATATCGATCAACCGCTTACCTGGCGTACCGGCCTGCCGATAGTCCTGGCTATCGGAATACGACCGTGCACCGGTGCCATCCTGGTATTGCTTGTGGCGCATACGCTCGGGCTACGCTGGATCGGCATCGCCGCGGTGCTGGCCATGTCTGCCGGTACGGCAGCCACCGTCAGCCTGCTGGCAACCGCTGCCGTCTCGCTTCGGCACGGCGTGCTGCGCGTTTTCCAGGCAGGATCAACATCCGGGGATCGGGCTCGCCTTATATTCGACGTACTGGGCCTTGTTGGCGGAATTGCTATCGGCATGATGGGAGTCGGGCTACTGCAGCAAGGGCTGGCGACTGCCAGCCATCCGCTTTTCTAAAGCAGGGACGCCACATGCCCACACCGGTGATCATGCCACCGACCATCAACCAGACGCCCGTATGAAAATGACGCCGCCAGGATGGCGGCGTCATTCTTGGGCTTTTAAATGAAGCGCTTACTCGATCTTGATGCCGGCATCGTCCACCACCTTCTGGATGGTGATCGTGTCCTCTTTGATCTGCTTGGCGAAGTCGGATGGCGAACCGCCGCCGGCGACGGCGCCTTTGTCATCCAGCACTTTCTTCACTGCCGGCATCTGCAGAATTTCGTTGATATTCTTGTTCAAAAGCTGCGTGGTTTCATCAGGCATGCCTTTAGGCCCAAGAATGCCGAACCATTGCCCCATGGTGACCCCAGCGTAGCCCACTTCTTTCATTGTGGGTACATCCGGCAGCAATGGCAGGCGCTCTGGGCTGACCGCCGCAATACCCACCAGTTTTCCCGCCTTGATGTTGGGCACCATCAGCGGCGGAGAGTCCACGTTGAAGTCCACTTCGCCGGATAGCAGATCGGTAAGCGCCTGGGCGCTGCCCTTATAGGGAATATGCGTCATCTCGACACCCGTCGCCTTGGAGAACTGCGCAGCCGCCAAGTGCTGGGAACTGCCTACGCCCGACGACGCATAGTTCAGCCGTCTTTCCTTGGCAAGCTCCATGAACTCTTCCATATTCTTCACATTGAGCTTGGTGCTGACGGTGAGTATCAGCGGTGTGCTTGCTACCATGGCAATCGGCGTGAAACTGGTGTTCACATCGTAAGGCAAGCTTTTATACAAGGCGGGCGCGGTGGCATTGGAATTGGAGTGCCCCATAAGCAGTGTATAGCCGTCGGGCTGCGAGCGGGCGACCAGGTCGGCGGCGATGGTGCCGGCGGCGCCAGGCTTGTTTTCGACGACAAAGCTTTGCCCAAGGCGCTGCTCCAGTTCTTTGCTGACCAGCCGCGCCACCACATCGGTAAAGCCTCCGGGGCTGAAGCCAACGACCATGGTCACGGGTTTATCGGGGTAGGCTGCATGGGCCGTCGTATAGGCGATAGTACTTAGGGTCAGGGCCAGAATCTTGGTAACGCGTTTGCTGAACATGTCTTCTCCTTTGGCTTATTGTTTGCAAGGCTGGCGGTACGCTTTGCCATTGCTTTGTATTTGCTGCTGGTGATCTGTCTACAACACTAATCTGTCTACAACAATAGTTACAGCTATTTATTTATTGCACTCCTTGAAATGATGCTTCGATGTTGCTTAGTGGACGTCGCGGGCCAACGCGCGTTCGCGCGTCTGCTCGAGGTCTGGCGGGACGGGAAAGCGCTTATCCCAGCGGCCTGCCTTCATGACCTGGCCGGGCACATCGTGCCCGACCATTTCTGCCATCTGTCTTGCACAAAATACCAGGCGGTCCAGATCGACGCCCGTCTTCAGTCCCATGCTGTCCAGCATGTGCACCAGATCTTCGCTGCAGATGTTGCCTGTTGCGCCGGGCGCATACGGACAGCCGCCCAGGCCGGCCAATGAGCTGTCATAGCGGTCGATGCCGGCAGCCATGCCCGCGATCACATTGGCCAGCCCCATTCCCCGCGTGTTGTGAAAATGCAGGGTGAGCTCCAGATCGGGCCAGCGCTGCGCCAGGCCCGTGCACAAAGCTTCGACCTGAGCTGGATTGGCCATTCCGGTCGTGTCGCACAGTGTGATGCCTTGTACTCCTGCAGCGGCGAACCGATCACCCAGGCGCAGCACTTCTTCGGACGGCACGATGCCTTCCATCGGGCATCCGAAGGCGGTGGAGATCGAGATGTTGATATCGACTTTCCCCTGTGCCTCAGTAGTGATTTCCGACAGCACACGCACCGACTGCTCGCGCGTCATGCGCAGGTTTGCCAGGTTGTGGGTTTCGCTGGCCGACATCACCAGGTTGATCTCGTCCACGCCGCACTGCATGGCGCGCTGCGCGCCTCGCATATTGGGGACCAGGCACACGTACTTCACGCCGGGCGCGCGCTCTATGCCCATCATGACCTCTTCCGCATCGCGCAGGGCGGGAATAGCCTTGGGCGAGGTGAATGATGTGGCCTCGATCTTGGAGACCCCTGTACGCGACAGCGCATTGATCAGGGCGATCTTCTGCTCGGTAGGCACGAAGTTGGGTTCGATCTGCAGGCCGTCGCGCATGGCGACATCGTGTATGTGGATACGGCGTGGTCGTTGCTGAGCCATCAGATCACCTCCAATGCTTTGAGTTGTTCAATATCGGCGGACTCCAGGCCGTGCTTGCGCAGGACTTCTTCTGTGTGCTGGCCGAGCTGTGGTCCGCCGCCTTCGAACGCCCCCGGCGTTGCACTAAGCTTGGGCACCACGCCAGGCACTTTCAGCCTCGAGCCATCGTCCAGCGTGATCTCGCGTATCATCTCGCGGGCTCGATATTGTTCGTCTTCGACGATATCTTTCACGGTAAATATCTTCCCGGCCGGCACGCCCGCCTTGGCCAGCTCTTCAAGCGCTTCGTCCATGCTGCGCTGGCTGCTCCAGGCGGCAATCGCCTCGTCGATGCGCGCCATGTTGGCCACACGCCCGGGGTTGCGGGCCAGCGCCGGATCGCGGCCCAACGCCTCGTTTCCGATCAGCGACATCAGCCGCGGGAAGATGCTGTCGCCGTTTCCGGCTATCAGGAAATACCTTCCATCCTTGTCCGGGTAGGCATTGGTGGGAGCCACGCCTTGAAGGGCGCTGCCGGCGGGCTCGCGTATGGTGCCCAGGCGGTCGAATTCCGGTACTGCGCCTTCCATCATGTTAAAGACAGATTCGTACAGGGCCACGTCGATGACCTGGCCTTTGCCGGCGTGGGCCAGCCTGTGGTAGAGCGCCATCATGATGCCTATTACGCCATGCAGGGCCGAGAGCGAATCGCCTATGCTGATGCCCGGGCGCACCGGTGCCTCGCCCGGCACCCCGGTAATATGGCGGAATCCACCCATGGCTTCGGCGACCACGCCGTAGCCGGTCAGATCGCGCAGCGGGCCGCTTTGCCCATAGCCGGAAATGCGCAGCATGATCAGCCCGGGGTTCTCTTTGCTGAGCGATTCATAGTCCATTCCCCACTTTTCGAGCGTGCCCGGGCGGAAGTTTTCGATCACCACGTCCGCTTCCAGTATGAGCTTGCGCGCCAGCGCCTGCCCTTCCTTCTTGCGCAGGTCTATCGCCACGGATTTCTTGTTTCTGGCCTGGACATGCCACCACATGGAGGTCTCGCCCTCTTGCGTGCGCCAAGACCGCAGCGGATCGCCCTGGCTGGGAGGTTCTATCTTGATGACGTCGGCGCCAAAATCGCCCAGGGTCTTGCCGGCAAATGGGCCTGCGATCAGGCTGCCCATTTCGATGACGCGTATGCCGTCCAGGGGTCGTTGATTCATGTGATGATCCAGTAAAAATCAGGGTAAACATTGCATGCCGGGTCGCGCAGAACCGGCGCAGCTGGATAGCATCATAAGAATCCGCAACGGCTCTGTGAAGTAATACTTTGGAACCAGAGCCATCGTGGTCGAAGATGGCACAATGCAGACGGCCGGGTATGCCGTGCTATTGCTTGCCGGCCAGGCGCAAGTGTTCGTGCAACAGGCGAGGCAGCATGGGCCAGGCGTCCTGCGACTTGCGCACCAGCATCAGTTCCCGGCGGGCCCAGGGTTCATCAAGAGGCACAGCAACCAGGCCCTCGGTTTGCAGGAACGGTTCGACGCTGCCGCCCGGCAGTATGCCTATGCCCAGGTCCAGCGCCACCATCCGGCGCAAACCATCAAAGCTTGTCGCCTGTATGCGCAGACGCAGGGGAAGACCCAGCTCTTGCGCCGCGTTGACCATGGTGTTGCACAGCGAGGTGCCCCGCGGCAAACCCACATAGTCGTAACCGAGCGTCTCCGCAAAACGCAAGGAACGCTGTTTGCACAAGGGATGATCGGGCGGCATGAGCACCATCAGCTGATCCGCGCGGTAGAGACAGGCCTGCAGGCCGTCCAGCGGGCGTTGCGGAACCATGATGCCAAGATCGGCTGAACCGCCTGCGACCATCTTGTGGACGGCATCGCTGGTGTGCTCTTCGAGATCGATCTTGACTGTGGGATGCAGTTTCAGGAAGCTGGATAAGTCGTAGGGAAGAAACTGGACGATGGCCGACGTATTCGCGACCAGCCTCACCTGACCCCGGACGCCATTGGCGTAGTTGCCCATTGCGCTGTCCAGGCTGGCCATTTCGGTCATGATGCGCGTTGCGTACTGGTGCAGTTCGGTGCCGGCAAGAGTAAGTTTGACGCCGCGCCGGTGGCGGTACAGGAGTGTTGCGCCCAGGCTCTTTTCAAGGTCGGATATCCGCTTGCTGACAGCCGATGCCACGGTATGCTCCTTGGCCGCGGCGCGGGCAATCGAACCCTCGCGCGCAACGGCAAGGAAAATCTTCAGTGTTTGGATGTCGTATTTCATGAGCTATGGATCCGGGATTTCCGCCAGGCAGTTGCCGAGGTCACTGGGGCCGGTGACCCGAAACCGCAGGAATACATGGTATCGGAGAGCTGCCGATCAGCATAGCCTCTATGCGCCGCAGATTCGGTGGCACCCCCAACAGACCGATATTCGGGCTTTCCATAGTTGTATTGTTATCAATACATGTATATGATTGCTGGCAACTTTGCTCATACATAATCGAGAGGAGATTAGGGCATGCATAAACGATACGTAGGTGTTGGCCTGCTGGGCGCCATCCTGACTTTTTCCGCAGCCATTCCAGCACTGGCCGTCGCCGAACAGCCGCCGCTGAAGCTGGTCGTTGGGGCCTCGCCCGGCGGCACGACCGATCGCGTGGCCAGGGGCATTGCCCAGGAGATGAGCGGGATCCTCGGCCAGACTGTCATTGTTGAGAACAGGCCGGGCGCCGGCGGAAATATTGCCGCAGATGCCGTGGCCCGTGCACCCAAGGACGGCAACACGCTGCTCGTAAGCTTCACCAGCTTCACGGTCAACGCGAGCCTGTACAAAAAGCTGCCCTTTGACCCGGAAAAAGACTTCACGCCTATCAGCATATTGGCCGAGGTGCCCAGCGTACTCGTGGCCCGCAAGGACTTCCCTGCTTCCGATGTCGCAAGCCTGATCGAAATGGCAAAAAAAGAGCCGGGCAAGTATTCCTTCGCCATTGGCGGGGTGGGATCGTCCTTGCACATGGCTACGGCAAGCTTCGAAATGAACGCCGGCATAGAAGGCCTGTCGGTGCCCTACAAGGGCACCGCACCCGCCCTGCAGGACGTGGTCGGCGGCCAAGTTGACTTGATGTTTGCCAGTGCGGTGAATGTAATGCCCTTGTACGGAAGCGATCGCGTCAAGTTTCTTGGCGTGACCAGCCCCGAGCCCATGAAGCAATTTCCCTCGACACCGCCCATCGGCGACACGGTACCCGGATTCACATCCAAGGCCTGGTTCGGCATGTTCGGGCCGGCCGGCATGTCCAAAGAGCGCGTCGACCAGCTTAACAAGGCAGTCAGGGAAGGCGCCAAACGGGAAGGCTTCGTCAAGCTGATCGAGCCCGAAGGCGGCAAAGTCGTAACCAACACTCCCGAAGAGTTTGCGCAGTTTGTGTCGGAAGACATCAAACGCTACGCCGA
Organism: Pseudomonas sp.; assembly: GCA_036675275.1. Lineage (GTDB taxonomy): Bacteria > Pseudomonadota > Gammaproteobacteria > Burkholderiales > Burkholderiaceae_B > Pollutimonas. The sequence continues at coordinate 247,686 of JAKFFG010000008.1, read as the reverse complement.
GGTCGTAAAATTCACCGGAGTTACAGCCGACTGACAGGAACTATGATCGACAATCCGACACCTCGTTATTACAAGATTTATCGCCTGCTCAAGCATGCGATAGAAAGTGGGCAGTATGTCGATCATAAAGCGATGCCGGGGGAAAACCTCCTGGCGGAAAAATACAAGGTCTCCCGCCTTACCATACGCCGGTCCCTGGAGTTGCTGCAGCGCGAAGGCCTGGTGGAACGGCGCCAGGGCTCCGGCACGTTTCCGGTTGCCGGCAACGCGGCGGCTCAGCCCTTGCGAGCAGACATCAACAAGCTGGTGGCCCACCTTAACAAGATGGGCACCGGCACCGAAGCACGCGTGCTCAGCTTCGGATATGAAACCGCCAATGAAATGGCCCGGCATCAGCTGGAGCTGCCCGCCAACAGCAAGGTGCAGAAGGCGATCCGTGTGCGGTATCACAACAAGGTTCCGTTCTCCTACCTGGTAACTTATGTGCCAGAGGACATTGGCCGACGCTATACGAAAGAAGACCTTGAGCGCGCACCTTTGCAGGCGCTTTTGAGGGGGCTGGGAATACGCCTGGGGTCTGCCGAACAGTCATTTACTGCCACGGCCGCTGACGCCCACCATGCCGAAGCGCTTCACGTCGGGATCTCGTCGCCATTGTTGTGCATCAAGCGCCTGAACCGCGACACGCAGGGCAGGCCCGTGGAATATCTGGTGGCCGTCTACACGCCGGAGCATTTCGAATATCGCATGGCGCTTTCCAACAAGCGCTCAAAAGGAGTGGACGGCTGGACGGTCGACGACAGCCGCTAAGTCCCAAACAGCCGAGTCATTCGTAGCGTTTCGCCTGCTCCAGAAGCGCGGGTGTACCAATCAATTCATTGAGCTGGTCGAAATCAAGCATGGCGCCGGCCGAACCTGCTGTCGAACCATTTTTCTGCAACAGGCCATAGTAGCTTTGGAGGGCATGCGACGCAGCACGGGCAGCGCCTCCTGGGAAAATGACAATGCTGAAGCCCAGTTCACCCAGCTCGCTGGCGGAACGCACAGGCGTCATGCCGCCTTCCACCATATTGGCCAGCAACGGCGCCTTGCCCTTGAACCGCGCGCAGGCTTGCCGCATCTGCGCCTCTGTTCTCAAGGCTTCGACGAACAGCACGTCCACACCGCACTCCAGGTATGCCTGCGCCCTGTCCAGCGCCGCGTCCAGCCCTTCGACCGCCACGGCATCCGTGCGCGCAAGTATCAGTGTATCGTCGCTGCGCCTGGCGTCCAGGGCTGCCTTCAACTTGCCGCACATTTCGCTAACAGGCACCACGGATTTTCCGGACAGGTGGCCGCAACGCTTGGGGAATGTCTGATCTTCCAGCTGTATCATTGCCGCGCCGGCTTTCTCGAATCCCCTGACTGTGCGCATCACGTTCAGCGCATTGCCAAAGCCGGTGTCACCATCGACAATAATGGGCAGGTCGACGCGATCGGCGATGCGCGACAAGGTCTGCTCGACTTCGGTATAAGTGGTCAAGCCGACATCGGAGCGACCCAACCGGGTGTAGGCAATCGACGCGCCAGATAGATAAGCCGCCTGAAAGCCTGCCTGCTCGGCAATCAACGCAGACAAGGAATCGTAGACGCCCGGCACAAGCAGGCAGGACGGAGTCTGCAAAAGGGATTTAAGTGTTTTCATCGATTTTTATAAGCTGCGCTTCGATGCGTTGAATAGGGAATCGAAACAGTTCATGAAGTGGCGAATTTTTGTTGCAACTGAGCCAGCAGCCCGCCGGCGGCGGCCATGTCCACAAGGAACGACGGAATTTTCTGGCAAGCCAGTGTCTTCGATGGCTGCCCGCTGCCATTGGCTTCGTCATCATAAAGACGCAAGACCGATTCTTCGGTGTCGATCTCGACCCGGCTGCCTTCAGGTATCTGTTCTGCATCCGGACACACAATAGCCAGAAGACCCAGGTTGAAGGCATTGCGAAAGTACAGCCCGCTGAAGGACGGCGCAATCACGGCCTTTACGCCAAGCTGCACCAGCACGCCGACCGCTTGTTCACGCGACGAACCAATGCCAAAGCCGGGTCCCGCGACAATCACGTCGCCGGGGCGCAAGGCATTGGCCAGGCCTGGATAGCGGCTCTCCAGGCAGTGGCCCGCCATAGCGGCCAGGTCCATTTTCATATAAGCCCCAGGCGCCAGGGCATCTGTATCGACGTTTTCGCCCACACGCCAGACACGGTGTGTTTCCATTATTTGTTCTCCGCCAGGATTATCCGCGGGTCCGTAATACGGCCTGCCACGGCTGAAGCGGCCACGGTGTAGGGCGACGCAAGATAAACATTGGTATCGGCCGAGCCCATGCGACCCTTGAAATTACGCGCCGTGCTGGAGATGACGTTGGACGCCCCGGCCAACGCGTTTCCGTAACCCGAGCATGCCCCGCAAGAGGTGGCAAAAACCTGCGCGCCTGCCCCGACGAGGATGTCCATGATTCCTTCTTTTTGCGCATCCTGCTGGTCGCGCAAGGTGGCCGGCGCAACCATGAGGCGAACGCCCGAATCGATACGTTGGCCTTTCAGCACCTGGGCTGCAGCTCGAAGATCGTCCAGCTTGGCGCCGGTGCAGGCGCCAATGTATGCGACCTGGACGGCAACGTCATTCAAATTGTCCACCGGATGCACATTTTCAGGACTGTGAGGTGCCGCGACCATGGGGGCCAGGGCAGCGGCATCAAACGCCCTTATGTCGCGTTCGGCCGCCTCGTCCGTCTTCCAGTGACCAAGGTCGACATCCGCCTCCACCCCCATGGTCTTCAAGTAATCCATGGTGACCCGATCGGGTGCGATCAAGCCCACTTGAGCCCCCAGTTCAGCACTCATATTGGACAAGGTCATGCGTTCCTGCATGGACAAGGCGGTTACCGCCTCGCCCGTATATTCGACGGCACTGTAGTTGGCGCCGTTCGTGCCATACAGGCCTACCATGTGCAGCATCATGTCTTTGGCGGTGACGCCCTGGGCCAATCGACCCGACCATTGCATGGCGATAGTCTGGGGAGTCCTGACCCAGATTTTTCCGGTAGCCACCACACCCAGCATTTCGGTACTGCCGATGCCGAACATATAAGCGCCGAATGCACCGCCGGTTGGCGAATGCGAATCGCCGCCGACACAGAACATGCCGGGGCGCAGATGCCCCTTCTGCGGCAACACCACGTGGCAGATACCTATCGAGTCGTACACATGCGGAAGCTGCTGCTCCCGGGCCCAGTCCCGGGCGATTTTCAGGATCTGGCGCGAGTCGTCATCTTCCTCGGGCACGTAGTGATCCATTACAAGAACAACCCTGGATTTGTCCCAGATGCGGGCTCCGATCTTCTCGAGCATGGGCTTGAGGCGCCTTGGGCCGCTGGAATCATGGAACATGGCCAGATCCACTTCGCATGTGACGATTTCATCGATCGCCACCGCGTCGCGGTGGCAGGCTCGAGCAATCAATTTCTGAGCTAGCGTCTGCGCAGCCATGGAAGTCCTTCAGAAAAAAGAGGCATGGCTTTAATTGTAGAGATGTACTTATAACAATACAAGCTGGAGGCGATTATTGCAGTGGCGCTGTCCTGTTACCTCGTCGCCAATATACGTTGCACTTCCCCATGTGGCCCATGCGTCCGGCAAGCACGTGGCATATGTATGCATTCTTGGCGAACACTCAACATGATTCAAGTCCGCAGGCGACGCCGAACGAGGAAGCGTCGCCTCGCGCGTCCCAACCTGCGAGGTGGAACGCAACAGTCAGCCGTCTGATGCCGGGTCGGAAGGATTTATAACGCTTGAGCCGCTCCAGTCTCGTGCGTGGGCGCACATCTTGCGCAAAATATCGTCGAATTGCTGGCGTTCGGTTTCAGTAAGGCAAGCCAGCATGTCGGCTTCTCGCTGCACAAGGCCGGGCATGAAGCGGTCATGCAAAGCGCGGCCTGCCGCCGTCACGAACAGTAGCTGTCGTCGCTGGTCGCCGTCATGAGGACGCCGGTCGATCAGGGCTTTCTTTTCAAGGGCAATGGCGGCGCGGCTGATGTTTGCCTTAAGGTGGCCGGAAAATTCGCAGATGTCAGTAACAGTGATGCCGTCCCGGAAGCACAGGAAAATGAGCGAAAGAATCTCCGGCCGCGTGAGCCCCAACGCACGCTCGATCTCTCGAAACGACGGTTCTCGGTAGTAATTGCTCATGTAGCCGACCTTGTATGAAGTCGGTATGGCGACAGCGTCGAGAATGTCGTTCAGATCGGAGCTCACGGGGTGTTTCTATCCTTTCTTAACCAGCGGGCACGTGCTTTGCGACAGTGGAATGGTTGCCGATTCGGCGGGAATCTTCCTCACGATTTCGAAGTAGTCCCATTCGTATTTGGATTCAGCCGGCGTCTTCACCCTGGCCAGATACAGGTCGCGCACCACTTTACCATCTTCGCGTATGGTTGCGTTCTCGGTGAAGACATCATTCACCGGCAGCTCGCGCATGGCCTTCGCCACGGCGTCGGCGTCGTCGGTGCCGGCGGCCTTCACCGCCTTCAGGTAATGCACGACAGAGCCATAGACGCCGGCCTGCAACATCGACGGCATGGCGCCCACGCGCTCCTTGAAGCGCTGCGACCACTCCCGGCTTTTCTCGTTCATGTTCCAGTACGACGCCGTGGTCAGGTAGGTTCCCTGAGCAGCTTCAAGCCCCAGGCTGTGTACGTCATTGACCATCAGGATCATTGCCGCCAAGCTCTGGCCGGCCTGCGTAATGCCGAACTCACCAGCCTGTTTGATGGCGTTTATGGTGTCGTTGCCGGCGTTTGCGATACCGATGACTTCAGCACCCGATGCCTGCGCCTGCAATAGGTAGGAAGCGAAATCCATGAGGTTGATGGGGTGGCGCACGGCACCCACCACCTGACCACCCCCGGCCTGCACGACGGCGGTCGTGTCCTTCTGCAGGGAGTGTCCGAAAGCGTAGTCCGAGGCAATAATGAACCACTTTTTCTTGCCCTCTTTGACGACAGCCGATGCCGTGCCATGCGCCATTCCGTAGGTGTCATAGGTCCAATGAAAACCGTAGGGCGAACATTGCTCATTCGTCAGCTGGGTGGTGCCGGCTCCGGATACCAGGACCAGACGATGGGCCTTATCGGCCAGACGCTGAACCGCAAGCGCAATCGATGAATTCGGCACGTCCACGATCACGTCGACATCTCCGGTGTCGTACCATTGGCGCGCCATCGAGGCGCCCAGGTCGGTACGGTGCTGGTGATCGCCCACAATCACTTCGATCGGCTTATCCAGAATGGCGCCGCCGACCTCTTCAACAGCCATCTGGGCAGCAACGAGCGATCCCTTGCCCGTGATGTCCGCCGTGACGCCCGCCATGTCCGTTAGAACGCCAATCTTGACGACGTCGGCGGAAACCTGAGCGGTAGCGGGACCAGTGCCAAGAGCGGCTATGCAGCCAACTGAGGCAAGAATCTTGGTGAGTTTCGACATGGTTGTCTCCGGGATATGTTTTTTTGCGGTTTGTAGAAATGAAGGTAGAAATGCACGTAACGCTGCGAGGCTATCAGCGGCGGTGAACAAGGCTAGATTCCTTTTTTCTCCAGCCAATCATCGATGCGCCGCGCGATGTCGTCACTGTTGTCATCGAGCATGAGCATATGGCCGTTGCCCGTGATGCCAACGTCGGGCAGGAAACAAAAATCGGCATCGAAGTAAAGGGCCAACCTTTCGTCCGTTGTCCGGGGATGTCGCGGATCCTGTTCACCGGTCACAATCAGGATGGGGCGTCGACCGATTGCAGCAGGGTCGTTTACTAGCAGGCCCGCACCGCCGATGCGGAATCGCTCATTCAGTATCTGGGGGCTTTCCCCGACAATGCTGCGTGCGTATCGCTCCAGCGCCGCAGCGGGAAAGCGTGGCGTATTCGCCCAATAATCGCGGACGAAATCAATGTCGACATAAAAGGTTTTGGTTGGATCCGAATAAATGGGGCAGCCCGCTTCCTGATCGAAGCGCAATGCGGCGATCGCGTCGGGGTCGTCGCTCAGCGCCTTCTGAATATTGGCTGGACCGCCGGGGGCCACGCCAACGATTGCCTTGACCTGCTCGGAATGGCTTTCTGCAAGTTGCCAGGCGATCGGCCCGCCCGCAGAGTGTGCAAGAAGCACGCAAGGTCCTACCTCTTCAATCAATCGGCCCATGGATCGGGCAACATCGAGGCCCGATAATTTATGGAAATTAACGCCGGCCGGAGATCGACCATGTCCGGGCCAGTCAATGACATAGCTGCGGCGCCCACGATTCGCAAAATAAGGTGCCCAGCCCGGCCGACCATCGGGCGTTGTCAGGAAGGCTGTTCCTGTGTGGAAGGCACCGTGAATCAAAATCAGGGGCAGCTTGTTTTCCAGGGGCTGCGTCGGCATCAGTACGTCCGCATAAATGGGATGCGTCATATCGCCGGAATAGAAGCTGCTTTGCGCGTAACCGACACACGGTAAGGTTACTGGGCGCGTGTGTTGCGCGAGTTCGTTATCTTCCTTCATTGCCTTAGCCCTGTGTGCATTTAACGGCAATTCAGTGTAGAGAAAATTAGTCTCAAATGCAACTAATTTTCGGATCGCGTAAAGCGTGAGCTGGTTGCGGCCAGGCATACTGATTTATGCGCGAACTCGAAGCTGGAAAGTAGCCCTGCCCCCTTACTCCATCCCGCAAACCCGAAACCCGCAATTGCTCGCTGCGCTGTCCGGCGTGTTGCCGTTGCGCGCGCCTACGCGATAACGGTTGCAGTAAGAGACATGGCACAGGAATGACCCGCCACGCATGGAGCGGCGGCCGGTGTCTTTCAAGAACGCAGGGTTATCCACACCGGTGACCCGGTGATAATCCGGCGTGAAGGCGTCGGCGCACCATTCCCACACATTGCCGGCCATGTTGTACAAGCCGTAGCCATTCGGTTCGAATGACCGGGCCTGCATGAGCCCCGGGGTCCAGCCGGCGGCGGGCTCATCGGGGAAAGCTCCTTGCCAGATGTTGCACCGGGGTCGACCTTCGTGCATCAATTCATCGCCCCAGGGATAGCGTTTGCCGTGCAGGCCACCGCGTGCGGCGCACTCCCATTCCGCCTCGGTAGGCAGCCGCTGCCCGGACCAGGCGCAGTAGGCCTGGGCGTCGAACCAGGAAATATGCACGGCGGGATGATCGGGCCGATCATGAATGTGCGAACCGGGGCCCTCGGGGCGCTGCCAGGACGCGCCTTCAACAACACGCCACCATGGCAGGCCGCGCGGCCTTGGAAAGGCCTCGGCAGCCGCCTGAGACAAAAGCTGGCCCTGAAAGACAAAGGAAGCGCCCAGCCGTTCGGCGTCGGTCATGTACCGCGTGTCGCGTACAAAATCAGAGAACTGGCTATTCGTGACAACGCCAGGGGCAATACGATACGGGTCCAGGGTAATAAGCCGCGGAGGCCCCTCGCCATCATCCGGAAAGCCGTCAGCGTCGCAGGCCCCCATCAGGAACTGCTGGCCGTGGACCAGCACCAGTTCACCGCCGGCATCGAGAATAGTGCCGCCCGACCTACCCGTCTGTACAGATTCCGGCGTATCGACACGCATGCCGGCAATCGCGGGCGGTCTATCGGTTCCATCTACATGGGCCGCCGGCCGCAGCGGCATGCAGCATGGCTTGCGCGCATCGCTGCCCATGGCCGTCAGTCTTCCTCTTTTTCCCAGAAGGCAGGTTCCGAGGTTTGCTCTTTCATCATGGCCAGCACTTTGTCCCTTGGCAGAACGCCGCAACGGGCAGCCCAGGCTTCATACTGTGCGGTCATTTCCTGGACACGCTCGGGGTGCTCACCGACCAGGTCATGCAGTTCCGTACGGTCTGCCTCCATGTCGTAGAGCTCCCATGGCTTGGGGTAATTGCGCACCAGCTTCCACTTGCCGCTGCGAACGGCGGCGTTGCCTTCGTGCTCCCAGAACAAGGGCGCACGCTCCAGGCCATCCTGGTCGAACAGCGGACGCAAGCTGCTTCCTTCCAGCGGCGCCACGTTCTTGCCTTCCCACGATTGCGGATAGGGTGTGTCGGTGATGTCCAGCAAGGTCGCCATGATGTCGGGCAGGTAGCCCGGGGCGTGGCGTATTCCGCCTTTCTCCTTGATGCCCTTGGGCCAGTGGCAGATCAATGGGGTCGATATGCCGCCCTCGTGGATCCAGTGCTTGTACAGGCGAAACGGTGTATTTGAAAGATTGGCCCATGCCACGCCGTAGCTTTGGTAGGTGTTTTCGGGCCCCGGCATGAGGCCGGGGTTATTGCCAAAATGAACCTCGTCGCCAGCGCGCGTGCGGGCTTTGGCGATCATCAGCTTGTTGACGAGTTCGTCGACGGTGACGCCCTCGGGGATGTCTTCAGCGCAAGCGCCGTTGTCCGACAAAAAGATCACAAGCGTATTGTCGAGCTGGCCGGTTTCTTCGAGCGCGGCAATGATGCGCCCTATTCCCTGGTCCATGCGATCGACCTGCGCGGCGTAGACTTCCATGCATCGCAGCAACCAGGCTTTCTCTTGCGCTTCCGTCCAGGCCGGCTGGCTTGGGTCGCGATCGGACAGCGCCCAATCGGGTTTGAGTATGCCTTCACTGACCAGGCGCTTGAGTCTTTCGGCGCGCAAGTCGTCCCAACCCTTGTCAAAACGTCCTTTGTACTTGGCGATGTCTTCGTCGTGCGCGTGCAGGGGCCAATGCGGCGCCGTGTAGGCGACATACTCGAAGAAGGGCTGGCCCGCGTGCTGCACGGCATGCTCGCGAATATAGTCGGCGGCCTGATCACTGATGGCGTCGGTATAAAAGAAGTCCTTGTTTTCCCGGGCTTCGTGCTCGATATTGTCATTGCCGCGCGTCAAGGTATTGGGATCGTAGAAGCTTCCGGCGCCGATAATGGTGCCGAAAAACTCGTCGAATCCGCGCTGCAGCGGCCAGGTGTCGGTAGGCTTGGTAAGGCTGCTGGCCACATGCCACTTGCCGCTCATATAGGTTTTGTACTGGCTGGCCTTCAGCGCCTGCGGAATGGTGACGCAGTTCTTGCCCAGGTTTCCGGCATAGCCTTCCGAGCCCATGTCGTAGGTCAGCACGCCCACGCCGGTCTGGTGTGGGTGCAGGCCGGTCAGCAGCGAGGCGCGCGAAGGGCTGCAGCGCGCAGTGTTGTAGAACTGCGTGAACCGCAGTCCGTTTGCGGCCAGCCGGTCCAGGTTCGGCGTCTGGATTTCGCCGCCGTAGCAACCTATGTCGGAATAACCCATGTCATCGTTCAGGATGAGCACGATATTGGGCTTGCGGATGTCGTTTTGATTCATGGCGTGTTTTTCGATATGGTTCAAGGCTGGGGCCTCAATTCAGGCGGACGGCAGCCGCTCGCCGGTCTGCCGGTCGAACAGGTGTGCCGCAGTCGGTGCAAACGTGAGAAACACCTGCTGGCCTTCCTGCAGGCCCGCATGCTGGTCAAGACGCATCTTGATGTGCCGGCTTCCCACGGTAAGGATGGCAATGACGCTGTCGCCCAGGTCTTCCACGAACTCCACACGGGCGGGAATGCCCCCGACAGGAGCGCCCTGATCTGCAATACGCAGATCGCCGGGCCGGACACCCAAGGTAACGTCGCGAGTGCCCTGGACCTGGACTCCGCTTACGGGCAGGCTGGCGCCTTCCAGGCTGACTTGGCCATCGGCCAAGGTGGCCGGCATCAGGTTCATGGGCGGTGTGCCGATGAAAGCCGCCACGACGGCGTTGGCCGGGCGCAGGAATACTTCCTTGGGTGTGCCCACCTGCACGATACGCCCTTCCATGAACACGGCCAGGCGGTCGGCCACGGTCATGGCCTCTTCCTGGTCATGAGTAACATATACGGTGGTGACGCCCAACGATCGTTGCAGGCGGCGCAATTCAGCGCGCGTTTCCACCCTTAGCTTGGCATCCAGATTGGACAAGGGCTCATCCAGCAGGAACAATCTGGGCTGGCGCACGATGGCGCGCGCCAGGGCGCAACGCTGCTGCTGGCCGCCGGACAACTGGCCGGGCCGCCGGGCCAAAAGATGTTCGATGCCCACTTTGGCGGCGGCCTCTTTCACACTGCTTTCGATGGTGGACGCGGGCGTCCTTATCATCTTGAGCGGGAAGGCAATGTTCTCGGCCACTGTCATGTGCGGATACAGGGCATAGCTCTGGAAAACCATGGCGACATCGCGCTCGCCCGGCTGAGCATGAGTGACATCGACATCATCAAGCAATACCCTTCCGTCATTCACCGGCTCAAGGCCAGCCAGAATGCGCAAGGTCGTGGTCTTTCCCGAGCCCGACGGCCCCAGGAATGCAAAGAATTCGCCTGGATTGATTTCCAGATCAATGCCATGCAGCGCGGTGAAGCTGCCATGGCGCTTGACGATGTTTTCCAGTTTTACTGATCCGGGCTGGCTCATCGACGGCCCCCTCCTTTGACTGCGCCCACGGTAAGTCCTTTAACGATATGGCGTTGAGCGACGAGGCCCACGATAATGACGGGCGCCATGGCCAGCATGGCGCCGGCCGCAAGCCGGGCCCACTGGGTCTGCTCGACCGAGATGAAATTGAACATGGCCACAGTGACGGGCCGAACGTTATTGCCGGTAAGCACCACCGCAAACAGGAATTCATTCCAGGCATTCAGGAAGACGAAGACTGTGGTTACGGCAATGCCGCCACGCACTTGTGGCAGAATCACATACCACAAGGTGCGAAAGCGTCCTGCCCTGTCGAGCAGCGCGGCCTCTTCCATTTCGAATGGGATATCCTCGAAGTACGACACCATCAGCCAGATCGCGAAGGGCAACGAAAACGTAAGATAAATGGCAGTGATTCCGCTGTAGGTATCCAGCCCGCCGATCTTCTGCAGCACAAGATAGAACGGAATAATCAGCCCCACGGGCGGCAGCATCTGCGTGGCGAGCACATAGAAGCCGCTGCCGCGCTTGGCGGGATACCGGAGCCTGGCCATTGCGTAGGCGGCGGGAACCGCAAACAACATGGTCAGCACGGTGGTCGACACAGAAATGATCGTGCTGGACCACAGATTGGGCAAAATGGACGATGAACCGAAAATGACTTCGTAGTAATTGCTGAGCGTCGGCTCGAATATGATCAAGGGCGGATAGGCCAGTACATCGCGTTCCGTCTTGAAAGACGTAAGCAATCCCCACAGCACCGGAAATACCCACACAGACAGCAAACATGCCGCCAGCAGCCACAACAAGGCCTTCCTGATCGCCGCCCCAGCGGTAATGGACAGTGAGGTCATTCGGGCCTCCTCAAACGGAATATGATCCATGCAATGATGAGAGTGAGGACCAGCAGGACGACAGCCAGCGATGATCCGTAGCCGATGTTCAATTCCGAGAACGACGTGCGATAAGCATACAGATTCAGGATTTCGGTCGATGAACCGGGCCCGCCGCCGGTAGCCGCGAAGATGGCCGCGAAAGCCGAAAGCGCCGTCACCATCCGCAGGATCATCACCATGACCAGGGCCGGACGAATAAGTGGCAGGGTAATGTAATAAAAGCGTTGCCAGGCCCCGGCGCGATCAAGGCGCGACGCCTCGTAGATGTCTGGAGGGAGCGTGGAAAGTGTGGCCAGCAGCACCAGGAACGCGAAAGGCGTCCATTGCCACGTATGTATGGCAATGACAGATATCAGCGCCAGCTGCGGGTCGCCCAGCCAGTTGTAGCTGCCCAGCCCCAGCCAGCGCGTCACCAGATCCACCAGTCCGACATCGGGCGCCAGCACCAGCGTACGCCAGAACAGACCGACCACCACAGGCGCCAACACAATAGGCAGAATCGCCGCCACGCGCAGCAGGCCCTGGCCTTTGGGAATCTGTAAGACCAGCAAGGCCAGCGCCAGCCCTAGCGTCACCTGCAGGAATACGGTGGATGCCGTGTAGATCACGGTAAGCAGCAGCGAATTCCAGAACCGTGGATCCTGGCCCATGTGAATGTAATTGTCCAGGCCGGTGAAGCCGGATAAATACGGCATGGCCAGATCCAGGCGCTGCAGGCTGCTCCACCCCAAGTACACCAAAGGGATGGTGGTGGCGCAAAGCAGCACGAGAAGCGCCGGTGCAAGCAAGGCCAGCGCGAAGCGGCGCTCCTGGCTGGCCAGCGAGCGGCCGACGGCCTTTGCGCCGCCTTTTGCCTTACCCGCGGAGTGGTTGTCGGACATTGATGCGGAAACACTCATGAGCCGGTCATGCCTTCATGATCTGGTCGATACGGGCCTGAGCCTGGTCCAGCGCATCCTTGGGACTGCGCTCGCCCACCAGTGCGGCCTGGATGGCCACGGCCATGGTGTCGCCGATGGCCGGCCACTGCGGAACGCGGGGGCGCCATTCCACATCGGTATCATGTTCCAGCGACTCGAGTGCTGCGGGAATGAAGTTTTCCCCCGCCCCCTTCATCGCTTCGGCAAACTCCGGCGCCTTCCATAAAGAAGTGCGGTTCAGGCCGGAACGCGGCGTGGCGCTGCCGGACTTCCAGGACGTGCGAGCCTGCGTTTCGGCCGATGTGGCCCACGCAATGAACAACCACGTCGCTTTCTTGGCATCGTCCTTGAGCGCCGCATTGATGGGGAAACCCCAGTTCCAGATGGAGGTTACACGCTTGCCGTCGGGCCCTTTGGGCCAGCGCGCATAGGCGACCTTGCCGACAACGCGGGACTTCTGCGGGTTGGTGATGACGGCAGCCGACGAATGCGCATCGATATAGCATGCCACCGTGCCCTGCGAAAATGCGTCGGCAATGTCGGGCCAGTTCCAGTTGCGCACGGCCGCCGGCGCATACTTGGTCAGTGCATTCACATACCATTCGAGCGCTTTGATGGCCTCGGGGGAATTGACAACGACCTTGTCGCCCTTGAACCACTGGCCGCCGAAACTGCGGAAAATGGACGGGTAGATATACATGTTTTGCCCGGCCCCCGCGAAGCCGCGCAAGGCCAGGCCGTACTGCCTGTTGTCCGGGTCGTTCAGGGCTTCGGCGTTGGACAGCAACTGTTCGAACGTGTCGGCAGCCTTCAGGCCCTTGGCGTCGTAAAGATCCTTGCGATAGACCTGCACGGTCACCTCGCCGTCATACGGTACGCCATAAAGCTTGCCGTCCACGGAATCCGCCTCGCGCCAAGCCTGCAGGATATCGTTGTAGTCGTACCAGGCCGCGTCGGTAAGCGCCGGGTCGGCCAAATAGGTATCCAATGGATCGACCCATTTGTTGGCGACGTACAGCGGGTAGTACATGGGGTCGGCGGCGTGGGTGGCGTAGGTTCCGGTGCCTGAAGACAAGTCCAGCATGGCCTTCTGCCGGATCTGGCCTGGCGGCACTTTTTCCATGCGCACTTTTATGCCCGTCAACTGCTCAAACTGGGGCACCAGCGAGATGAGATTTTCGAAATAGCTGGCGGGAATGACGGCCACCGTGATTTGCTGGCCTTCCACCTGCCGCCAGTTTATCTTGGCGGACTGATAAGGGCCCAGGTCGCCGGCGGCTTGCGCATAGGCCCGTGACAAAAAGCCGGGCCCGACCATGGCCAATGCGCTGGCCGAGGCCGCTTGCTTGAGCACTCTGCGCCGGGAAGCCGAATCAACTTTGCCGCCCTTGTGGGTATAGCTTGACGTTTTATTCATAATGTCTCCTGACATGAGTGCCGCCCCGGCGGCTTGGTTTCCTTCCTCTCTTCGGAGGCTGACCTGACGGTACGCTCAACGATCTGTACCGGCTCCCGGAAGAATGCAGCCATTGTCGAATTCCGGGAAAACTTGATGTAAACGTTTACATGATGGTAATTTATCAGCTTGATCTAAGTTAAACAATGATCATTTATAGGTGTATACCCGGATTTCTATCAGCGTCTTTACCGTTTGTAATCGTTTTCAGGATATCGTTTTATACTGACCTTAATGCCTAAGCCTCCCAACTCTGAACGCGCCGCCCCGCCACGATCGCGATCCAGCTCCAAAGACGTCGCGCAACTGGCGGGCGTGTCTACCGCCACCGTGTCCAGGGCCTTGAACAACCCGGATGCGGTCGACCCCGAGACCCTGGCGCGCGTACGCGCGGCGGCCGCCAAGCTGCGCTATGTTCCTCACGGAGGCGCGCGGTCTTTACGCAGCCAGCGCACACGCATGATCGGCGCCGTCGTGCCTTCCGTCGAATATGCCTTGTACGCGCGCACCACCAGCGCCGTGCACCAACGCGTAAGCGCGCGCGGCTATTCTCTTGTGCTTGCCGAGCACCATTACGATCTGGACGCCGAATTGCGGGTAACCTCGCAGTTGGTTCAGCATGGCGTGGACGCCTTTGTATTCGTGGGCCTGGATCACCATCCCGCCCTGTTTTCCCTGCTGGACGATTACGGACGGCCCTACGTGCTGACCTGGGGCGTGGACCCCCTGCGACGGCATCCCAGCGTAGGCTTCGACAACCATGCCGCGGCCTATCAGGTTACCCGCCATTTGATTGAGCTGGGGCATCGGCGCATCGGCTTGCTCAGCGCCCCGCTGCAAGGTAATGATCGCGGCATGGCGCGTGGAGAAGGCATGCGGGCTGCGCTGGCCGACGCGGGGCTGGCGCTGGATCCGCGCCATGTGCAATACGCGCCCATCCACTTGAACACTGCCGAAGAAGGCATGATGAGGCTGATTTCCCTGCCCGACCGTCCGACGGCCGTGGTGGCCACCAATGACATCTTTGCGGTCGGCGGGATGGTTGCCTGCCGCAAATCCGGACTACGCATTCCTCAAGACATCTCTATCACCGGTATCGACAATACCGATCTGGGCGCCACCCAGACGCCGGGCCTGACCAGTGTTCGCACACCCATCATTGAAATTGGCCACGCCGCCGCAGAGCAACTGATGGCCAGGCTCGAAGGGAAGGACTATGAAGCGTTCCAGTCCTTTCCGATTGAAGTGGTTTACCGGGGTAGTACGGCGGCGCCGGAGCGCGCCTGACTACATTCTTGCGGTCGTCAGAATGGAATGGCCATGCGAAGGCTGACCTCCTGGTTCCGGAAATCCTTCGCCAGCTGAGCCTTGTATTCCGCACGCAGCTCGTACTTGTCTTCCGCAAAAAGCTGGACGCCGGCGCCCAGATTGAACAGCCGATGGGGCAACGAAGAGGTCGAGGTGAACATGATGCCCGGCCTCTCGCCATCAGAGAAAGACACCCGGCTGTTCAGGCCCTTGTTGTTGATGAACGTGGCCCCTGCCGACACATAGGGACGAAGCCATCCGTGCCGGCCCAGGTCGATGCGGGTTCCCGCCTCTACGGTCGGCGCAACCGCGACGCTCCATTCCCTCATGGAACTGGCCTCGAACGTCGCGCCGTCGCCGGTCAGCATATAGCCCGGCATGTAGGTATGCAGAACATCCAGGTCGGCATAGGGACGCAGGTACCAATTTCCTGCCTCGAGCTCGTATGCCGCCCGCAGCCTCAGGCCGGCAGTCCATACTTCGTTGGTATTGTCAGCGCTCCATAAGTCGTCGCCGATGACGAACAGGGAACTGGAGTCATAGCTTCCATACCCGGCATGCAGGGCACCCGCCAGCAGCCATGGACCAGACTGGTGCTTCAACGAAACCGATACGTCGCCGCTTTTCCCGCGGATCGACGTCAGGTGGTCGCTGGTATGCATGGAGCTGGTGTTGTAGGCTGCCGTGGTGCCGAAGAACCAGTTGGGGCGGATCTCCCACTGCCCGCCCATGCGGTAGCTCAGGCCGTCCTGCGAAAAGCCGTCGCTTGCCGTACCGCTGCTGTAGGCCGTGCGCGAACCGATGATGCGCGACCATACGCATTGAGTTTCGCGCAGGGTGATGCCGGCGCCGTCGAATACTGGACAACTCAACGCGGCGTTAAGCGATTGGCGACCTGTCAACGTCTGGCCTGCGGCTGACTGGCCCAGGTCGTCGGTGAGCGTCAGGCTGTTGATCGCCGTAGTGTACTTCTGCGCCGTATCGATATTGGCCATGTCCGCGAAAACGCCCGACATGCTGGCATTGCTGGTATTCCAGGCCTGCTGCAGGCTGCCAAGCAGCGAGCGCTTTGTGTCCGTGAGATCTCCTTCCGCTTTCCCGACGAAATCCGCCGACGGAGAAATTGCGATGCTGCCGCCGCTTTGCGACGTCGACCAGGAAATGGGGCTTGCGGGGCTGACTCCTGCCGTAGCCGACCGATTCGTTTGCAAAGACACGGCGGACACCACAGTGAAGCTTCCAGGCAGCAAGCCCTCGACAGCGTACGGCCTGATCGCGACCCCATCCACCATGATTCTGGACGCCTTAAGAAGGTCGGCATTGGGCTCGCCTTCTGCAGCGACGCTGGTGACGTCGGCGCGCAATGCGCCGCCAAGATGGACGTCGACCTTGTTGACCGTGGCGCTTGCTATCGCATCGACTCCGCCTATGTCGAAGGTTCCGGCGTTGTAGAACCAGCCCGCTCCATTGCTGATGTTCAACGTGCCGCTGCCGCCGCTGATGTAGGTGCCTCCGACTTCGTTTCTGACCTCGTTCCATTCCTTCGTATCGCCATGGGCCAGGTTGATGTCGCCCGCCAGGGTGCCATAGTTGCGCACGCTCTCCTGGCCGAACGTCGAGATCAAGCCCTTGCCGGAAACTGCGCTGACGTGCGAACCTGCGTCAATGATGATCGTATTATTCTTGCCGCCGTCTACGACAATGGCCGCGCCATCGCCCGCGCCGCCCTGAAGCGTGCCGGAATAGTCAACGGTGATATTGCCGCCGGCACGACCGGAATCGAGCATGCCGTTGCTTTGCTGGAAGCCGCTTTGGGCGAAAATGCCATGCGAGCCGGCGCCCGTCGTCTGGATGTCGCCATTCAGCCTGACCCAGATTTCGCCGCCCGTTCCTTGTGAGGCGCCGCGCTTGTTCAGGCTGTTCTTGAGCGCGGTAAGGGCGCTGTCGACTGTATCCTTGTCATTGCCGAACAGCCTGACGATGCCCTGAAGATCTCCCGGCACCTTGTCTATGTTGTCAAGGACCGTACCCGAGCCGCCGTTCTTGCTGATGATGCCGGCAAGCGCTGAGGCTGTTTTCTCGAGCGCGGCGCGTGCCGTGTCGTCGGTCTTCAGCGCATCGCTGACCGTGCCGCCGCCACCGCCCAGCGACTGGGCGAAGATGCCATGCGCCCTGGCCCCCGCCGTCTTGATGGAAGAGCTGCCTTCCAGGCTGCGGATTTCGATGTAGCCGCCGTCGCCGCTGGAGCCTCCGCTGCCGCCAAACACCGGAAGCGTCCAGCCCTGCAGCACCGAAGCGCCTCCGTAACCGCCGCCGCCCCCGATCGACTGGGCGAATACCGCTGTTGAATTGTCGCCGGATGTGTTGATCGACGCGCCATCATTGAAATGAACGCGGACAGTTCCGCCATTGCCGGCGGACCCGCCCTTGCCGCCATAGGATGCCGCATACTTGACCCCGCCCGGGCTGCCCGCGGCGTTGGAAATACCGCCTCCTCCACCTATGGATTGCGCAAGAATGCCGAATGCGGCAACGCCGGACGTCGTGATCCGGCCGCCGTGGAGAACCCCTACCGTTCCGCCCGACCCCGAAACCCCGCCCGAGCCGCCGAGTGTAAAGCTGCCGGATTTCGAGGACGGCTTCTTGCCGGCCGAGTCGCTCGAGGCGGCCGCAACTTGTTCAATGCCGACGGCCTTCAGCAGCTCTTTGATCGTGCCGGCCGAAGCCGCCTGCTCATCGACGCCGGGCGCGGCATCGGTCTTGCTTTCCGGCGAGGTCATCATGAAGGAGCCTCCGCCGCCGCCGACGCTCTGCGCCACGACTGCGTGCGCCTCGTCTCCACGCGTATGGGTTGTGCCGTGATTGATTACCGACACGCCTCCGCCGTGGGCGCCCGTGCCCCCTGCGCCGCCGGCGGTGAAGTTCAGGACGAGATTCTTGTTGTCGCTGCTGAGAGCGCCGACACCGTTGCCGCCACCGCCACCGATCGATTGGGCAAGCAGGCCATAAGACGCTTGGCCATAGGTCTGGATCGTGCCCAGGTTGCTGACGTTGACGTCTCCGCCGACGTTCCCTGCGCCGCCTTTACCGCCCAGGGTGGCGCCAAGGTTGGTCTTGTTGGTGCCCGACGAGTAGGCGACGCCGCCCTGGCCGCCGCCGCCCCCGATCGACTGCGCCAGGATTCCGTGAGAAAGGTGCCCGGCGGTCAGGATGGAGCCCTGGTGCGTAAGGTTGACGATGCCGCCCCGGTTGCCTGTTCCGCCGTCGCCGCCCATGGAAAGCGTCAGCGACACATCGGGGCGCTTCACCGAACCCTTGGCCTGCTTGTCCAGATAGTCGGTTACCTGTTTTCCGGAAGACTGCATTTCTTTGTAGAACTCGGACTTCTTGAACGCATCGGCAAGCGACTTGTAGGCATCGGTATCCTGAACATCCTTGATGAGCGCATCGAGGTTTTCTTTCGTTTCGGCATTGTTCTTGTCGGCCGCCCATTTCTGATAGGCCTCAACGCCGACCGCATTCTTCAATGTGGCCCAGAGCTCGCCGACCGTATCCGGCGTGTCATCGGGAGCCGCCGTCAGGTTGCCGCCGTTGCCCCCGCCACCGCCTATGGATTGGGCGAACATTGCATGGGACGAGTCGCCATAGGTTTCGATCACACCGACGTTGGAGATATCGATCTTTCCGCCAGAGCCACCGGCCCCGCCCCTGCCGCCGAACGACAAGTTGACCGACAGCGTGCCCTCGGCCACGGCCGAACCGCCGCCTTCTATGCCGCCACCGCCGCCTATGCTTTGCGCAAGCAGGCCGTCGGCCTGAGCGCCGCGGGTGCGTATCAAGCTCCAGGACGACAGAACAGCATTTATGGCGCCGCCATCGCCGCCATTGCCACCGTTACCGCCAATAGCGTTGACAACGGTTACCGAGTCGGCCAGGGGCAGCTTCTGGACAAGGCTGTTCAACGTCTTGTCGAAGGACAGCCCGGACGACGCAGAAGCGTTGACCGCGCCGCCGTTGCCCCCGCCACCGCCTATGCTTTGCAGCAGGACGCCTGTGGCGCCCGTGCCCCGCGTCTCGACCAGGCCACGGTTCTCGATACGGGCCGTGCCGCCTTTGCCCCCGCCCTTGCTGTTGGTGCCGCCTATGGTCTGCCCCAGCGCGACCGTTCTATATAAGCTCAGGGCGTCCGCCGATGCGGAAGCGGATCCCGCGTTGCCGCCGCCGCCTCCAATACTTTGGACGTGGACGCCGATGGCACCATCGCCATGGGTGCGAACACTGCCGTCGTTGTAAACCTTGGCGTATTCGCTCGAGCCGCCGCCGCCTCCGCTGCCCCCGACCGTGTTGCTCACGTTGAACGCCGTGGCGCCCGGGGCGGCAATGGCCAGGCCATAGGCGAACGCATTGCCCGCGTTGCCGCCGCCTCCGCCTATGCTCTGCGCCAGAATGCCGGTGGCGCCGACGCCAAGCGTTTCGATGCCAGCGTTTATGTTGTCAATATTCGCGGCCGTGCCCTGGCCGCCGTCGCCTCCGGAACCGCCAATGGCGTTGGTCAGGGTGATGGACGGCAATGGCTGGCCTGAAGGTGTCACGGCGGGCAAGGCCACGGCAAACGCCCCGGCGCCGCCGCCCGTGCCGCCGCCCCCGCCTATGCTGGAGGCCTGCAGCCCGATGGCGGCTTCGCCAGAGGTACGGATTGCGGAGTTGTTGGTGATCTTGGCCTGGCCGCCCTTGCCGCCCTTGCCGCCTGACCCGCCCGTGGCGGATGAGGCGGACAGGCCGGGGCTGACAGATTTGGAGGTGGCGTAGCCACCCGCTCCCCCGCCGCCGCCCACCGACTGAGCCAGCACCGCCGTCGCGTACCTGCCCCCGGTTTCGATGCGGCCCTGAACGCTGTCGAAGCTTACGTTGCCGCCGTTTCCACCGCCGCCGCCCGCTCCTCCGAGCGCCACCGCCAGAAATGCCGTGGAGCTTGACGCCGCGCCGCCCGTGCCCCCGCCGCCACCGATACTTTGCAGCAGGACGCCATAGGCGGAATCGCCCGCCGTGCTGATCGTTCCGCGATGCTCGGCCATCACATTGCCGCCGACACCGCCCAGGCCGCCCGAGCCGCCGCTGGTGAAAGGCAGGATGCCGCTGCCGCCGCCCGAACCACCGCCTTGGCTGATGGCCGGATGGGTGGCGTGGAATGCATCCAGGGCGCTGCCGCCGCCTATGCTTTGCGCCATGATCGCCGTTGCGCCGACACCCGTGGTCGTTATAGTTCCGTGGTTGGTCACTGAAACCAGCTGCCCAAGGCCTGCGCCGCCGCCATCCCCGCCGGACACGAAGGCGGCGCCACCGCCGCTTCCTCCTACGCCGCCCACTGACTGCGCCATGACGCCGAAGCTGTAGTCGCCCCGCGTGGCGATCGAGCCGCCATTGAGCGCCTTGACGACGCCGCCGGCGCCGCCCTGGCCGCCCGGCGTGCCGGAAGTGAAGGCGCCACTGGCGCCGTTGCCGCCAGCGCCGCCCGCGCTTTGCAGAATGACCGCGGCCGATGTGCTTCCGTTGGACGTGATCGTTCCCCGGTTCGTGAAGCTTATATTTCCACCGTCCCCACTGTTTGACGGATAACCGCCGCTGTTGGTGGCGCGCCCCCCGTTTCCGCCCAGAGAGCTGACGGATACCGCCGGGGCCAGCGCCCCGGTCACGCTGACGTGTGCGCTTTTTTCAAAGGTTGCGGTAACCTGTCCGCCGGAACCACCGCGGTCAGTGTCGACCCGGCCTTCATAGGTGCCGTCGGAAGACTGCGCGCCGTTCTTGCCGATGCCAGCCGCGCCGCCCTGGGAAACCACCTTGATAGCAGGCAGGGCCCGCGTGCGCGCAGCCGACTCGCTTACGGCGGTGACCCGCGAAGCAATGTTCACGGTAACCGCCCCGCCATCGCCGCCGCGAGCGATGCCGCCCCCGCTCTCGAACCATGACGTGTATCCCACCCCGCCCGTGCCGCCTATTGAATAAACATGGATCAGCGGTTTGTCCAACGTCGAAGAGAGCGTTCCCGAAACCTCGGCGGATGGCGCTACGGTAAGCGTTACCCGGCCACCGCTGCCGCCGCGCTCTCCCGGCAAATTATGAAATAAGCGCTTGGAATAGTCGGAGCCGCCCGCCCCCCCGACAGAACCAATCTCAAGGGCCGACGATCCTGCGCCAAGGATTGCTCCCCGCTGAGTCCAGACCGAAGACTTCGCGTCCTCACCTGGGGTTGCAGAGGGCGATGTGATACCCATTTCACCATCGCGGCCGTCGACGCCCCGGTTAACAATGTAAACGCTCTCGTCAGCCCGCGCAGGCGCCGCCATGATCGCGCCAATGGACGCGAAGCACGCGACAAAACCGACGCTTTGCAGCAGACCGGCAGGCAAACTGTTGATGGAAAATTCGCGTTTCGCGCGATGCTGCTCGCCCTGCCGGGTATAAAATTGTTTCACGATGATTCTGATGTTGTCGGGTAGTGACGCGGCAGGATTTTATCGTGGGGAGATATTGCGGTGTGGACTTCTTGCTGTGTTGTGGCGTTTGAGCATCATTGAGTTCTGGCCGGGCCTGCAGTTCAGCTATGATCGGGTGCACGCCAAAGACGGCTCGGCCGATGTGCTTCCCAAGATTCATCCATTGAAACGCAACAAGCGTGATGAAGAAATGCTTATCCGATACTCAAAAATAGGATTCGTCGCCGCCATTGCGCTTTTTGCGTCATTGGTTGCGTTCGGCAACATGACGGACTATGGCAGCAACTTCGAGTTTGTCCGGCATGTCTTATTGATGGACACGATTTTCCCCACGGCGACGATACATTACCGGGCGATCCAACTGCCGATCCTGCACCATGCCGCGTATGTTTTCATTATCGCCCTTGAAGCCTTGACCGCCCTGCTTTGCTGGGCGGGCGTTTACCAACTGCTAAAACAAGTGAAGTCACCCGCCGGGGACTTCAACCGGGCCAAGAATATGGCCGTCTGCGGCTTGTCGCTGGGCTTTTTTGTATGGCAGGTAGGCTTCATGTCGATAGGCGGAGAATGGTTTGGAATGTGGATGTCCGACCAGTGGAATGGCGTGCCGAGTGCATTCCGCTTTCTGGTGACCATAGCCCTGGTGCTGATTTACCTGGTGCAGCGGGATAGCGACCTGGACGTATAGAAAGAGAAAGCGCAGGATTCCGCTTTCGGCACTGTAACGGCCACTAGCGGAATCCCTGTATGGACGTTTCTTAGTTGACCTTGATATTGGCCTCTTTCGCCAGCCCTTTCCACATCACAATTTCGCGCTTCACGATAGCGTCCAGTTCTTCAGGCGGGCTGCCCACGACCACTGCGCCGATGGCGTTGAACGCTTCCTGAATCCGTTTGTCTTGCGCGGCCTTCGCAACCGCCTCCTGCATCTTGTTCACGACGGCCGGCGGCGTGCCGGCGGGAGCAAACATGCCATACCAGGAATCGACATTGAAACCGTCTATGGTTTCGGCAATGGAAGGCACGTCGGGCAGTATAGGCGTGCGCTTCGCCGTAGACACGGCCAGTGCGTTGAGCGCACCGCTTTCGATGTGTTGTGTTACGGAAGGAAGCGAAACCCAAAGCAAAGGAATCTGGCCGCCCAGTACGTCGATCGTCGCCGGGCCGCCTCCGCGATAGGCGATGTGCGCCAGCTTCAGCCCGGTCTTGAGCCGGAACAGTTCTCCCGCGATATGACTGGGAGAACCGATGCCGGCAGATCCGTACGGAACTTCCTCTCCACTGTCCTTGACGTAGTTGATCAG
Organism: Pseudomonas sp.; assembly: GCA_036675275.1. GTDB lineage: Bacteria > Pseudomonadota > Gammaproteobacteria > Burkholderiales > Burkholderiaceae_B > Pollutimonas. The sequence goes on along the minus strand of JAKFFG010000008.1, from coordinate 224,820 downwards.
TTCCTCGATCGACTTCACCGGAAACTTGGGGTTGGCGACGAGCACTTGCGGCGCCGAGGCGACCAGCGATACGGCTACGAGATCTTTTTCAGTATCGAAGGGCAGGCTGGTATAGATGGCTGGGTTGATCGTGTGCGAAGACAGGGTCAGCAACATGGTGTAGCCGTCGGGCTTTGCGCCTGCCACGTAGCGGGTACCGATCGTGCCGCCGGCCCCGCCTTTGTTCTCGATTACCACTGTCTGGCCCAGCGTCTTGGATAGCGGATCCTGAAGAATGCGGCCTGCGGCATCCACGCTGCCTCCGGGCGGGTAGGAAACAATCATGCTGATCGGCTTGCTTGGATAGCTTTCGGCTGCGCCGGCGTCACTGGCAAATGCTTGAAACGATGTGGCAGCCATCACCAACGCTAGTCCGGCGGCCCCAGCCAGCCTGGAAAAAACCGCAGCCTGTTGATTCGGGCGCGCCTCGGGATTGTTGCGTGTTTTCATGATGCCTCCGGAATTGTTGTTTGAAGGGCTTACCGTGATGATGATCACGGCGGCCGTTCATCTATTCTGGTTCCTGCAGCGGAAAACAGCAATTGTTCCAATATACAGAAATGTTATTCCGTTATGTAGAACGGTGGCCCTTGCAGTGACGGCGAGTCGCGGTGCCGTTTCACACGTCCAGTATCGGAACGAAGCCGCCAAAAATCATGCGTTTGCCGTCGAAACACATTTTCTCGCCCATGTCCTTCATGCGCGGGTCGGACATCATTTTCTCGTTTGCCGCATCGCGCACTTCTCTGGACGGGTATTCCAGCCAGCTGAAGACCACGACTTCATCTTCTTTGGCCTTTACCGCGCCCCGAAAGTCGGTGATCTTTCCGTCGGGCACGTCGTCGCCCCAGCACTCGACAAAGCGGGTCGCACCGAATTCCTTGAACAGATGCGAGGCCTCTTCGGCATGCTTTCTGTAGGTTTCCTTGTTTGCGGCGGGCACAGCTACAACGAATCCTTCTACGTAGTTCATCATTGATCTCCTGGGTTTAAGCTAAAGGCCTGAGCCCGGCATATTCCGGGGCTCAGACCTTTTAGTTTAATGCGCCGATGAATGCGAAGTCGATACTGCGGACAGGCAGGCTTCTTTCAGCGTGGCCCGTCTTCGTGCTTGTCGAACCAGGCGCACAAGGCTTGCGTAACCGGCTTCTTGCGATGATTATGGCGCTCCAGCATGCCAACGCGCCGCATAATGGGACGCCCGGGCAATTTCTTCACAATGATCTGTTGGGAAAACCAGTCCGCATTCGCCAGCTGAGGGACAATGGCCACGCCATAACGCTGCCGCACCAATTGCGCAATGGCTTCAACGGAATTGAGTTCCAGTGCCACTTCAGGAGTAACGTCCAGTTGTTCCAGTGCATGGCTGATCAATTTTCCCGTCCATAAAGAGCGGTCGAATTGCAAAAAGGGCTCCTTGCGCAATAGCTCTATGACAGACTCGCTCTCCAGCCCAGCGGGCGCGATCAAAACCAGCGGCTCCTGATACAGAGGTGTCCACACCAAGTTTTTTGACACGGTGTTCTGCGGTGGCTCGGTAACAACAGCGGCGTCCAATTCCCCATTGGCCACCATTAAGGCAAACTGCCCCGACTGGCCGGCCAGCAGCCTGAGATCCAGTTCGGGGTAGTCGCGGCGTATATGCGCCAGCGCGCTGCCGAAAGACCCCATAAGGGCCGACACCAAGGCCCCAACATGCAGCGTGCCGCGAAGAATGCCGTCGCGCCTGGGTTTCAGATGGTCATAGTCGTTGACGATGGCTTCCAGGCGATCAAGAACCTCCCGACCGTCAGCCGTCACATTCAACGCATGAGGGCCGCGTTCGAATAGCCGGACGTCCAGTTCGCTTTCCAGATTCTTGATTTGCAGGCTTACTGCCGCCTGGGTCAGCCCAATTTGGCGGCCCACCTCGGCAAAGCTGCCCAAGCGCGCGGCGGCAAGAGCGGTACGAAACTGACGTATGGAAGACATAATCGTATATAAAAAATACTTGTGATAGACAAAATAATTAATAGTTTTACTTTTGTCAAACAGGGCTTCATGATTATCCCTATTCCTTATCAGTCATCAGGACATTCTCATGAGCGACTCTTCCTCCACTTTGCATGTGGAAGTATGGCGCGGAACCGGCGACGGAGTTTATGAAACCTTTCAAGTGCCGCGCCGTGCCAGCCAGACTGTGCTCGATGTGGTCACCCACATACAGCGGCATCAGGATCCTACGCTTTCATATCGCTTCGCCTGCCGTGTAGGCATGTGCGGCTCTTGCGCCATGCAGGTAAATGGCATTGCGCGATGGACCTGCCGCACCCATGTCTCCAAAGTCTGCAATAACGATCGCCTGCAACTTGCGCCGTTGTCCAACCTGCCTGTGGTGAAAGATCTGGTGGTGAATATGGACTCTTTCTTCGACAAAATGCAGGCTGCACGCGGTCGTTTTGTTGGCGAACATACGCGCCACGACCCGGTGGCCATGGTCAAACCCGATTCGGCGGCACGCAAAGAGGCCGAGGCAGGCATTGAATGCATAGGCTGTGCCGTATGTTATTCGTCATGCGACGTCGTCAGCTGGCGGCCGGAATTCCTTGGACCTGCCGCACTTAACCGCGCATGGACGCTGGTCAACGACGAACGTGATATAGACGGACACAAGCGCCTGGCCGCGGTATCGGGCGACGCGGGTTGCCATTCCTGCCATACGCAGGGCTCCTGTACGGTACGCTGCCCCAAACAGTTGACCCCCACAGCCAGCATTGCGGGACTCAAACGCGTCACGGCGAAAGCCGCCATGCGCGGTGAGCTTGACGTTGAGACGGCAGGAGATCGGTAATGGCCAGTACTTCCGTCAAGGCCGCCAAGCGCTGGTATTGGCAGCGGATCACCGCCATGCTGATGGCATTTTTCGTACTGGTGCATGTGGCGGTCATTATGTATGCCATCAACGGCGGACTAAGTGCCGCTGAAGTGCTGGGGCGCACACGTGGCAATATTTTGTGGGCTGCATACTACGCGGTCTTCGTGCTGCTGGCGTCCGTGCATGCATCCATCGGCATACGGAATGTGCTGGCTGAATGGCTGCGCACCAAAGACGCTGTTGCCTCCGCCGTGGCAAATATTCTGGCGCTGGTGCTTTTGGCAATGGGCTTGAAAGCCGTATGGGCCGTGACCGTGGGGGGCGCGCCATGAAGCGAAATGACCACCGTGCCCGCACGCATGCCAGCTGGATCGCGTTCGCCGTGCACCGTATATCGGGCGTGCTGTTAACCGTGTTCTTGCCCATTCATTTTTGGACGCTGGGTCTGGCGCTTGAAGGCGAGGCCGCCTTCGACACGGCGCTGAAGTGGTACGAGGCGCCCATCTTCAAGCTCGGCGAATGGGGACTGGTTTTTTTGCTGGTGGCTCACTCGCTGGGCGGAATCCGTCTGTTGCTGATTGAATTCAGCCCCTGGCGCGGCCTGCGGCGCGGCTGGATCGCCATCAGCTTCACTACTGCAACCGCTGCCTCCGTTGTTTTCTTTTTCGCTACAACACTGAGTTGACCATGAAAGAAATTAATTACGATCAGATCGAGGACGCTGCTCGCGAACTCTATATACGAGCGCTAAAGATATTGCCCGACGACATCAAGGAAGGTTTCAATACGCTGCAAGGCATGGAGACATCTGAGCGAGCGCGTACCATCCTGGGCACCATGATCACCAATATCCAGGTGGCCGAAGACCATAACAATTTGCTTTGCCAGGATACCGGCATCCCTATTTACAATGTCTTCGTAGGGCGCAACGTGGCAATAGATGGCTGGCGAATGAAAGAAGCCATACGCACCGGCTGCGAACGCGCTACACGCGAACACCCGCTGCGCTCCAGCGTCGTCCACCCTATCAGCCGCAAGAACAACCACACGTCCTGTGGCCCCGGCGTACCCGTCATACACATGGAATTTGTCGAAGAGGCCGATACGCTTGAAATCCAGATGATTCCAAAGGGGAGCGGCTCGGAAAATAATTCCTTTCTGCGCATGGCAATACCGGCCGAAGGGCTGGCTGCCGTCAAGCGCTTCGTCGTTGACTGCGTGATTGATGCCGGCGGAAAGACCTGTCCGCCCACCATCGTGGGCGTGGGCGTGGGCGGTACTTCGGACCTGTGTGTGCACATGGCCAAACAGGCTGCCACACGGCCGCTGGGCTCCGTCTGTCAAGATCCCCTAGGCGCAGAACTGGAACGTGAATTGTCCGAGGCCGTAAACCGTCTTGGCGTGGGCCCGCAAGGGCTGGGCGGCGATGCCACCGCGTTCGCGGTTCATGTGGAGCTGGCGGCCACGCATATCACTATGAATCCAGTTGCGGTGAATATGCAATGTCATTCGGCACGGCGCGCGCGCGCAAGCTTGAATGCCGACGGCATCAAGTACGGCTTCTGAACACAGGGGGATGCAATTGTGGCTCATTATGAACTTACCATGCCGGTTACCGAAGCACAGGTGCGTACCTTACGCGTTGGCGATACCGTAACTCTGCAGAAAACCTTATATGGCATACGCGACGCCAGTTATATTGCCTTATTCGACAAAAAACGCCAGACGCGTTTCGATTTAAACGGACATGCGGTCATCCATACGGCGCCCAATGTACGCAAAGTTCCGGTGTCGGAAGCGTTTCCGGCCGGCTATGAGTCCGTATGCATAGGCACCACCACCTCTTCCCGCATGGAACGCTTCACCCGTCAGTTAATGACCGAATGCGGAGTGCGCTTCATTATCGGAAAAGGCGGCATGCATGAGGGTTCGCGACAGGCCTTTCAGGAACTGGGCGGCGCGTATCTGGGTATTGTCGGCGGCACGGCTGCACTTGAAACGACTTGGATCGAGCAGATTGAAGACGTTGACCTGGATGACTTGAACCCCGAGTCGCTGTGGAAGTTCCGCATTCGCGATTTCGGACCCTTGTTGGTAGCGATGGACAGCCATGGAGGTTCCCTGTACGACGAAGTCAACGTCGACGTAAAAAGCCGCCGCGACAAAATACTGGCTTCAATGGGGGTGTCATGACACAGCAGCAGGCAGAGGTCGTAACGACCGATATTCTTATTCTGGGCTCCGGCGGCGCCGGCCTGTTTGCCGCACTGCATGCGCACGATGCCGACCCTTCGTTGGACATCACAGTGGCCGTCAAGGGCTTGCTGGGCAAATGCGGGTGCACGCGTATGGTGCAAGGCGGCTATAACGTGGCGTTGGCCGAAGGCGATTCCGCCGAACGGCATTTCATGGACACCATCACCGGCGGAAAGTGGCTGCCCGACCAGGAATTGGCCTGGACCCTGGTCAATACGGCCGTCGAGCGTATCCACGAGCTGGAAAACGAGCTGGGCTGTTTCTTTGACCGCAACGCGGATGGCACGTTGCACCAGAAGGCATTTGCCGGACAAACTTTCGATCGCACCGTGCACAAGGGCGACCTTACCGGTATTGAAATCATCAACCGCCTAGCTGAGCAAGTGTGGGCGCGCAAAATCAAGCGGCTGGAAGAACACCGCGCCATCGAACTGATTCCTTCGCGCGACGGCAAGTCCGTTGCCGGCGTCCTCATGATAGACCTGCGCACGGGTCAGTACCGCCTGGTGCGAGCCAAAGCCATCTTGCTGGCCACGGGAGGTGGTCCAACCATGTACAAATTCCATACGCCATCCGGCGACAAAAGCTGCGACGGCCTGGCCATGGCGCTACGCGCCGGCTTAGGATTGCGCGATATGGAAATGGTGCAGTTTCATCCAACAGGGTTGCTGGCCGGATCCGATACCCGCATGACGGGTACGGTGCTGGAAGAAGGTCTACGCGGTGCGGGCGGCTTCCTGCTCAATGGCAATAACGAACGCTTCATGCACAATGTGGACCCGCGAGGCGAACGCGCCACGCGCGACGTTGTGTCGCGCGGGATTTTCGCCGAAATGCGCGCGGGACGCACCTCGCCCAACGGCGGCGTGTATATACAAATGCATCATCTTGGACCGGACAAGGTCCGCAAGCAGTTCAAGGGCATGGTCGAACGCTGCAGCGACTGCGGATTCGACCTTACAGCCGGACTGGTCGAAGTCGTGCCAACCGCCCATTACATGATGGGCGGCGTCGTGTTCAAGCCCGACTGCACAACAGAATGGCCCGGCCTGTTCGCCGCGGGCGAAGACACCGGCGGCGTGCACGGCGCCAACCGCTTGGGCGGCAACGGCGTGGCCAACTCCACAGTGTTTGGCGGCATTGCGGGTGACAGCATGGCCAGATGGGTGCAGGGTCGAAACCTGTCCGACTACGATGCCGGCAAAATGGACCGAGCCATCGCGGCGGCCGAGCATCCGTACACGCAGCCTGCCGGCGATTTGTACGGCCTGCGGGAACGCCTGGCCGAGTGCATGTGGAACGACGCCGGCATTGTGCGCGACCAGGCCTGCCTGAAGCGAGCAGCTGCCACGCTCGATGTGCTGCACCAGGAGCTACTGAGCATAGGTGTGACCGACGGAAATCGCTCCTACAACCTTACCTGGCAAGATTGGCTGAATATAGATAGTCTTATTCACGTCAGCAAAGCCATCGTACATGCTGCCCTGGCACGCGAAGACTCGCGCGGCGCTCACTTCAGGGAAGACTTCCCCGATGTGCACGATCTGGAAAATTCCTGGTTCTCGATTATCCGTATGCGCGAAAACCAACTGCAACTGACACGGCAGCCAGTCGCTTTTACCCGGGTCGCGCCAGGCCAGACCATATTGCAAGAAGAGAACGCCATCTTATGAAAGACACACCCCGTGGCGCCGACATGCTGGCCAGCGCTATTCGGCACGCAGGCGTGAGCAAAATCTTCAGCCTGTCGGGCAATCACATTATGCCCATGTACGATGCGATTCTGAACGAACAGCTGAATCTCGTTCATACGCGCCATGAAGGGGCCGCGGTGCATATGGCCGATGCATGGGCCCGCCTGACCGGTGAAGTAGGCGTAGCGCTTGTTACCGGCGGGCCCGGACACGCCAATGCCGTGTCGGCACTGTATACAGCGTACATGTCGGAATCGCCGGTGTTGCTTATGTCGGGCCAAGCGCCGCTGAGCCAAAGCGGCTGGGGAGCATTTCAGGAAATGGACCAGGTGGCCATGGCCAGGCCCGTGGTGAAAGCTTCTTGGTCGGCAAGCAGCGCCGACACGCTGGCTGAAGACTTCGCGAAGGCCTGCCGTATTGCCTTGTCAGGACGCCCAGGACCGGTTCATTTAAGCCTGCCCATCGACGTATTGGAAGAATTTGCAGCCAATGCCGTCTTACCCGATGAAAACGCCTACAAGACGAAACCGCAAGCGCTTTCGCCCGAGGTCGCCAAGGCTTTGCTGCAGCGTTTAAAACTAGCCAGCCGGCCTATTGTTATCGTTGGACCGCAGGGCCTGACCGATACGGGTCGCAGATCTGTGGAAGAACTTGAAGCGTCGCTGGGCATACCCGTGGTTGCAACTGAAAGCCCACGCGGAAGCAACGATCCCAGCCTGGGTGCGTTTGCACCTGTACTGGCGAGCGTCGATTGCGTGCTGCTTGTTGGAAAACGGCTGGATTTTACCCTGGGATTCGGCCGTGCACCGGTGTTTTCCGAGGACTGCATATTTCTGCAAGTGGATGCCGACAGCGCTGAGTTCGATCGTTCCAGACGCTCAGTTGAACAGCGCATTCAAGCCACCCACCAGGCAGATACGGCAAGCACGCTTGCCGTATTGGCGCAGACTGCCGCTGGTACGCCCGAAGGCAGCCACGCCGACTGGCTCGCACAAGTGCGCGAGGCGGTCGCGTACCGCCCCGCCGATTGGAACGAACCCATTGCGTCCGACGCTCGGGGCATTCATCCGGCACAGTTGTGCAAATCCGTACAGACCCTGCTGGACACGCATGCCGATGCTGTCCTGGTGGTCGACGGCGGCGAATTTGGACAATGGGCGCAATCCTGTCTTAGCGCTCCACACCGCGTCATAAACGGCGCGGCAGGGGCTATCGGAGCCGCCTTGCCCATGGCGGTTGCGGCCAAGCTGGCCTATCCCAACGCCCCGGTTGTGGCAATGATGGGGGACGGGACCTTCGGTTTCCATTGCGCCGAATTCGATACGGCGCTGCGCTATCACGCCCCCTTTATTTGTGTGGTCGGCAATGACGCGCGCTGGAATGCCGAGTACCAGATACAGCTGCGCAACTACGGGGCCGAACGTGTCATTGGTTGCGAACTGTTGCCGTCACGCTATGAACGCGTGGCCGAGGCATTTGGCGGCCATGGCGAACACGTCGAGCAAGCCGACGCCATGCAACCCGCCCTGGCACGCGCCAACGCATCGAATTTACCGGCCTGCATCAATGTAAACCTGAACGGGCTACCCGCACCGGTCATTCGGCGCTTGTAGTCGGCATGGAGACGTGGATACTTATCGCCATCGGCGGTGCACTGGCTGGTTTTGTACAGGGTTTGGCCGGCTTCGGATTCGGGCTGGTTTCCCTGGCCGTGTGGTCCTGGGTGATAGACCCGGCGCTGGCGGTTCCCGTTGTCGTGTTCGGATCGCTAGTCGGGCAGCTGCTTGCCGCAGGTTCCCTGAGGCATAGCTTCAACTGGGCGCGCCTGAAGCCTTTTCTGGTTGGCGGCATTGTCGGCATACCAAGCGGCTTATGGCTGCTCAACATCATGGACCCCTTGCTGTTCAAGTTCGGCGTGGGCTTGCTGTTGACCGTTTATTGCACCGCCATGCTGTGGATAGCACACATTCCCCGAATCACCAAAGGCGGACGCCTGGCCGATGGCCTTATTGGCTGGGTAGGCGGCACCATGAGCGGCTTCGGAGGGTTGCCCGGCGCCATTCCTACCCTATGGTGCACCTTGCGCGGCTGGCCTAAAGATCAACAACGTACCGTCTTCCAGAGCTTTAATCTTTTCATGCATATATTGACTCTGACCGCATTCACCTTGAACGGCATGATTACGCCTGAAATACTCAGTCTGTTTGCTGTCGTTGCACCGACCATGCTTATCCCGTCACTTGCAGGAATACGTTTGTATCGTACATTTTCCGACAGTGCTTTCAAGGCGTTGGTGCTGGGTTTGCTGGCAGTGTCTGGCGTATTGCTGCTGGCTTCCACCGCCCCGCTGGTATGGCGCATGTTGTAGCACTCCCAGCGGAGCAGCAGCTGGGGGTGAATTGGGCCGCCGTATCAGTTGATGCTGATATTCCGATCAGCAATGATTTTGGCCCACATCTTTGATTCCTGCTGGATATCTTTCTTGAACTCTTTGCCTGTATTGCCTACAGGCGCCATTCCCTGGGAGGCAAGGCGCTCTTTGATGTCGGGCATCGCCAGAACCTTTGCCGTGTCGTCGCGTATCTTTTTCACTATCTCGGGCGGCGTCCCTTTCGGAACCATGAAGCCGAACCAGCCATAGTTTTCGAATCCGGGAATACCGGCTTCGGACACGGTAGGAACGTCGGGCAGCATGGTGGCCCGCTCTTTACTGGTCACCGCCAGCGCATTGATACGGCCGCTTCCGACCAGACTACTTACTGCGCCAATATTGCCGACGACTACGTCGATTTGCCCCGCCATCAAATCAGTGTAAGCAGCGGCTTCGCCACGATACGGCACATGAGTCATATTTATTTTTCCGGCGTACATGAAATTCTCGCCTGCCATATGTACTTGACTACCCAATCCCGCCGAACCGAGGTTCAATGACTTTGGCTCTGCCTTGGCTTGATCGATAAGGTCCTGAAGGCTCTTTGCCTTTACCTTCTTGGATGTCACGACCACCATCGGGCCGGAGGCGATACTCGTGACGGGGATGAAATCTTTTTCCGCATCAAAAGGCAAAGATTTGTATAGATGAGGATTAACAGTAAAAATGCTGCCGGATGCCAGCAAAATGGTATTCCCGTCGGCCGCCGACTTGGCCACAATACCTGTGCCTATATTGCCCCCTGCACCCAGCTTATTGTCGATAACGACGCTCTGACCCCACATCTCGCCCAGCTTCTGACCTATCAGCCGGCCCACCACATCGGTGGTTCCTCCGGGTGAGAACGGAACGACTATCGTTACCGTGCTGCTGGGCCAATCGGCGGCACAAGCGGGTGATATAAGCCCGATGGAAACTAGTGCAGCGCCCAGCGCCCCCTTGAAGCTCACTACAGATTTAATCGAAACTGGCATGGTTTGTCTCCGATGTAGTTATTGAAAAATTTGAAATGACGCCCAGAAGGCGCTTATGAAACGCGCGTGGCGGCACTTCAAGGGTTTGAAGTACCGCCACACGGTAAAGCGAGAGTAGAGATAAGATACAAAGCTATTCGAGACGCATCGACACTATGCGCTTTCGAACAAGCGGGTCAGCACGAACTCTCGATGACCTAAAGCTTCGGCGGCGGTCCAGCGCCCATTAGCCGTTGCCAGCATGCATTCAAGCAGCTTGTCGCCAGCCTGGTCCAGGTCGATGTCGCGTTGCAACAATGCCGACGTGTCTACGTCGATGTGTTCTGACATCGTACGAACGGTACGAGGGTTTGCGCAGATTTTAATGACGGGCAGAATTGGGTTGCCGATTACGTTGCCCTGCCCAGTGGGGAAAAAGTGGACAGCGTAACCTGAAGCGGCGCAAAGAGTCACCATTTCGGCAGCAGCCGAGGACGAGTCCATAAACCACAAACCGCTGCCGGTGGGGGTTTCGGCCTTGTCGATAACGCCATCCACGTTGCACTTTTTGCCGATTTTCTGGATGTTGCCCATGGCCTTTTCTTCGATGGTGGTCAGGCCGCCGGCAATATTGCCCTTGGTAGGCTGCGACTCCGACAAGTCGGTCGTTTTCCAGCGGTTGATCATGTCTTGATAGCGATTGAACATGAACATGAAGCGTTCGCGCACCTCATCGTTGGCACAACGCCCGGCGACGATATGCTCGCCACCGGTAATTTCCGATGTTTCGCCAAACACCAGGGTATTGCCTGTTTCGTACAGTTTATCGAACGCATTGCCCACGGTAGGATTCGCGCCACAGCCAGAAGTAGTGTCGGACTCTCCGCATTTGGTGGAAACCCACAAGTCGCTGATGGGGCACTCTTCGCGGCTGAGGCCGGTGGCGTAATGCACAAATTCTTTGGCTTCACGCGACGCGCGCATGATGGTGTCGTGATCGCCGTTCAGCTCAATACTAAAACCTGAAACGGGCTTGCCGGTGGCGGCAATAGCATCGACCACGCGCTTGGTCCAGCCTTCTTCAATGCCAATAACAATAACGGCTGCTACATTCGGATTGCTGCCCGTACCGATCAGCGTGCGGAAGTGCAGCTCCAGATCTTCCCCGAACTGCAGGCGACCATATGGGTGCGGTAGGGCAATGGTGCCTTTGATGTTGTTCGCAACGGCTTCGGCAGCTGCGTTGGAGATGTCGTCAACAGGCAAGATAATGACGTGATTGCGGATGCCTACGCGACCGTTGTCGCGACGGTATCCCATGAACGTGGTGGAAGCAGAAATGACGGCCATGCTGAAAATCCTTTATTAATCTGAATAGGTATCGGAGCCTGCGGTTGACTACCAGCGTTTGGTCTTGATGTTCTGGACGTGGGCATGGTCACCCGCGGCAATGGGCGCAACTACTTTGCCGATATCGACCCCGTATTTGAATACTGTGTCGCCGACGCTCATGTTCGTCATGGCCACTTTGTGCCCGATCGGAATGTCCTGTTTTGCCATGACCTGAATAAGCTTGTCTTCTTCCATAATCCAGGCGGTAAGTTCTGTACCGGCCTTTATGCCTTCCACTACGGCGACAGCGACTGTGTCTTTGGCATCGTGCAATACGGCGTGAATCATTTTCATCCTCTCTTAATAAAAACCCGCCGCCTGATCCTGGTTGACCGGCCGGCACCGTTAAAGCATCTTATTTCCTAAAATTATTCATGTCAACCATATCATCTATATGATTAAGATGAATAGCCAATATCGATGTCATTTGATAGTCTATGGTCAATAAACGGAGGTTTGTTGCGACGTTTACAATTGCCCGGATTATCCTTGTGGATGCACAGCTTATGAGTTCAAAATTGTCACAACTTAGCCCTTCCGGTACGCCGTTGTATCAACAGATAAAACGAGCGGTGTTGGCTGCGCTTGCCGCAGGCGAATGGAAACAGGGCGAGGCCGTTCCTCCCGAAAAACTGCTGGCCGAACGTTTTGGCGTGTCGATAGGCACCTTGCGCAAGGCTATCGATGAACTCACGGCGGAGAATATTCTTATTCGCCATCAGGGCCGCGGTACTTTCGTAGCCATTCATGCGCACAACCAGCACTTTTTCAAATTTTTCCGGATCGTGCGGCAAGACGGCGTAAAAACCTACCCGACCACCGAACTGCTGCGTCTGCGTCGCGTACGCGCCAATGAAGAGGCCCGTGAACGGCTGCTGCTGGGGCCTGGTGCGTATGTTTTCGAATTTGTTAATTTGCTTAGCTTGCATGAAGACAAAGTCATCGTTGACACGATCACCCTGCCTGAGGCGCTATTCAGCGGGCTGAGCAAAGAACAACTGCGAAACCGGCCAAGCACGCTATACAGCTTCTATCAGGAAATGTTTGGTATCAACGTAATAGGTACGGCCGAACGCGTACGCACCGCCATTGCCGACAGTGAACACGCCGCATGGCTGGGCATTGTGGAAGGCGCGCCCTTGCTGGAGGTGCGCCGGGTGGCCTATTCCTACAATCAGCTGCCGATTGAGTGGCGTGTTTCTAAAGTGAATACCCTGAATTACGAATATATAGGCCAGGAACATGCCGAATCTTAAATTCATATATATCATTTAGTTGACATATAGTTCCGGACGGAGGTACTCTCAGTATCCCCTCTGGAGCTCAAATGAAAATTGTCATCTCTGAATTCATGGACGGTGCCGCGGTACAGCACCTTCAAAAAGATTTTGACGCTGTTTATGATCCCGGCCTGGTTGACCAGCCCGAGGCGCTGCTTGCCGCCGTCGCTTCGGCGGATGCCCTTATCGTGCGCAATCGCACGCGCGTCGAAGGGGCACTGCTGTCGGTCGCGACTGACTTAAAAGTAATCGGAAGGCTGGGCGTAGGTCTTGACAACATTGACCTCACTGCCTGTGCGGCGCGCAATATCAAGGTAATCCCAGCCACAGGGGCGAACTCGCAGGCGGTGGCCGAATATGTTATTGCCGCCGCCATGCTGTTGCTGCGCGGAGGGTTTATGTCCAGCGCCGAGGTGGCCGGCGGCAAATGGCCCCGGCCGCGGCTTTCCGACGGACGTGAAACCGCAAACAAAACCTTGGGCTTGGTCGGCTTTGGCGGCATAGGGCAACTTACCGCTCGGCTGGCGCAAGCCTTGGGCATGAAGGTGGCCGCTTATGATCCTGCCATGGCAAATACAGACGAACTGTGGACCCGCACGGGTGTGCAGCCTTTGTCGCTGGATGCATTGGTGGCATGCGCCGACGTCATTAGCCTGCATGTACCGTTGCTCGACAGCACGCGCAATCTTTTTAGCGCTGCACTTATCCAGAAAATGAAGCCCGGCGCGATATTGATCAATACAGCGCGTGGCGGAATCGTCGACGAAACCGCCTTGGTGGATGCACTTCGGGAAGGCCGGCTTGCCGGCGCAGCCCTGGACGTATTCAACAATGAACCAGTGTCATCGGAAAACCCTTTCAAAGATGTACCGAATCTGCTTCTAACGCCGCACATAGCCGGTGTAACTGCCGAATCGAACCTGCGTGTCAGCCAGCTTATTGCTGAGCAGGTCAGTGCCAGCTTACTGAAATAGTGCATTAAAAAGGATAAGACAATGGCTCTTTATTCAGTCGAATCATTGACAGAACGCGTGACAGCGGCTCTTACCGGCGCAGGCGCCACTTTGCAGATGGCGCAAAGCACCGCCCGCGCGCTTGTGGCGGCGGAAGCGCAAGGCCTGGGATCTCACGGCTTGTCGCGCGTAAGCCAATACACTTCGCACTTGCGCACTGGCCGCGTCAACGGGCAGGCCCGCGCGAACATTGTGCGCTCGCACGGCGCTGGAGTACTGGTGGATGCCGACGAGGGCCTGGCCTTTCCGGCTTGCGAACTCGCCATACAAGAGGCCGTGCATCGTGCCCGGGAATACTCCATTGCTTTCGCCGGCGTGACGCGCAGCCATCACTTTGGCGTCGCTGGCTTGCATTTGGACGCCGTCGCCAAAAGCGGCATGGTAGGCTTCGCATTCAGTAATTCACCCGCCGCCATGCCAGCCTGGGGCGGGCGCCGAGCCTTATTCGGAACCAACCCCATCGCCGCGGCCTTCCCCCGTCGTGGCGGCGAAGTCGTCAGTATCGACCTTGCATTATCCGAGGTGGCACGCGGTAAACTCATGGTCGCCGCGCGCGAAGGCCGCGAAATTCCCTTGGGCTGGGCTTTAGATAAAGACGGCCAACCTACTACGGATCCAAAAGCCGGCCTGGACGGCATGATGTGTCCCGCCGGCGGAGTAAAAGGTGCGATGCTGGCCTTGATGGTGGAACTATTATGCGCATCCATTACCGGTTCGGCATTCGGCTTCGAAGCCGATTCCTTCTTCGGCGCCGAAGGCAACCGCCCAAATATTGGACATGTATTCCTGGTGATTGATCCCTCTGCGTTGGTCGGCACGGATGCCTATTTTGAACGCACCGAGACCTTATTGAATGCCATGCTGGCCGATGAAGGTGTACGCATTCCCGGCAGTCGACGCCACGGTTTTTCGAGTTACGCCTCCGCCAACGGTATAGAGGTATCAGATGCCGCTATTGAGCAAATGTCGGCATAGGGCTGCGCTGCTACGATGGCCGGCGACCACTCCGCGGCTATCCGCCTGGCCTGCTCGAACGCCAGGCGCGCGTTGACGTCGAGCGACACGGTCCAGAAGTAGGTGCCGGCGGCAAGACTGCCAAGCACGCTGATGTTCTCGACGACGCTGCCTTTTGAGTCAAGCAGGCAACCGGTGTCGAAGTGCAGCTGAAAGCCCCCATAAGGATCGGCGCAAGCAATACCGCTAGCCAGGAGCGAACGTACCAGCGGATCCGCAGACGCCACGACGTCCGTGGACATCCCGGTAGCGTTCACGATGTAATCGACATGGCGGCTGGCAAGCTGACCGTCTTTGCCCGGCAGCCGGATGTCGAATCCGCCTGCCACGGCACTGATCGATAAATCGTTATTTCCCGCGCGTAGTTCCAGGCCGCCACCTTCCAGATAGCCCTGTATCTTCAACGCGTTGCTCATCGGAAACGTTGCGCGTCGCGTCATCCACAATGACCGCCATTCGGCATGGAAGCGCCGCCTTTCTGCCTCGGGCATCAAACGCCACACATGTTCGATTGCATCGTTGAGCGAGATCGCGACGGCTTGCCAGCAGCGAGGCTGGGTGGAAGAAGCGATGATTTCGTACTGGAGCATTTCCCGGGCAGTCTCACCCTCGCCCAGGATGTCGGAAAGATCGAGCGCAGCACCCGCTGCGGAAAGCCGGTCAGACAGGAATGCAAAAATGGCGTCAAGCGTCAAGCCTTGGCCTTCCCTTCCCATGATGGCAGCGATTTCCTGAGCAGTAGGAGGAACGATGGGAATGGGCGCCGTGACAGCGCTACGCACGGCGGGCAGCCTTCCGCTACGCGACACGGCCAGCACTGGTCCTGTATGGCCCGACTCTTTCAGTGCGACGATCGCATCGATGGCGCTAAGGCTGGTGCCTATGATGCCTACATGCGCTTCGCGACCGATCGTGCGAGCCAGCTCGGCAACGGGGTACGGTGTATTGAAGTACCCCGGGCAACCGTGCAAATCGGCGTAGCTGACGGTGGGCAGATTGCCATTGCACAATACAAGTCGTTGTGCGAAAAAATCGCCGACAGGCGTTTCTAGGCGAACGCCGCCATCCGGCTCCAGCGTAATGCCGTCGACACGCGCCGGCACGCGATGAACATGGATGCCCAGCCGTTCGGCGCAACGACACAGGTCGGCCCAGACATCCCGCAAGTACTCGCCGAACAATGAACGGGGAAGAAAGGCGCTGGCTTCGAGCCGTTCGACGCCGTACTTCAGGAGTATCGCTGGACCCCTGTTTTCGATCCACCGCAAGAAGTGGCCACGGTCTTGCGCATAGGCGGACATTTTCCCCGCGGGGATGTTGAGCAGGTTGGAGGCCAGGTCAGACGCATAAGGTTCGCCGGGTCCGACGTCGGGCAGAGGCTCGAACACCAGTATTTGCTTGCGACCATCATGAGCTTCGTCGCCGAGCTCCGCTATCAACTGCGCGAGAAACGATGTGGCGGTCGACCCTCCGCCAACGACAGCCAGATCAACAAGCTTTGCCATCTTTTTCTCCTGTACCGCCGCTGCACCGCGCTCGGCGATACAGCGGCTGGCCGGGTTTCTACTTCAGGTCGGCGTTTTCGACAACGTCGCGCCAGATGGCCACTTCCTTTGAAAGCGCCTGATAAGTATCGCTCGGCGCGCTAGGCACCGCGTCGGCGCCCTGGCCGGCCATGGCTTTCTGTACAGCCGGTTCCTGCGCGGCCTGCTTCATGGCTTCATACAGTTTTGTACGAATCGCTTCGGGCGTACCCTTGGGCGCAAGAAGCACATACCGTGTGCTGACGTCGAAATCTTTCACGCCCTCTTCCTGCAAAGTTGGCACATCGGGCAGCGATTTCGCGCGTTCTTTGGTCGTGACGGCCAGGAAGCGCAGCTTCTCGTTTTTTACATGCCCCATGAGCGTGGGCATGGTGTCAAACACCATGTCGACTTGACCGCCGATCAGGTCGGTGAGGGCAGGACCGCTGCCTTTGTAGGGTACATGCAGCAGTTTGATTCCCGTGGCAAGCTGGAATTTCTCGGCCGTCATGTGCTGGGAGGAACCATAGCCTGCCGAACCGAAGCTGAGTTCGCCATTGCGCTTTTTGGCCAGGGCGATGAGTTCCTGAATATTCTTCACCGGAAGATCGGCGCGCACCACCACTGCCAATGGGGTGGATGTCGCCATGGACACGCCCTCGAAGGCTTCGGGAAATTTGTATTGCTGCTTCTTGGACGGCAACAAGGAATTGATGGCCAGGCTGCCCAGCGCGCCCAGCAATACCGTGTAGCCGTCGGGCGCCGCATTTGCCACGAATTGTGCTCCGATCTCGCCGGCGGCACCGGCCTTGTTCTCGACAACGATAGGCTTGCCAAGAATCTTGCCCAGCTGCTCAGCATAAGCTCGCGCTGAAAAATCGGTTGCCCCGCCCGGCGGATAGGGCACGACCATTCGGACCGCCGTGTCTGGCCAGGACGAAGCAGTCGCCAGGGTGGTCGTGGTGGCCAATGCCGCCGCGATGAGGAATCGTGTGATGGTTGTACGCATTCATGTCTCCTAGAGTTTCCTAAATAATAGGATTAAGTTTTCAAAACTTGATTTATTATGGTCAGATATATAACATGCTTTCTATGCCACCCACGATAAGTATTTGCACTAAATATAACTAATATCAGTGCTTACCCCTACAACATTTATGAAATAAGATCATCTCTTGAAACGCTTAAGGCATGTAGAATGCGTATTTTTAGGTTCCTAAATAATGGGACAAAATGGATAAAACACTATTAAAAGGCCTGATGATGCTCGAGACCATCAGCCGGCTCGATGGCGAAGTCCATACGCTCGATCAAATCGCGGCAGAGGTCGGCCTTACGCGCAGCAACACGCATCGCACTCTGCAAACGCTGGCCCACGCGGGCTATTTGCGGCGGGATACCGAATCCGGCGCCTACCGGTGCACCTTGAAAATGTTCGAGCTTGGCGCCCGCCAGCTCGCCGGCATGGACGCTCGCCGGCTGGCCCCGCCCTTCATGCGTGAACTGGCCCGCCAAACAGGGGAAACAGTGCACCTGTCTGTACTCGATGACCTGGACGTGGTCTACGTCGACAAGATCGATAGCGCTCAGCCGCTGCTTGCCTACTCCACGGTGGGTGGACGGGCGCCGGCCTATGCCGTCGCTACCGGAAAGGCGCTGCTCGCATTCCAGGCCCCCGACTACATCGAGCATTACAGCAACTCCGTGCGCAAGCACACCGAAAATACCCATGTCTCGATTTCGGCGCTCAAGCAAGAACTCGCGGACATCGCCCGTATCGGCTACGCCATGAATCGGGGCGAATGGCGACCGGGCATAGGCGGTATCGCGGCACCCGTCTTCAACGGACTCGACAAGGTCGTCGCCGCGCTGGGCATATCCGGTCCACTCGAACGGCTCACCAACCAAAAGATGGCGCAATTCGCGCCCCTCGTACAACAAACCGCGCGGGAATTGTCCGCGCATATGGGTTATCGCGGCGGCTACTTCGGCCTCGCCGCGTAAGGAGAATCAATGCAACAAGAGTCAACGCTCAAGGGCATACGCGTCATCGAGATCTGCAACGTAGCCGCCGGGCCATTCTGCGGCATGCTGTTGGCCGACATGGGGGCGGATCTCGTCAAGATCGAGCAGCCCGGCACTGGCGACACGCTGCGCAGCTGGGCGCCGATCACCGACGGCTACAGCGAAAATTTTGCATCGCTCAATCGCAACAAACGGTCCGTCACCCTGAACCTCAAGAATGAGCGGGATCAAAAACTGGCGGCCGAACTCATTTCACAGGCCGATGTCCTCATTGAGAACAATCGCCCCGGCGTCATGGATCGCCTGGGCCTGGGTTATGCCGCAATGCGGGAGCGCAATCCGGCCCTGATTTACTGCTCGATTTCGGCATACGGCCAAAGCGGCCCGCGCAGCCAGGAAGGCGGATTCGACCTCACCCTTCAGGCCATGAGCGGGCTGATGAGCGTCACGGGCGAACCCGACGGTGCACCGATCAAATGCGGAGTGCCTGTTTGCGATTTCTCGGCCGGCCTGTATGCAGCCTTTTCGATCGCAACGGCACTGCGCGGCGTGGCGCTCGACGGACAAGGCACACATATCGATGTATCGATGCTGGGCGCGACCCTGGGTATCGCGGCCTTGCAGACATCGCAATACTTCGGCACCGGCATTGACCCGGTCAAGCTCGGTTCGGCTCATCCTCGAAACGCGCCCTACCAGGTGTTCCGCTGCGAGGGCGGCTATTTCGGTATGGCAGCCGGCAACAACTCCTTGTGGAAGGCCGTATGCAAGGTGGTGCAACGAGAAGAGCTGACCGAAGACGTCCGTTTCCTGAATCCTACCGACCGGGCAACCAACCAGGAGGCATTGCGCGAGATACTGGAACAAATCTTCGCAACGGCAGATGCTGAAACGTGGCTGACCCGGTTCCGTGATGCCGGCGTACCGTGCGCACCGATCAACGATTATTCCGACGTGCTTGCGGATCCGCAGGTCGAGCACATGGAATGGGTGCAAGACTTGGAACTGGTGAACGGCGCACGCACACGCACTTTTGTTTCGCCTGTTCGCTTTGATGCCCGCACCGCCGGCGTGCGGCTTCGTCCGCCTGCGCTCGGCGAACATAATGAAGAAGTATTCGCCGAGCTACTGAAACCACAAACCACAGAGTAAGCCGCCATGTCCGAGCAATTGATAATCGACCGTCAGCAGGGCCGCTGGACCTTCACACTCGACCGCCCCGAGAAGCGCAACGCCCTCTCACAGGAAATCGTCGAGGCACTGATCGAAGGCGTCGAGGCGGCGCACCGCGAAGGGGTGCCTCTTCTGGTTTTTTGCGGCGCAGGCAAGAATCTAAGTGCGGGCTTTGACTTCACCGGCTACGAAGAGCAAAGCGAGGGCGACCTTGTGCTGCGCATGGTCCGCATCGAGACGCTGCTGCAACTGGTGGCGAACTCTCCCGCCCTTACCGTCGGCCTGGCGCGCGGCAAGAACTTCGGGGCAGGCGTGGATTTGTTTGCGGCCTGCAAACTGCGCTACTGCACACCGGATGCCAGCTTCCGCATGCCCGGACTCAAGTTCGGACTGGTGCTGGGCACGAGGCGATTTCGCAATATCGTCGGCGCCGATAAGGCCCTGGCCATCCTCGGCACTGCCAGGTCCTTCGAGGCCGATGAGGCCCTGCTGATCGGCTTCGCGACATCCACCGTCTCCGAGCACGAGTGGGCAGAACTGCTGTCGGAAGCAGAATCGGCGGCGGCTGCGCTCGATCCCGCCACCCGCGCCTCCCTGTATGCAGCACTGAATGTCAACGAGGCCGACACCGACATGGCGGCACTGGTGCGCTCTGCGTCGCGCCCCGGGTTCAAGCAGCGCATTCAACAATACCTGGCGGGATAACTTCCCGCCGCCTAGGAGAAAAGCATGTCATCTGGATTCAACAACCTGGACAAGCAGGTGTCCATTGAGGAATTGGCCGCAATCATTCCCGACGGTGCCTCAGTGGCCCTGGGCGGAAGCTTCCTGCATCGGGGGCCTTTCGCCCTGGTGCGCGAACTGGTGCGCCAGAAGAAATCCGACATCGAAATCGTGAAGCAATCGCCGGGCTACGACATTGACCTGCTATGCCGGGCCGGTGTCACAACACGCGCCCGCACCGGTATCGTGGCCATGGAAGGCAATTTTGGACTGGCCCCCTATTATCGGAAAGCAGTCGAGACCGGCGCGCTTCGCCTGGAAGAGCATGCATGCGCCACCTTGACCGCCGGCCTGCGTGCGGCCGCTTTCGGCACACCTTTCCAGCCCTGCGCCGGCATTGACGGCAGCCATCTTGTCGATATCAACGGCTGGAAAAAACTGGACGATCCCTACGGCAAAGGCGACCCCGTCTGGGTGATTCCCGCCATCCAGCCCGATTTCGCCGTTATCCACGCCAACGAGGTCGACAGTCGCGGAAACGTTCGCGTACTGGGCACCTCGCACTGGGACCGCATCATGAGCCGCGCGGCCAAGCGCGTGCTGGTCGTGGCCGAACGTGTGGTCGACACCGAGATATTCGAGCAACAGCCCGAAGTGACCCTGATCCCGTACTTTCTTGTGCAGGCCTATGCCGTGGTGCCCCAAGGCGCGTGGCCGGGCTCGTGCTGGCCGGAATACGAGATCGATTACCCGGCGGTCGAGAAGTATCTGGAGCCGGGGCCTGAGGCCTTGCAGGCTCATCTCGACGCCGCCCCCGAAGCCTTGCAGGAGCATGCCGAATGAGCGCCAACTGGACCCCCTTTTCCTACATCGTAACCAACCTGGCCCGGTTCATCCGCCCCAACGAAATCACCTTCAGCGGCGTCAATTCCACCATGCCCATGCTGGCGTGCCTGATGGCCAAAAAGGCCTACGAGTGGGACTTTGTCTATATCAACGTGGCCGGCGGCGTAGACCCGCGTCCTTCCAAGATTCCCATCTCAAGCTCCGATCCCGTGCTTGCCCAGCACACAGCCTCGATCTTCGACAATGAAGACTTCTATGATCTGTGCTGCCGAGGCCGTATGGACCTCACCTTTCTGGGCGCGGCGCAAATCGACGGCGAAGGCAATGCCAATAACTCCTGCATCGGGGACTGGCATCAGCCCAAGGTGCGGCTGCCCGGCGGCGGTGGCGGCGCTGTCATGCTGCCTACCGCCAGGCGCGCATGCACGTGGCGAACAGAACACTCGCCCCGCACCTTTGTTGAGCAATTGCACTTTCGCACCTCCTGGGGCGGCTTCCACGGTGTCGTAACGCCCATCGCCGTATTCATCAAGAAGAACGACCGCCTGGCCCTGCAATCGTGGCATCCCGAATCCAGTCTGGATGAAGTCAAGGCGCGTACCGGCTTCCAGTTCGATCACGAAGGAGCCGAACCCACCGCGCCGCCCACACAAAGCGAGATTGAAGCGCTGGCCGCTCTCGATCCGGACGGCGCTTTCGAGCGTGACGCCGCCGTCAGCTTGCGATAGGAGAGACGAATGCCTGAAGACACCAGTTTGCTGGCCGCCTACCCATCGCTTTGGCGCTCGAAAGAATGGGCATCGCGCCCGGCCTTGAGTGACGCAAAGGGTGAAACCCGCCTTTCTTACGGCGAACTTTACAACCGCGTAAGCGATATGGCCGGCAAACTGCGCCACGCAGGCGTCAAGCCGCAACAACTCGTGGCGCTGTCGATGGAAAGGTCCATCGACAATGTGATCGCCTTGCTGGGCATAATGGCAGCGGGGGCATGCCCCTGCCCGCTCGAGCCCCGGCTGACACCTGCCGAGATCCACGATCGACTGCAGGCCGTCGGCGTCGACACCGTATTGGTCGATGCGGCAAACGAAGCCGGCGTAGCGCCTACGGGCGGCCTGCGGATATTGCGTGTTGATATGCTCGCCGCTGCCGAAGCTTACTGGTCTGAAAAAATCCAGGCTCAAGACCCCGGCCTGCTGCTGTTTACGTCTGGAAGCACCGGCCGGCCCAAGGGCGTTCTGCTCAGCCACAAGGGACTGCTTAATAACGCCCAGGGCGTCATTCCACTGACAGAACTGAACCAGCACGACAAGCTTCTGCATGTCATGCCGCTCTACCACACCAACGGCTTGAACAACCAGTTGTTCAGCCCTTTTCTGGCAGGCGCGCACGTGGTGCTGGCGGACCGCTTCCGCGCCACCGATATGCCGCAGCTCATGGATTTGCATCGCCCCACCATCATCACCGGCGTGCCCACCATGTATTCGCGCATGCTCGAGCTGTCGTTCCCGCCGGAAAGCCTCGCCGCCTTGCGCTTTGCGCGCTGTGGGTCGGCGCCTATCACCAAAGAGCTGCACGTCAAGATCGAAGCGCTGCTTCAGCGACCGCTGGTCGTATCCTACGGCCTGTCCGAAGCGACGTGCACATCCACCATGAACCCGCCGGCCAGGCGCAAGATAGGCTCCATCGGCAAGGCCTTGCCTTTTCAGAAAATATACCTGTGCGCCAGCGACGGAAGCACCATCCTGGAACCCGGCGTCGACGGTGAAATATGCATCGAAGGCGAAAGCCTGATGCTAGGCTACCTGGGCACCCAGGAAGACGGCATACTAGAGCCACCCGCCCCGGTATTGCGCACGGGCGATCTGGGACGCATGGACGAAGATGGTTACGTATACATCACGGGTCGAATCAAGGACGTCATCATCCGCGGAGGTGAAAACATCTCCCCCGCCATCATCGAACAGGCCATCAGCACCAGCCCCGACGTACAAAGCTGTTGCGTCGTGGGCCGCCCCGACGCTGACCTTGGCGAGGTTCCTGTCGCTTTCGTCGTTCCCACCGACTCCGCACAAGGCGACAAAGAAGCCATCCAGGCGCTGGTGAGCCAGCGCCTGTCGCGCATCTATCGTCTGGAGGATGTCTTCTTCGTGGACGCCTTGCCGGAAAATTCGGTTGGAAAGATAGACCGCAAAGCACTGGCGAAATCCCTGGCCCAGCCTGCCTGACTCGACCCCGAACTGACGCCGGAAGCGTGCTGCTCATAGGACCAGGAGAGAACCATGAAAAACAGCCGATTATTGGACACCGTGGCCGCGCTAACCCGGCTGGTGGAAAGCCGAGCCGCCGCTGAAGAAACGGTCTTGAAGTCCGCCAGCGAGATCATGGCGACTCTGGTGGCCAAAGACGACTGGTTGCCAGACGCCCTGGCCCAGCCTCATCCTGACTACTACAGGCAATACTTGCTGTACGGCGATCCGCTGGAGCGCTTTTCCTTGGTCAGCTTTGTGTGGGGGCCGGGCCAGAAGACTCCCATCCACGACCACACCGTCTGGGGTGTCATCGCCATGTTGCGAGGCGCCGAACTCGAGCAGCATTACCGCCGAACCGGTGACGGCATCGCACCGACCGGTGCGCAAAGCCGGTTGGATCCCGGGAACGTTGCATGCGTCTCGCCGCGCATCGGCGACATTCACCGTGTCAGCAACGCTCACGAAGACAAGGTCTCCATCAGTATCCACCTGTACGGAGGCAACATCGGGCGGGTGCGCCGCTCGGTTTACGACGCCCAGACCGGTGAACCAAAAGGATTCGTGTCCGGCTATTCAAATGACATGACGCCTAATTTGTGGGCATTTGAAGCGTAGTGGCCGGCGCCCCCGCATTGCGCCTACGACGAGGACCCCGGTTTGCCCGGGGTCAGCTCCGAGAAGTCGCCCGTCCCCAGCGCGATCGTGCCGTTGACCGGCGTATTGACGCTCTGGGCGGCGACCGCCATGATTTCGGCCTTCCCTCTTCTGAACGCCTCAATCAACTCATCATCCAATCGATTTGCCGCGCCAAAGTGCTCTACCAGCACATCGGACGACACCTCGAATTCCTGGTTTACCCGCCCCTCAACTAATACCGTGAATCGGACAACACCGTTGACGACGGCTGGTGGCTTTTGGTTGGCTATTTCGGTGCTCATGCATTTGCTCCCTTAACGATAGTCCTCACGCCGCGGCGCGATTGCCTGGCAGCGCGATTGCTGCCGGAACTTGAAGGATGCAAGCACATCCTGTACCTGCCGCCAGGCCGACGCCGAAGCAATAGCCATGGAGCAAAAAAGGCAACGATCGGCGACACCGGCTTTCCATTAGCTTGAAGCATCAAAGCATCGTGTAGTATGTCATTAGCACTTCCCCATGCAACTCAACGCCCAGCAATGTTTCCACTGACATTTTTATTTCCTTTCCGCCTTATCAAAAGTCATCCCGACCTTGCATCCACGATTCGTCCCTACGGGCGTTCCTTGGCCGTACTTTGTATGGCGGTGCTGTTGGCCTCGTGCGGCACCACTAAACCCGTCGGCAAGGGCCAATATCGTGTTGTAAGGGGAGACACGCTCACGCAGATTGCACGCGAACACGGGCAAAGCGTTGCTTCGCTCATTCGGTCAAACAACCTGAAAGACGGCGACAATATTCGCGTCGGGCAGGTATTGAATGTCAGAGGCGGATCGGCAGCGACTTCCGCCCCGCCAGCATCGACCAAGGGGCCTTCTGTCGCGGCGCCACGATCCATTGATCTGGTCTGGCCCGCCGAAGGAAAACGCAGCCGGGGAACCCAAACGCACAATACGCAGGGCGTCTATATCGCGGCTCCTGCGGGATCGCCCGTCAAGGCTGCGGCCGCAGGCAAAGTAATGTATGCCGGCAACGGCTTGCGCGGCTACGGCAATATGCTCATTGTGAACCACGATGCAGACTTTCTAAGCGTTTATGCCCATAACCAAACTCTATTGGTAAAAGAAGGCGCACAGGTCAAGCAGGGGCAAACGATTGCTACAGTGGGCAGCACGGGCAGCAATGCCGTGAACCTGTATTTCGAGCTGCGCTACGACGGCAAAGCGGTCGACGCCTTGCGGTATCTGCCGAAAACGTCTTCACGTTGATGAGTCAATAAGCGCAACGTCGTACGGCCAGTATTTTGTCAGGCTGGCGCCGGCGCCAGAAAGGCAGTACAACTGTCTGGCCGACCCGTCGGCCACCGATACGACCAAGCCCTAACATTCACATCAAGGAGTGTTCACATGAGTATCCACGGATCTATCACAACATCGCGTCGGGCTGTTCTTGCCGCCAGCCTGTTCGTAGGCGTTTGGACTGCAGGCTGCGGCATCGCCATGGCGGCCGACAGCCAGTTGACGTTAAGCGGCGCCAATGAAGTTCCTGCTGTGACGACCTCGGCCAAAGGTAGCGGTACGATTACAGTGGGCGACGACAAAAGCGTCAGCGGCAGCGTAACGACGTCCGGCATCAATGCCACCATGGCCCACATACATGAAGCCCCTGTCGGCAAGAACGGTCCGGTCATCATTCCACTGGAAAAAAAAGGAGACAATGAATGGGCTGTACCGGCGAATGCCAAACTGAACGATGCACAATACAAGTCTTATAAAGACGGCAATCTATACGTCAACGTGCATAGCGAAGCGCACAAGGGCGGCGAGCTGCGGGATCAGATCAAGCCTTGACCGATAAGGTGCAAGCACCCAGCGCCATCATCATCGGAGCGGGCATAGTCGGGCTGTACACCGCGTATTACCTACAGCGCGAGGGATGGCGCGTCACGGTCATAGACCGCGATGAACCAGGCATGGGATGTTCATCCGGGAATGCCGGGGCGCTCAGCACGGGGGCAGTCGCCCCCCTTGGGATGCCCGGCATCGTGCGCCAGGCGCCGCGCATGTTGCTGGACCCATCCGGCCCTTTGTCCGTTCCGCCGCACTACTGGCTTGCCGCGGCCCCCTGGCTGCTGCGTTTCATCCGGGCATCCGCGCCCGACAACGTGGCGGCCATTTCTTCGGCACTCAAGCAGTTGTTGGCTCCCGCCCTGGATTGCCATCAACATGTCATGCGGGACCTGGGCGAAAGCAGCCTGATACACGCCACGGGCCAGCTTCATGTCTATCCCGATGCCAAGGCAGCTGCCAAGGACAGCGGCGGCTGGGCACTACGGCGCCAGCATGGCATACAGGTCGAAGAACTGAATCGTCACCAAATAAATAGCCTGGAGCCGCAAATCGGCGCGCACTACAAGCTGGGCTATTTCATGCCAGATCAGTGCATGGTCGTCAATCCCTTGCGGCAAGCCCAGGTGATTGCTGCCGCGTTGGCGGCACGCGGTGTCACGTTCGTACGCGATGATGCCGTCGCCCTTCAGCTTGAAGCCAAGCGTGTCACTGGCGTCGTGTGCCAGCAAGGCAGCTACATGGCTGACCACCTGGTCGTGTGCGCAGGGGCGTGGTCCGCAAGGCTGCTGAAAAAACTTGGCTATCAGGTTCCACTGGAAACGCAGCGCGGATATCACCTAACGCTGACCGACAGCGGCATCAATCTGCGCCGGCCGGTGGTTGCAGCCGACCGCAAGATTTTTGCGACGCCTATGGAAACCGGCTTGCGGCTTGCGGGTACCGTCGAGTTCGGAGGATTGGACCGTCCTCCGACACAGCAACGGGCCCGGCTTCTGGGAAAGTATGGGAAGTTGATTTTTCCAGAACTCAATGAGAACGCGAAAGCTCAATCGTGGATGGGGCACCGCCCATGCCTGCCCGACTCCCTGCCGGTCTTGGGCTCTGCGCGGGCATTTGGCGGCCTGTGGCTCAATTTCGGCCACGGCCATCTCGGCCTGACCATGTCCGCGATCAGCGGGAAGCTTGTGGCGAAAGCCATGCTGGGGCAAGCGACGGAGATCGACTTGTCGCCGTATGTCATAGAGCGCTTCGGGTCGCGGGCCAGGTAACGTCTATGTAGATCACGTACCAACGCTCAATGGCGCACGCAGCTTACGCAGCAACGCCACCGCACTTTGTGCAGTAATCCGTCCTGTCTTCGGGTTTTCCGAGGGAATGTTCTGGATTTCCATGGAAAGCAGCGCCGAATCGGATACGACCTCTATACGGTGAGTATTGCGTTCCAGGCTTGGGTCTGCCCAGACTTCGAGCAATGTCTTGTCCGGGCCGACACCCGCGAGCGATACGCTGACGGCCACGTTCAAATTGGCGGGGAATCCGGATGCAGCTTCGCGCGCCGTGCCCGAAAAAATCAGCGTCGGCTCCTTCAGGCTCATCACGTCGATATTCTGTTTTTCCAGAAACGGCGCACCCACAAAACCCCTGGCCGGTTTACGCGAGATCATTTTTACTGAGTGGATCGTACCTTCGGCGGCGCCCAGTATGGCGTCAAGCCCCAGAATCGCTCCCGAAGGAACCAGAATTTGCCCCTTATGCGTCCGCGCCAGATCGATCAGCTCGGGGTGCCCCAACAACGCGCCGCTGCTCAGACTTACAACTTTTTTTCCGGCCTTGAGGAACGGCGTGGCAATGCGGGGGAGCAGATGAGCAGGCGCGCATTCGATCACAATGTCGCAATACTGTTCCAGCTCGTCCAGCAGCGCGAACCGGGGCGGCGTCTGGCCCTGCCAATCGAACTCGGGAGGCGTTTCGGGGTTCCTCACACCGACCGCAACAAGCCGTATTCCTTCAACGCCGCGGGCAAGCTGGCTTGCAATTGAACGGCCTATTGCGCCGAAGCCCGCCACTCCTACATGTAAGTCTTCCATCTGCTGAGTCCCTGTTCCACAAAAATCGTCCGGCCCTATCGCCGGTGAACTTCATTCTATGAAAGGGAATCAAAAGGGACAAACGATTTGTTGTCGCCACAGCGATTAGCGCAACTAATGACTGGGTGCCCTGCCGACCTCGTTCAACACCCAGGAGCGGAATTTCTTTATGGCCGCGCGCTTGGGTGATGAGGTGCGCGTCAGCAAGTAGTAATCTCCGGCGCTGCGCACGGGCTCTATGTTGGGCAGCAAAACTTCAAGCTCGTTGCGGCCCGGATAACCGCGCAGCAGCACCTCGGGAATCAGCGCAATGCCTTTCTGGTCCAGCGCCGCCCCGAGCGAAATATAGAAATGCCCGTACTCGGGCTCATGCCCGGACGGCTTGTATTCCGTTCCGTGGGCCTTCAACCATTCCCGCCATGCATTGGGACGACTTGCCGTATGCACCAAAGATGCCGTCCTGAAGTCAGCCACGTCGCGGATAGCCGGTTGGGTGGCATACCAGGCCTTGGACGCCACCGGCACCATCACGTCGTGGAACAGCAGGTCGGCCTCGATGTCAGTCCACCTTTCCAGCATGACCAGGTCAACGGCGGGAAAATGTTCCGGGTAGCGTTGCCCCGGCAGCTTGCCCACACGCAGCGCGACATCAATATTGTCGGACTGCATGTCGGCTGGCCGGATATCCGACACCACGCGCACCTCGATATCGGGGTGCTGGGATGTGAACGACGCCAGCCTTGGCATGAGCCAGAGAGTGCCGATAGTGGGTATGGTACTGACCGTAAGCGTTTGCTGGTGATTCGGGCTGGTCAGGTCGCATATTGCCTTTTCCAGGCCCTCCAGCAGCACATGGCAGGCTTCATAAAACTGTTGCCCGGCAGCAGTGAGCTCGATATAACGGGCGTGCCGGATAAACAGCCGCGCTCCAAGGAACCCCTCAAGCTTGCGTATCTGCAAGCTGATTGCTCCCTGCGTCACGCACAACTCTTCGGCCGCCTGCGTAAAAGAAAGATGCCGGGCCGCCGCTTCGAAATAGCGCGTGGCCAACAATGGGGGAAGGCGTCTGCTCATGGGTCCGTGGGTGGATCTGCCCGAAGGCGTGCGAGTCTGTCATTAGCCGAGCTAATAGCATCGCATACTTTAAATCGTTTGTCCCCCGCCGCGCTACTGACTACCATAAAACGCGCAGACCGCAATGCCCGACATCGGGCCACTGCCGCCGTTCATCAAAAGGGAGTCAAGTGATGCTCAGTAAGGAAGAGAAGAGCTCGATGCGTGAGCGATTTCTAAAAGTCGACACGTCGAACGCCGCCGACGTACTGGATGAAATGGGCTATCCCGACCAGGGGCTGGCGGCAGCGTTCCAGCGCCAGACAGGTTCGGCGCGCCTGGCGGGGTGGGCATACACAATACGCGGACAAATGACGCCCTACGGCTTCGGAGGGGACGCCGATAAAATGAAAGCCTGCGCGGCTCTGTGCGAAGGCGACGTATCGGTATGGTCCGGCGACGGGGACGGCATCTGCTACTTCGGCGAACTGATCTCCATCGGCATGAAGGAAAAAGGCAGCGTCGGCGCCATCGTCGACGGCGGGCTGCGCGACACCAGTTGGATCAATGCACTGGGTTTTACGGTTTTTGGGCGCTTTCGCACCCCGGTGCAGTCCATCAGCCGCTGGAAAGTCAACGCGTGCAACGTGCCCGTCTACATGCAGGGCGCCACGAGCCGGCGCGTGGCCGTCCATCCGGGCGACTTTATTCTGGGCGACGATGACGGCGCCTTGGTGATCCCCCAAGCTATCGTACAAGAAGTACTGGAAAGGGCTGAACGCTTGACCGAGCAGGAAGTCGCCATCCGCCAGAGCCTGAGCGAAGGCATGTCGCTGGCCAAAGCTCTCGAAAAATACGGCCACGTCTAGGCGCGATCCGGACGAGGCCAGGTCTCGAAAAGCAAGCACGGGCGAACATAGGCCCAGTCACGCCCGCCACCCACCGGAGGAGACAAGCATGCACAACCGATTCAAGAAAAACCTGAAAATTATATTCAAAGGCAGTCTGATCGCTTTGGCGCTCGGCGTGGCCAGCGCCGCGCATGCGTGGCCTGAACGCGCCTTGAAAATGATCGTGCCCTTTCCCGCTGGCGGCATCAACGACACAGTGGGCCGACTGACCGCCACCTACCTGGGCGAAGAACTTGGTGTAACCATCGTCGTCGAAAACCGGGCAGGGGCTGGCGGCACCATCGGCACCATGGCGGCGGCAAGCAGTCTGGCAGACGGCTACACGCTATTGCTGGGCGCCAGCAGCACCGTTGCCGTCGCACCCAATCTGTATAAGAAGCTTGGCTACGCACCGGAAAAAGACCTGGTGGCCCTGGGCGGAATCGGATCAGCCGCCAGCGCGCTGGTGGTCGCGTCCAACTCCAAATGGAATAGCCTGGAAGAACTGATCCAGGCGGACAAACAAGCCCCGGGAACCATCGACTACGGTTCAGCCGGCGCCGGCACCAGCCATCATATAAAAACCGAATTGCTCAAGCTGCGGACAGGCACAAGATGGATGCATATACCCTATCGGGGCGGCGCTCCGGCCATGTCCGATCTGATGGGTGGGCAAATCGATTTTCTGCTGGAACCCGTGCCGACCGCCTTGCCCTATGTGCAGTCCGGACGCATCAAGGCGCTGGGCGTGACCACCCGTCAACGCAGCGCCGTGCTGGCTGATGTAAAGACTTTTCATGAGCAAGGCATCAGCGACTACGATGCCACGCTATGGTTCGGTGTTTTCGCACCCGCAGGCGTAGAAGGCGACATCGCCAAGAAGCTGGGCGACGCCCTGCAGCGCGTCTTTGCGCGCGACGCGGTCAAACAGAACTTTGAAAAACGCGGGCTGGACACCTACAGCGGTTCCCCCGAGCAGTTCAGGGATTTCGTCACCGCCGAGATCGAGCTCTGGGGCGACGTGATCCACAAGGCCGGCATACCGGTTCAATAATCAGTCTTTCACCGGACTGGCCGGACGCCCCCAATCAGCCCAGATTTTGGCAACAGCCGCATAGTCGTCACGGCCGTAGCCGGAACGCAGGCCGATATCGTACGCGGTATGCGCGCCTTGAATGGCGAACAAAGGCACTTGCAAGGATTGGGCAAGTTCCAGGGCCAGCACTGAATCTTTGCGGGCGGCTTCCAACGGCATGCCGCCTTCGTAGTTGCCCTGCATGATGCGTTCCGCATAACGGTGAGTAAGCGGGCGATGCAGCCCCATTTGTTTGTCGGCGAGCAGGCCGACCAGTTTCTCGCAATCCACGCCCGCTGCCGTGGCCATGGACCCTGCTTCTGCCACAACCACCATCACGGCATGAGCGACCGCGTTGTTGATGACCTTGGCCGCCGCCCCCGCTCCGGGCGGGCCAAAGTAAATGCGCTTGTCCGAGATCGCCGCCAGCACATCTTCACATGTCTTCAGCGCCGCGTCCTCTCCGCCCACGAGCAGCATGGCCGACCCGGCGGCCATCTGGCTGACGCCTGCCATGATGGATGCATCGACCATGGCGATGCCAAACTTCGCCAGGATGCGGGCACTTGCGTGAATGTCAGCGGGATTCACTGTGCTGGTTTCAACGACCACCGCATTTGCCGACAAATGCGGTGCGATCTGCGCAAGCACCGCCTGCGAAGCGGCTGGACTGGGCAGGCACAGCACAACGACTTCTGTGCCAGCCAGGTCTTCAGGCCTTTGAATCGATTCGGCTCCCAAGGCGCTCTGCGCCTTGCTCACCGCGTCCTGATCGAGGTCCGCGACTTGCAGTGAAAACTGCCCGGCAATCCGTTCGGCAACCAGATAGCCCATATTGCCCAGCCCATACAGGGCGACTCGCTTTGCGCTCATAACCGTTTCCTATCGCTTATTCAGTCCAGGGCTGCTCTGCCCACAATTTTTTGAAACGTTCGTCAGATGCCGTCAGGCGTGCACGCCATTCATCACCATTCAGATAGTCCATTTCCGTGAACTGCTGCTGCATATGCTTCTGAAACTCCGGCTCTGCCGCTACTCTCTTGAGCGCCTCGCGCAGTACGGTTGTGACCTCTTCCGGTATGCCCTTGGGCCCGACCACACCACGCTCGGAAGCGAAAACCAGATCTATGCCCTGCTCCTTGAAGGTGGGCACGTCGGGTGCAAGCGGCGAACGCTTTTCACTGGCTTGCCCAAGAATACGCACGACCTGCCCGTTATAAGGCATGGCCTCGCCCAGGTTCATGCCGCCCACGTCGGTATGTCCGCCCAGCAAGGCATTGCGCAGCGGGCCCGCGCCGTTGAACGGCACATGGTTCAGCTGTACGCCTGTTGCCTGCTCGAACAGGACAAGTGCCAGGTGATCGTCAGTGCCCACCCCTGTAGAACCGTAGCTGATGGCTTCGGGGTCCTTGCCCGCCTCATCGATCAAGGCCTTCATCGATTTGTAGGGCGAATCCAGCTTGACACTGAATGCGCTTGGATCGCGAACCAGGTTGGCCAAATAGGTAAAGCTGTCCAGCGTGAAGCCCGCATCGCGCTCGATGGGCAGGCTGACCAGGCCCGGCATGTTCGTCATGCCCAGCGTATAGCCGTCAGGCTTGGCGCGTCCAACGTAGGAAAGCCCAATGGCGCCTGATGCACCCGGCTTATTGATGACCGTCACAGTCTGCCCCAGGTCTGCCTCAAGATACTTGGCCAGGGTGCGAGCCGTCAGGTCGGTGCCGCCGCCCGGCGCAAAGCCAACGATCAACTCGATGGGCCTGTCGGGCCAGGCAAAAGCGCTACCCGAAGCGACCAGCGCCACGCCGAACAGTGCTGCGGTCAGGGATTTTTTGAGTTTCATTCGTCTCTCCGTTCTGTTATTACAGTGCCATGCTTTTTGCATGCGTGCCAAAAAATACACTCTTCACCTGGCTATAAAGCCGTAGGCCGTGCAAGCCTTTTTCACGGCCGATGCCGCTATCCTTGAATCCGCCAAATGGTGTGGCGATATGAGATTGTTTGTAGGTGTTGATCCAGACCGAGCCTGCTTCGATCTCGCGTGCAACGCGCCAGGCCCGGGCATAATCGCCAGTCCACATGCCGGCCGCCAGGCCAAACACCGTGTCGTTCGCCTGTTCTACGACGTCGGCCTCGTCCTCGAACGGCATGGCGACCAGAACTGGGCCAAAAATCTCTTCTTGGGCACTGCGCGATCTGTTTGTCAGGCCGTCGATGATCGTGGGCATATAAAACATGCCTTGATCCAAGGGTTGCTCCTGGGGAGCGTAACCGCCCAGTAGAACCTGGCCGCCTTCGCTGCGCGCAAGGTCTACACACCCGGCTACCTTGTCGCGGTGTCCGGCAGAAACGAGCGGTCCCATCTGCACCTGGGGATCATCGGGCAAACGCACACGCAGCGCCTTCGAGCGCTCGACCAAGGCATCAAGCACCTTCCCGTATACGGACTTTTGCACGAATAGCCGGGAGCCGGCCACGCAGCTTTGTCCGGCCGATCCAAAGATGCCCGACATGACTCCTGCCACCGCGCGATCCAGGTCCGCATCGTCAAAAACGATATGAGGTGATTTTCCGCCCAGCTCAAGTCCCACGGGAATCAGACGCTGCCCGGCAATAGCCCCTATTGCGCGACCTGTTTCCGTGCCGCCGGTGAAGGACACCATCCGTACACCGGGATGCTTGACCAGCGCCGCACCGACGTCTTCGCCCAAGCCGGGCAAGGCGATCAGCAATCCTTCCGGCAGCCCGGCTTCGGTGCAGATGCGCACCAGTTCCAGCGCAAGCATGGGCGTTTCTTCCGACGGCTTGATCAGCACGGCATTGCCGGCGGCAAGCGCGGGCGCAGCCTTCTGCGCTTCATTCATGATGGGCGAATTCCACGGCGTGATGCATGCGACCACGCCATAAGGCTCGGCCAGCGCCATGGAAAAGTATTCGCCTCGAGGCGAAGTCACTTCGTTCTGCCAGGTCTCGCACACTGCGGCGTAGTAGCGGAAATGTCCGGCTGCGGCGTTCACCATATTGACGCATTCGGCTAACGGCTTCCCGCTGTCCAGCATCTGCAAATGGGCAAGCTGATCGCGCTCGGCGGAAATCCGGCGTCCAATTTCGTACAGGACCGTGGCTCGTTGGTCGGGACGAAGGCCGCGCCAGGGTTTATTGCGAAACGCGTCCCATGCCACGCCAACGGCCGTGTCCACATCCTGGGCGGTGGCGCGCACCACCGTGCCCGCGATGCTGCCGTCAGCGGGATTGATGGACGTGATGGCGCCGGAAGCACTGGCGTTGTCCCGCACAATGCTGCCGATTCGAAAGGGTTTGATGGGTTGAGCGGCCATGGCTGTAGCGTCTCCGGAAGCTTGTCTTGAGTAAACGCTATGGTGTCCGATACCATTCATAGAGGCAAATCGAAATTTATGGCTTATTATTAGCTTCTGTCTATACATTCGATTTCCCGGCGGCGGCATTCGCCCGCGACATCACGCGGGCCCGGCTTTCCGCCTTCTCACTGTCACCATGGCGCTCAATATCAAGTATCGGCCGCTCAAGGCCTTCCTCTATGCCGTCGAGACGGGGTCATTTACGCTGGGCGCAAGCCGCCTGGGCGTGACTCAGCCTTCGTTTACGGCGCTCATTCAGGACCTGGAAAATGTGCTGGACCTGAAACTGTTCGAGCGGAATACTCGGACGATTGCACTGACCGCGGCAGGAACCGAGTTGCGCGACCGCATCCAGCGGCCTATCGCCGACCTGGAAGAGGCCTATCGCAGCATGAGCGATTTGGCGGCGGCACGCCGCGGCATTGCGGTCGTGGGAGCTCTGCCTTCGGCCTCGCTGACGCTGGTGCCGCCTGCGCTGGCAGCGCTACGCAGCCAGTTTCCCGGCCTTGAAGCCAAGGTCATGGAAGCATATAACGATGAATTGATCAGCATGCTACGCACCAATCAGGTCGAGTTTGCGCTGGCGACACGCCTGGATGAAATGTCCGACATGGCATTCGAGCCGCTTGTGGACGACACCTTCTGCGTCGTTTTCCCGCCGGGCCATCCCATCAGCCAACTCGACATCGTCACATGGCAGGACTTGCTCGCCTACGAACTGGTCCTGCTTTCACAGGGCTCCAGCGCGCGCAGCCAATTCGACAAGGCGGTCCGTAGAGAATTGCCCCCCACGCTCCTGCACTATGACATTACCCACATGACCACCGCGGTCGTGCTGGTGAAACAGGGCCTGGGCATTGCGGTGCTGCCGCAACTTCCACTGAATGCCCTGCCAATGGCAACGCTTCAGTACAAGCCCCTGGCCGACGCCACGGCACAACGCAGTATCGGCATTCTGTACCGCCGCGACCGTCATCTTTCCCCCGCCAGCCGGGCGTTCATCCAGAAGATAAAGGAATTCGCGGTCCAGTACAGCAGCGTTACGCCCCCGTCTTCAGACGCTTCAGCACCAAAGGCGCGAAGAGGAACAGGAAAGAAAGCAGCAGGAAGGTAATCGAAATGGGTGTTTCGACCAGAACGGACAAGCGACCCTGCCCCGCCGCCAGCGCTGTCCTGAGCTGCGTTTCAGCCAAAGGCACGAGTATCAAGCCGATCAGCAGCGGCGGAATGGGAAAACCGTAGACGCGCATCACATAGCCCAGCACACCCAAGGCAGCCATAAAGCCGAGATCGAACACCGACCCCGATACACCCCAGATTCCCATGACTGCAAAAACCAGGATGCCGGCGTACAACTGCGGCCGGGGAATCTGCAGCAGCTTTACCCATATGCCGACCAAGGGCAAGTTCAGCACCAGCAACATAACATTGCCGATGTACAAAGAGGCGATCAGTCCCCAGACCAGTTCCGGATTGCTGGTGAACAGAAAGGGACCGGGTTGCAGGCCGTAGTTCTGAAACGCCGCCAGCAGGATAGCCGCCGTGGCGGAGGTGGGCAGCCCCAGCGTAAGCAGCGGCACCAGGACGCCGGCCGCGGATGCGTTATTGGCCGCCTCCGGCCCCGCAACGCCCTCGATCGCTCCCTTGCCGAATTCATCTTTGTGCCGTGACAGTTTTTTTTCCAGCGTGTAGGACAGCATGGTCGGGATCTCGGAACCGCCTCCAGGAATCGTTCCTATGGGAAAGCCGAGGGCCGTGCCGCGCAGCCAGGGTTTCCAGGAACGGCGCCAGTCTTCGCGCGTCATGAAGGCCTTGCCCTTGATGGCAATGATTTCATCCGTCGTATTCGAATAGCGACTGGCTACGTACAAGATTTCCCCGATCGCAAACAGGGACACCAGCACGACCGTCAATTCCACTCCATCCAGCAGCGCGGCATTACCGAATGTCATGCGCGGTTGTCCGGTCATGGCATCGATGCCGATCACGCCCAGCGCCAACCCCATGAACAAGGATACAAACCCGCGCACCCGGGATGCCCCCATGACCACGGCCACCGAGGTAAAGGCGAGTATCGTCAGGGCGAAATAGTCGGCAGGTTTGAGCAGGAAGGCCAACTCCGCGACCACGGGCGCAGCAAAGGTCAAGAGCAGCGTCGCAATGGTTCCAGCCACAAAAGAGCCAATAGCCGCCGTGGCCAATGCGGCGGCGCCACGGCCTGACTTCGCCATTTTGTTGCCCTCGAGCGCGGTCATCATCGACCCCGCCTCGCCGGGCGTATTGATCAGGATGGAGGTCGTGGAGCCGCCGTACATGGCGCCGTACAACACGCCTGCAAACATGATGAAGGCCGAAACCGGCCCTACCGATACCGTGACCGGCAATAGCAGTGCAATGGTCAGCGCAGGCCCGATGCCGGGCAAAATGCCGATGGCGGTTCCCAAGATCGACCCGACCAGGGCCCACATAAGATTGGTCGGCGTCAGCGCAACCTCGAAGCCGTGAAGCAGCAGTAGCAAGGTATCCATTAAACGCCCGCCAAGGGAAAGAAGCCGCCCAGTTGCAGCCCCAGCCAGCCGAAGAGGAACCAGCACATGCTGGCCAGCACGAATCCCACGACCAGATCGGAGACCAGGCGCCGCGAACCAAATGCGCGCGCCACCAGCATGAAGGACAACATGGCCGTCACCGGCAGGCCAAGCGTTTCAATAGTCAGCGCAGGTACGGCGGCAGCCAGTAAAGCAGTAAAAAAAGCGCGCTTGTCCATGGGCTGGCCCGGCGCCGCGTTCTCTGCGTCTTCGGGTTCGAACACTTCGCCGCGCGCGATTTGGATGAGCAGCAGCACGCCCAGGCCGATCAGCCCCACGCCCACCCCGGCGACGAACATGCCAGGGCCGATGGCCGCATACTGCGCAGTGGCCGCGAGTTCGGTCGAGGCATAAAAACACACCGCCCCCATGAATATCACGGCCAGCCCCAGCCACCAGGGCCCTTTGCGCAACAAGGTCATCGACACTCCTTCACTGATGTTGCGTGATTACTTGGCCAGGCCGGCGTCTTTGAGGATCTTGTTGATGCGGCTGCTTTCGCTCTGGATGAATTTACCGAATGCATCGCCCGGCATGAAGTAGGCTTCCCAACCCTGCTTCTTGAGCACAGCCTGCCACGCTTCGCTTTCGTTCAGCTTGGTGAAACGCTCCACCCATTCCTTGTGATTGGCCTCGGGCATGTCCACCGAACCAAGAATGCCGCGCCAGTTCGCGATTTCAACGTCGTATCCGGCCTCTTTGAACGTGGGAACGTCTTCCAGACCCTTCACGCGCTCGGCGGTCGTGATACCCAATATGCGGATACGGCCTTCCTTGGCAAACTGCTGGAATTCGGAAATACCGGAAATGCCGGCCTTCAGTGTCCCGTTGATGATGCCGATAACCGTGTCGGCGCCCCCGGCCTGCGGAATGTAGTTCAGCTTGGGCACCGGCACGCCCGCACTTTGTGCCAGCAGCGCCAAAGCGATATGGTCCACGCCGCCGGCCGATCCGCCGCCCACTGCTGCGGCGCCTGGATCACTCTTTAGTGCGGCAACGAAGTCACCCAGCGTCTTGTACGGGGAATCGGCCTTGACCGCAATGACCAGGTATTCAGCCGTCAGGCGCGCCACCGGCTTGAACTTGCTGAGGTCGACCGGCGAATTGTTCAGCGTGATCGAACCCACCGTGATGGCGCCGAATACCGCCAAGGCGTCGGGCTTGCCTTTTTGTGAACGCTGAAAATCGGATAAGCCTATTGTGCCGCCCGCGCCGCCCTTATTGGTGAAATTGACAGTACCCGTGTAGATACCCGCGTCGTTCATGGCCTGGAAGGCTTGACGCCCCGTGGAATCCCAACCGCCACCTGGATTGGCAGGCAGCATCACGCTGACCTGTGCCTGCGCCGCACCCGCGCACAGCGCAGTCATGACGGCCAACGATTTCAGTAACAGACTCACTTTCATTGCGGACTCCTCGGTTCTCTCTGATTATTCATCATTATGTGATGCATGCCGGCAGAGTAAGCCCCGCGCTATGGGCTGTCAATTTAATCGTAGGCGTTCGGCCGTACGCCATTCAAATAAGTATCCAGGTATATGTCAATGATTTGCGTCGCGCTGTATTTGCCGCCGGCCCGATACCATCTGGGCAACTGGTTCATGATCGACAACAGGAATTTGCTGGAAAGGCTGGCGTCGATATCGTCCCTGAATTCCCCTGACTGCATGCCCTCGTGGATGATCTGCTTCAACATAGCCTCGTAAGCATCCCGAACCTCCAGAATCTCTGTCCTGGCCTTATCAGACGCCACGCCCCAAAATAGCGCCGAGCCGGACGTCCAGCTGTCCTGGTTGTTCTCGTATCGCGTCACGGAGGCATGCATGTAGGCACGCAGGCGGTCTTCGGCGCCGCTGCCAGCGTTTTGAACGGCGCTTTCCACTTCAGAGTACAGCTGGTCCATGCCCGACCGCGAGCTGGCCCGGTAGATGGCCTCTTTGTTCTCGAAATGATGATACAGCGCCGCCTTGGTCAAGCCGGTTTCGGCAGCGATCATGCTGATGGACGCGCCCCCGTACCCATATCGAGCAAACAGACGGCGCGCCGCTTCGATGATCTTGCGTTGGCGATCGGGATCTCTTGCTGCCATGAAGTAGTCTCAGAAATAGATTCAGGGGTCGATTTTAGCTAGGTTCCTCTTTTGACAGATATCACGGCATCAAGACACGCGGCCCCCGAGTCCATCACGACGAATGGATTGACGTCGACGCCCGCCAGCACATCGGCCCAGTCTTCCGCAAAAGCCGACAAACCCAGGAGCGCTGATTTCAATGCCTGGATGTCGTGCGCTGCCTGGCCTCGCCATCCGACAAGCAGTTTTGACGCCTGGACGGAATGGATCAATTGTTCCGCACGCGCTTCGGATAAGGGCACCGAAGCAAAGGCGACATCTTTGTACAGTTCGACCGCAACGCCTCCGGAACCGAACATCACCATGGGGCCGAAAATCGGGTCGACATGCACGCCGAGTATGGTCTCTATGCCCTTCTTGACCATGGGCGCAATGAGCACGCCCTGAATCAGCGGCTTGCCGGCGAGCCCCACCGCCCTTGCCATAAGTGTGTCGTAAGCACGGCGTACCGCCTCGGCGTCCTGCAAGTTCAACAAGACGCCGCCGAATTCGGTTTTGTGCTGGATGTCGGGCGAAACGATTTTCGCGACGACCGGATATCCGACCTTTACAGCGGCGGCCACTGCTTCGTCTGCCGTCGTGCACAGCAGCTCGGCAGGTACAGGCAAGCCGTACTGGGCCAACAAGTGCTTGGCTTGCATCTCGTTCAGCGCCGTCGCGGCGTATGAACCGGGTTGGGTCTTGCCCGGCTTTCTTGCGTTGGGCAAGCCGGGATGCAGGGCCAGCCGCCGCCTCTGCACTTCGCACAGCGCAGCCACTGCGCGCACCGCCCGGCCAGGATCGGAAAAAATGACCAGGCCCTGCTGTTCGAGCTGTTTGCGCATCTCGTCGTCCGACGGCCCGACCAGAACGATCAGGCGGTCCGAGTACTTTTTCCGCAGTGCAGCCAGATCCTCCAGCAAGGGCAAGAAACGGCGGGGATCGCAGGGGATTTGCGCCAGGTAGATGAAGTGAGCGGCGTAATCGGTTTCCTGGATGACCAGCTCGGCCAGCTTCGATATTCCCTGCTTGATGGCACCGATCTGCGCCGTGGTGTCCAAGGGATTGACGCCGACAAGAAACGGCACAATGTCGCGTATCTTTTGCTGCAGGTCGGCGCTGATGGCAGGCGTACTGATGCCATAACGCTCGGCATCGTCGGCCATCAACACGCCGATGCCGCCCGAAACAGTGATGATGCTTGCGCGATCATTGGCCGGTTGCGACAGTTGGCTGCACACGTAGGCGATATCCAGCATCTCTTCAATCGACTGCGCGCGCCATGCGCCGCATTCCCTGCAGACCACGTCAAATATCTTGTCGTCGCCGGCAATGGCGCCGGTGTGGGTGGCCGCTGCCTGTTGGCCGGTGGCGGAACTGCCCACCTTCATCAGGATGACGGCCTTACCCGCGGCAGCGGCCTTCAGCAAGGCCCTGCGCAGCCGATTGCCGTCCCGGCATCCTTCGATGGCCGCGCAGATTACCTTGGTTTCAGGATCGGACGCCAGAAAATCAATGCACTCGGTAACGTCGATATCCGCTTCATTGCCCGTGGCAACGATACGGGCAATGCCCAGCCCGCGCTGTATGGCCTGGGCATACGCGCAGGAACCGAAGGCGCCGCTTTGCGTGGCGAAGCTGATGCCGCCGGGCTGCGGCGTCAACGCCTCTAGCGCCGTCGAGAAGGTTGCAAAGTAGCGATTGCGGACGCTGACGATACCCAGGCAATTCGGGCCCAGCAAGCGCACGCCGTGACGCTCCGCCAGTTCGACCATCTGTTCCTGCCGCATGCGCCCCTCGTCGCTTTCTTCAGAAAAGCCGGAGCTGAGCACTTGAACAGTTTTTATGTCTTTTGCTATGCAGTCCTGCAGCGCCTCCAGCGCCGCCGACGCCGGCACGATAATGAGCGCCTGATCGACGTTGCCCGGTATATCGGCGAGTGACGGATAGGCCGTCAGCCCCTGGACCGTTGCGGAACGCTTGTTGATCGGGTAAATGCTTCCCGCGAACCCCGCCTCGAGCAGGAATCGTATAGGCCTGCCGCCCAGCTTGGCGGGATCGGACGACGCTCCAATGATGGCTACGGATTGCGGGTTGAAAAACCGGTCCAGCGGGTGAACAGCCGTTGTCGCGTGGCTCATTCTTGCTCTCCCTGCTGGAATATGCCCAGTGCTTTGGTATGGCTATAAGCATCGCCGTAGCGGAATGCGTTGGCGATCAGGCGCGTGGCCATTCGCGCTGCCAGGGTTTCCTGGGCCATACCCATGCCGCCGTGCAGTTGTATGACTGATTGTGCGAACTCAATGGCTTGTTCGCGCACATACAAACCAAGCAGGTCAAAGGCCGCCATGCCATCGCTGTTGCCTGCGCAAGGCTCCAGTGAACGCAACGACGACATCAGCAGGTTCTTGCAGGTTTCGAAGCTGACGTAAAGCTTGGCCACATCATGCCGCAGCACTTGAAACTGCGCCAGCGGCTGTCCAAACTGTTTTCTTTCCTGCAAATAGCCTACCGTTTCGGCCAATGCGTAGTTCATGGTGCAGACAATGTCTGCACCAACCGCCGCCTGCGCCAGCTTCCATCCCGCGTCGCGCATGGCCCGTGCATCATCTCCCTGTGCCAGGATGCTGACGTCGGCAAGCTTCAATGCACTAATCATGATCGACTTGATACTGCGCCGCTCTACCGTGGAGAATGCCCCGGACGGCGCAATCAACTGCTCGACACCCACCATCGCGACGACTGCAGCATGCGTGCCGGTGTCGATGGCGCTAAGCAATACATGCGTGCAATCGTCGGTCAACTCTACGGCGTCCAGCTTGCCATCAAGAACCCAGCCATCATGGTCGCGGCAGATCTGCGGCATGGCATGCGCTTCTCGCCAGGACAGGGGCCCGGCCAGTTCGACGTTCACAGCGCCCTCTGCAATCTGCGACAGCAGACGCTGGACTGAATCCGTTTTCGGCGCCGCCCCAAGCATGCCCGGCACGATGCAACAACGCGTGATCAGGGGCAAGTTGACCGCCCGAGCCGCCATGCCCTCAAGCAGAGAGCCCATATCTCTGAATGTGCCGCCGTAGCCGCCATTCTCTTCAGGAATCAGCGTGCTGCTCCAGCCCATTTCCTGGATGATCGACGTGGCCGTCGCCGCGCCATGCAGGTCGGCATCCTTGGCAACCCGATCAGCGCCTTCAAACAAGACGCCTGGAAAAATAACCGCCGGTTCAAATGCCATCAAATCATGCTCCTAACAATTCACGCGCGACGACGTTTCGTTGAACTTCTGTTGTACCGCCAGCAATAGTCTTGGACCGGGTAAACAGATAATTCTGCAGCCATAGGCCGGTTTCCGTCGGCCCGCCCTCCGCCGTCATGAACTGCTGGCTGCTTGTCGTGCCCACTACCCGCAGCGCCACCTCGGTAAGCACTTGCGCGACCAGGCTGCACCGCAATTTCAATGCGGACGGCTTGGCGCCCAATGGCTTCTTTTGCATCATGTCATCGATGGCGCCCGCCAACATTTCGCGGGCCCCTTTTATCTGTGCCGCCAGCATGAACATTTGCTGATTCAGCGCAGCGTAGTCATGGCTAGCGCCACGCTCTTGCTGGCTTTGCCACAGCAGGTGCGAGACCCGGCGCCATTGGCGCACAAGCTGCGCAACGCTGGCCGGCGGCAAGCGTTCGCGTTCAAGCAGATACTTGGCGCAGCGCCAACCCTTCCCTTCATCGCCTACCAGCCGGTCTGCCGGCACGCACACATTTTCGAAAAAGACTTCGTTGACATGGTGCCAGCCATCGACGGTTGCGATGGGCTTGACGGAAATTCCCGGCGTATCCATATCCACAAGCAACAGCGAGATGCCGTCCTGCTTCTTCGGCTCGCGCGATGTTCGTACCAGCAGATAGATGATGTTGGCTTCGTGGGCGTGCGACGTCCAGATTTTCTGGCCGTTCACGACATAGTGTGCACCATCGCGTTGCGCATGCGTCTGCAAAGATGCAAGATCGGAACCCGAATTGGGCTCGGAATAGCCCTGGCACCACCAATCCGACGTATCAAGAATGTGCGGCAGGTATTTTTCTTTTTGCGCCGGCGTGCCGAAATGCATGATGACCGGCCCGATATGACCCAGGCCATGATGATAGAGCGGCGGGCAATCGAAATCGGCGACCGCTTCCTCGAAGATCATGCGTTGGCGCAAGTCCCAGCCCGCGCCACCGTGCTCCTGCGGCCAGCCGGGTGCTGCCCAGCCTTGCTTGTAAAGGATTTGCTGCCAGCGGCTATACACCGAGCGGGTTATTTTTTCCCCGTTCCTGACCTTTTCCCGGATATCTTCCGGACAGTTCTGTTCAACGAACTGGCGTACTTCGCGTTGAAATTCCAGATACTTCCCCTGTTCGGCGTTGCCGCCGGAGGGCAAGAAAAGATAGTGCTCATTCAGTTGCTGCACCATTTCAACGCCCCTTATACTGAGGCGTACGCTTTTCAAGAAATGCCTGCTGGGCTTCCCTGGCGTCTTCTGTGTCGGATAGCGCCACGGTAATATTTTGCTCGAAACGATAGCCTTCACGTTGCGGCATGTTGAGCGTTACTTGTGCCGCCTGCTTGGCATACTCCAGGGCCAATGGCGCCTTGCCGGCGATCTCTTTCGCAAGATTCAAGGCATAGGGCATCAACTCGTCGCGTGGCAGGCTGGCCTCGATCAGGCCAAGGCGATAAAGCTCATCGGCCGAAACCTTCATTCCGGTATAGAACATGCGCCGGGCCCGCGACTTACCGAACACACGCTGCAATAATGCGGTGCCGCCGGCAAGCCCCACATTGATCTCCGGCATGGACACGTAGGCATTGTCGGACGCGATCCAGATATCGCACGCCGCCATCAGGCCGAAGCCGGCGCCCAGCGCCGGGCCATTGACCGCGGCGATTACCGGCTTGCTGCAGTCTGCAATGGCAAGCGAGGCTTCCCTCACCAGACGATTATGATTCCAGTAGGCTCCTGGACCGCGTTTCTTTATGGCGGGACGCTCGGAAATATCGGCGCCCGCGGAGAACAGGTTTCCGTGTGCGGTCAGAATGACGCAACGCAGCTCGTCGTCGTCATTGAAGGAATCAAACACGCTGATCAGCTCTTCGCGCAACTCGGCGTTCTGTGCATTGACGGGTGGGCGATTCAGATAGACGATGGCCACACCGTCCTGGCGTTCGACTTCAATATGCTTCAGTGTCATTGGTTTTACATCCATGGTTATTTATTGAACGATCAGTTCCACGCCGTCATCGACCAATCCCTGTAACCTGCGGGACTCATAGTCGAGAAAGGTGGCGAACTCGTCCGGTGAGCCACCGGCCACGAAAAGGCCGGCCGAGCCGAGCACCGCCTGCACCTTCGGATCCTCCAGCGACTTGTTCAAGCCCTCGTTGATCTTCTGGATAATGGGCTGCGGAGTGCCGGCAGGCGCCAGGAAACCGAACCAGCTTCCAAAAACCAGGTCGACACCCTGTTCTTTGAACGTGGGGACTTCAGGTGCGGCGGGGTGTCTGCCTTCGCTCGCAATGCCAAGCGCGCGCAAGCGGCCCGCGCGTACGTGGGCGATAGAGCTGGGTCCATCGAAAATGCCGTCGACTCGGCCGCCGAACAGATCATTCATGGCGGGCGCGGTGCCTTTGTAAGGCACGTGGGTGATGGTCACGCCTACTTCCTTGGCCCACAGCTCGGCCGCTATATGCGGACTCGACGCATTGCCGGAAGAGGCGAACGTCAGCTTGCCGGGCGCCTCTTTGCCCTTTGCGATCACGTCCTTCAAGGTATGCAGATCGCTTTTGCTGGAAACCACCAACATGCTGCGACTGT
The DNA here is from genome assembly GCA_036675275.1 of Pseudomonas sp. Classification (GTDB taxonomy): domain Bacteria; phylum Pseudomonadota; class Gammaproteobacteria; order Burkholderiales; family Burkholderiaceae_B; genus Pollutimonas. Next base: position 179,831 of record JAKFFG010000008.1, on the reverse strand, counting down.
TCCCCAACAGCATGACCGGCGTCAAAGAGGCTGGGTCGTACGACAAATCCTTTCTAAGAACCGGATTCGAAGTGTACGCATAACTGGTCAGCAGTATCGTGTAGCCGTCCGGCTTGGCCCTGGCGACCTGTTGGGTACCGATCATGGTGCCCGCCCCTGCTTTGTTGTCGACAATGACCTGGGTGTTCCACAGGCGTCCCAGATAATCGCCGATCGAACGGGCGTATGCATCCGTTATGCCGCCATGGGCATAAGGCACCATAAGAGTTATGGGCCGGTCCGGGTACGTGTCGGCTTGCGCCGAAAAGGCGCACACCGCGCTCACAGCGGCAGCTGCCAGTCTTAACCTTGCAAAGAGTTTTTTCATTCGTTCTCCGTCCTGATAGTTGACGTGGGGTTGGGTCACTTCGTGTCGCTCACGGCGATTCCCGCGCTATCGATCACTTCTTTCCAGCGCTTTTGCTCGCTACGGACAAGGGCTTCCATTTCCTGCGGAGTATTGCCGCCCAGCAGCGAACCGGTCGAAGCGAAAGTCGCCTGCAACGCCTTATCGGAAGCGACCGTATTGATCATCTTGTTCAGCTTTTCAATCACGGCATCGGGCGTCCCGCTGGGCGCCGTAATGTAATTGACAGGCGAAGCTTCGAATCCGGTCAGCGCATCGGCAATGGGCCTGATCTCCGGTGCGATGGGGTTGGGTTTGGCGGTGGAAACACCCAATGCACGGACCCTGCCGTCCTTGATATGCGGCAGGTACACGCTTAGCGTATCAATGGACATCTCGACGCGCCCGCCCACCACGTCGGCAGCCGCCGGCCCCGAGCCACGGTAGGGCACATGCACGATGTCTATACCGGCCATCTTCTTGAACAGCTCGCCCGCAAGATGGCTGGTGGAACCAATACCCGAACTGGCAAAATTCACCTTTCCGGGGTTCTTCTTGGCGTAATCAATCAGTTCCTGCACCGACTTTGCCGGAAAATCTTTGCCTACGACAAGCACGTTGGTTCCGGCCGTCAGCTTGCTGACGGCGCGCAAATCCTTGAACGCGTCATACGGCAGATTCTCGATCAGGTAGGGGGCAGTCATCTGCTGGCCCGGCGTGGTGTACAAGAGGGTGTAGCCGTCGGGGGCCGCTTTGACAACCTTGGCGGCTCCCAGCGTACCGCCCGCGCCCGGCACGTTTTCAACAATTACAGACTGGCCCATGATTTCGGACAAAGGCTGCGCGAACCTGCGCGCGCTGAGGTCGGCGCCCCCGCCCGGAGCAAAAGGCACCACCAGTCGCACAGCTTTGTCTGGAAACGACGACACCTCGGCCGCCATGGCCGGCAGCGGTGTGCTGGCGAAAGCTGTGAGCGCAATGAGCGCGTGAATCACTTTTCTCATCTTGTCTCCTGGATTTCTAGATTTCTTCTAAAAGCTTGAACCTACCGAACGATCGGTTAGTTCAAAAAGTCTACAGGGCCGGTGGATTTGTTCAAACTAGGGGAAACCCGCAATCGTCGTGCCGTTGCATGTACGCGCGAACGATAGCCGCCTGATAACCCAATCTATCCGTCAGTTGGTGAAGCGAGCTGTTGGATTCTTGAAGCCGGGCATTTGAACGTGATGGGGACGAGCGTAGCCGATGACTCGCTCGTTCGCGTGTCGATGCAGTCAGTATGCGATCAAACCGCCCGCAACTGCCTCTTTAGAATTTTCCCTGAAGGATTTCGAGGCAAGCTTTCGCAAATGATCAGCTTTCTTGGCAGCTTGAACCCGCCCAGCCTGCCTTTGCAATAGGCGCGTACCTCTTCAAGCGTGAGGGAATCGCCTTCGCGCAGCACAACGACGGCAGTCACGCATTCTCCCCACTTAGGATCCGGCCAGCCAATAGCAGCCACCTCCCGAATCTGCGGCATGCCATACAGCACGCGTTCTACTTCGGACGATGCGATGTTTTCGCCGCCGCTGATGATCATGTCTTTCTTACGGTCGGTCAGAAACAAAAAACCTTCTTCATCGAGATAGCCCATATCACCGGTATGGAACCAGGTACCCGAGAAGCTTCCCGCAGTTTTGTCTGGGTCCTTCCAATACCCAGGCGTGATTTTGGGACCAGACAGGTGGATTTCGCCGACCTTACCAGCCGGACAAACCTCGCCGTTGTCGCCAATAATACGTATGCTGACATGGGGCATGGCACGGCCGGTGGAGCCGATTTTATCGATTTCGCGCCCGGCTTCCATCAGCGTGTCGCCAGAACAACTCTCGGTCAATCCATACGCATCGATATAACGCGCTTTCGGAAAGACTTCGGCGAAGGTCCGTATTTTTGGTTCCGGCGTTCGTTCGCCTCCGCCAATCACCCAACTAAGGGAAGCCAGATCGTAAATCCCGATCATGGCCTGTTCGAGGCAGCGGGTGAGCATCACGGGGGCCAGCCACGCTCCAGTGATTTTTTCCTCTTCCATGCGTTTCAGTACAGCGTGCGCATCAAAATCCCTTTCAACGACAAGACAACCGCCCGCCATCCATACGGCGACACCTGGAAGGTCGTGCGCGCCAACGTGATACAGCGGCCCCGCCACAAGCAAACGGTCATCGGGGTTGAGATTCAGCGCAGTGATGTGATCCATGCACTTCCATGCCATATTGGCATAGGTATGCATTACCCCTTTCGGTCTATCGGTCGTTCCGGAGGTATACATCAGCCGGTAAAGATCATCCGGAAGCGACACGTGGGCCTGGCCAAAACTCATATCTTGCGGTTCAAGCACCCTGCTGTCTGCCTGGGCTGCCGCGCCACACAATATGACAGGCACGTCCCGGGGAACACTCTCCCGCAGTTCATCATCCACGAACATCAAGTGAATACCGGCATGTGTGGCGATGTAGGAAACTTCTTCCGCCCCCAGGCGATAGTTGATTGGGAGCAGGACCGCGCCCACATGACTGACAGCCAGCGAAATCTCCAGGAAAGCGGCACTGTTCTTCATCAGCAGCGCGACGACATCGCCCGGTCGGATACCGTGGCGGTGGAGCATGCCCGCCATGACTTCGACGCGGTGTTGTAGTTCCCCGAACGAAATCGATTTTCCGCCATAGACCATGGCTGTTCGCTGCGGCGTTCCGCGAGCCCACCAGGCCACATTTGACGCGACTGAAACCATTTATGTCATCCTCCTGTGCTTGTCTTGCGGTAACTTCGATAGGCGCGCCCCGTCGTCGAAACTCAATACGACCGAGGCATGCCGAGTTCGTGATTGGCCACATAGTTCAGGATCATTTCTTCGGAAATGGGCGCAAACCGGAACAGCCTGCAATCGCGCCACAGCCGTTCAATGTGGTACTCCTTGGCGTAACCCATGCCGCCCATGGTCTGCATTGCCTGCTCTGTCGCCCGACATACCGCCTGCGCGGCCAGCAGCTTGGCTGCGTTCGCTTCGTTGCTGTAGGGCAGGTTCATGTCAAAATTTGTTGCCGCTTTGTAGTTCAATATCCGCGCGGCCTCGATCTCGGCGTGACACTGTGCAAGGGGAAACTGGATGGCCTGGTAGGCGCTGATGGGCTTGTCTCCGAACACCTTTCTATCGTTGGCGTAATTGACCGCCAGGCGTATGGCCAACTCACCCGTCCCAATCAGGCCGGCTGTGGTCACCATGCGCTCGGTGTTGAGCACATCAAGCAATTCTTTCCAGCCCCGATGCAGGGTACCGATCAACTCGTCCGGTTCGATGCGCACGTTGTCAAAGAAGACGCTGCTGGAGTCAAGCGTACATGTGCCAACCTTCTCGATCGGCGTGTGCGTCAGACCGTCGCGTTCCACATCGATTAGGAACATGGAAAGGCCATCTGTGCGCGAGCTGGACTGCTCCAGTTTCTTTGTACGCGCAATGACGAGCATCTTCGAGGCCGAGCTCACGCCGGTAATCCAGATTTTTCTGCCGTTCAGCTGCCAGCCCTCCCCATCTTCGGCAGCGAAGGTCTTGAGCTCCAGCGTGTTCGTCCCCGCATCGGGCTCGGTCAAGGCCATACAACAATTCAGATCGCCATTGATAATTTGCGGCAAAAGCGTCTGGCGCATTTTTTCATTGCCGAACCGGGAAATGGCGACACCGCCGAAGATGGGGTTGATCATGAAGAGTTGCCCCACGGTCGATCCGCCGCCAGTTGCTGCCAACGATTCGACGATCAGAGCCACTTCCATCATGCCCAGGCCGCTGCCACCGTATTCTTCGGGTAGCGCAGCGCCGCAGAGGCCTGCCTCGCAGACGGCTTTCCAGTATTCCGCTGGAAAGGCCTTTTTGCCGTCCTGGTCGCGCCAGTACTCGAGTCCGAATCGCTCGCCCACCCCGCGCGCCGACTCGATGATCATCTTTTGCTCGTTCGAGAATGTGAAGTCCATAGCTAGTAGTCCAAAAACAGTATGCGGGAAGATTAAATGTGCATTACTGCACCGGGATGCCGGAAGCTTTGACTACCGACTTCCATCGTTCGATGTCGTTGATCAGATAGGTTTTCGCTTCGGCCGGGGTGTTGCCGACAGGCTCCAGGCCTTGGCTGCTCAGCCATTCCTTCATGCTGGGCGAACGCACGATCTCTACGAACTCTTTGTTCAAGCGTTGCACGATCCCGTCGCTGGTCGCAGCGGGCACAAAAAGGCCGTACCAAACGGCTGCGTTGTAGTCGGGAATGCCGGATTCAGCGACGGTGGGCATCTCGGGCCACAGATCACTGCGTCGCTCGGAGGTAATGGCCAGGGCCTTCACGCGGCCGTCCTCGCTGTATCGCTTTGCGGTCGCAAGAGGATCGATCACCATTGCTATTTCCCCGCCCATCAGCCCGGTCAGGGCAGCACTTGCTCCCTTGTATGGAACGTGCACCAGGGAAAGGTCTCCTTTAACCTTGAGCAACTCACTGCTCAAGTGAACCGAAGTGCCTATGCCCGGCGTGCCGTAATCCACGGCGTCAGGATGTGCTTTGACATACTGGACGAACTCCTTCACGTTGTTCACCGGCAGGTCTTTCTTTACCAGTAGCGCGAAAGGCCCTTCAACAACCGTCGTGATGGCCCTGAGGTCTTTGGTCACATCGTAGGGAAGATTTGATTTCAGCGCAGGTTCGGTCGCAATGGCCCCACTGTGCAGCAGGATCGTTGTGCCGTCCGCGTCGGCGCGGACGGTTGTTTCGGTCCCGATAGCGCCACCCGCACCGGCCTTGTTCTCAACGATCACCGTACGATCAAGACGCTTGCTCAGCTCTTCGGCGAGTTTGCGGCCAAGTATGTCCGATGTGCCTCCGGCTGAATACGGCACGATGATCCGCATCTGTTTGCGGCTTGTGATCTCTTGCGCCTGGGCAGCGGACAGCGCCGACATCAGCGCAGCCGCAGCACTAAAAAATACCAATCCTTTCTTCAACGTATGCATTTCAGTCTCCTGTGTTTTTGATCGAGTGATCTAACGCCTCACGCGTGTAGTGGTCGGCCATAAGCGGCCAGCACGGCTTCCTGCATTGCTTCCGATAACGTTGGATGCGGAAAGATCACATCCATAAAAACCTCTTCCGTGGCTTCGGCTTTCTGTCCAACGGCGTAGCCGTGTATCAGCTCAGTCACGTTTGGGCCTACCAGATGGGCGCCCAGCAATTCACCGGTCTCGCCATCGAATATGGTCTTGATGAACCCTTCGTTTTCTCCGGTTGCGATGGCCTTGCCATTCCCGTGAAAGGAAAATTTGCCGACCTTTACAGATGGGTAGCCGCCGCGCGCCTCGCGTTCTGTCAAGCCGATGGACGCGCTGGGCGGATGGGCATAAACGCAGGCAGGTATGGCGCCGACGCCCGCCGACGAAGGGCGGCAGCCGGTCAGGCGTTCAACGCAGTCGACAGCCTGATAGCTCGCGCGATGGGCCAGCATGGGGCCACCCGTAACGTCTCCGATCGCAAACACGCCGGGCTCTGCCGTGGCATAGGTGTCGGACACCTGAATGTGTCCATTTACTACCTTGACGACCGTGTTTTCCAAGCCCAGTCCTTTCGTATTGCCGACCAGGCCGATCGCAACCAATGCATGGTCGGCGGCCAGGGTTTCCGGGCCGTGGGCCGTGTCTACCGTAATTTGTACGCCGTCTGTCCCCACGCTTGCCGCCTTCACCATCGTGGCGGTCATGACGCGAATACCTTCTTTGCTCATTGAGGCTTGCATGAAGTCGCAGACCTCGGTATCGGAGGCCGGCAGAATGGACGATGCGGCTTCGATCAGCGTCACATTCGATCCCATGGCAGCGTAGAAGCTTGCAAATTCCACACCAATCGCGCCCGCTCCGATCACGGCCAGTGATGCCGGTACTTGCTTGGCTGACAACGCTTCGCGATACCCCCAAACGCGATTACCCTCGAACGGCAGGCTGTCCAGGGGTCTGGGACTGGCACCCGTTGCCAGAATAATGTGCCTCGCGCCGAGCTTCGTCAGCTTTCCCTCATGATTGACCTCGACGGCACCGCCGCCCAGCAGACGAGCCACTCCTTTGATCACCCTGACGCCTGACTTGCCCAGCAAATGACTCACGCCGCGATTCAGCTTTTGCGCAACCTGCCTGGAACGCCCCATGACCTTCCCGAAGTCGATGCGGAACGAGTCGGTGAGTATCCCCATTTCTGCAGCGTTTTTGACGGTGCGCAGGACATCCGCCGAATGCAGCAGCGCCTTGGTCGGGATGCAGCCCCAATTCAGACAAATTCCACCCAGTTCCTCGCGCTCCACCAGAGCCACCTTCATTCCTAGTTGGGAAGCACGCAGGGCCGCGACGTAGCCGCCCGGACCCGAACCGATAATGAGCAGATCGAATGTTTCTGTCGTCATGCCTGCACCATCAGGCTAAGCGGCTGTTCCAGTACGTCGACGACCAGCTTAAGAAAGCGCAACGCCATGACACCGTCCAGGACCCGGTGGTCAGCCGACAGTACCAGGCCCATTTCACGCCTCAGGCTGGGTTGGCCGTTTTCGTCCGGACGGAAAACATCCCGCAGGCTGCCAACCCCCAGGATCATTGATTGACCGGGATTGATGATCGACGTCATGTAGGTCACGTCGTACATCCCTGCATTGGACACGGTGATTGCGCCGCCGCTCATTTCCTGTGCGCTCAGTTTGCCCGCCTGGGCGCGATCGATGAGCCCCCGCGCTGTTTTAGCAATGTTGGATAAGGACAAAGCGCTGACGTCCCGCAGCATGGGTACGTACAGACCTCTATCGGTATTGACGGCCATACCTACGTCGGTGCTGCCAAGCTCCAGTATTCCCTTATCGGTCCAGACCACGTTCACCTCGGGCATGCGGCTTAACGCAGCACCGACCGCGGCAAGAATGAAATGATTGAGCGTAAAGCGACGAGTCTCCTGGGCGGCATTCAGCTCTTTCCGCAATTGAATCAGGGCCGTGACATTGGCTTCAAGAGACATATAGAAATGTGGCACTTGTTGCTTTGCCGCGGCCAGGCGGTCAGCCCGGGTCCGTTCGAGTGCCGTCGCCGGCCGCAGCTTTTGAGCTGTTTGGACGTCGCTGCTGGCGCCGCCAGCGGCGTCCACCCGGTCTGCCTGTGCGTTGTCAGTGGTTGATGATGCATCGAGCAGGCCCTGGACGTCGGTGGCACGGATCCGTCCGCCGGGTCCGGAGCCATGGATGCCATGCAGATCGACCGTATGGTTTCTGGCCATCCGCTTGGCAAGCGGGGTGGCAATCACGCGCTTTGCGGGGTCATTGTGGGTCGTGACAGCGGCGATCGATGCAGGTAGCGTCCGGGCACTTTCTTTCACCGGCTCGCGAGCCGATGCGCCGGCGACGCCTTGAACCGGCTCGTCCGCGCGACTGGCGCCCTGCTCGCCTTCCCAATGGCCGATCAATGCTCCGCAAGGCAAGGTCACGCCTGCGTCGGCCAGCGTCTCGACCAGAACGCCATCGGCGTCCGCCGGGATCTCGCTGGCCGCCTTTTCCGATTCAATAACGAAAAGAGTCTGCCCCTTGGTAAAGGATGCACCGGGTTCGACGCACCATTCAACCAATGTGCCTTCGGTCATGGTGAGTCCGAGCTTGGGAACGCGGATTTCGTGCCTCATGGCTTTATTTCCCCCCGAAGCGTGCAGCGCGCTTCTCAAGAAAGGCGGTGCATCCTTCGTGGGCGTCATCGCTATCCAGGACCAGCCCGATCATGGCCTGCTCGTGCGACAGTGCAACGGCAAGCGGCATCTCGAGTCCATCGCGCAGATTGCGCTTCAACAGGCGCAAGGTCAGCGGTGATTTTGCGGCGATCTTGTCGGCCAATGCCATGACCGCATTCATCAATTCCGCCCGGGGAACGGCCCGATTGCACAATCCGAGGGCAACCGCCTCCGCGGCAGTGATCTGGTCTCCGGTGAACATGAGTTCTTTGGCCCGACAAAGAGGGATTTGGCGAATAATCCGCTGGGACCCTCCAGCGCCAGGGAACAGCCCGAGAGTAATCTCCGGCAGGCCCAGACGAGCCTCTTCGGCAACAATACGCATATCGAGCGCAAGCAGCAGCTCGGTTCCGCCACCTAGCGCCCATCCGTTGGCGGCAGCAATCGTCGGCTTGTCGCATAGTTCGAAACGGCGGAATACTCGATGGATCACTTCCGCGAATTCACGGTAGTGTTGAAGACCTCGTCGACTGTTCAAATCGGCGATGTCTCCCCCCGCGACGAAGGCTTTTTCTCCTGCGCCGGTTACGACGATAACGTGCACATCGTCATCACGCTCGGCCTGCGTCAGGGCTTCCTCGAGCGCAAGCAGAGTCGCAATGTTCAGCGCGTTAAGTGTTTGGGGGCGATTGATCGTCAAGATGGCGACTTTGCCGCGCCGTTCGCTCAGTATCAACATTTGTTCTTCAGTCATTCCGGTCTCCTTCATGCCAACGTACGCTGGACTGCGTTCACAACATCGCTTGCCTTGATGGCATACCCCTGCTCGAGCGAGCTTGCAAAAGGCACGGGCATGAATGGCGCACCCACCCTGATCACCGGCCCGTCGAGCTCATCGAAACCTTCGTCCATGATCGTGGCCACAATTTCAGCACCTACGCCAAAAGCTTGAACGGCCTCATGAACGACCACCGCGTGATGCGTCCGTGAGAGAGACTCCAGCACGGTCCTCTTGTCCCAAGGCTGGATGCTACGCAGGTCAATGATTTCGGCATCCACGCCGTTTTCAGCAAGCTGGCGCGCTGCCTCCTCGCAAATGCCCACCGTTTTGCCATACGTGATTAGCGTTAAGTCCTTGCCCGGACGCACTATTCGCGCTTCGCCTATCCGCAACTGAATGGTCGTATCCAGATTGCCCTTGGTGGCGTAGGCGGCTTTGTGCTCCACAAAAATGACCGGGTCGGGATCGGCGATCGCGGCACGCAAGAGGGAGTAGGCATCCTGCGGATTGGATGGGCAGACGACCTTCAGGCCCGGGATGTGCGCGAGCCACGCTTCGAGGCATTGGGAATGTTGGGGGCCGGCATTCAGGCCACCACCATGGGGCGTGCGTAAGACCATGGGAACCGAACCTTGGGCGCCGAACATGAAGCGCGCCTTTGCCGCCTGATTGACCAGTGCATCCATGGCCAAGGTGATGAAATCCATGAACATGATTTCCACCACCGGTTTGAGTCCGGTCAGGGCGACGCCGACTGCGGCCGACACCAGTGACGCTTCGGAAATGGGCGTATCAATGACGCGCGCTTCTCCGAATTCGTCAAGCAGACCGCGGGTCGCCTTGAAAGAGCCTCCTGCCGCGGCTATGTCTTCGCCCATGACTATGACCCGATCATCCTCCGACATGCTGTCGCGAAGAGCCTGGTTGATGGCATGCACGTAACGCACTTCACTCGCGCTCATTCTCTATCCCCTTGCTTTGCCACGGTGTAGACCTCGGCGATGGCTTCCTCGAAATCAGGTTGTTCGTCACGCCTTGCCGCCGCCACGGCGGCCTCTACCTGGCTTCTGATCCTTTCGTCTATCGACGCCGTATCGATTTTCAAGCGCCCGAGCGCGAGGCGCGCTCTTTCCAGAGGGTCGTACTGGTGCACCTCTTTAAGCTCCAATTCTTCACGGTACTTTTGTGGATCACCCTCGAAGTGACCGCGCACGCGATGCGTGACGCACTCAAGCACAAACGGCCCTTCGCCTGCGCGAAGCTGTCCGGCGGCATGGCGCGAGGCAGTCGCTACTGCCATCACGTCATTCCCATCCACGGTTTCGTAGGAAATGGAGAACGCCTGGGCGAGTCCTTTGAGCGTGCCCGCAAACTGTCGGGAAGTCGGCGAAAATTCGGACCAGCCATTGTTCTCGCATACAAACAGCAGGGGACTCTTCCAGAGCGCCGCCATGTTGAGGGTTTCGTGCAGGACGCCTTCCGCCATCGCACCATCGCCGAAATAGGCGACGGCCAATCCCTTGTTCGCCAAACGCTGATGGGCCATTGCGCTGCCCAGTGCAATGGGAATACCGGCGCCCACGATGCCATTTGCACCCAGTACGCCCAGACTAAGATCGGCCACATGCATGGAACCGCCCCTGCCCTTGCAGATTCCGCCCTTGCGACCCATGATTTCTTTGAAGAAACCGGTCACGTCCATGCCGCGCGCCAAAACGTGACCGTGACCCCGGTGCGTGGTCGCCAGGGTATCCTGCGCGTCGAGCGCGTTGGCCACGCCAGCGGCCACCGCCTCCTGGCCTATGCTCAGGTGAATAAAGCCCGGTACCTCGCCGTCCGCAAAGAGGCGGCTTAATGTGGTCTCGACCTCGCGCACGAGAAACATCGTTGCATACAGCGCAGTCAGCTCGTCTGCCTGCGCCTTTTTTACTTGCTCAAGTTTCACGTTGATCGCCCTCAATAGTCTTGGTGGTTGACCCGGGAATTTCCAGGACGCCTGTAATCCGGTCCTTGCCGTCGTGACCTCGCACCCACACGTCGTATCGCCCGGCAACGCCCTGTTGCGCCCGTCCGCCCGCCGTGACCACGTCGTCGACATAGACCGGGCTGGCAAACCGGATGTCCAGCTGCAGATCGTTGAAGCTGACTCCGTGGAAGGTCTTTTCCACGCTTCTCCAAAGAAGGCAAAGCGACATCGTGCCGTGCGCAATGACCCTGCCTAACGGAGTTTGGGCGGCGAAATCAGGATCCAGATGTATGGGATTAAAGTCTTGTGTCAGCTCGGCATAGGCACGAATGGTATCGGCGTCTACCGAAAGGCTGACTTCTTGAAGTTCACTGTGCAGGTTCATGGGTGCTTCCTTCATTTCATGCTGCCCAGACCAGGGTCAGCAGCCCCTGGAATACCGGCGTGCCGTCCTGATTGCGCCCGCGCGCAAGCAACTCTACGTAGCGCCGGCCCCGCTTCATTTCTTTGGCGCGGCAATCGATGGCGATGCTTAGCCGATCCCCCGCAACTGGCAGCGTGGCGAACGCAATGGACTGCTTCGCCTGGATATTGCCCGGAGGCCGCGGGCTGACGACATCCAGATAAGCACGCATCATCAGGATGACGGCAGCGCTGGCTGCCTCGGCCTGGCTGTTGGATCCGGCTCCGGCTTCGGACTCAGATTCGCCAAAAATACGCCTCCACCCTTGTACCAGGGCGACGTCATAGTCGAGTTCGCAGCAACCCAGAGACTGGCCGGGATTGAAATCGTCAAACATAACCGCAGAAAGGTTCTTGTCTGCTTCGCTCACGCCAGCTCCTGTGCAATGGGCAGTGCCACGTCGTTCTCGAGGATGAACCCGACACGTACCTGACTGCCTATACGTATGGAATCGCCGACGGCCTTGCTTGCGTTGACCATCAACCTGAAGCCTTCGCTCATATCGAGAATCGCGATCACATAGGGCGTCCGTTCCTTGAAGGCAGGAGTAGGTGCGCGATGCACGCGCGTGTAGCTCATAACCGTTCCCCACCGGGATGATTCTTCCCAGCCGAGTTCTGGACTATGACACTGCATGCAACTTGCACGCGGCGTGAACTGCACCGCCTTGCATGCCTCGCAGCGCTGGAACGTGAGCCGACCCTCAAGGCATCCTTCCCAGAACGGCCGTGTTTGCGCGTCGGGCTTGGGTAATGGAATAGTTGTCATGATGTCAGCCCCCCACCCAAGACCAGCGAACAGTGTGCGGAAAGAATGCCGCCATCTCCGTGTACGAACGCGAGCCTGGCATCGGACACCTGTCTGGCCTGCGCGTCGTTGCGCAACTGGTGCACCGCCTCGACCACATGAAACATGCCGCCCGCAGCGCCGGAGTGCCCATATGAAAGCAGGCCTCCGTGGGTGTTGCACGGCAGGCTTCCGCCCAGGCCAAGCTGCCCTTGCGCGGCGGCAATGCCGGCCTGCCCGCGTTCAAAGAAGCCAATCGATTCAAGCTCGACAGCCAGCGTGATGGTGAACGAATCGTAGATTTCAGCGACATCGATGTCTTTTGCCGTGACGCCCGCCCGCGCAAAAGCCTGTGCCGACGAGGCCTTGCAGCCGAAATCCACCAGGCTTGGCGCGTTCACGATGTGCTCGTGCGTATGCCCCTGCCCTGCTCCCAGGATCTCCACCGCCTTGCCCCTGCTGTCAGACGCGGCGTCGCGCGCGCTGACCACTACTGCCGCACCGCCGTCCGATATAAGGCAACAATCGAGTATGTGCAGAGGATCTGAAATCAGCTTGGATGCCAGCACCTGCTCTACGGTAATGGGCTCGCGCTTGTGCGCCTTGGGATGCCTTCCCGCATGCCGTCGGTGCTCCACCGCAATGGCAGCCAACTGCTCGGAAGTTACACCGTACTCGTGCATATACCGCTGAGCGACCAGAGCGTAGGATGCAGGCACGCTGATGCCAAAAGGCCGTTCGAATTGGGGATGGCCCACCTCTGAAAGCGCCGCGACGGCGGCGTCCCGCGACATACCGGTCAGGCGATTGTCGCCGGTTACGACCAGCACATGCCGGCATTGACCGCTGGCAACCATGGCCGCCGCCTGCATGACCATCACGCACGCGCTGGCACCTCCTGCCTGGATGGCAAACGATTGCGCCGGGTGGATGCCCATGTACTCGCAGAAAACCGAGGCAAGCATGAGGTGAGGTTCAGTAAATGAATAGGCGCAGAGAACGCCGTCGATGTCGTCAAGTTGCAGCCCAGCATCCTTCACTGCGCCAAGAGCGGCTTGCGCGTGCAGCGCCATGCAACTGCTACCGGACAACTCGCCGATGGCCGTGTCGCTTGCGCCGGTGATGAAGGCATTCATCGTCATGGCTTGAAACCCATGCCCCGCGCAATTAGATTGCGCTGAATATCGCTTGTGCCTTCTCCAATAACGTAAACCAGGGCGTCCCTGTGGATTCTGCCCACGGGATATTCGCGCATGATGCCGGCGCCACCCAGTATCCGTATGGCCTGCTCGCTGGTTTCCACGGCGGTTTCAGTCGCAATGAGCTTCACCTTGGCGGCAGTGCTGGCGTCGAGTGTTCCCTGATCCACACGCCAGGCGCCGTAGTACACCAGCCATTTGGCCGCTTCCACATTGGCGCTCATGTCGGCGAGCCGATGGGCGATCGCCTGGTAGTCTCCGATGCGCTTACCGGCCACGATGCGCTCTTCTGCGTAAGAACGAGCCGCATCCAGTGCAGCCCTTGCCATGCCCAACGCGTTGGCAGCAACGCCCACGCGGTTTTCGCTTAGACATTCAAGAATGACGGGATAAGTTCCGGTGACCCCGCCCAGCAGGCAGTCGTCAGGCACGAAGGCGTCTTCGATATGAATCAGGCCCGTTTCCGAAGCGCGGATGCCTTCTTTCTTCAATTTATGCGTTTCGAAGCCGACGTTAGGCAGTTCGACGATGAAAAGGCTGATAGCCGCAGGCGTCAGCTCGGAAGACGTCCGGGCCGCAACCAGGAGAAAGTCGGCAAACGGAGCATTGGTGATATATAGCTTGGACCCCCGCAACTTCCAGCCGCCCTCGACTTTCTCGGCTCGCGTCGCCATGGCGCGGATATTTGAGCCACCGTCTGGCTCGCTCAGGCCGAAGCCCGATATTTTCTCGCCACGCATGGCTGGCTCAAGAAAGCGCGCCTTTTGGTCGTCCGTGCCGATCTTCCAGATTGGCCAGATACCGAGATGGGAATGCGCCGACCACGTCGTTGCAAATGCCTGACTGAAATAGCTGAGCTCTTCCCGCACGATGCAGTCACTGATCTTGTCGAGTCCGCTACCTCCGGTTTCTTCGGGGTAGCGAACACCGATAAGACCGAGTTCGCCCCACCGCTTGAACACATGTTGTGGAAATAGCTCTTGTTCTTCGGCTTCTTCAAGCAGCGGCGCCAGTTCCTCGCGGCAGTGGCGCCGAACGGTATCTCGGACGGCTTCATGTTCGGGAGAAAATTCGAAGTTCATGCTGGCCCACCTAAAAAGAGAATTATTTTCGCTATAAAGAATATTATGCTTTGGAAATTTTGAATGCAACTTCGGGATAACCCTTATATTTGACCCAAAAATACAGCTGTCCGGACTAAATAATAAGAATACAATTCTCTACATAGAATTAACTCATCCTAAGTCATCGAGAAAAGGGAGAAAGCACGTGAATAACGCTGAATCCGCAACACGTCCATTCCGGGAACGCACGAGCGATTCCTTGGCCGCCATCCTTGATGCCAAGAGCGTCGCCATCGTCGGCGCCTCCGACGATCCCACGAAGATCGCGGGACGTCCACTCGCGTACATGCTTGCCCAGGGGTATGCAGGAAAGATCTATGCCGTTAATCCGGCGCGAGCCCGGGTCCAGGGACAACTATGCTATCCATCGCTGACGGCTGTCGGCCAGCCTATAGAGCTGGTCATCATCGGCACGGCAGCTGAGCGGGTGGAAGCGATCGTCCAGGAAGGCATAGACATCGGCGTAAAAGCATTCGTCGTGTTTTCCTCTGGATTTGCCGAAGTCGGAGATGCAGGCCGGGCGATGCAGGATCGCTTGCAGGCGCTCGCACGCACGCATGGCGTCACCATTGTTGGCCCGAATAGCCTGGGAGTCGTAAATAGCCGCAACGGGCTCATCGCATCGTTCACGACAGCGCTTGAAAGTACCCTTATCGTGCGAGGAAACTTTTCTTTTGCGAGTCAGAGCGGAGCCCTGGGCGCCTACTGGATGGACATCGTCCTGCGCTCGGGCGTGGGGTTCAGTCAATGGATCACAACGGGGAACGAAAGCGATGTCGATATCGCGCAAGCGCTGGACCACCTGGTCAACGATACGAATACAAGCGTCATTGGCCTGTACATAGAAGATATTCGACGCCCCCTGGCATTCCGACAAGCGCTTCAGCGGGCCGCCGCCGCGGGCAAACCCGTCATTGCCATCAAGGCGGGACGCTCCGTTGCCGGATCGATCGCGGCGGCTTCGCATACGGGCGCTTTGGCTGGCGATGATGCCCTGTACGACGCATGCCTGTCACAGTACGGCGCCATCCGGGTCGAGAGCCTCACTGAAATGATGGACATGGCGCGACTGCTTACGCACGGCGCCACCCCTGCTGGCCGGCGCATCGGAGTCATGTCCGTTTCCGGGGGAGCTGGTGTCTTGATCGCGGACGCGAGCGAGCCCCTGAACCTGAGCCTTCCTGCCCCCTCGGAGTCGACCAGCACGGCGCTGCGCGCCATTCTCCCGGCGTTCGTCCATCCGGCGAATCCGCTGGATATCACGGGAAACGTCCTCCAGGACACAAGTTTGATTTCGCGCACCATGGAAACACTGACCAAGGCGAATGAAGTCGACGCCATTGTCTTGTTCATCGGCATGATGCACAGCATTGCCGATGTATTTATAGAGGTCCTTACAACGGCAAAACGAACAGTCCAATGCCCGATCATCGTGGTCTGGGTGGGTGCAATGGAAAAATCCATACAACAGCTCGAGGCCCATGGGATCCCGGTATTCCTGGATATTCCCCAGGCCATTACGGCAATCGCCCGCGGCGTTGACGCAAGGGTACGGTGCGCCGACGTTGGCAGACAGCCAGAACTGCAACCCGATTGTCTTGGATCGGCACTTCCCGTTACCACGCTTTCCGAGTGGGATAGCAAGCGATTGCTTCAGACACAGGACGCCGTCATCCTGCCCCAGGCAGTCTTCCTCACGTCCAAAGAACCATGGGAAGAGCACGCGCTGCCCGAATTCCCTGTCGTCGCAAAGCTGCAGTCGCCCGAGCTGCTGCATAAGAGCGATGCCGGTGGTGTCATATTGCCGCTACGCGACCATGAATCGGTCAATAAAGCCGTGCAGCAACTGGATCAAATAGGTAAAGACCTCGGCATAGTGGCCCAGGGAATACTCATCGAGGAAATGGTTCCGTTCGACCACGAACTACTCCTGGGCTTGCAACGCCATTCCAGTTTCGGCCCTGTGCTCACTCTGGCCCGCGGAGGCGTCGAAGCCGAACTTGATCCTGATGTCCGTACCCGCCTTTTACCGCTGACAGAAAGTGATATTGTTACGATGCTCGGAAACCTGCGCTGCGCACCTTTGCTGAAAGGATTTCGTGGCAGGCCAGCTGTCGACATACACGCCATTGCCAATCGCATCGCTCGGCTGTGTGATTGGTTCATGTCACAAGAACTGTCAGAGGTCGAAATCAATCCTCTGGCAATCAAAGGCGATCGATTATGGGCGTTGGACGCGTTGATCACCACTGGGGTAGTAGATAAATGAACACCACTGCACAATCCGAGAAACTCGTAGGAGCCCTTTCCTCTGGGCTCACTATCCTTCGCTATCTCGTCAGTGCGTCCGAGCCGGTCGGCGTCACACGTATTGCCAAAGCGCTTGGCCTGAATTCGAGCACATGTTTTAACCTTTTGAAGACGCTGGTTCACGAGCGCCTGGTCAACTTCGATGAAACGACGAAAACGTACTCGGTGGGGCTTGGGGTTGTGCAACTCGCAAAGGGCACGCTGGACGCAGCTTCCTATGTGCGGCTGCTACGACCGCATCTTCGGGAACTAGCGAGCCGGCACCGGGTTACCGCCACCTTGTGGCATCGCATCGTTGATGAACGTGTAGTACTGGTCGATTTGGCCGATTCGGAATCAACCATCCGCATCCACATGAGCATCGGGCAGCGTCTGCCCATGTACCTGGCCGCGCTTGGGCGTTGCATGGCGGCTTTCTCCCAACTTGATACCAAAGAACTTCGTTCCAAAATCAGCAACCTGCGCTGGGACGACGGTCCGAGCTTCGAAACCTACTTGAAGGAAGTGCAATTCGTTCGGGAATACGGCTATGCCGTGGATCATGGTAACTACGTCAAAGGCATCACGACTGTTTCCTCGCCCATCCTCGATGAAACCGGCATACCCGTCATGGCCATCAGTGCAGTCGGGATTTCAGCACAATTCACAGAAACTTCTATTCAAGCACTGGGCGAAGATCTTCGACATCGCTGCGAAGAAACCACGCAAGCTATTTCAGGCGGAAAGGCGACTCTATTGGATCGCGCTGTGGAGTAAGGCTGAGTCGCCGCAGCAGGCTGATTGCGGGAAGCACCTTTCAACCCTCCGAAGGAACATGAATGGCAACGGACAAGCACGAAATCGACATATCTTCTTATCTGGATTTCATACAGTATGAGGGACAACGTCAGCCGACTTGGGAAACGCTCCATGCGCTGCACGTCAGGCATACCCGGTCGATTCCCTTCGAGAGTCTCTCGCCCTTCACCGGCATGGAGGTAAGCCTGGGCATAGATTCATTAATGGATAAATTCATAAAACAAGGGCGGGGAGGATACTGCTATGAACATAATTCGCTATTCCAATACATACTGCAGAATATGGGTTTCACAGTGCAGGGGCTTGCGGCGCGCGTCCGGCTGAACGTCCCTGATAACGTAGTTACGCCGCGCAGCCACATGCTGCTGCTTATCGAGGTTGAAGGCGAGAAGTTTATTGCCGACACAGGATTTGGCGGCCTGACACTGACAGCGCCCATTCGGCTGGTAGCGGATATCGTCCAGGACACGCCACATGGGCCGTACCGGCTGCTGCGCAAAGGCGCAGAGTTTTGCCTGCAAACCAGGGCAAAGGATGAATGGCGAGACCTGTATATCTTTGACCTGGTGCCGCAATACCCGCAAGATTACGAGGTCTTCAACTGGTATACGTCGTCTCATCCAACATCGCTGTTCGTCAACGAGCTGATCGCAGCCCGCCCGGTGGAAACCGGCCGCCATGCCCTCCTTAACGGACAATATTCGTTCTACTACCTGGATGGCGGGGTTGAGAAAAGGCTGCTCAACTCGATCGACGAAATCAAGGAAGTGCTTGAGAACGAGTTTCGAATCGCGACGTCGACTATACCCGGGCTGGATTCCAGGCTTGCGGCGAAATGCCTGCACTAGGCGAACTCGGCAATACAGCGATCAAGCACCGTGCTTTGGCGGGCAGGGACATCGCAGCGAAAGCGCACAGCCCCGGGCTACCGGTACAATTCATGTCGGCGAGTGCAGCACAACTGCATCGTCGAAGAGGTAAATTCGGACATTGCCCCCAACCCTGGGCGGCCGTCCGTTGGACGCTGCGCCTGACCCTGCGCTGACAGCGAACCTTGAATCGACACGGCCCCACCGGGCATTACCGCGTCATTCTCATGCTTGTTTTATTGTTCAGTACAGAATTCAACAAAGGTGCTTCATGTCCAAGCGACTCAATTTACTCACGGGCCTTATGGCTTGTGCCCTTGTCGGCGCAGCCGGCCTCTCCTGGCCGGGCCTTGCTCACGCTGCTTATCCCGAACGGCCCATCAATCTGGTTGTACCGTTTCCTCCTGGTCAGGCCACCGATATTTTTGCCCGCATGGTGGCAGAAGAACTGGCCAAAGAAGTCGGTCAGCCTGTGATCGTGGAAAACAAGGCCGGCGCGGGAAGCAATATTGGTATGCAGCATGTCGCCCGGGCCAAGCCGGACGGCTATACCCTTGCGGTGGGCGGCAGCGCCGGCGCTGTAAATCAGACGCTTTACAGCAACCCAGGCTACTCCTTGAAGGACGACTTCATTCCGGTAGGCGGCATCTTTACTGTACCGCTGATTTTCCTGGCCAATCCGAAGAGCGGCATCGATTCCTTGTCCGACCTTATCGAGAAGGCCAAGGCCAAGCCCGACGAGCTTGCGTATGCAAGTGCCGGCATAGGCGGCACGCAACACCTGTCCGCGGAGATGCTCAAGGCCGACGCCAACATCGAACTGCGTCACATACCTTACAAAGGCAGCGGTCCCGCACAGGCAGACTTCCTGGGCAACCATGTGCCTCTTATGGTCGACTCCGTCACCGCTGCTCTGCCCCACGTGCAATCCAAATCGGCCGTGCCCTTGGCTGTTACCACACGGGAACGGGTGGCGCAACTGCCAAACGTTCCGACTGTCGCAGAATCGGGTTATCCGAATTTTGAGGCGGTGGGCTGGGCAATGATTTTCGCCCCGGCCGGCACCCCCGCCGATGTAGTCGAGTATCTGAACCAGCGCATCAATGCGATTCTTGAATCGCCCGAAATGGCGAAAGCGCTCAGCTCGCGCGGGGGACAGCCGCTCGTCTACTCGCCTGAAGAGGGGAAAGGCTTCGTCAGCGATGAAATCGAAAAATGGGGCAAGGCGGTGAAGCGTTCCGGCGCTTCAGTCGATTAGCGCTTTTTAGCCTGGCCTACATCCCCACCGCATAACCATCCTTGCGGTGGTCCGAGGCGGCCAGGTAGCCGCGCAATTGCTCTATAACCTCCGGCGCAGTATTCCATTCCACGGCCACGCCGACGTTGTCGTCCCTGAATGCGCCAGCGCGGCGCATCGCGCACGAGCATGACGAGATGCTCAAGAGTCAATGGCCCATAACATTAGACAGCACCGCTGGACTTGAATGGCGGCCCTGTAAAGCACCGTGGATTATGTCTAGTCCTTTTTCCCTGCGCTCTGCGCATCGGGCTCCTGACTGAAAATATCTTGTGCCATGGCAAAAGCGGAGTTGGCTGCCGGCACACCGCAATAGATGGCCGACTGAAGCAGCACTTCTTTGACTTCGGCTATGGTCAGGCCACAGTTTTTTGCCGCCCGTAGGTGCAGAGCCAGCTCTTCGCTGCGATTCAGGGCCACCATCATGGCAATGGTAATTGCGCTGCGCATAGTGCGCGGGATGCCAGGTCGCGTCCATATTTCGCCCCAGGCATAGCGAGTAATCAGGTCCTGAAAATCCTCGGTAATTTCGGTGCGTTTCGCAATGGATCTATCAACATGCGCATTTCCGAGCACCTGTCGGCGAACATGCATGCCCTGTTCGTGTCGTTCCTCGTCGTTCATGTCCACCCCTTGTTCTGCCTGCCAAATAGTTGATATGGCTGAACAAGTCTGGCCGATTGGCGGGCAGACTTGTTTAGCTCATTCACCGAAAGATGCCCCTCTGCACTCAATCCAGGGAAATATCGTTCGCCTGCGCCACTTCGCTCCAACGATTCTGCTCGGCTTCCAGGAAGCGCGCAAACTCCTCTGGGGTGCTGCCGACGGCAGTTAGGCCCAAATTCTTCAGCTTGGCTTGGAGTTCCGGGTCTTTGAGTGTCGTGGCAAGAATCTGCTGAAGTTTAGCGACAACCTCGTCGGGTGTGCCTTTCGGTACGAACAACGCATTCCATTCGTAGACACTGAAGTCCTTGATGCCCGATTCGGCCACCGTAGGCACGTTGGGCAGTTCGTCCATGCGTTCCTTAGAGGTCACGGCCAGCGCGCGCAGTTGCCCTGCACGTACATAGTTCAGGCTGGAAGCAGCATTGGCGAAGTAAGAATCCACGTGACCGCCTAGCACGTCAACCATTGCCGGCGCCCCGCCTTTATATGGGATATGAACCATCTCGATCTTTGCTTCTTTCTGCAACAGCTCTCCCGCCATTTGCGCCAAGCTACCGGGACCATAAGATGCATACGTGATCAAGCGCGGTTGAGCCTTGGCTGCGTTGATGAAATCGGCGAGGTTCTTGTAAGGCGATTTGGCTGATACAACAAGAATATTAGGAACGACGACGGCCTGCGACACGGGAATGAAATCTTTCTTCGCATCGTAAGGAAGCTTGCGTAACACCGAGTTGATCGCAAAGGAGGAGGCGTCGTACAAAACGGTGTAGCCGTCTGGTGCGGAACGCGCTACCTGGCCTGCGCCTATAGTGCCGCTGGCGCCGCTTTTGTTCTCAATCACAATTGGCTGACCAGCGACTTTTTCCATAGAGCTTGCTATCAGGCGGGCGGCATTGTCCGCGCCGCCGCCAGCCGAAAATGGAACGACGAGAGTAATGGGTTTGGTCGGGTAGTCGGATGCCTGAGCGACCGCGGCGGTAAATGCAAGCGCTGTTGCCGCCAGCCCGATAAGTGTTGGTTTTGTGAAGGCCATGCCTGTCTCCTGAAGTCTATTATAAAAAGGGTGATAAAACGGGAGAGTCATAGAGCGTAGTCGGGATAAAAACAGACGCTCATGAATTGATAAATTGATATAAGTCGGCGGGATTTTGCACCAGGATCCGGTTGCGCAAGCCTTCCATATTGCCGCACCATCTGGTCAGCAAATCGAATAGCTCTGCGTCGTCTGGCTTTTCCTCCGGCTCGGTAACATGAGGCCAGTCACTGCCCCAGACCATGCGCTCCGGCGCGGCGGCAATCCACCGTTTTGCAAGCGTATCGGTGTCGCGAAAGCCCCCGTGTACGCCTAGCAGCGTATTAAGGTAGGCGCCGCTCAGCTTCATCCACGCCCGTCCGTCGGCCAGCAGTTTTTCCACCAGCGTGTGCGCGGGATGAATTGGATCGTTGACAGGCATTCGTCCCAGGTGATCGAAAACGATGGGCGCGGGGGATTGCTCGAGAATTTTCCGCTGGGCCACGATTTGGTCCGCTGTCCAGTGAACCTGTATATGCCACCCCAGCCCAGCAACTTTCCGGGCTAAAGGCAATACAGCGTCGAAGTCGCCTGCGTTTCGGTTGACGGAATGAAAACTGAAACGGACTCCTCGTATGCCGCCGTCATGCAGCTGCTCCAGCTGGCTTTCATCAATGTCGGCAGGCACCACCGCTATGCCGCGTGCAGAGTCTGCTCCAAGTGCTTGTATGGCGGCTAGCGTTACCGTGTTGTCGACGCCGTAGGCGCGCGGCTGCACCACTACGGCACGGGATGTGCCCAGCAGATCCTGGATTCTTTTGTACTGCGCAACGCCGCCACGCTCCTCTCGCTCGCCAAGCTGGCGATAGCAAGGGTCGTAGATATGCAGATGCGCGTCGCAAGCCAGGGCGGGCGCCTTTGAGCAAGAAGACATCTGCGTGTACTGTGTGTCACTCATCTTGTTGCGTTCTCATACCGTCTGCCGCTGTTCTTACCAAGTCGCCATGTTGGTCCATAGCCGGTGCTGCGAACGGCTCAGGTCCCGGAGTGCGGCCAAATGTCATGGCCCGCTTGAAACCGCGATAAGACCCAACGGCCGAATGATCGAATACCGCAATCATGTCTTCTTCCAGCACCTGGGGAAAATCGAACATATCTTCGACGCTTCGGGCAGCGGCGCAAGGGACCTCATCGCCAAATATCGCTTCCCATTCAAGCGCCGATCTCTTGCTGAGAGCCTGCCGCAACATGCCGATGATCTCATCCCTATACAGTGCACGTTTGCGTACGGAATCATAGCGTTCGTTGCCCAGCAGGCTAGTCATGCCAGTTTTGACGCACAAGGCATTCCAGAAGTGCGGCGTATTGGCAGAAATATATAAATATCCCTCTTGCGTAGGATGAATTCCAGTGACTCCGCCCGAACGCATGTCGCGGCCAACGTCCTTGGGCTCACTGTCTGTCCATATCAGACGGGCCGATTGCATGGCAAGCGCGGAGCGAAGCAGCGACACCCCGACGTACTGGCCCATGCCGCTACGCTCTCTTTCGAAAAGCGCCGATGAGACAGCCCCGGCCACGAGAGAGGCGGCGTAGTAGTCCACGACAGAACCATAAAGAATTTCAGGTGGGCCATCTGCCTTTCCCTGCATCGAGCACATGCCGGTCAAGGTTTGAAGTACTTGGTCGTAGCCCGCCTTGTCCTTCAATGGGCCCGAATTGCCATAACCGGTTACTGCACAATAGATGAGCCTGGGATTGATCTTGGCGAGACATTCGTAGTCAATGCCTAGCCGCTGAGGCACACTGGGCCGAAAATTATGCACCAGCACATCGGCCGATCGTGCCAAGGCCAACAGGCGCGCGTTGTCTTCGGGCTGCTTAAGATCAAGGACAACGCCCAGTTTGCTCCGATTGACCCCAAGAAATGCACGGCTTTCCGACATCAGTGTCGACGGATACTTGCGCAGGTTGTCGCCGAGAGGCGGTTCAACCTTGATAACTTCAGCGCCCTGGTCAGCCAATAACGAGCAGCCATAAGGGCCGGCGATATAGGCGCTCAGGTCCAGCACTCGAATGCCGCTCAACGGTCCCTTGAGACCCGGACGGTCGGATAATGAAATGTGCTCAGTTGTGTCGGATGCAGGTTCAGGGATAGTCATGTATCGGAATTACGGATGAAAAATGGGAAACTGCGTTGGACTGTTCATGAAGTGCTTGGCCCGGACTTCAAGCTCGTTGCCAGAATCGTCCTGGCCCGCTGCACGAAAGGTTTGTCAATCATTTTTCCGTCCACCACGCATGCGCCTTGTCCCCGCTCTTCCGCCTCGCCGGCAGCGGCAATCACCCGTTTGGCGAAATCGATTTCTGCCGAGGAGGGGCTGAACGCCGTATTTGCCGACTGAACCTGGCTTGGGTGAATACAGGACTTTCCTATAAAACCGAAACGCCGCGCAAGTTCAGCCTCGGCCTGGAATCCTGCCGTGTCGCGAATGTTCCCGAACGCGGCGTCAATTGCGTAAATTCCCGCCTCTCCGGCAGCCATGGCGACCGTAAACATCGCTTGCTCGATAGCGCTAGTTTCATCTCGTGCTATCTGTAGCGGCTCGAACAGATCGGCCAACCCAAGCTGTAGCCCGACAATCCTCTTGTCTGCCGTCGCCAATTCGGCGGCGGTACGCAATGCATGGGGATGCTCAATGTTCAGCAATACGCCTATATTTCGCCCGAGCATTTTTTCGGACTCAAGCGCGGTGATGGCGGCGCAGAGCTCCTGTATATCCTTCGGGTTGGCAGGCTTGGGAATATTGATGATATCGACGCCCGTGCGTACAACTGCCTTGAGATCTTCTTTGAAGTGAGGGCTGTGCTGTTCGTTGATGCGGACGATCACGGTCTTGCCGTTCCGTTGACCGGGCTCGGCCAAAAGTTTGTCCAGCCATGCGCCGATGTTGGCCCGAGCCCGAGGTTTGGCGTCCTCTGGAACGGAATCTTCCAGGTCCAGTGAAATCGCATCGGCGGCTCCCCTGAAGGCCTTCTCAAACAATTCCGGTCTTGATCCCGGGACAAATAATTTGCTGCGCATAGATAGTGCTCTCCTTGGCGCTCTCCTTGGTCCGAAAACTATACTTCTGGCAACAATATAAAAACAGCCCGCCTTTTTATATTTAAAATATAGAAATATTAAATTGTCTGGTAATTACGACGTCTGATGTAACAGACCGCCGTACCAGGCATAACGCGGGTTTTTAAAAGTCAACATTCAAGAGGCTCCGACTGGACACCAAATTCCTTCACACGTTGCTTAAAGTAGCCGAACTCGGGTCCATGGCAGAAGCAGCCCGACGCCTTAATCTGACAACTGCTGCGGTAGCTCATCAAATCAAGGCTTTGGAGAAAGAGCTGAGTGTCGCTTTGGTGGCTCGGTCGGGACGCACCGTGATGCCAACCCCCGCGGGCTATCTGTTGCTGGAAAAAATAGGGCCCCTGATGGTCGGCCTGTCAGAACTTCGCGCCTCGGTGCACAATCCCGGCATGGAGGGCCAACTTCGCCTGGGTGTTATTAATTCCGCATTGCACACGCTTTTGCCCGAAGTCCTGCAACGCTACAGCGGCAAGTATCCCAACGTCAGCGTCCATGTTCATGGCGGCCTTTCCGATCAGCTTTTTCGCCAGTTGCAGGAAGACGTGGTTGACGTCGCCATTTGTCTGCATCCTCCATTTTCTCTGGCAAAGTCGTTTGAATGGCAGGCATTGAAAGATGAGCCGCTTGTGGTCCTGGCAAGCAAACGCATTGCTCACGTACCGCCTCTGCGCCTGTTGAAGACCCGTCCCTTCATTCGATACGACCGTCGATTAGGCGGTGGGAAGCTGGCGCAAGCCTATTTGCGGGCGCACGGCATTATGGCTCGTGAGGTTCTCGAGCTGGATTCGCTATTGACGATTGCCTTGCTGGTGCACAAGCAGATGGGCGTCGCACTGGTGCCAGCCTTCAGTTCGCCGCTGACAAAAGGTCTGGATATTGTTGCCCTGCCTTTGGATGACGCGCCCGAGGCACGCACCGTAGGTATGTTGTGGAAGAGAGCTTCAGTACGTACAGCGCTTATTCGGGCGGCGCTGGACGAGGCACGGCTGGTTCTGGAGGAAATGCCGCCCTGATTGTGCCACTCTATGAAGCCCATCCGTTCTAAACTGAGGCTGTATAGAAGCATGCGCAAGCGTCTTCAGCCGCCCTTGCTCGCGCTGACCACGTACTCCGCCACCGCGTTCAAGTCATCTTCGCTCAAGATATCCGCGAATGAAGGCATCACGCCCACGCCGTCTATCAATGCGCTACGCACCTGTTCCAGCCCGGGTTTAAGTTCGTCCAGGTTGGGGCCGACGGCGCCCGTGGCGCCGGCATCCGCCAAGGTATGGCACACGGCACAGGCGGGTGTTGCTGTTTGAAACAAGGCCTTGCCGCGGGCCAGCATGTCGGCATCCGCACCGCTATCAGCCATAGAGGAACCGGTGGCGCCCGCTAGCGTCAGCGCCACAATACTTACTGCAAATTTCATTACTATCCTTCAGAAAGACTTAAGCGACCTCTATTGCCACCATGTGGTCACGCCAGCTGTTGTTCATGTAGCCCCGATTGTTTTCCTTGCGCATTTCCGGCTGGGACGTGCCGTCTGCATTGGTGACCCGGCTGGCCAACTGGTATTTGCCCGGCTTAAGGTCGGCAGCCAGTACAAAGCCGCGCCAGGCATACTTGCCCAGGTCCGGCCCGGTAAGCTGCGCCTCTTGCCAGTCCTTGCCGCCGTTTACGGAAACTTCGACCTTCTTGGCTTCGCTCATGCCGCCCATGGCAACGCCGCTGATCTGGACCTTTCCTGCCTTCACAGGCGTGCTGGAATCCGATGGCAAGGTCACCCACGATTTAGGATCCATTTCCCAGATTGAATCGAATTCCGGCGTGCCTTTGACGCCAATGGGCGAGAAGCGATAGCTGCCTTGCTGGATCTTGGCGGGCGATTGCTCCTTGGTGAAGGCGACGTGCTTGACGTACTTCACGTTATTGACGCCCGCATAGCCCGGCACAATAACGCGCAGCGGACCACCGTGGGCCAATGGCAAGGGCTCGCCATTGACTTCCCATGCAAGAATCGCGTCTTCGATGCCGGACAATGGCACCGAGCGCTCGACCATGATGGTTTTGGGATCCAGCCCGGCCGGGATTTCTTCACCGCCGGTGCTGGTCATATAGGCCATTCCGTCGGCCATGCCGCCGGTGGCCTCAAGCACCGCCTTGACGGGGACACCAGTGAAAATGACGCAGCCGGCCGCGCCTACTGTCCATTGCGTTCCGCTGGGCTTGTGCTCGGAAAAGCCCCTGCCGTTGCCGGAACACTGCAACACCACGGCGACCGAAGCCAGACCCAGCGACTTGAGCTCGGCCACGGTAAAACTGCGCGGCGACTTGACGCCGCTGACCTCGATCTTCCAGGCATCCGGTTCCTTCACGATGTCTTCGGACGGAGGCGAAATATTGTTCCGTATGTAGAGCCGATCCAGCGGTGTGATGCCGCTGGATCCAAAGGCATTGCGCCGTGTCTCGATGGTGTTGGCGCTGTGGACTATCATGCTGTCCGCATCTTTCCATTTGGCGTAGGCCGGCAAGGGCTTGGCATCGGATACGGGGCCAGGCGAGGACTTGGCAGCCGGTTCGTTGGAATCTGCCAATGCCAAGCCGCCCCCCAGGCCGGCCCAGGCTACTGCGCCGCTCGCGGTGATCAGCATGCGCCGACGCGCGATGTCTGTGGTGTTGTTCATAATGGATCTCCTGTTTTGGCGGAAAGTGATAAGCAACTTTTATTGTTTTTAGCTATGAACTTATAGCCTATAACCATAACGACGGCAAGGCTTTAACCCAAAGAGCCCAATTGGTACGACTGCGTCGAGGCACAACATGACCTGCCGAGTCACCACTGGCCAAAGAACACGCCCGCCTTCTTGTAGGCGTTGGTTCCACGCTCGACTTCATCCAAACTCACTGTCGTGCGCCGTTTCAAGCCAGCGAACCATGCCAGCAGCCGTTCGCGGCACTCTGCCCGCACCTGGACATAGGAAAAATCTTCCCCCAAGTCGTGAAGCTGATCCGGGTCCGCGTGCAGGTCGTACAACTGTTCGGGCTCATCCATCCAGTACACATAACGCCACCGGTCGGTACGGACGGACCAGGCGCGCGCATTCTGCGGCGTCTTCCCGACCAGCAGCCGCGAGAGCCGATAGCTGTAGTCCAGTTCCGAGAACACGCAGTCCCGCCACGCCACTTGCTGCCCATGCAAAAGGGGCAACAAACTGCGCCCCTCCAGGCGATGCATAGGCAAGGAAAGCCCCAGCCAATCAAGAATCGTGGGCAGCACATCCACGGACTCCACCATTCTCGATTCGACACTGCCTCGGGTCGCATCCGCCGCCGTCGAAGGATCGACCACGATGAACGGTACGCGCTGCACGGTATCGTAGAACAGCTCTTTCTCGCCCAGCCAGTGGTCGCCCAGGAAATCCCCGTGGTCGGCCGTAAAGACGATCAAGGTATTGTCCATGAGGCCAGCCTGCTGCATGTAATCGAACAGCCTGCCCAGGTGGTCATCCAGTTGAGTGATCAAGCCCTGGTACGCCGGCCGCACGGTGCGTATGCACTCGTCCATCGAGAAGCTGACGCTTTCCTCTTGCTGCCGGTAGGCCGCGACCACGGGATGGGCATTGCTCCGCTCGTCCTCGCTGCGCACGACGGGCAGGCACTGGTCAGCGTTGTACATCGCATGGTAGGGGGCCGGTGCAATGTAAGGCCAGTGCGGCTTCACATAGCTCAAGTGCATGACCCACGGTTCATCGCCCTGCTGCTTCATGAAACCTAGCGCCTGGTCTGTCATATAGGCGGTTTCGGAGTGCTCATCCTTCACCAATGACGGATAGCCTGCGTTGCGCATATTCCAGCCGCTAACGGTCTTGCCTTCAGGACCCTGTGCCGAGATGACGAAGTCTGTCCACGGGTCGTCCGACACATAGCCCTGGCGACGCAGGTAGGCCGGATAGCCGCTTTCATCACCCGGTTCATGATGGCCATCGTAGCGATCTATTTCCTCGAAGCCCCCACTGCTGAGCAGGCGCCCCAGCTCGCTGCCGCCATCCAGCGCCAGGCGCTCCAGGCCGGCATGATCCACCATGACGTGCGTCTTGCCGGCAAGCACAAGCTTGCGGCCACTTTCACGCAAATATTCGCCCATCGTCACTTCGCCCACCGATAAAGGCACACGGTTCCAGGTTGCTCCATGCGTGGAAGGATAGCGACCGGTGTAGTAGCTCATGCGCGAAGGTCCACAGACGCCGGAATTCACGAAGGCGCGGTCAAACTGCACGCCCCGTTTGGCAAGCGCGTCGATATTGGGCGTACGGATGAAGGGATGGCCATAGCACCCCAGATGGTCGGCGCGCAGCTGGTCCGCCATGATGAAAAGAACGTTTTTGGCTAGTCTCATCAATATTGTCCGCTATCTCTCACTATTTGGTGACAACGAAACCCGAGTCCTTCACCACGGGAGCCCACTGGGCGCGGAATGCATCCACCAGCTTGCCGGTTTCCTGCGCATTGGCGGACACCGGAATCAGGTCATTCTGCAGCAGTGTCTTGCGTACTTCGGGATCGGCGGTTACCGACTTGAGCGTTTCACCCAACATGTCGGCCTTGGCCTTGGGCATCGAGGAAGAAGCAAAAAAGGTATTCCAGCCTGCCGCTTGCAAATCGACACCGGCTTGTGTGAAAGTAGGCACGTCCGGCAGTGCCGCTTCGCGCTCTTGCCCAGACGTGGCCAGGATACGAATGCGCTTGCCCTCATGCTGGCGTGTCAGGACGTCGAGCGTGTCGATGGCAACCGGAATGGCGCCGCCGATCAAATCGGTAATGACCGGTGCGGAACCGCGATAGCCGATGATCTGCCCTTCGGCCCCGATTTGCTCCGACAGCATCAAACCGAAGAAATGCGGAAGGCTGCCCGTTGCCGGAACACCAATATTGAATTTATCCGGATTGGACTTGGCCCAGCTCACCAGCCCTTGCATGTCCTTGATCTGGCTGTCTGCCGAAACGGCGACACCGAAACCGTATTGCGTCACCATGGAAACGGGCTGGAAGTCTTTCACGGCATCGTAGGCCAGGCTTTCGAACACGAGCGGGGCCACCACCATCACGGCAGGATTGCCGAGCAGCAACATATTTTCATCCGGGCCGGCATTCTTGACATGCTGCGCGGCGATACGCCCGCCCGCACCTGTTTTATTCTCTACCACAACCGACACGCCCAGCTTGGCCTGCAGGCTGGTGGCCACTATGCGCGCAGCGCGATCGGTGGCGCCGCCGGGTGCATAACCCACGACTATCGTCACCGGCGTGGACAGCTCGGGGGCATCGTCCTGTGCAGCGCCGGCGGTACAGGCCGCAAACAGCATGCACGGCAGCAAGGCGGCCCTGAAAGCGTTCTTGATCATCGCTTGTCTCCTCAGATTTGATTTATCTTAATATTGGATGCCAGCTTATCAAGCAAAGCAATACTTGTTCTAATCAAATATCCGACTGTCAGGGAAAGCCCCGTCCCATGAATATGAAGAAGACTGACCCTCCGCAAGCGTCAGACCGTGACCAGGACGTGGCCGAATACCTGCCCACGCTGGACGACATGATGATGTTCAGGCTCTACCGTGCATGGTCGGCCGGGAACCCCATATTCACGCGCCTGTGCGAAGGGCGCTTTAATATCACGCGCCGCGAATGGCGTTTGCTGGCGGTCGGCGTCCAGCACGACAGGTTGACGTCGACCCAATTGGCTCGGGCCGTTGGCCTTGATGCCCCGCGCACGTCGCGCGCCATTGGCACCTTGTGTAGTAAAGGACTGCTGATGCGCAGTCGCGATCCGGACGATGCGAGAACAGTGCATATATCCGTTACGCCTCAAGGTTTACGCTTATATCGCCAGATCATGCCGGTGGTTGCGTCGTTGAATAAGGAGATATTCCAGGACCTGGATGCGGACGAACTGCGGGCGCTCGGCTCCATGCTGGATCGCGTCGTACGCCGGGCGGATCAAATGATGGAAGACGACTTGATCAAGGAAAGGCCGCACAGGAGCCGCCCGGGGAATGCCGTTGGCGGATGGGGCGGACCGGCGCATCGCCGCGCGCCGTAGTCAGTCAACGTTGATGTCGGAGCATGCGGCACGATGCCTCTAGTCCAACAGCAAGATCAAGACACCCGCTGGCCTATGAAAGCAGCGGACTTCTTACTCGTGCATGCCCGCTGGCCCTATCGTAGGCATGGCCAATTTGAAGCACCGCCAGGTCAGCCTGCGCCGGACCAATAATTTGCAGGCCTGCCGGCAGGCCGTCTGCGCCAAAGCCGGCGGGAGCGCACAGGGCCGGCAAACCAGCCATCGTCGCCGGCAGCACCGCCTCCATCCACCGATGGTAGCTGTCCATCTCGCGGCCGGCGATAGTGGCGGGCCAGTCAAGTTCGGCATTGAAAGGAAACACCTGGCTTGCCGGCAGCACCAGGAAATCGTAGCGCCCGAACAATTCGCGCAAGGCCTGGTACCACGCGCTACGGTCGCGTGAGGCGCGGTAGATGTCGGACCCGCTGAGTTTCAGGCCGCGCTCGATTTCCCAGATGGCCTCGGGCTTCAGCAGTACGCGCCGGGCCGGATCGGCATACAGGCTCTCGTTGCTGCCGGCCACACTGAAGCTGCGCAGGTCCATCCATGCCCGCCATAGGCGTTCCAGATCGAAGTCCGGCAACACGGGCTCGACCCGGCAGCCGACGTCCGAAAAGGCTGCGAGAGCCTTTTCGGACAGCGCCATGAGGTCGGGGTCGATGGGCAAATGGCCGCCGAGGTCGCCCAGCCAGCCTATGCGCGTGCCATGAAAACTGCGTTCCATCGGTTCATTAAAGACGCCCGGATCCAGTTGACGCGACATCGGCAGGCGCGGATCGAATCCCGCCTGCACCGAAAGCAGCAATGCCAGGTCCGGAATATTGCGCGCCATGGGCCCCGCCACACTGAACTGCTGGAAGAACACATCGTCGGTAGGGCCGTGCGGCACGCATCCCGGCGAAGTTCGCAAGCCATAGACGTTGTTGAACGAGGCCGGTGTGCGCAGCGAACCCATCATGTCGGAACCGTCGGCTACGGGCAGCATGCGCAACGCCACCGCCACAGCGGCGCCGCCGCTGCTGCCGCCAGCCGACTTATCAGGGTCGAAGGCATTGCGCGTGGTGCCGTAAACCTTGTTGTAGGTGTGCCCGCCCAGGCCAAATTCCGGCGTATTGCTTCGGCCGATGAAAACTGCGCCGCCGCGCCGCATGCGCTCGAACACTACCGCGTCGGCAGTGGGCACATGATCCTTGAAGATAAGCGAGCCCTTGGTGGTGACCATACCGGCCACCGGCATGATGTCCTTGGGCGCTTGGGGAAAGCCGTGCAAAGGCCCCAACCATTCACCGCGGGCGAGTTGCGCGTCAAGCTCAAGGGCCTGGCGATGCAATGCGCCCCTATCCTGCAAGGCAACGAGCGCATTGACGCGGGGATTCAGCCGGTCGGCTTGTGCCAGAAACGCATCCAGCGTTTCCACGCAGGACACGTGCTTATTGCGGATGGCCTGCGATAGAGCCACGGCATCCAGCTCGATGATGTCTCCGGCAGAGGGGATAGGGGGCGTTTTTTTGTTCATGCGGACAATAATAGAGTAAAGAGTGCGATGTGGCACGGATCGGCGGGAACGCGCGCGACGATGGCGCCATCTAATGCGGTGAAGTCTGACGATATTCGTCAGCATCCTCCAGGAGATCGCCATGTTCAAAACGTTGTTGTGCGCAGCCGCATCGGCTGCTTTTGCCTTCAGTCCCATGGGTGCCAGCGCACATGACACAGCTGCCGGCGCCGTGGCCAAGGCGCCGCCCGCGGCGCCCTACAAACCGGTGAGCTCTCTGGTCAAACTACCCGACTTCCTTCCAGGCATGGGCCAGCTTCACGTTGACCCCAGCACGCTTCCAGCCGGGCCGTTCCTGGCCTATGACCACGACGGAAAACTGGTAAGCACCATCTACATGATCCCGCTGTCTTCGATGAAACCAGAGATGAAGCTCGACAACCTGAACGCTGCCGGTGAAAAGGTAGACCATGTGGACGTGGTCTATAACGCCGGCCACCCCGGGGTGGAAGAGCCGCACGTTCATATGGTGCTGTGGCATGTGCCGGCCGACCAGGAAGCACGGGTAGCCAAATGAAAGCCGTGCCCGACGGAGGCCGCCGCCGGTTCCTGCAGGCCAGTGGCGGCCTGCTGCTGGTCGCCATGGCTTACCCGCGTCCAGCCGGGGCCAATGAGGTCATCGACATTACCCTGGCGGGCTCGGGGAATGGTGCGCACGTATGGTTCAGTCCTCGCGGCCTTCTTATAAAGCGTGGCCAAACCATACGCTGGATCAATCGGGAGGCCGGCAATGTGCACACGTCGACGGCTTATCATCCCGACTGCCATGGCAAGCCGCTGCGGATTCCGCAGGGAGCGCAACCATGGGACTCCGGCTACCTGTTGCCGGGCGAATCGTTCTCGATCACCTTCGACACGCCTGGCGTATACGATTACTTTTGCGTGCCGCACGAACACGCCGGCATGGTCGGACGCATTATCGTCGACGCCCCGGACGCGGACGCGCAGGCACAGCGAAAAGCCTCAGATGCCAACCTGCCTCCCGCCGCCCGGGATGGCTTCGTATCTGTCGAGCAGATCATGAAAGCGCGGGATGTGGACTAGCAGCATGCGCCACGCTGAGGCACGCGCATTACTTCACCTTCAGCAATTTGTCGAAGTCCGCATCCAGTTGCCCTAGCGCTGTGGTGATTTTATTGCGCTGGTCGTTGATCCAATTTTGTTGGGCGACAAGATCTTCATTGGCCGCTGCAATCATGCGCTGCATTTCGGCCGGCTGTGGGCCGCCGCTGGTTTTGCGATTTTTGACTATCATCACCGGATCCAGATTTTCCTTGAATTGCGCTTCGCTCATTGGAAGCGTTTGGGGATAATCTGTGCCCTTCACTGTTTCGGCGTAAATGCGTTGCGCCTCGGCATAAGGAAACTCAAGCGGCATGATGTTGTTCTTTTTGGCGTGGCCTACGACATCCGACGCAAAATGATGCCCGATCCGGAAAGGCAGCCCATGGTTGCGCATCAACGCATCGGCCAGTTCCTGGGATGCGGTCCAGTCGCTATTTAGCTCTTCGAGCGCGCGATCCGGGCTCACCACCAGCGCCTTGAGCACACGGTCCCAGTTCGACAACGCCTTGATGGCACTCTGGACCATCGCGCTATTGGTCTTTGCGCTTTTGGGATCTGACATGCCGGGTGTGATGTTATGTGCCTGGATCACCGGACCGAATGCCAGCGTAAGGGCTGTGGAGGCGCTGCTGCGGGTATTGTTGAGCAGTCCGGGATTGCGTTTTTGCGGCATGGCGCTGGATACGTAGGTGTTGCCTCCGCCCTCTTCCAGCAAGATCCATGGCCGCGGCTGGGCATACTGCGTCAGCAAATCTTCGACGAAGTGTCCTGTGTGCAGCGCAATGGTCGTTACCACCGCCCCGACCTCCACGGGATGCTCCATCGAAGAAATCTGCGACGCATCGTAGGCGTTTTCGACGATACCGGCAAAACCAAGGTAGTTCGCCATGCGCTCACGGTTCAGCGGCCAACTGGTGCCGTTCAGCACGGTCGTGCCCATGGCGGAGCGATTTATGCGCGCGTACGCTTCATGTATGCGCTGAGCATCGCGCTGCAGGCCTGCCGCATGGCCGAGCAAATAATGGCCATAGCTGTTGGGTTGCGCCGCCACACCGTTCGTGTAGTTGGGAACAA
Organism: Pseudomonas sp.; assembly: GCA_036675275.1. Taxonomy (GTDB): domain Bacteria; phylum Pseudomonadota; class Gammaproteobacteria; order Burkholderiales; family Burkholderiaceae_B; genus Pollutimonas. The sequence continues at coordinate 145,476 of JAKFFG010000008.1, read as the reverse complement.
TAGTGTCTTTATGACGTTCGGACAGGGCCACTAATGTAGCGCTGGTCTTGTGCAGCTGCTGGGCAAGCTTGAGCAGGTCGTCGCGCAGTATGGCCGCGCGGTAAGTGGCATGCATGTCCTGGCTGGAGCGGCCCGCATGCAATAGCGTAATCTCAGGGCCCGCGGCCTCTATCATCAGCGGCTCAAAGGTAATGACCGTAGAGGGCCTCTTGGCGCCTTCCTGGTTTCCGGCCGTGATGACCTTTTCGATACCTTGCGCAAAAATCGGCGCTGCTGCTTTCTCGATCAAGCCTTCATCGGTATTGATGACCAGCGAGGCCTTGTTCATTTCGCCCAGCCAAAAGAACTCATCCCTTTGGGAATCGCCGGCGTAGGCGCTTGCGCAATAAGCAAGCAAGGAAAAGCTCAGTGCCGGTAGCGCGAGTGATTTCATGGTTTTGTCTCCGATCGGGTGTGGTTTCTTGTCATTATTTCACCGTAGACCATAGCACAACAATCCGGTTGTCTCCCGCATTCTCGGGCCCACGGCTTGCTGTCCATCCCGACCTGAACATTTCGCCTCCTGGCCTTCAAGCAACACGCCGCACAGGCCACGAGCATCCACATCAGCCACAGGAGATAAGCATGCCCACGTCGCCCCCAACCGGGAAAGTCCCCCGCCCCGGCCAAAAATCTGCCGACAGCGCTTTCAAGAATACCGACAGCGGCCCAGCCCTGCCTCCCGATCCGGCCAGCCCTGATCCGGCGGTGCAAAAAGCCGGCAATACCGCCCGCATGGCGCAAGACATGCCTTACAACCCCACCAAAGCCAAGGAGCATGGCCGCGAGAATGCGACGGCTCCGGTGCCGGGCGCTGTTTCGCCATCGGCTACGCGGGACGCATTGGCCAGCACCCCTTCCGAAGAAAACCACACAGCCAAGTATGGCGACGCGGCCGAATCAGGAGTGAATGCCGCCGGCGGCTCGCTGAACCGGGTTCGCGCGGACTCGTCAGGACAGGTGCTCACGACCAATCAAGGCGTAGCGGTATCCGACAATCAAAACTCATTAAAGGCGGGACTGCGCGGTCCTGCACTCTTAAAAGACTTCATCCTGCGTGAAAAAATCACGCATTTCGACCACGAACGCATCCCGGAGCGTGTCGTGCATGCGCGCGGCTCCGGCGCGCATGGGTATTTCGAATGCTACGAACCTCTTACGCAATACACGCGCGCGTCAATATTTGCAGAGAAAGGAAAAATCACACCGCTGTTTACGCGCTTTTCGACGGTGGCCGGAGAACGCGGATCCAAGGATACGGCCCGCGATGTACGGGGCTTTGCAGTCAAGTTTTATACAGACGAAGGCAACTGGGACCTGGTTGGCAACAATATGCCAGTGTTCTTCATACAAGATGCGATGAAGTTCCCCGATTTGGTGCATGCGGTGAAACCGGAGCCTCATCATGCCATGCCGCAGGCGGCGTCCGCACACGATACGTACTGGGATTTTGTGTCCCTCATGCCGGAATCGACGCACATGCTCATGTGGCAGATGTCTGATCGGGCAATACCGCGCAGCTTTCGCATGATGCAGGGCTTCGGGGTGCACACGTTTCGCTTTGTGAATGAAGCGGGCCAGTCCGTTTTTGTGAAATTTCATTGGGACCCGAAACTGGGCACGCATTCGCTGGTGTGGGACGAGGCGGTAAAAATTTCCGGCGCTGACCCGGACTTCAACCGCCGCGATCTCTGGGAAGCCATAGACGCAGGAGATTACCCGGAGTGGGAACTGGGCGTACAAATCTTTACCGAGGAAGACGCGGAAAAATACAGCTTCGACGTGCTGGATGCCACGAAAATTGTTCCAGAGGAACTGGTGCCGATAAAGCCCGTGGGGCGCATGGTGCTCAACCGTAATCCGGACAATTTCTTTGCCGAAACGGAACAGGTGGCCTTCTGCGCGGCTCACGTGGTGCCAGGCATTGATTTCACCAACGATCCACTGCTCGCGGGCCGCATACACTCGTACATCGACACGCAGATTTCGCGACTGGGTGGACCGAACTTCCATGAACTGCCCATTAACGCGCCGCTTAAGCCGGTGCACAACAATCAGCGCGACGGCATGCACAGGCAGGCGATACACCGCGGGCGCGCCTCTTACGAGCCCAATTCATTGGGCGGGGGCTGTCCTTTCCAGGCAGGCGCAGCCGGTTTCGTCTCGTTTCCCGAACCGGTGCAGCAAGACGAAGTGCGGGGCAAGCCCGAGAAGTTCGCCGAGCACTACAACCAGGCCAGGCTGTTTTATGAAAGCCAGGCTTCCTTCGAGCAACAACATATTGCCGACGCCTTCCGTTTCGAACTAAGCAAGGTCACCGTCGCCGCGGTACGCGAACGCGTCGTGTCGATGCTGCGCAATGCGTCGGAAGATCTAGCCGGCAAAGTGGCCGAAGGTTTGGGAATGCCCCTGCCTGACGCCATGCCTAAAGCCCTGGAGCCATCGCCCGAGCCTGAAATAGAGCAATCGCCGCGGCTATCGCTGACTGCCCGTCCCGGGGATGGCGGCATACGCACGCGCAAAGTCGCCATCATGATTGCGCCCGGCACCGATGGCGCCTCCGCATGGACCGTCGCCAACGCAATCCAGGCAGAGGGTGCCATCGTGCGCTTTGTGGGGCCCCGTATCGGCCCGATTGCCACATCGGACGGAGACCAGATTGATGCAGATGCGTCACTGGAAAACCAGCCGGCCGTTCTTTTCGACGGTTTGGTGGTGCCTGACGGCGCGGATGCCATCGGCACATTGGTCGCCGATGGCCGCGCGCGTGAGTTCGTCCAGGATCAATACCGGCATTGCAAAACGATACTGGCACTGGGCAATGCCGCTACGCTGCTGACGCGGTCGGGTATTGAAGTGAAAGCCAGCCAGGACGCGGGCTTGCTTGTTTCTGCCGGCGACGTGGACGGCGCGGTGCAGAAGTTTATCCAGGCGCTCGCCAAGCACCGGCACTTCGAGCGGGAGACCCAACCGCCGCAAGTCTGATGTTTTCCTGTTGTATGGGCCGGCCGTCCGGCCCATTTTTTTACGCTCTTGCGCGCCGATTCGAAGCAATGCATATCGGAGAAGGCATGGCATGTCAGCAAATCATGCCGCTGCAGTACGCAGCTTTCGGCTCCGCAAGAACCGGTCGAACCAGCGAAGCAAACCCACTATTCCTGCCATCAGCCACGCCAGCGGTCCAAGGATGAAGCGCAACAGCAGCATGATGGGAAGCAACACCAGCGTCCAGCCCACCACCTGCACCAACCTCACCGGCAAGCCGAGCTTTTCAGCGGCTGACCCTAGCAAGGAATTGATAACGCTGGGGTGGCCGATTGCAATATAGGCCAGCACCGCCGGGGCGCCATACTTCACCAGCCTTGCGCCGATTGCGCTGCCACGCCACAAGCCCGCTCCGAGCGCCGCCGAGCGCTGGGAGAACGTTAGCGACCGCCCGCCCACGGCAGCGGTCCGGCCCATGCGCAGCACCTTGAGCGCGCTTACGCCGATGGCGACATCCAGCGCCGCCCACCCCACGTCGCCCACGGCGACGGTCTCATCACGACGTATCTTGCTTTCCAGCCCTTTGATGCCGCCGGCAAAGAAGCTATTGATGCCTTCAAGCACGCGCTCCGTCTGGACCCAGCCCACTTCCCCTTTGGGGCTGATCACGAACTGGCCAAGAAAATCGTAGCCTTCCGCCTTGATGAACTGAACGGCATACCTGCCGCGCTCTTCGATTGTCAGAGCGCCGGTGGAAGCGGCTTGCGCCGGTTCATCGCCATTCCACAGGCGCCGCACGGTACTTAGTGCCGACTGCGCCGTCTCGCTTAACCCGCGCATCAATTCCAGCGTGAAGACCTCATGCGTCAGGAAGAAATGAATGGGCAGGATGACATCTTCTCCGTAGCGCCGAAGCACTTCCCGAAAATCCAGGCTTTCCCCGAGCATCAGAAAGATGGGCCGGGCCATATCGGGATAACGCAGTAACGCCAGTCTTGCCTTTGCAAGCAAGACTGGATCTTCTGCATACGCGAGAAACAAGGCCTGGATTTCGGCAGCTTCGCCGGCCAGCTCGGCCGCTGCTTCAGGCATGGCTTGTTCGACCTGCAAATGCAACAGTTGAGCTTCCAGAGGCTTGGGCTTGTAGAGGCTGGTGATAAGCAGTGCGCCAAGCAGCGCGAGCAGGATGGCCACGAATAGCGTTTTCATAGAAGAGGCTCGGCAGTGTGCAGACAGGAATGTTTACTGTAGCAGAGCCATGATCAAGTACGTAAGGGCCGGGCCCCATCACGGCCGGGTCGACACGTTGTCCCGAAAACAGGAATGGGAGTTGCTGGATACGTTCAAATCTCACTCAAGGAGAGAAGGATGGCAACACCCGATCCTAACGCGAAAGCGCCCCGCCCCAAACATATGTCCGATGAAGACGAACCGCGTCCGGACATGGACCATCCTCCGCCTGCGCGGCACGGCACGGCGACCGCTTTTGACCGCGGTACTGCAGAGGCGGACCGGGCGGCTCGTACAGGAACACTACCCGGTTCGAATGACGGTAACTCCAACCCACGAAAGGGAAAAACGAGCAAATGATGTTGCTGCGATAGCGGAACGCACGGACGTCGCAAAATTCCAGCATGCTGCGTGTCAGCCGGTGCTACTATTGCCGTGCCTGCAAGACGCCATCCTGCCAACGCGACGCCATGCCGAATTCCATGTCTATCCCAACACAACCACCCTATTTGCGCACGCTCTATATTGGTGCCTTCATTGTGCTGCTGTCCCTGGGGGTCCGCGCCACATTCGGCCTGTTCATGCAACCCATGGGCCTGGAACACGGCTGGGGGCGCGATGTCTTTTCACTGGCCTTCGCCATTCAGAACATCGTCTGGGGTGTGGGCGCGATCTTCATGGGCATGCTGGCCGACCGCTACGGCGCGGGACGCACGATTGCGCTGGGAGCCCTGCTGTACGTGCTGGGCATGGTCGGCGTGCGTTTATCGACCGACGAGATGTCCTTGTACCTGACGGCGGGCGTGCTGGTCGGCCTGGGACAGGCCGGCACGACGTTCCCGGTCATTCTGCCGGTAGTGGCGCGCGCCGTACCGCCCGCCTATCGCAGCACGGCCATGGGCATAGCCAGCGCAGGCGGGTCTCTGGGCCAGTTCGCCATCGTACCGACCGGACAACTGCTCATTTCCACCATGGACTGGACGGGCGCCCTGTGGGTTCTTTCCATATTCGTCGCAGCCGGCCTGCCTCTGGCGGCATTCCTCAAGGGCCGGCCGGACTCCAGCGTCGGCATGCATAGCCTGGGCAGCGCCGTACGCCAGGCGCTCGCCCATCCGTCGTTTCATTTCCTGTTCTGGAGTTATGCCGTTTGCGGCTTCCACACCGCCTTTATCACGCTGCATCTGCCGGCCTATCTGGCCGACGGCGGCTTGACCGCCGCGCATGGCGCCACGGCTATCGCCCTCATCGGGCTGTTCAACGTTGCCGGTTGCATCTATGCCGGCAAGCTGGGCGGGCGCTACAGCAAGAAGACGCTGCTGGCGGCCGTGTACTTTTTGCGGGCATTTGGCATCATCTTCCTGCTCGCCGTCCCGCTGACGCCCTGGGTCGCTTATATATTCGCCGCGTGGATGGGCCTGTTCTGGCTGGGTACCGTACCGCTTACCCAGGGCCTGATCGGACAGATTTACGGCTTCCGGTATGCCGCCACCTTGTCGGGCATTGCCTTTCTCGGACACCAGGTCGGCAGTTTCATCGGCGTATGGATGGGCGGATATGTCTACCAGGCGACGGGCGGTTATACAATGGTGTGGTGGACAGGTATCGCGCTGGCCGTCGTTGCCGCGGTGCTGTGCCTGCCCATCAAGGAGCAAACGCTCGCCAGCCCGGCAGCGGCCTGACGCGAACTTCCCGATACGGTGACGCACATGCCCACGACCCATTCCAGCAGTACCGGAACTTCGGTAAAGCCGGCCCATCGCCCGACACTGAGGCGCGTGGCCGGCTGGCTAGCACTGACCGCCGTTTTGGCGTTGTCTTTCGTGGGGTATCTTACGCCACAGATGCAAGTGCAGTGGGCGAACTTCATGTCGATGTGCGGGTTCTAAGCTGCACACTACTTTTCAGCAGTAGCGCCGGCAGGCCTGTTGCAGGTCTGCCGGAACAGCGCTTTACTTCTGGATGTTGCGCTCCTTGATGATCTTGCCCCACTTGTCCGACTCTTTCTTCATGAAAGCGGTGAATTCTTCACGCGTGGTCGGCTGCGGCGTCATGCCGAACTCCGTCAGCTTCTTTTCCACTTCGGGGTCTTTCAAAACCTTCACGATTTCCTCATTCCAACGATCAAGAATCGCTTCCGGCGTTCCACCCGGAGCGACGAATGCGTACCAGTTCAAGGCCTCGAACCCTGGGTAGCCCGATTCCGCAACAGTGGGGATTTCGGGCAGGTAGGCTGGACGTTTCAGACCGGTCGTGGCCAATGGGATAAGCCTGTTCGCTTCGACATATGGCATGGCGGTGGGCGGTGCGGAAAAGTACGACGTCACACGCTCGCCCAACAAATCCTGCATGGCTTGTGCGCCGCCCTTGTAGGGCACATGCACCATGTCCACACCAGCTTCCATATTCAGAAGTTCGCCCGCCAGGTGGGAAGCCGCCCCGAAACCGGAGGATGCATAGTCGACCTTTTCCGGTTCGGATTTGGCCAACGCGATGAATTCCTTCAACGTCGTGACGCCTGCAGCCTTGTGCACCACCAGCACGTTGGGGAAGTTCACGCCGCCTGAAATGGGCACGAGATCTTTGAAGGGGTCGTACGATACGTCCATCAGGTGCGGCGAAATGGTCAATGGCCCAACCGAGCCCAGCAGCAGCATGCTGCCGTCTTTTGGCCCTTGGGACACGTATTGGTGGGCAATGTTGCCGCCGGCGCCGGGCTTGTTGATGATGGCAATAGAGCGGCCGGTGTTTTGTCCCAGCTTTTCTGCGATCAGGCGCGCCGACGTGTCGGCCGCGCCGCCCGCCACAAAGCCCACGACCAGGGAAATCGGCCGGTCCGGCAATTCCTGGGCGGCATGAGTTGCCGGCACCATCAAGGCGCCTGCGGACAGCACCAGGCCGCGGATTATTTTATTGATTTTCATGGAAAGTCTCCGTACTTCAAAGGTATTTCAGTCAGCGCCGGGCTGTGCTGATTTGGGTTGTCGTTTTTCCACGGCGTAACGCAAGAGCGCGGCGCTGCGGAAGAAACCATGCGCAAACTTGCTGTAAGGCATGGTCAGGAAAAAGGCCATGACTGCGCCCAGATGCAAGCAAAGCAACAAGGCCATCGCAGGCGTGCTGCGCCCCAGCCATAGTGCAAGGCCGCTTGCACTAATAAGGAAGAGCATCGCGATAAAGCCCAGGTCCATCGGCTTCTGGTCCAGATCGCCGTGCAGCGGATGGCGCCTGCGATGCAGAAACCAGAGCCCTGCGGTACCTATCATCAGCGTCACGCCACCCACGGCGCCCAGTATCTTGGGCAGGCTGGGCAGATCGTAGGGAGCCTGCCACCCAAAGGCGTAGTGATACACGGTAGCCAGGCTTGTTGCGGCAAAGCACAACATGAAACCGTAAAAGGTAAGGTGGTGAAAACGCCTGCGCGATAAAGTGAACTTATCGTCCTCGTTATTGCATCCTTCGCCGTGGCCGCCGTCCAGATACTTCAGCTGCAGTACGGCGCCTGTGGCTTCAAGCGCTGCCGGGGTAGTCGCCGGCGCTCCGCTGGTCGCAGGACCGATATCACGCAAGAAGCTCCGCAAGCCCATGCCCAGCGCCAGCAGTGCAAACAGGAATACCGGCGCGAACAGCCCGACCAGCAGGTTGTGTGGAAAGATGTTGTAGAAGTTGCCGCCCACGGCACTGTTCCACAGTCCGCCGCCCATGGCCACGGCAAGCGCCAGGAAAAGCGCCAGGCCCGCAGCCAGCGCCAGCGTCAGTACAACGCCGTTGCGCTCATAAAGCTTGCCCAGTGCAGGCGGCCATGCGTAGTCCTTATACGTTTGCCCGCGGACCTGCGCCATGACCTGAGGCACATTGATGGCAAATTCGTGCGGTGGCGCGTACTGGCATGCGTGCAGACATGCGCCGCAGTTGTGGCACAGGTTTGCAAGGTAATGGACGTCCGCCTTTTCGAACATCAACCGTTGTGTCATGGCGGGGAACATGGCGCAAAAGCCTTCGCAATAGCGGCAGGCATTGCACACCTGCAACTGCCTTGCGGCTTCGGCTTCCGAGGCGGTCAGCGAAATGGCGCCGCCGCCGAGATCCAGGGCATCTTTGGCCAAGGCTTCAAGCTGCTTCATTTTCGGCCTCCTGCGCAACGATGTTTTCGGCGCCCAACGCTGCCTTGGCGGCATTGACGCCGGCGATGCGTCCAAAAGCCGTGCCTATCGACATTCCGATACCTGCGGTGTAGCCCTTGCCCAGCACATTACCCGCCATCATTTCGCCCGCGACATACAGATTGTCGCTAGGCTGGTCGTTAAAGCGCACAGCAGCGGTTTCGTCGGTCAGAAGCCCTTGATACGTAAAGGTCACGCCGGGCCGCAGCGCATAGCCGTAGAACGGCGGCCGGTCCAAAGGCAAGGCCCAGTGTGTCTTGGCGGGTGACAGTCCTTCGGTGTGGCAGTCATCCAGTTTGGTATGGTCAAAAGTTCCGACCCTACAGGCCGCGTTGTAGCTGTTTAGTGTTTGCATGAATACGTCAACGTCCAGGCCCAGTTTGCCCGCAAGCTCCGGCAGGCTTTCAGCCTTCTCACCCGGAAATACCGGTGGCATGAAGCGGCCCACCGCTTTGCTGTCGATGATGGAGTACGCGGTCTGCTCCGGCTGGTTGGCCAACAGCCGGCCCCAGATGGCATAGCGCTTGGGCCAGAAGTCTTCGCCCTCGTCGTAGAAACGTTCGGCCTGGCGGTTCACCACCACACCCAGCGACACACAGTCGATACGTGTGCAGATGCCGCCGTCGTACAAGGGCGCACGCGCATCGATGGCCACCATATGAGCCTGGGTCGGGTCTCCGATCTTGTCCGCTTTGTGTTCTTCGAACATATGCTTGAGGACTACGCCCTGATTGAATCGCGTGCCGCGAATCAGGAAATTGTCCACCGGCCACTCACCGCGCTCGTTCTGACCCCAGGCCTCGCGCAGCCATTCCCGGTTCGATTCAAAGCCGCCGGCGGCCAGTACACAGGCGCGCGCTTCAATGCGCTCACCATTTGTGTAAGCCGCAATAAATCGTCCGTCACGGATATCAAGCGAATCGACAGGTGAGTCATAGCGTATCTGTACGCCCAGCGCCTCGGCGCTTCGGTAATACGCGTTGATCAGGGCCTTGCCTCCGCCCATGAAGAAGGCATTGGTTCGTGCCACGTGCAACGCCCCCGACAACGGCGGCTGAAAGTGAACGCCATGCTTGCGCATCCATCCCCGACAGGTCGAGGAGGCGCGAATGACGAGGCGCGCCAGCTTTTCGTTGGTCTGCCCGCCGGTAACGGCCAGGAGATCGCGCCAGTATTCTTCCTCGGGATAGGCGTCTATCAATACATCCTGCGGCACATCGTGCATGCAGCGCAAATTTCGAGTGTGCTGCGAATTGCCGCCGCGCCATTCGCGTGGCGACGACTCCAGAACGAGGACGCTGGCGCCTGCTTCGCGCGCACACAGGGCGGCGCACAGGGCGGCGTTACCGCCCCCGACTACAAGTACATCGAACATGGATCGATCCGTGTAAGGCCATATATGGACGGTACTGTAGTCGCCTTTCCCCCACCCCGCTACGGGGTCGGCGGCCATAGGGGTTCACAAATAGTGAACACCAAGCCCTCAGACTATAAGTTCGGCCCCGGGCCAATGCCCTTCTGCAACCAGCTCACGCATGACGTCGATAAGCACGACGCGCGCAGCCAAACCGGCTGGGGACAACTGGTCTTCAGACAGGCTTGCCACCAGATTGCGCCGCACCATCTTGTCGTGCAGCAAGGGAATGCGCAACAATTGCCTGTCATTTGCGCGGACCACCGCCGCACCGGGCTGTATGGTCGCGGCCAGGCCTGCGTGGACGATATCCATCAGCATGGACAGGCCGTCGACCTCGGCCACGACATTGGGTTCATGGCCATAATGAAAGAAGGCCGCATCGACAATCGCCCGCAATCCGTGCGACCCGGTGGGCAGAACCAAAGGCAGGCTAACGATGTCTTCAAGCGAGAGTCCGCCATTTTCCGGCAGCGGGTACCGATCCGGCTGCGTCACGACGAACAACTGCTCGCTCAATATAGGCAAGACCGTCCAACCTTGCTGGCTGCCGGCATGAAACAGCACGGCAAGGTCCAGTTGGCGCCGGCCCAGCATCTGGGATAGATTGCCCGACAGGCTCTCGACCAGATGCAGGCGCACGTCGGGATAACGGCGCTGCATCGCGCGTAAAAGGGGCACCCCCAATACAGAAGAGGTAGTGGGCGCCATACCTATCGAGACATGTCCGGCGAGCCGGGCCGCCTGGGCGGCATGCACCGCGCTGGCCGCATGCCGCAGCACAAGTTCAGCCTCCTGGCGCAACGCCATGCCTGCGGCAGTGGGCACCACTCCGGTGGAGGTGCGTTGCAAAAGACGTGTGCTGAGCTCGCTTTCCAGCCGGCTGATCTGCTGGCTGAGCGCCGACGTAACGACGCCGAGGTCTTGTGCGGCGCGGCCCATGCTGCCAAGCTCGACCACCCGTACAAAATATCGCAACTGGCGCAATTCCATGTTAGCGGGTGTCCGGCGAGAAGGTTGATGGCGTGTTCATGGTCGGGATTGTAGCCACTGCGGGCCAAGCGAGCTCGCCTATCGTCCGTGGAGCCCGACCAGCAACGGGCTTGCGGTAAATGTCATGCCAGATATTGCTTGAACCAGTCCACCGTGCGTTGCCAGGCAAGCTCTGCAGCATCCTTGTCGTAGCGTGGCGTGGAATCATTGTGGAAGCCATGATTCGCCCCGGCATAGATGTACGCCTCGTACGTTTTATCGTATTCCTTCAGGGCCGCTTCATAGGCGGGCCAGGTTTCGTTGACACGGGCATCGTGCTCCGCGAAGTGAAGCAACAGGGGCGCTTTGATTCTTGGGACATCTTCCGGCTTGGCCTGCCTACCATAAAACGGGACTGCGGCAGCCAGTTCGGGGTAGGCGACGGCCGCGGCATTGGCGACGCCGCCGCCATAGCAGAAGCCGGTAATACCCACTTTCCCCGATGCGCCGTCATACGCCGTCATGAACTCGACTGCTGCAAAAAAATCGTTCATCAGCTTTTCCGGGTCGACCTGTTGCTGAAGTTCTCGCCCTTTGTCGTCGTTGCCCGGATAGCCGCCTTTCGAACTCAGGCCGTCGGGCGCGAGCACCAGGAACCCTTCCTTCGCAAGCCGGCGCGCTACATCTTCGATATAGGGATTAAGCCCCCGGTTTTCGTGAGCAACCACAACGGCGGCCAATTTTCCTTCCGCCTTGGCTGGCTTGACCAAATAGCCGCGTACCTGGCCGTGCCCCTGGGGAGAAGGATAGCTGATGTATTCCGCGACGATGTCCGGATCGGTGAAAGAAACTTGCTGTGCCAAGGCATAGTCCGGGCTCATTGAAGCGAGAAGCGCGGCAGCGGTCAGGCCACCCACGGCGTACCTGGCTGACTGCGCCAGGAACTGCCTCTTGGTGATTTTTCCGTGTGCATAAAAGTCGTAAAGCTGGAGCAATTCAGGCGCGAAATCCTTGGCTGTCAATCTTGACATGACCTCTCCTTTCCAGTGGCAATCGTTTTATGGACCTGGACGGATTATGCGGCCTATGCAAGGAGCAATCCAGCATTTATTTTTGGGCCGGCGGCCTGCCGGAGCCAGGCGGCGCAATGCCGCCTGCGCGACGCATGGCCTTTATCAACGGTTCGCTGGCTTGAACCCTTCCTGGTTCGGCATGACGACTTGCGGCAATGTCTTCTGATCCAGCGTGGCATCGTCCGGAATGATGTTGGCCTGGGCGAGAATATAGGCGGTTACCGCGTATACCTCGTCGTGGGACATGCTGTTGGGCATCATGAAAGGCATGGCGCGGTTGATGTAATCGAACAGTGTGGTGGCATAGGGCCAGTAGCTCTCTACCGTCTTGACGGGCGGGCCGCCGTTGCCGTCCGCCGCAAGGCTGCCCCGGCCGCCAACCAGGCGGTCGCCAATTCCTCCTTCCAGCTTGGCGCCGTGACATGCCAGGCATTGCTGCATATAGATTTTTTCGCCTTGCATGACGGTTCCGGACCCTTCCGGCAAACCGCGCCCGTCCGGCAAGGGCGAGACAAAGCGCTTCAAATCGGCATCGCTGATATTGGTACCGAAGCCGTACTGATGGGGCGTAGCGGCCTGGGCCGATGCCGGACTTTTCGCGTCGGTACTGGCTTGCTGGGCCAGTGCGCCCGAACAGGACAAGGCCAGAACCGTTGCCATAAGTGTTTGCTTAGTAATGATGGACATTTGACACCTCCCCGCTAGCGGCCACTTTCCAGCTTTGAATACCGTTCAGGTGATACACCGAAGACAGCCCGCGCTCATCGACCAATTGCTTGATGGTCGGCTGCACATAACCCGTGTCGTCGGTGCACCGGCTTTGAAGTATGGCCTCTTTGCCGTCCCATTCCCATGGCAGCGTAAAGCGCGTATGGCAAATGGGCAGGATAGGCCCGTGCAGTACGGCATCGCGCCAATTTTTTCCGCCATCCACCGACACTTCCACGCGCTTGATGGAACCGCGCCCGGACCATGCCAGCCCGGAAATTTCATAAAAGCCCGGTTTCTTCAACAGCATTTCGCCGGAAGGATAGGTAATGACCGACTTGGCCTCCATCAGAAATGAAAACTGCAGCGCCGTGCCGTCGGGCAACAGGTCCGTGTACTTGGACGTTTCTTCACGCGTCATGAAAGGCTTGTCCGAGATCTCCAGGCGCCGCAGCCATTTGATCGACATATTGCCCTCGTAGCCGGGGACGAAAAGCCGTACCGGATAACCTTGTTCCGGGCGGATGGCTTCGCCGTTCTGGCCATACGCCAGCAGGCAGTCGTTCATGGCTTTCTCGATAGGGATGCTACGCGTCATGGCGGCGGCATCGCCCCCTTCCGCGAGCAGCCATTTGGCGCCCGGCTTCAGACCCACCTCGTTCAGGATGGTGGATAGCGGCACGCCGATCCATTCAGAGGTGGAGGTGAGCCCATGCGTGCCTTGCACAGTCTTGAGCGTGGGCTTGGCCCACTCGGTCAGCCCGTTCCCGGAACACTCCAGGAACATGATGCGCGACAGCATGGGGTAGCGCTTGAGGTCGGCCATGGAGAACTTCTTCGCCTGCTTGACCATGCCATGTACGAAGAGCTCGTGTGTTGAAGGGTCAATAGTTGCGATGCCGCCATGATGACGCTCGTAATGCAGACCCGATGGCGTGATCATGCCCATGCTTTTCTGCAAAGGAGTGAAGCTCCACGAAGACTCCGTCGTCTTCGTTGCGTAGCGTTCGCGAACTTCGGTCTCGAACTGGGATCGCGTGCCATAGCCGCCATCGTCCATTGCAACGCCGACGCCCTGTATCTTGCTGGCATCGGGGGGCACAGTCCGTTCGATGGCGCCAGGCGTGGCGGCAGATGAAAGGCCATGCACGCCGGCCGAGCCAATGGCGGCCATTGCGCCAAGCATGAACCGCCTTCTGGCCGGGGCATCTTCAGAGTCTCGTGCCGGCGCACCGTCACGATAATAGGGCGAGCTGGGATCCAGCCGCTCGCGGGCCAGAAACTCGTTTTCCTGCTTTTCAAGTGCGGGCCGGGAGCGGGCCGGAGGTGAATCAGAGCGAACTATTGTCTCTGTATCTGCCTTGGATGAGGTCATATGCAGCTCCTTTGATACGGATGCGGAAGCCTGCGCATTGCTGCTGCGAGGCACTTTGATAGTACCGCACGGTCAAGGCGGTCGAGCCTTAACCATAAACCAATCATTAAAACGTCCCACGTGTCCGCCCCCCCAGCAATGATCCAACAAAGCTTTGAATGACAGGATTTGATGCTTCCCGCGAAGCGGCGACGATGACTTGTGCAACGGGTAAGTTGATAGCGCTGATTGAACTCCACGTTAAAGAGGCGGCGCGTGCACGTGCCATGGATGCGGGGGCAATGGCCACGCCGACGCCCGCCTCGACCAGTGTCAAAATCGATGGAAGTCGGCTTTTCTGAACAATGTTCGGCGTAATTTTCTCCCGGGCAAAAATTCCTTGCACCATCTCCGCAAAGTACGGCGATGCACTCTCCTCATAACTAATCAGCGGATAACGGGCTATCTCTTTCAACGTAACTGTTTCTCGCGCAAAGACATGATCTACCCTTGAAACCAGCCCGATTGGCTCTTCGTAGACCGTCATGCTGCGTATTTTGTCGCTTTGAACGATGGGCCGCATGAGAGCGACATCCAACTCTCGGGCCAGCAATGCCGCGGTCATATTTACCGAATCCATTTCGCGAAGATCCAGCTCTATGGTCGGGCGGTTACTGCGGAAAAGATGAAGGGATTCCACCAACGGCGAATTCGCGGCGCTGGGCGTGATGCCAATAGACAAAGAGCCGGCATCGCCTCGCGCTATCTGGCGAGTCGACTGGACCATGTAGTCCAGATCGGCGCATATCCGCCGGGCCTGTTGATACATCACGACACCTGCCGCAGTCAAGGTAACAGCCCGGGTTGAACGCACGAACAGAGGCGTACCCACCCATTCTTCAAGCTGCTTGATCTGACGGCTAAGCGGCGGCTGGCTGATGGAGAGCCGGATAGCGGCTCGGCCAAAGTGCAATTCTTCAGCCACTACACAGAAGGCGATCAGCATCCGCCCATCAAGCTTCATTATTTCCGAAATAGACATAAATTAGACCAAAAATGGTATTGGACAGGTATTAATGCGCACTCTACCATTTCTGCTTTCTTAAACGTACCAGAAGCGCTAAAGCGCAGCAGGAAGGACAAGCCGACATGTACGCTGAGCAGGACTTTGGATGTTTACCCCTGCTTTTTCCTGACCGGAAAGAGCTGTCCCAAAGAGAGCCCGACTTCGCTCTTCGCCGCAGCATGGATGCAATAAAGCGGAGAGAACCCGAGGTACAGGCATGGGTGGGATTGAGGGCCTTGGAAGAACTGAACGCCGACGTATCGGCGAGTGCCTCCGGTTCACTCAGGGCCATGCCGTTTGGTGTCAAAGACGTGATCGATGTTGGGGGATTGCCAACCCAGCACGGCATAGCAACCAGCGGTCACCGACCTGCCCAGTTCGACTCGGCGTGCGTGGAGCTACTGCGATCAGCGGGGGCAATTCCGGTCGGCAAAACCGTCACAGCCGAATATGCCTTTCGCAATCCGGGGCCAACACGCAATCCGTGGAACCTGGCACATACGCCAGGTGGTTCCTCTAGCGGGTCAGCAGCGGCGGTTGCCTCGGGAATGGTGCCAGCGGCGCTGAGCACCCAGACGGGTGGCTCCATAATCCGCCCCGCAGCCTATTGCGGTGTCGTGGGGTTCAAGCCGTCGTTTGGACTATTGAGCAGAGACGGACTGAAACTGACGAGTGAGTCGCTAGACGTGATTGGCTGGCATGCTGCTTCTGTCGATTATGCCAAGGCATTGGCAGAGGTGTTACTGCCAAGGATGCTCGCCACGACGACCCGTGATTTACGTGATATCAAAGTCGCAATCAGTTTGCGCGGCAGCGGAGAGCAGCCCGATCCTGAGACCTTGGCGGCGTTGCGACATGTACAGAAAACGTTCGAACGTGGCGGAGCACACTGCGCCGAAGTCTCCATCGATAAGGAATTGGAGCTTTTAACGCAAGCGCATACGGCCATCATGAAGTACGAGTTCGCACGTAACCTCGCCCCTGTGGTACGCCAGAGCCGTCAGCTATTAAGTGCTTCCTTGTTGAACAACGTCGAGGAAGGTTTTGCCGTGCCGGATAGCCTGTATCTTGAAATGCGTGCGGTGCAGCGGGAGCTCAGGAACTCCTGGCAACAGCTATCGAACGGCGCCGACATCATTCTTACCCCTAGCGCCTCCAGCGCCGCACCACTGGGCCACGCCCATACAGGCACGCCGGCATTCAACAAAATGTGGTCTGTGCTCGGCTGGCCCTGCCTGCATATTCCCGTAAGCGTCGACTCCAATAATTTACCCATAGGTGTCCAGTTGATCGCGGATTGGCACCATGATTTCAGCCTGCTTGAACTGGCGGCGGCGATAGAAGAAAAGTTAAATCCAAAAGGAGATAGCAGTGATTAAAGCGAGAAATTTCGTAGGCAAGACGGTAGCAATCGTGGTCACAAGCGTGGGTCTCTGTATGACTGCCGCCGCACACGCCGAAGCAGGATCAGATTACCCGACCCGGCCGATTACGATCACGACCCCGACCGCAGCAGGAGGAGGAACCGATATCGTGGCACGTATCGTTTCAGAAAAGCTGTCGTCGGTACTTGGGCAACCAATTGTAGTCGCCAACAAACCCGGGGCTGGAGGCGTCATTGGCAACCAGGCGATGTTGCGCGAGAAAAATGATGGATATAGTCTTTTCATTACGGCAAACAGCAACCAGTTGATCGTTCCGTGGATTTTCAAGGATGCCAACTTTGACCCAATCAACGATTTCGAACCCGTTGCCGGCCTTGGCGTCGTACCCTATGTGCTGGCCGTCCATCCCGACTTTCCATCGAAAGGCCTTGACGAATTCCTAGGCTTGATCAAAGCGAACCCAGATAAATACCAGTATGCATCGGCCGGAGCCGGCACATTGAACCACCTTATCCCGGAGATGTTGGCCCATGCTCTGGGCACCAGCATGGAGCATATCCCTTACCGTGGCGTGGCCCCCGCAATGGCTGATGTCCTGAGCGGCCGAGTGCCTATCGTATTTGGTAGCCTGTCGTCGGTACTTGAAAACATACGAGCAGGCAATTTGCGAGCCTTGGGCGTATCCAGCCCACATCGGACAGACATTCTGCCCGATGTACCCGCAATCAGCGAGAAAATCCCTGATTTCCGAAGTGAAATGTGGGTGGCCCTTTATGCTCCAGCAGGAACACCCCAGCCCATCATAGAGAAACTGCACAAGTCAGTGCAGATGGCTTTGGCCGATCCGAAGACACAGAAGCTTTTCAAAGGCTTGGGAATGTCGGTCATGAGCGAAGGTCCCGTCGAATTGGCCGCCTTGCAAGAAGCCGAATACCAACAATGGAAGGAAACCGTTGCGCAAGCTGGAGCGAATGCAAACTAAGACGTCTCCGGGGGGATGCAGACTACATCCTTCCCGGGCCTTAAACCGTCAGTACCACCGAACCTTGCCGCGATCGTGACTCCATCTCGCGATGGGATTGCGCTGCCTGGGCCAGGACAAAGGCTTCAATGTGGCCGGGCTGCAATATCCGGTCGCCCAGCGCTTTGAAAAGCGCAGCGGCTGCCGCGTTCAATTTCTCGGTGGTTCTCAGATGCTGGAATACGCTGGGCCGTGACAGGGAGTTGGACTTGGAGAACAGGGCCGATACTTCAAAGGGCGGAACCGGGCCCGAAGCCTGACCAAAATTGGCCAAGTGGCCACATGGGGCCAGGCATGCCAGCGATCCCAGAAAAGTGTCCTTGCCCACTGCGTCGTACGCCACCTGCACGCCTTCGCCGTCCGTGATTTCATTTACCCGGGCCACGAACTCCTCGCGTCTGTACTGAACGACATGGCTGCATCCCTGGCGTCGGGCCAGCTCCATTTTGTGATCCGAGCCCACCGTGCCTATAACCTTGGCGCCCAGATGGCCGGCCCATTGAGTGAGCAGAGAGCCCACGCCGCCGGTGGCCGCATGCACCAGGACCCAGTCCCCGGATTGCACGGCATACACCTCATGCAGAAGCACCCAAGCCGTGAGGCCCTTCAGCAATGTTGCCGCAACGACCTGATCGTCAATCCCCACCGGCACCGGAATTGCGGCTTCCGCCGGCAATATGCGTTCTTCTGAATAAGCGCCGTAGCCCCTGTGAATGTATGCGACCCGATCGCCAAGGTTCAAATTTTTGACTTCGCTTCCGAGCTCAGTAACGATACCGACGCCTTCAATACCCGGGATTCCGGGTAGCGCCAGCGTCTGATACAGGCCGGATCGGACATAAACGTCATGGAAGTTCACGCCGATGGCTGTATGCCGAAGCCTGATCTCCGTGGGCAAAGGGTGGCCGACGGCAACAGGCTCGAATTTCAGATTCTCGGCGGGGCCGGCTTGATGCAGAACGATGGCTGAATGCATATTGATTTAATCCGTGAAAGAACCGTCCATTAATAAGTATGGACTATACCCAATCGATCTCACAGCTCTGCTGGTTTGGTCCCATACGACACAGCCGAACGCCGTGTTCGTCGATTTGAACTGGCCTGCGCACGCGCCGATTCGTAGACTGTCGTTCTGGCTGAACGAGGTATCTATGATCGAGCAAGCATTAAAGGGCGTACGGGTAGTGGACCTGTCGCGCATTCTGGCCGGCCCATGGTGTACCCAGAACCTCGCCGATCTGGGTGCTGAGGTCATCAAGATCGAAAAGCCCGGCACCGGCGACGACACACGGCGCTGGGGGCCACCCTTCATGATGTCGAACGACGGCAGTGAGCGGACGTCGGCCTACTTCATGTGCTGCAACCGCAATAAAAAATCGGTATGCCTGGACTTCAAGGCCGAAGACGACAGGCAAAAGCTGTTGCAACTGCTGAAAACGGCCGACGTGGTTGTCGAGAACTATCGCGTGGGCACATTGAAGCAGTATGGCCTGGACTACGAAAGCGTACGCGCCGCGAACCCTGAAGTCGTGTATTTGTCGATTACCGGTTATGGCCAGGATGGGCCCAAGGCGGATCGTCCCGGCTATGACTATATTTTTCAGGGCCTGGGTGGCCTCATGAGCTACACCGGACGTGCCGATGGCGAGCCGGGCGAAGGCCCCTTGCGTGCCGGTGTGGCCGTGGTCGATGTCACCACCGGCATGTACGCCACGTCAGCCGTGCTGGCCGCCTTGTACCAACGCAGCAAGACCGGCCGCGGCGCCTATCTGGATATTGCCTTGCTGGACGTCGCCGTGGCGATGAATGCGAACCAGGCCTCGAATTTCCTGGTTTCGGGCAGTGCGCCGCAGCGCAGCGGAAACGCACACCCCAACCTGGCGCCTTACGAGGTGTTCCAGGCCTCGGACGGCTATTTCATTCTGGCGGTGGGCAACGATGAACAGTTCGCGCGCCTTTGCCTGATGATCGATCAGCCCCACTGGGCGCATGATCCACGATTCAACAGCAATGCAAACAGACTGGCAAACCTTGCCGACCTGCGAGCCATTCTGGGCGGCGCATTCTGTGATGCACCCCGCGAATACTGGGGCCGCCAATTGCAGGCACGTGGCATTTCGTGGGGCACGGTCAACAGTCTGGACGAGGTCTTCAACGACGAGCAGGTCGTACACCGCGGGATGCTGCGCAGCGCACACCATCCGCAATATGGCGACATGCCTGTCGTGCGCAACCCCATGTTGTCCGACCTCCAGTCACGCCATGCGCCGGTCAACCCGGTGCCCGTGCTTGGGGAACATACCGAAGAAATATTGGCATCGATAACGGCGCCGTAAACGCAGCTTTCAGTCTCTATCATCCATTCCAAAAAAGTCGCAGAGGAGCGAAATTTAATGTTCGAAAAATTCAGCAAGTACACCCTGATGGCCACATTGTGTGTGGCGCCGGCCGCCGTTCTAGCAGCCTATCCCGAGAAACCCGTGCAATTCATCGTGCCTTTTGCGCCCGGCGGCACCACAGACCTGATCGCCCGCATCGTCGCTCCGAGGCTGGGTGAAGCGCTTGGCCAGTCGGTCGTCGTTGTCAACAAGCCGGGCGCCGGTGGCGCCCTGGGCAGCACTTATGCAGCCAGAGAGCGGCCCGATGGCTACACCATCGTCATGGCTGTGGAAAGCTCGCATGCCGTCAATCCCAGCGTCCAGAAAGCTTCCAACTACGATCCCTTGAAAGATTTCGCACCCATCAGCAATCTGGCCAATGTGCTGGGCGTGCTGGACGTGAATGCCGACTCGGAGATCAAGACATTCGATCAGCTCGTCAGTGCCCTGAAGAAAAACCCCGGCGATATGGCTTACGGATCGTCGGGCAACGGCGGCTACAGCCATTTGTTTGGCCAGCGTTTCCTGTCCGTAACGGGAACCGAAATGTTGCATGTGCCGTACAAGGGCCTGGGACCGGCCATGATCGACTTGCTGGCAGGACAGGTCCAGGTGGTGTTTGACAACCTGCCTTCATCAACCGGCCAGATCCAGGCAGGTAAAGTGCGTGCCTTGGCGGTAGCTGCGCCGGAACGCGTCAAGAGCATGCCCGATGTACCCACCTATGCGGAAGTGGGATACCCCCAATTGAATACCCCGTCGTGGTTTGGACTGGCGGCGCCGGCCAATGTGCCGGAGGATATTCTGGAAACGCTGAACCTGGCCGTCAAGAAAGTGCTGCAGGACCCTGAGGTCATCGCGCAGATCGAACGGCAAGGCGCCGTTCCCGACTATACGACGCGCGCCGAGTTTGCCGACATGATCAAGGCCTCCAATAGACAGTGGCAAGACGTCGTCAAGGCCATCGGCTTCGAGAAGTTGTAAGCACTCACAGGCTTGAAAACGAACCGGGAAACAGGAATGGATTACGAAAACACACACGCAACGCTGTCCGTGGCTCCTAATGGGGTCGGCACCCTTACGATCAGCAATGCGGGCACGCTCAACATCCTGGGCACGCCCGTTATTGAAGGCATGCAGGCTGCTCTCGATCATGTTGCGCGCACGTCCACCGTACGTGTGCTGATCATACGCGGCCAGGGCGACAAGGCCTTTGTTGCCGGCGCTGACATCAAGGAGATGGCTGTACTGGACGAGCAAGGCGCAGCGGTATTCATCGAGAAACTGCGGCAGCTTTGCGATGCGGTACGGCTGTTGTCCATTCCGGTTATTGCACGAATTCCCGGCTGGACTCTAGGAGGCGGGCTGGAATTCGCCCTGGCCTGCGACCTGCGTATTGGGTCGACGGCCGCGCGCCTTGGAATGCCGGAAGTACAGGTCGGAATTCCGTCCATTATCCACGCCGCACTCATGCCCCGCCTGATCGGCAAAGCGCGTAGTTCGTGGATGCTGCTGACAGGTGAAGTGGCCGATGCCGAACAGGGGCTGGCATGGGGCCTGCTCGATCGCGTCGTCGAACCGGACCAGCTGGATACGGAAATTGCGCGCGTGGCCGATGGCCTGGCGCAACTTGGCACCCAGGTGCTTGCCCAGCAGAAGCGCCTGCTGCGGGAGTGGGAGGACGAACCGCTGGAGACCTCCATACGTAATGGCGTTACTGAATTTGCCGCGGCGTTCACTACCGGGGAACCGCAGCGCTATATGGGCAAATTCGTGGAGGAAAAGGCGCGCCGCGCCGCCGCCAAATAAGACGGCTTGTTCCCCGCCCTGGACAGCGGTTATGCTGTGGGCCCTTTCTACGTGCTTGCCACGGCGGGTGAACGCATGCGATATGAACTGAAAGACCTGCGCCTGTTCAAGGCCATCGTCGACGCGCAAAATCTTTCGGCGGGCGCATCGGCCATGTACATGACGGCATCTTCGGCCAGCTATCGCCTCAAGAACCTGGAGTATGCAGTGGGCAGCGCGCTGTTCGACCGCACTCCCAAAGGGATGCTGCTGACCCCGGCCGGCGAAGTTCTGCTGCGCCATACCCGCAAGCTGCTGGTCGACGTCGAGGTCATGCACAATGAGCTTTGCGACTATTCCCGCAATCTCAAAGGCAGCATACGCCTGCTGGCCAACAGCAGTTCGCTCAATGGGTTCATCATCCCCAGTCTGGCCCGTTTTCTGGTCGCCAACACCAGCGTCAATGTTGATCTGCGAGAAAAGGACAGCCTGTCCATTCCGGGCATGATACAGGCCGGCGACGCCGACATTGGCGTGGTGGCCGGTCCCGCCCAGCCAAGTTTCGAGGGCTTGTTTTCAGACCTGTACGCCATCGACAGGCTGCTGTGTGCCGTGGCCAACGACCATCCCCTGGCCGGCCGCCCGAATATCACTTTGCATGAAATGCTCGAGCACGACGTCGTAAGCGTGGACCGCAATAGCAGCAACTTTATGTTCCTCGATGCGCAGGCCAAGCGCTACGGCCACGCTTTCAATGCCCGCGTGCACGTTCAGGATTTTTCTTCTGTGCTGTACCTGGTGGAGGCGCGCGTGGGACTAGCCATCGTGCCTCAAAGTGTTGCGCGCGACAGAATCGCGGAAGGCCGCATACGGTCCATTCCCATAGCCGAACCGTGGGCGATGCGTCACCTTCACCTGATCATGCAGAGCGATGCGCAACAAAAAAGCCAAATCTACGAGTTCGCGCAAATTCTGCTCAATGACCCGGCGGTAGTGGCGGCGCGTTCGTCGGAGATCAATCCGGTCAGCTGACTGCACGGACTTAAGCTATTATTCCGAATACCCGCATGACTGGCGCTAAAGATGGAAACCCATCGTGGAGTGCGGGCATTGAACGCCGTGCGCCTGGGCATCCCTCACTCTGACGGAAAATTGCCATGCCCGACACATCCAATCTCCTTGCCTTTGCCCTCATCTCGCTGGCCATGGTGCTCACACCTGGGCCGAACATGATTTATTTGATCTCGCGATCGATTTGCCAGGGGTGGCGCAGCGGCCTGATTTCCCTCGCAGGCATAGCGCTGGGCTTTGTCTTTTACATGGCGTCCGCCGCACTGGGCATTACTACCCTGGTGCTGGCGATTCCATATGCCTATGATGCACTGCGTTTCGCGGGCGCCCTCTATTTGTTGTGGCTCGCATGGAACGCGCTCCGTCCTGGCGGAAGTTCGCCTTTCCAGCTGCGCGATCTACCCGAAGACAGCCCCCGCAAGCTGTTCACGATGGGGTTTCTTACGAACCTCCTCAATCCCAAGATCGCAGTCATGTACCTTTCCCTGCTGCCCCAATTCATCACTCCTGAAAGCGCCAGCGTTCTCATGCAGTCGCTGGTGCTGGGCTCCACCCAAATTGCCATCAGCATCACCGTGAACACAGTGATTGCCATAGCAGCCGGCTCAATCGCCGGCTTCATGCTCCGTCGTCCTGGCTGGATGGTCGTTCAGCGCTGGCTGATGGGAACCGTTCTAGCCGGCCTGGCCGTCAAGATGATGACTGAAAGCCGACGCTAAACAATAAAGCTGGGCAACAAAAACCGCGACGTTGCCGTGGTTATCTCCGAATGTCTGTTGCAAGGCGGCTGCTACACTCCCCCTGCCCCACAAGGGCACTGTTGCAGCTTTCTAAATCGGAGTTTTTCAGCATGGCCAGCACTTTGGCGATCGTCGTTTCCCTGTTATTACTGATGTACCTGGCCTATCGAGGCATTACCGTACTGCTTCTTGCGCCGCTCATGGCCGCGCTGGCAGTCCTGCTTTCCGGTGAGATCGGCAGCTATCTGCCCATCTACACCGAGACGTTCATGAAGGCACTGGGCAATTATGTAATCCAGTTCCTGCCCATCTTCCTGCTTGGAGCCTTGTTCGGTCAATTGATGGCCGACTCGGGCGCCGCCCACACCATTTCGCGCTGGATTGTCGACAAGCTTGGCGATAAACATGCGATCGTCACCGTTGTGCTGGCTTGCGGCATTCTGACGTACGGCGGCGTATCGCTCTTCGTGGTTGCATTTGCAATCTATCCTATCGCCAAAGATCTTTTCCGCACCGCCGATATTCCGAAGCGGCTGATCCCGGCCACCATCGCACTGGGTTCATTCACGTTTACCATGACGGCGCTGCCCGGCACACCTGCCATTCAGAATGCCATTCCCATTCCATACTACGGCACCAACGTCTTTGCCGCGCCCGGTCTCGGGATCATCGGAGCCGCCATCATGCTGTTCGGCGGCCTGTGGTGGCTGCACAGCCGCTCGAACCGCGCCCGCCTGGAAGGCGAAGGCTACGGTCAACATAAAGACGATACCGACGATGTCCCTGACGAAGACGTGGACCGCGGCGCACTGTCTGAAATGCCCCTCATGCTTGCCTTATTGCCGCTTTTCCTTGTGATTGGCGTAAACGCACTGTTCACCTATGTCGTATTCCCCCGCATGGACATGACTTTTGTCACAGACCGCTTCCCTCACATAACCCCCGACAAGGTAATTGGATTGTGGTCTCTCATCATTGCCCTGACAGTGGCGTGCGCGACACTCATCGTCTCGCGCCTGCGTCACTGGACGAATCTGCGGGCAACGGTCAACAAAGGCGTGTACGGATTCATGCTGCCGCTGTTCAATACCGCCTCCGAGGTTGGCTACGGTGCTGTCATTGCCAGCTTGGCGGGATTTACCGTCATTCGCGACGCAGTACTGAACGTGACTCCCGGCAATCCGCTGATTTCCGAGGCCATCGCCATGAACGTGCTGGCCGGGATTACCGGTTCATCGTCGGGCGGCCTGAGCATTGCGCTGCAGACGCTCGGCCCCGATTATCTGCGCATGGCGGAAGCGGCCGGCATCGACCCTGCGCTCATGCACCGCGTGGCCGTCATGGCGGCCGGGGGCTTCGATACCTTGCCGCATTGCGGCGCCATCATCACGCTGCTGGCCATCTGCAAGCTCAATCATCGGCAGTCCTACCTGAACATTGCCGCGGTAACGATGGGCGTCCCGATGATTGCATTGATCACTGTGATTACGCTGGGGACGATGTTCGGCAGCTTCTGATCGAAATGACGCAATGCTGCGCCTGACCGCCACAGGAATGCAACTTGCTTGTCGCCACCAGCTGAAGGAGTAACGGGCCTGTACGATGGCCCGTGATCCCCCGTACAGCGGCGGAGGCTTCATGCGGACCGAAAAAGAAAAGATGTTGAGCGGTGAACTTTACGATGCGCTCGACACGCAATTATGCGAGGAGCGCCGGCACCGCCGCATCCTTCTTAAACGCCTGAATGATGCGTCGGCCGATGCCCTGGAGACCCGCACAGAATTGATCAGGGACCTGATACCCGATTCGGGCGCGGGCGTCTGGATCGAACCTCCGTTTTTCTGTGACTACGGCAGCAACATTACGCTGGGCGACAATGTCTTCTTCAACTTCAACTGCGTGGTCCTGGACGTGGCCCCGGTACGCATCGGGGCGCGCGTGCTGTTCGGGCCGGCGGTGCAGATTTACACCGCCACGCACCCAATGCGCGCCGCCGACCGCAGGACAGGACTGGAATTGGGCAAGGCCATCGCGATAGGCGACGACGTATGGGTGGGAGGCGGCACCATCATTTGCCCAGGTGTGCGCATCGGGGCCCGTTCTGTCATCGGCGCAGGCAGTGTTGTGACCAAGGACATACCCGATGATGTATTCGCGGCCGGCAACCCGTGCCGCGTCCTGCGCGAAATCGAGGCGTAACCGTACGAAAGGCGACAGAGACCAACCTGTTACAGTAGTGCGATGGGCGGCGATCCTGGGCATATAATCAGCGGAATCGCGGGCTCCCTCAACAATTCCAAATCGACCTCCATGCAATCTGACAACCATCATGCCGTTACGGCGCCCCAGGCCGCCACAGGTTCCGCAGTCAATAATGAAGAGTTGAAATCCTTCAAGAATTACACCATGATCGTTTACGGCCTCTACGCCCTGGGCTTGTTCCTTGGCGGCGTGCCGACGGTCATCGGACTCATTGTGGCCTACCTGAAGCGCAATGAATACACGGGAACCATCTACGGCGAACACATGCGATTCCTGATCCGCACCTTCTGGTATGGCGTGCTGTGGTCGGTCATCGCGCTCGTGCTGGCCCTGGTGTATGTCGGTTTTATCGTTATGTTCGTCGTCGGCATCTGGTATATCTACCGTATCGTGCGCGGCTTTCTTTGCCTTAACGATGGCAAGGGCATCTGGTAATGCCGGGGTGAGCCCTGTATAGCCGGGAGGCCGGATGGACCTGCGTCAGCTCGAGTATTTTATCTATGTAGCGGAACTGGGCAGCTTTACGCAGGCGGCAATGATTCTCGGCGTAGGACAACCTACCCTGAGCCGCCAGGTGCGGCGGCTGGAGGTCGAGCTCCGCCAGACGCTGTTCTACCGGAATGGCCGCGGCGTCCGCCTCACCGAAGCCGGCAAGCGTCTCCTGGCCCATGGCCGGACCATCCAGATGCAATTCGAGCACGCGCGCCACGATATCGAGGATGCACGCGGCAGCCCACTGGGACGCGTCACCGTAGGCTTTCCGTATGCTGTGGGCCGTTCGGTGGACACGAGCTTCGTGAAACAGTTCCGGCGCCGCTACCCCCGGGCAAATCTGTGCATCACCGAGGGTTTGACCATCCACTTGTACGAGTGGCTGATTTCCGGGCGTATCGACATTGCACTGCTGCACGATCCCGTGCCTTCGCCCGCGCTCGATATTCGTCCGCTGCTGGAGGACGATCTGCTTTTGCTGGGACCGAAGTCGCCCTCACAGCCGGCCAGCGCAGCACCGATCCAGCTGCGCCTGGTGGCCGACCTGCCGTTGATTATTCCCTGCCGTCCGCATCCGCTGCGCATGATGGTCGAGACCCGGATGGCAAATATAGGCTGCAAGCCGACTATCGCACTCGAAGTCGACGCAGTAGCGACCATTGTGCGCCTGGTAGCCCAAGGCGAAGGTTATGCCATTGCCACACAGCGGCCGGTGTCGTTAAGCGGCATCCAGGACCATCTGGCCACACGCCGGATCATTGCGCCCCGCATGCGCAGTGTGCTGGCGCTGGCCACTTCGGCAGAGCGCCCGCTCACCACACTGGTCCACCGGTGCAGCGAACTGCTGCACGAAATGTTGGCGGCGCCTGCACCCGCTATTCATAAAATGCATATCAGCTAGGCGGAAATGTCGATCCCGTGGGGTACGCCAGCGTCTATTATCCTTCCAGAGAATTCAATACAACAGCATCCGCAGGAGTCGTCACAACCGGCATCGTGATTATCAACAAGAACGTATAGGAGACATTCCATGAAGCACAAATTCAGTTGTCTGCTGTCCAGCGTCGCCATTGGCCTGATTGCAGGCCTCGGCGCAGCCGCTCCCGCCATCGCGGCATTCCCGGAAAAACCCATGACACTGGTGGTGCCCTTTCCGCCAGGCGGCGCGGTCGATACCCTGGGGCGAATTTTCGCCGACAAGATAAGCACGCAAACCGGTCAGCCTGTGATTGTTGAAAACCGCGCCGGAGCAAATGGCAACATCGGAACGGAGATCGTGGCGAAAGCGGCGCCAGACGGCTACACCATGCTGATCGCCGCCAACGGAATGGCCACGAACCCAACGCTCTACCCCAGCCGCTCATTCAATGAGACAACCGATCTGGCCCCCGTGACCTACGTAGGATACGCGCCGCTGATCCTGGTCGTGGCCCATGACTCTCCTTACAAGTCGTTCGAAGAACTGATCGAGGCCGCCAAGGCCAAGCCGGGGTCCGTGTCGTTTGCCACGTCGGGCCTGGGCAGCGCCCCGCACCTTGCATCCGAATTACTGAGAATCACCACCAAGACCCAGATGCTGCATGTCCCGTACAAGGGAGGCGCCCCCGCCAAGCTCGATCTGGTCACCGGCCGCGTAACTTTCATGCTTCTGAATCCGCTGGAAGCCGTGCCTCAGGTCGAGGGCAAGAAGCTGCGGGCGCTGATGGTGGACAGTCCGGAACGCATCAAGCAACTGCCCGACGTGCCGACTGCCAAAGAGCTGGGTTATCCCAATCTTGAAGCCAAGGTCTGGTGGGGATTCGCCGTACCAGCCGGCACGCCGCCGGAGGCCATCGATATTCTCAGCGAAAACATCAACAAGGCATTGCAGGACGACCAAGTGCGCCTGAAGCTGCACAAAATGGCGATCACGATAGGAGGCGGAACCCCTGCCGAGTTCGCCAGCTACTATCAGGAGCAGGTCGACAAATGGGCCGCCGTAGTCAAAGAAGCGGGCATTGAAACGCAGTAACGCAACAGCATGGACAGAACATGATCATTGATTGTCACGGTCACTATACGACCGCGCCCAAGGGGCTCAGCAATTTCCGGGATTGGCAGCTCGACATGCTCAAGCAACCACTGGCCACTTTGCCGGATCCGGGTGTCGTGGTGAGCGACGATGAAATCCGTGAATCGCTCGAGAACAATCAGTTGCGTATCCAGCGCGAGCGGGGTGTCGACCTGACCCTGTTCTCGCCCCGTGCCGGCGGCATGGCGCACCACGTGGGCGACGCCGGGACCAGCGAAGCCTGGACCCGGCATTGCAACGATCTGGTTCATCGGGCGACCATGCTCTACCCCGACCAGCTTGCCGGGGTGTGCCAGCTGCCGCAGTCGCCGGGCGTCAGTCCTGCCAACTGCATTCCTGAACTGGTTCGATGCGTCGAAGAGCTCGGTTTCGTGGGCTGCAACATCAACCCTGACCCCACCGACGGATACTGGACCGACCCGCCGCTTACCCATCGCCATTGGTATCCCCTGTTCGAAAAAATGGTGGAACTCGATGTGCCGGCGATGGTGCATACCAGCTGTTCCTGCAACCCCAATTTCCACTTTACCGGCGCGCACTATCTGAATGGCGACACAACGGCGTTCATGCAATTCATTGAGTCCGACCTGTTTCGCGATTTCCCGACGCTGAGGTTCGTCATTCCCCATGGCGGAGGCGCCGTGCCCTACCACTGGGGACGCTATCGGGGTCTTGCCCAGAACATGGGCCGCCCGCCTCTGGAAACGCTGATGCAGAATGTATTCTTCGATACTTGCGTCTATCATCAGCCCGGCATCGAACTGCTGCTGCGAGTAGTTCCGCCTGAAAATATCTTGTTTGCCTCCGAGATCATCGGTGCCGTAAAGGGGATAGACCCGCAAACGGGCTTCAACTACGACGACACCAAGCGCTATATCGATGTCGTCGAATGGCTCACGCCCGATGTACGGAAAAAGGTCATGGGCGACAATGCCCTGCATGTATACAGCCGCCTGCGCGCTCGCCTGCCCGGCGCATAAAGTCAGTATTGTGTAAAACCTGTCTACCGATTGCCCGGTGGGCACGCCACTTGATGATGACGCTTGCCTCATAACGATCGGGACACAGACATGGATAGCGACGTCATCATTGTGGGGGGCAGCTATGCCGGCCTATCGGCTGCCCTGCAGCTTGCGCGTGCGCGTCGCAACGTGCTCATCATCGACGCGGGGGAACGCCGGAACCGATATGCCGAAATTTCGCATGGCTTTCTGACACACGATGGCCGGTCAGCGGCTGATATCGCCCGGGAGGCGCGCCGCGAGGTGCTGGCTTACGATGGCGTGCGCCTGCTCCAGGCTTGCGCCACGCAAGCCCGGGTCAAAGAGAACTCGTTCATTATCACGGTGGATACCGGCGAGAGCTACTCTGCCCAGCGATTGATACTTGCAATTGGCGTCGTCGACCATCTGCCGGATATTCCCGGCCTGCCCGAGCGTTGGGGTAAAAGCGTGTTTCACTGCCCATACTGCCATGGCTACGAACTGGACGAAGGCAATATCGGCGTGCTCGCCACTTCCGAAGCATCCATGCATCACGGCCTCATGGTGCCCGACTGGGGCAAGGTCACCTTCTTTATCAACGAATCATTCGCGCCGGAACCGGCTCAGTTGCGCAAGCTCCAGGACCGCGGAGCATCCATAGAAAGAACGCCCATCGCCCGTGTCCTGGGCGAAGAGGCCAATGTCGAATTGACCGATGGCCGCATCATTGCTTTAAAAGGCCTTTTCATGGCGCCCCAGACCACCCTGGCCAATACGCTGGCCGAACAGCTGGGCTGCGCAATTGAAGAAGGCAGTTGCGGGCCTTTTATTGGAACCGATATGTCCAAAGAAACCTCGGTGCCAGGCGTATTTGCCTGCGGCGATGCCGCGAGGCCATCCGGTTCCGTGGCTCTGTCGGTCGGCGACGGCGCCCTCGCCGGGGTCGCAACCCATCTTTCACTGGTGTTTGACTAAGGGCGGTTCATTGTTGCTTCCCGCGTATTCCATCTCCTGCATCACCCAGTCGCGCCGCTTGGGTCCATAGCGCTCGGCAATCTGGCCCAGCGCGCGCTCCAGCTGCTCCATCGGCGTAAGCCCGGCATGCATCGGCAGCCGCGGCAAATCCTTGTCCGCCGGTTGTGCCAGGAGCGTCAGTCCACTGCGCAAGGTGACCGGGCCGGAGTCCGATGCGGCCTGGAGGCTGACATGACCTGTGCGCGACCAGGCATCCGCCGCCAGTGCCAGAGCAATGTCACCCATGCCATTCCGCACATCGACAACCCAATCTTCGTCGCGCCAGACCGCGACCCTGTCCAGCACATAGCTCCAGGCCCGGCCGAGACTCAGGCCGAAGCGGTCACTGTCGTGTTCGGGGCCCCATGAAGTCACGCCTATCTCCGTCGCCATGGCCCGGGCTTTCTCGTGGCCGCCGATCGACTCCACCAGCGCCAGCGTGGCCGGAACTGAAGCCGAAATGCCGGTGGTTGTGGCGACGCCGCGATCCGCCACATAGCGCTGCCGCGGTACATATTCGGCGCCAGGATACTCAAGTAGCGTGCTGCGGTCGTACCAGTGGCCGGTAAAACGCCGCCCATCGAGCAGACCGGCCTGGCCCAGCACTCGGACACCGGAGCAGATGCCAATGACGCGCGCGCCCTGTTTCGCATGTTTGCCCAGCCACTGCGTTACCGCGGGGTCATCATCGGGGTCCATCGCGGGCACGATAATGTAGTCCGGACCCGCTGGATGGCCCCGGTCAAAATGAGCGAAGTCCTGCACACCATCGATTTGCAACGCCGGGTACAGGTTCACCCGGCCGGCGCGAGGCGCCACGACGTAGACGTCTGCCACGTCGGCGCGCTGGAGCACAGCATGAGGCAGGAGCAGATCGGTCATTTCAGTGCCTTCGTTCAAGGCAATGATGGCAATTACGGGCCTGCCCGCCTGCCGCGGTTTCAACGCTTCGACAAATGCCCGTTTTTCCGGCTGATCAAGTAATGCAACCTGCGGACTCGTCGGAAGCTGTGCAGCGACGGCACAGTTGAAAAGCCCGAATGCCGCCGCACCCGTCACTATCAGCGCTCGCAGCAATCCGAACATGATCGCGCACTCACTGGCTACGCGCGTCGGCCTCAGCCTTGGCGAGCTGCTTGCCGCGGTTCAGATGCTCTTGCAGCAACTTTAGATTTTTACCGGCAAACGCTTTCACTTCGCTGTCTTGCGCTGTTTGCGATGCCTGGCTGAATAATTTGACGGCGTCTTCATGCGCCTTGACGGCCACATGTTCGATATACCATTTATCGAAGTCGGCGCCAGGCATTTGCTGGACGGCGCCGAGATCGACCACGCTATCCCCATCAAGCTCTTCCGGCAACTCGACTTTCCGCAGCATGGCCAAGCTCTTGAGGTCACCATCAATACGCTCGTGCTCAACGAGCATCACCTGTGCAAATTCCTTTACGCGTTGTTCTCCCGCGCTCTGTATGGCCAACTGGCTGGCCTCCATTTCGAACATACCGGCGATCGCAGCCTTCCGGAGAAATTCGGCGTCCTGCGCGCTCAAGGCAGCAGACTGTGCACTCGCGGCAAACGGCACTGATAGCACCAGCGAGATCAATAGGGATAGAAAGTATTTCACGACACGCTCCTTCGGATCCGATGTTTTGGATACCTACTCAATCCAGCAAGCGACTTGCCCGGGTTTCGATATTAGCCCTATGTTTGACGAATCAGCGTAGTTGAAAACTTGTACCGATCAGCGGGATGATAGGACACCGATACAGCCACAAGCTCGCCAACCGCGTCGCGATACTGTCTAAGTATGAACAAGCCAGGCGAATTGGGTTCAACCTTCAATATTCTTGCCACAGACGACGGCATTGCGCATGCACTGATGTCTTGTCCCACCGAAGCAATCCTCCGACCATATTTTTCTTCAATGAGTTCTGAAATAAGCCGGTCCGGTGTTTCCTCAACCACGCTCTTTATCCCACTGTACTGCGGGTCAACATAAACATCGGTCCAGACAATTGGACTTCCGTCAGTTCCGTGGCGGGTAGAGCTGAATCGGAGCCAGCGCGTTCCCCCACCGACTCCCAGCACTTGGGCAAAGTCGATATCCACCACCACTTGCTTTACCGCGCGTAGCTGCCTGGGCGTTGTCGCTGCCAGATAGACGAGATCCTCGAGCGACGAAAGCGTCTGGTTGAATCCGGTGCCGGATGTCTTGGCCTTGACGATAGTTCCACTTCCGCGCCGGCGCGAAACCAGCCGCCCGTCCTGCAACTGGCGCAGCGCCGCTCTTATGGTGTGTCGGCTTGTATTGAACTCTGCCATCAGATCTTTTTCAGTGGGCATCAGCGAGCCGACTGGATAACGCTCTTCGGCGATGCGACGCGCCAGAATTTCTGAGACCTTGGTATATCGAATGGCTGTCATGACGTGGATAAGCAATGCGTTCTTTCAATTTTAGCCTGTATGCGTGCTGAAACAGAGCAGATCGCTGGATTTAGAATTTTTGATCGGCACATTGACAAGTAAATGCAGCACACATTAATATGTTCGAACAACTTTATATGGACGAACATTAATCATGCCCATTTCCGTTCTCGAATCAGCAATCTTCAAAGATATGTTCGGTACGCCTGCAATGAGGGCAGTGTTCGATGATGCGGCAACCGTACGCCGCTATGTCGAAACAGAAATCGCCCTTGCTGTGGTGCAGGGCCGGCTGGGAGTTATCCCCGAGGCTGCAGCTCAGACCATTGTCGCGCGGGCAGATGCGTCCAGAATCGACATGAACATACTGAAAGAACAAACCGAGATCGTCGGCTATCCGATTCTTCCGCTAGTTCAGCAGTTGTCGAAGCTCTGCGGACCGGAAGGGGAATATCTTCACTGGGGGGCAACGACACAAGACATCATGGACACCGCAACGGTGCTGCAGATCCGTGATGCGCTCGCCATTATTGAAGTAGATCTGGAAGAAATCGATGGTCTGCTGGTCTCGTTATCTGAACGCTATCGCGATGCTCCCATGGCTGGACGCACCCACCTTCAACATGCGCTTCCAATTACATTTGGCTATAAGGCCGCCGTCTGGCTACTGATGATACGACGCCATCGCGAACGCCTTATCCAATTGAAACCGCGTGTGTTGGTCGGCCAGTTTGGCGGCGCGGCGGGCACATTGGCCTCGCTGGGCGATGATGGCCTGGCAGTACATGCCGAGCTCATGAAGGAGCTCGAACTGGGTGAAACGCCGGTTACGTGGCACGTCGCACGCGATGGACTGGCAGAAGCAGTTCAGTTCCTCGGCTTGGTTACAGCCACGCTGGGAAAGATCGCCGTCGACGTCATGATCATGATGACAAACGAATTCGGCGAAGCCTTCGAACCCTTCGTAAAAGGACGTGGTGCCTCCAGCACGATGCCGCAAAAGCGCAATCCTATTTCATGTGAACTGATGTGGAGCGCATCCAAGACTGTACGTCAACACGCCGGACTCGCGCTGGATTCCATCATGCAGGACTTCGAACGTGCCACAGGCCCGTGGCATATTGAATGGTCCGCCATTCCCGAGGCATTCGTGCTTACCGCCGGGTCGTTGCATCAAGCGAAATTCATGCTCGCCGGACTCGAAGTAGACACGCAGCGCATGCAGCGCAATCTAGCCATATCCGGCGGCTTGATTGTTGCGGAAGCAGTAATGATGGGGCTCGCCCCACACATAGGGCGCCAGACGGCACACGACGTCGTCTACGACGCCTGCCGTAAAGCAGCAACCGAAGGCCGTCCTCTGGCGGAAGTGCTGCACGATGATCCGGCAATCTCATCCAAGCTCGACCGCTCCACCATCAATGGCTTATGCGATCCCGCAAATTATCTGGGATCGGCTCAGAAAATGGTGGACCGCATGCGTCACTTTGCTTGACCCAATGGGTCCCTATCGGCCCGCTAACCACCTATGCAGGAGACATCAATGAAAAAATGGATCGCAATTCTCGCGACGACTACACTACTCAGCCCCATATATGCCGCTCATGCAGCCGACGACTATCCAAGTCGTGCAATCACCTGGATCGTACCGTTCTCCGCCGGCGGACCCACAGACTCCATGGCCCGAAACATAGCCAACCGGCTGTCCCAGGAGATAAAGCAGACTATTCTGGTCGAGAACAAGCCGGGCGCGGGTGGCACCATAGGCGCCACAGCAGCAGCCCGCTCCGATCCGGATGGGTATACCTTCCTGGTGGGGCATATCGGCTATATGGCTGCGGCGCCGTCCCTGTATTCGAAGCTTCGCTACGACCCGGTGGAAGACTTCGAGGCCGTCTTCCGGTTTCCGGATACGCCGCTAGTGTTGTTAGTGGGAGAGAATTCACCCTACAAGACTATCGACGAACTCGTGGCGTTCGGTAAGGCGAACCCTGGCGAACTGAACTTCAGCAACGCAGGCGTAGGATCGACCTCCCATCTTGTGGCGGCGATGTTTGCCAGCAAGGCCGAAATGAAGATAACGCCTATCGCGTATAAAGGAGCCGGACCGGCGCTTAACGATCTGATGGGCGGACAGGTCGATGCCATGTTCGACCAAACCAATACTGCGCTTCCACAGACCCGGGGCGGTAAAGTTCGCGCTCTGGGATTGACTTCCGCCAAGCGAATGGATCAATTCCCCGGCGTCCCGACCATGAAAGAAAAAGCGGTTCCCGGATTCCAAGTCGCAACCTGGTATGGCCTGTACGCACCCAAAGGCACGCCACCGAATGTTATCGACACCCTATCGTCCGCTTACAAAAACATCATGCAAGACAAAGCATTTACACAGAAAATGTCAGACCAAGGCATCCTCTTGTTATCCGACGCCGACTATGCCTCTAAAGCCTTTCAGCAACACACCGTGGACGAAGGCAAGCGTTGGGCCCAAGTCATAAAAGAGGCAGGAATCAAACTTAAATAGAGATCCCTGCCATGACGACACGGACAATACGCGCAAACGATTTGATAGACAGCATTGCTGATGCATTGCAATTTATAAGCTATTACCATCCGGCCGACTTCGTGCAGTCATTGAAACAGGCATATGAAGTTGAAACGCATGGCCCTGCCCGCAACGCCCTGCTGCAGATACTGATCAACAGCAAGCTTTGCGCAACGGCCAGGCGTCCAGTGTGCCAGGACACCGGCGTCGTACATGTATTTTTTCGCATCGGTATGGACGCTTGTATTCGCGACGAAAAAAGCGCTATCACGCCAAGTCTGCAAGAACTGACAAATCGGGCTGTCGCCAGGGCATACGGCTCGAAATCAAATCCTTTGCGCGCCTCCATGATCCGAAATCCTCTGGGTTCTCGGACTAATACACGTGACAACACGCCGGCCATTGTCCATGTTGAAATGGTCGAAGGCAATACAGTCAGCATGATCGTCGCCGCAAAAGGAGGCGGCGGCGATGTAAAGGCCCGATACACCATGCTGAACCCCAGCGACTCTGTTGCCGACTGGGTGGTAAGCCAAATACCTGCGATGGGTGCAGGATGGTGCCCACCCGGCGTTCTAGGCATAGGCATCGGCGGTAGTCCGGAGCAGGCCATGGTCATGGCCAAACATGCCTTGTTCTCGCCTATCGACATGCATGTATTACAAAGAAAAGGCGCCGAGAATCCTGTCGACGAACTGCGGCTCGAGCTCTTCGAGCGCATCAACAGCCTCGGAATAGGCGCCCAGGGACTGGGCGGCAATACTACCGTACTGGATGTCAAAGTTAAACATGCTGCCTCGCATGCCGCACTGCTCCCCGTTGCGCTAGTTCCCAACTGCGCAGCCACGCGGTTTATCACTTTCGAACTCGACGGCTCAGGGCCTGCGAAACTGGTGCCTCCCCCACCCTCGCTTTGGTCCGACATACCCGACTCGCTTCCGGCGCTGGAGGGCAAGCCGGTCAACCTAGACACGTTGACGCCCAAGGAGGTCGCTTCGTGGCGGGCGGGCGATACTATTCTGTTGTCCGGAACCCTGCTGACGGCGCGGGATGCGGCACACAAGCGTTTAAACGACTTGCTGGAACGCCAGCAACCGTTGCCCGTAGATCTGCGCGGCCGCGCAATCTACTACGTCGGACCTGTTGACCCTATCGAGGGTGAAGCAGTCGGACCGGCCGGACCCACTACCGCCACACGCATGGACAAATTCATGCCCGCATTGCTGGAAAGAACAGGCTTGCTCGTAACGATAGGAAAAGCCGAGCGCGGTCCAATAGCCACCGCAGCCATCAAGGAGGCCGGGGCGGCATATTTGATGGCCGTCGGCGGGGCCGCTTATCTGATTTCAAAGGCGGTTCTATCGGCCCGGGTAGTCGCCTTCGAAGATCTCGGCATGGAGGCCATCTACGAGTTCACGGTGCATAATATGCCTGTTGTCGTAGCGGTTGATTCGAATGGCCGATCCGTGCACAAGACTTTTTTCGCTTCCGTGGACGACACCTGAAATTCAGCGCTTTCCAATTGCTCTTCCAGGGAGACTCCCCATGCGATTCATGATTCTGATAAAGGCCGACCGCGATAGCGAAGCCGGCGTCATGCCCAGCGAACAATTGCTCACTGAAATGGGCCGATTCAACACGGAACTGATGAACGCCGGCGTGATGCTGGCCGGCGATGGCCTGCAACCCAGTTCCAAGGGCGCACGAGTGCGCTTTGCCGGTAAAGATCGCGAAGTCACTCCCGGACCGTTTGCCGAAACAAATCAGGTGATCGCGGGCTTCTGGATCTGGAAATGCGCGTCGTTGCAAGAGGCCATCGAATGGGTCAAACGCTGCCCGAACCCGATGCAAGGCGAATCGGAAATCGAAATCCGCCGGTTGTTCGAGCCCGAAGATTTCGGTGCAGCGTTGACACCCGAGTTGCGCGAGCAGGAAGAGCAGTTACGCGCGCAGGCTGCCCTTAATGCGAAGCAGCGATAAAGACAGGGTTATCCGTGGCTAAATTTCAAACTGGGGATTCCAGACCACCTCCCAGAGATGACCGTCCGGATCCTGAAAATAGCCGGCATAACCGCCCCAGAAAGTATCTTGAGCCGGCTTCACGATATGCGCTCCAGCGCGCTGGGCCTGACCCATCACGGCGTCCACTTCATCGCTGGACGCAACGTTATGTCCCAGCGAAAATTCTGTCGCGCTGGGCTGCCCCATATGAAGTCCTGTATCGTGAGCCAGGCTCGTGCGAGGCCAGATCGCCAGCTTCAGCCCCGGCTGCAAGTCGAAAAAAGCGACAGCGCCGTGGTCAAACTGCTTGCCAATAATCCCTTCAGTCGCAAACCCCAGGCCTTCCCGGTAAAAGTTCAGGGATCTTTCAAGATCGTCCACGCCGATGGTGAGGACTGTGAGACGCGGTTTCATGAATCCTCCAAAATTGAATGATTGACGCAGGCATGCTAGCACCCAATCATTTTTTCACGTAGGCGGATGCGCTCTTCAAATCGTCCAACGGGTCGTCCCGCAAGCGCTCTCGCAGCCGTTGCACCCAGCGTTAAGGTGCTGTATCGGACCGGCAACCAGCCGCTCCAGACGTCAGGCACGAAACTTGCTCCTCGCACGTGCCATCTATACCTATAACAATCCCACCGGAGACACCATGGATCAAGCCTACATCAAATCTGACCGGAATGAGCGTAATGGCGAACCTTGCGGCGAGCGGCGTCCTCTTATCTGGCGCCCCGGCGCGAAAAACTACGCAAGCACACTGAAATCGGCGCCAGCTTCAATACCACCGCCTACCCCCGACCCAGTAGCAATACCAACCACTCGCGACGAAGTACAACAGCGGTGAACGCACGATAAGGAGCAACGACATGGCAAACGCCAAACTGGAACCCGGAGATGGCAGCATCTCTTTGGGAAAAGACAAGCAGAAACGACAGAACGAAAAAGAAGAGGAAAAGGACTTATTGCCCGAGTTGGGCCTGAAGCGCCCCACAAAGTCAAAAGATGGCGACAACAAGCCCACCCCGGCCGACCCGGGAATAGATCTGGGAGGCTAAGCGCACGCAAAGCATGCGATCAGGGCTTGAGGTCGATTTCAAGCCTTATGCCGTCGCCCCGATAAGTCACCTCTGCATAATACAAAATTGAATTGTCGGGGGATGTGAATGTTCTTACTACGTTCGCCACGGGCGCATCTACCGGTATGCCCAATAGCGACGCGGTTTCCGCATCGGCCGTGCCTATGCTCAATGTTTGCCTGGCCTGGGAAATTTCGACTGCTTTGCTGGCCACCATCAAAGGAATGACTGGCTGGCGGCGAAACTTTTCCGGGTCCAGATTGAACACCCGCTGAGCAATGTAAAGCGAAATCACACAGTAGGGCCGCCCGTCGAGCGAGTGTAGCCGCCGCATATGTATGTACTGCGGAGGCTCGTCCGCCGCAATCGGCAGGGCACGAGGAACCTCGTCAATACTAAGAATGTGAGGAACAAGGAAACGATACGTCTGGGCGAGATCGTTGAGTGAGGTCTCCAGCGGGGTGGTCTTGATTGGTGTCGCGGCCTCATTCACGAAAGTGCCCTGGCCTCGTCGACTCGACAACAACCCTTCTTTGACGAGCAACTGTACAGCTTGCCTGGCGGTAGGCCGCGCTACGCCAAACTCCGTCGCCAAAACGTGCAAAGACGGCAGCGTTTCACCTGCCCGCCACGCCCCCCTCTCGATACGGTGACGAAGACGGTCGGCAATTATGACGTAACGAGGAATCGGGCCGGACGGAATTGCCTTATACCCGTCGGAACCCACAATACTGTCGGTTTTCTTTATCTTCGGAGAAACGGCGGGTTCAGTCATAAAAACGGATCGCGGGACAATCGGCCATGGTGGACGGAGGGCTGAGCACGCTAAGTGTAAGCCACAACTCCTTGATGAACGCCTTGTTGTATGATTTTAAAAGTATAGTATTATTTACTTTATGACCTTTGACGCCGCGCCGGTTCTGATGCAGTTCGTGTGCTGCGGCAGTTGGAGTGCGAAACTCGTCATCCTGGAGAGCCATACGTGCCTCACGAGAAAGATACTTCCTTTGAAATAGCAGAGATTGAAGCGTTTGTGTTTCGCGCCCCGGCCAATCCGCCCGTGCGCACTTCATTTGGCATCATGCACAGCCGACCCGCCCTGCTGGTAAGGCTGACGGATATCGATGGCATCACCGGATGGGGCGAAGTCTGGTGCAATTTCCCCTCGGTAGGCGCGGAACATCGCGCACGACTACTGACAGAAATCCTGCGGCACGCGCTGTGTGGGTGCAAGTGGTCTTCACCCCAAGCCTGTTTCGAGACGCTTACCGCCAAGATGCACATTCTCGCTATTCAATCAGGTGAGCCCGGCCCATTGGCTCAGGCCATTGCCGGCATCGACATTGCCGTCTGGGACATTCTCGGAAAGCGCTCGGGCCAGCCCCTGTGGAAAATGCTTGGTGGCAGCGACACAGTGGAAGTGTATGCATCCGGAATCAATCCTGATGAACCGCTGCGCATGGTAGAAGAAAAGGCCCGCGAGGGCTACACCGCCTTCAAGCTGAAAGTCGGCTTCGACGACGATCGTGACGTCGCCAATCTGCGCAACTTACGAATGGCCTTGGGCAATGGCGTCACACTGATGGTCGATGCAAATCAGGGGTGGACCATGGAGCAAGCAAGCGCCATGATCGCCAGGCTGGAGCCTTATGACCTCACATGGATCGAGGAGCCGGTCTCTGCCGACACTCCCCTGGAACTTTGGCGCCAACTTGCCGAGCAGACGCCGATCAAGCTGGCCGCCGGCGAAAATCTTCGAGGCGTAACATCGTTTGAGGCGGCGGGCGATGAAGGTGGCTTGCGCGTCATTCAGCCCGACCTGGGCAAATGGGGAGGATTCAGCGGATGCCTGGAGGTAGGCCGTTATGCGCAACAACAGGGGCGTTGGTTCTGCCCGCACTGGCTCGGCGCGGGTATCGGCTTGATGGCTTCCATGCATCTGAAGGCAGCACTGGGTGGCACCGGCTATGTCGAGGTGGACTCCAATCCAAACCCCTTGCGCCAGATGCTGGCTGAACCCAGTTTTACGGTCAATCG
Source organism: Pseudomonas sp. (assembly GCA_036675275.1). Lineage (GTDB taxonomy): Bacteria > Pseudomonadota > Gammaproteobacteria > Burkholderiales > Burkholderiaceae_B > Pollutimonas. Next base: position 105,187 of record JAKFFG010000008.1, on the reverse strand, counting down.
CGGCCACGTTACCTTGTCCGACCGCCCGGGCCTGGGCGTAGAACCCATGCTCGACGAAGCAGCCCGATACCTCACACCCATGCATGGAGCCTGATACCGTGCCAAAGAAAATCGTCATTTCCGAATTTATGGACCAAGCCGCTGTCGAGTGGTTGAGCGGCCGTTTCGAAGTCCGCTACGAACCAGGCTGGCACGAACAACCTTCCAGCCTCGCATCGGCGCTGGCCGACGCCGATGCGCTGATCGTCCGCAACCGCACCCGGGTGACCGCCGCGCTGTTACAGCAGCAAACCCGACTGCGCGCCGTGGGCCGTTTAGGCGTAGGGCTCGAAAATATCGATCTCGAAACCTGCCGCCGGCAGCATATCGAGGTCATACCTGCCATCGGCGCGAATGCCGCAGCCGTGGCCGAATACGTGGTGTGTTGCGCCATGCAGATGCTGCGCCCCATCTGCTGCGCGACAACCGAGATGGTAAGCGGTTCATGGCCGCGCGACCGTCTCGCACAAGGACGGGAAATTGGTGGGAAGGTGCTGGGGCTTGTGGGCCTAGGGTCCGTAGGCCGCCTGACCGCCGATCTGGCGCGCAATGTGGGAATGCGCGTCATCGCCTATGACCCAACGCTGGACCCAACCGATCCTGTATGGGAAACGGTGGAGCGGCGGAACGAACTCGACGACGTTTTTCGCGATGCCAACGTGGTGTCGCTTCATGTTCCCCTGATCGACAGCACGAGAAACCTGGTGGATGCACGCCGCCTGGCCTTGATGCACAAAGGCGCCATGATCATCAACGTCGCGCGCGGCGGCGTCGTAGATGAAGAGGCCTTGGCGGCCGCGCTTTCCAGCGGTCATCTGGGCGGAGCTGCCGTCGATGTTTACGTGCAGGAACCTTTACCGGCAGCGTCAGTATTTTCGGGCGTCCCTAACCTGATACTGACACCGCATATAGCCGGTGTAACAGCTGAGTCGAATGTACGCGTGTCCTTCTTGATAGCGCAACGCATTGCAGAACACATCAGCAACATCCACAACGAGGAGATATAAGATGAAGTTCAAGAAAATTATGATTGCCGGAATGTTGGCATTAAGCGGAATCGCCACTGCTCATGCCGAACAATGGCCGGATAAGCCCGTAACCATCGTCGTCCCGTACTCTGCAGGCGGCGGCACGGATTCCATCGCGAGGTTGCTGGCGCAAAAACTGACTGAACGCTGGAAGCAAACCGTGGTCGTTTCGAATAAAGATGGTGCAAGCGGTACCATAGGCGCGGCGTATGTCGCACGTGCCAAGCCTGACGGCCTGACCATCATGCTTTCGGCAACCGCCGAAGTGGTCATCAGCCAGCACATCATGAAAAAAATGCCCTATGACCCGGAGAAGGATCTCAAACCCGTCACGCTTGCGGTCAAACTGCCCTTCCTGCTGGTCGCCAACCCCAGCAAGCCCTATAAGACTGTCGAAGAGCTCGTGGCCTATGCCAAGGCCAATCCGGATTCAGTAACTTATGCGTCATCAGGCTCGGGCACCCCGCAACACCTTGCTGCGGCGCTGCTTGAGCAGATCAGTGGCACGAAAATGATACACGTCCCGTACAAAGGCGTTGCTCCCTCCATCAGCGCCCTGCTTGCGGACCAGATCGACATCGGCTTTGTGGGCCTGCCTATCGGACTGTCGCATGTGAAGGCCGACAAGCTGCGTCCTTTGGGCCTGTCTTCGAAAACGCCGTCGGATACCGTACCGACCGTGCGGCCCATTGCGGAGACCAAAGGACTTGAAGCTTTCGAACTTAACCAGTGGTTCGGTATTTTCGTACCCGGCGGCACGCCCGACGACATCGTCCATCAGATTCAACAAGATATCGCGGCCGTGCTGGAAATGCCGGACCTTCAGGCCACACTGGAAGCCCAGGGCGCTCAGCCCAGCGGCATGCCCACGGATGAATTCAAGAAGTTCGTGAGCGCAGAGCGTACGAAATTCGGGAAGATCGTAGAGTCGGCGAATTTATAAGAGCTACAGCCTTGCCCGCGTGCCGGCGTCAAATGCGGACAAGGCATTTTGTACAAACTACTGGAGCTTGAGTCCGGCGCTTTCGATCAGGTCGCGATTTGCCTGAAGCTCTTCGCCGATCTGAGCGGAAAAGTCCTGGGGAGTGCCGGTCATGGGGATATTGCTGCTGCCAGTCAGCAATTTCTGAATCTCCGGCGTCGCAATAACCGCATTGATCTCTGTATTCAAGCGCGTGACAATGGCATCGGGCGTTCCCGCTGGCGCAAAGAACCCAAATACCGACATCTTGTTGGCCTTGGCATAGCCCAGTTCGGTAAACGTGGGCACATCAGGCAGAAATTCCGCCCGCTCCGGGGCTGCAATGGCAATGGCATGAAGCGCGTTACGCTGTATATGCCCGATCAGCGCGGAGCTTACATTCGTTGATATCAGCTCGAACTGGCCGCCCAGGGCGTCATTCGTTTGTTGACCGCTGCCCTTGTAGGGCACGTGCGTGACATTGACTTTGGCGTCGTGCTGGAACTGTTCCAGCATCAGATGACCGACAGAACCCGGTCCCGACGTTGCCCACCGCAAAGCGCCGGGCGTGGCTTTGGACTGGCTGATTACATCTTTAAGGCTCTTGCCCTGGAACGCACTGGTGCCCAGCAGCACCACGGGCGAAACCATGACGCTGGCTACTGGAGCAATATCCTTCTTCGGGTCGTAAGACACGCTGGAAATCAGCGGGGACAGCGCGACCGGGCTGATCGATGAAAACCCGATGGTATAGCCGTCGGGCTTGGCCTTTGCCACGGCAGCCATGCCTACTGTTCCGCCTGCGCCTCCTTTGTTCTCTACGACAAACGTCGTCTTCAGGCGCGTGCCGAGCTCTTCCGCTATCGCACGCGTTACTGTGTCGCTGACGCCGCCGGGAGGATACACAACGATGACTCGTACAGGCTTTTCTGGCCAACCGGCTGCTAGGGAGACCGATGTGGCGGCTGCAAGCAGGCATGCGGCCAGCATGCGCGGCATTTTTCTTTGTGACATGAGAGCGTTCCTGAATATAGGCAATACAGATGAGCAATTGTATCCTTGTAAGGCTGCTAAGCTAATCCACACTTCCACTGACTTTATTGCGCATCGCCATGACAGACTCCACCGACAAACACCTGATCGAAACGCTTCTGCAAACTGAGACTCTATTCGAGGGCCGCTTCCTGAATGCGCGCCGCGACACGGTACGCCTGCCCGACGGAGCCAGCGCCACGCGCGAATACTTCGTTCATCCAGGAGCGGTCGTCATCATTGCCATGCTCGATGACGGCCGCGTGTTGCTCGAACGCCAGTTTCGCTACCCGGTGGGCATGGTCATGACGGAGTTTCCGGCAGGCAAACTGGATCCCGGCGAAGACCCGCTGGCTTGCGCCAAACGCGAGCTTCTGGAAGAAACCGGCTATACGGCCGGCAGTTGGGCGCATGCCGGCGCCCTGCATCTGGCCATTTCATATTCCACTGAAATCATCCACATCCTCTTTGCGCGCGACCTGGTCGCCGGGGACGCAAAGCTGGACCATGACGAATTCCTGGAAGTGTGCCCCATGGCTGTCGATGACGTCCTGGCAGCTTGCCGCAGCGGCGCCATAACGGACGCCAAGACGCTGAGCTGCAGCCTCTGGCTGCAGAACGTACATTCCGGCGCGTGGCCGCTGAGTTGGATGCCTGCCTAGGCTATCCGGCCGCTTACGTAAGTTCCGACTTCATGCAAAAGGTCGCCGAGGTCGCATTGAAGGCGTTGAAATCCATCATTGCGTTCGCGGCTGACTTCGTCCATGTAGACCGGACGCCGGATTTCGATCTGCAGACTGTGCCGGCGGAGAGCCGGTTTACCAATCTGTGCAATCAGCTGCACGCCCTTGTAAGGATCGTTGCGCGCCACTGTATATCCTTTGCTGCGCAACACATCTTCGATCAATTGCACGAACTCCGGCTCGCAAGTCGTGCCGTCGCGGTCACCCAATACGAAGTCCGCCAGCGGATGCTCGCTGCGCAGGCCTAGCCGTTCATAGGCATCGTTGGGCATGGAATGCAAATTCATGTGCCATAAGGCTCCGAACTCGTCGTAGCGTTCCTGAATGGCCTTAGCCAGCACCGCATGATATGGCGCGTAGTAATTATCAATGCGGTGGCGCACTTCGGCGACGCTGAGCCGGCGCCCGTAGATCGGGTTGCGGGCGTCCATCCGCGTCCAGACCAGTCCCTTTCCCAGGCGAGTCTTCTCGCCGGGAAAAAGTTCTTCGGGCCACTGCCCATCCAGCGCATCCGGATCCAGGTCGGTCAGGTTGCGGTTCGGGTCGATATAAGTGCGTGGAAACGTGGCCGCGACCAGCGTGGCGCCGTGCCCCGGCGCCGCGGCCCACAGAGCGTCGACATGGGTATCTTCACCCTGGCGCAGCAAGGACCGCGCAACGGCATGATCGAAGTCCGCCGGATACGACGTTCCGCTATGCGGGGAGTCGCAAACCAGCGGAATCGCCTTGCCCACCGGGTCGATACGAACGACAGCGTCAATGGCTGTTTGCGACATCATCAGTTCGTCTGGATGTTGGCGGCCTTGACAACCGCGGCATAGCGTTTCATCGCAGCGTCAATCTCCTGGGCGAACTCTTCAGGCGAGTTCGTCATGATCGTACCGCCGGCCTTATGCGCGCGTTCCTGGAATTCGGGACTGGCAGTCGCCTTGCGTACGGCCTGGTTCAAGCGGTCGATAATCTCCTTGGGCGTGCCTGCCGGCGCAACCAGGCCAAACCAGCCGCCTGTTCCCATCGCGGGAAAACCGAGTTCGATGTAAGTCGGTACATCGGGCAGCAAGGCCGAACGCTGCGCACCCAGCACCGCCAGCGGACGCAAGCGGCCTTCCTGCAAATGCGGCAAGGTCGACGACAAGTTGTCGGTAATGGCATCCACCTGGCCGGCCAACGCATCATTCAAGGCTGGACCCGCACCGCGATAAGGCACGTGCAGCATTTTGATATCGGCGAGCATCATGAAGTTCTCGATGTTGGCATGGCCCAGGGAACCCACGCCCGGCGAGGCAAACGAATACTCCATGGGCTTGGACTTGGCCAGCGCGATGAATTCTTTCATATCCTTGGCCGGCACCTTCATGTTCACGGCAAAGATGCTTGGAACGCCCATTACGTTGGAGATAGGCGCAAAGTCTTTCACTGCATCGTATTTCAGATTCTTGTGGATCGCAGGATTGGCGCCATGCGTGCTTACCGTGGCCATGCCTATGGTATAGCCGTCGGGCACCGCGCGTGCAATCTGTTCAGCCCCAAGAGCACCGCCGGCGCCGGATCTGTTTTCCACAACGATGGACTGCCCCAGCTCGCGCCCGACATACTCCGCAATCAGACGGCCAACCAGATCCGTCGACCCGCCCGCGGCAAACGGCACGATCATGCGTATGGAATGGGACGGATAATCGGCCGCCACGGCGGAGCCGGCACAGCCCATCATGAACACGGCGGCACCGGCCAAAGCGCGGCGAACCAACTTTGCAGTAATTGTTGCGGACATGGAAAACTCCAGGAACGTGAGAAAGATGAAAAATGGAGTATCTGCAATTTACTTGTCACCGGCAAACGACTATATTGCAGGCTAGTATTACATAATGTAATAACCCTACTTAGCTCCGCCCGCCCAGCACAGTCAATGAAGATTCATTCACCGTCCATGTCAGAATTGCACGCCTTTACTACGGCAGCGCGGCTCGGCAGCTTCACGAAAGCGGCGGAGACGCTCTGCCTGACTCAAGGCGCCGTCAGCCGTGCCATTTCCCGGCTGGAAACGCATTTCGGCCAGCCGCTGATGAAACGCAGCGCCCACGGACTGACACTCACTGACGCCGGTCGCCGCCTCGCCGACGCCACCGCCGAGCCACTGCAAGCAATCGAATCAATTTCATCAGAGCTGCGCAGCACGGCAGGCCGCCAGCACCTGAGCCTCGCCGTAGTGCCCACGCTGGCCAGTGTATGGCTGGTACCGCGCCTGCCCGACTTTCACCGCCGCCATCCGGAAATCACCCTCTCCTTTGCCGCATATAGACGCGATGAAGATTTCTCGCAAGCCACACCCCATGCCGCCATCCTCAGCGGCCTTCCTCATCAGTGGCCGCAATGCCATAGCGACTACCTGCTGGGCCGCGAGATTGTCGTCATCTGCCACCCCGACCGGTTGCAGGCACGCAAGGCGGCCGGACTGTGGACCGATCCCGGCCAGTTGCTCCAAGAACCCCTCCTCTACCACGCCAACGCCCCCGACAACTGGCAACGCTGGTTCGACTCCGTCGGTGTCGCCGGCAAGCCGCCCCCAGGCACAGCGCTGGACCAGGTCTCCATCCTGGTGCGGGCAGTCATGGCCGACATGGGCATCGCCGTACTCCAGCGCTGCCTGGTACGCGACGAAATCGCCACCGGCCGCGTCGTCTCCCCTTTCGACATACCCGTATCGCTCGACCGCGGCTATGTCCTGTGCTGCCCCCAACAACGCAAAGACCACCCCGCCCTCAGCGCCTTCCGCGCATGGATACTGGAAGTGGCCGCCCGGGAGCGGCAAGCGGCCTGATTCGGGATGCGACAGAGGCTTCCTGATTTGGGAAGCGGCCGAATCCCTTTCAGTGACATACATCCGATACTTTAAGAGTCATCGCGTCCCGGCGACACTGATCTAATCATCGTCGGCTCACCCAGTCCAGCGAAAACAGCGTAAACGTTGAGTCACCCGATCACGAGTCAATAACCTGACCCTCGCCAAACCACATCTATGCGAGGCGCCGGGGGCTGGGGTGGCTGGGCGGAATTTGAGCGCGCCGTGCCGGTGACCTCAGTCAGGGGACTAAGGGCGCGCTGTTCGAACGGCGCGCTTACGGACAGCCAGTGGCTGTCCGTTGCCGTGAGTTCGCGTCCGCCCTGACTGAGGTCACCGGCACGGGCAGTCCTGGCGAAGCACAGGACCGCAGCGATATGGAGCTCAGCCACACCAGCCCCCGGCGCCGCCATAAGAAACCAGCATCGTCATAAGAAACCAGCACCGTCATAAGAAACCAGCACCGTCATAAGGGAACCAGCACCGTCATAAGAACCCGGCAGCACATAAGAAACCAGTATTGACAGCAGAAATACCACTACTCCCGACTTGACTTTATCCCTCACATCAATATACTTGCGAACATCAAGGGGAGTAGCTTTCTTCCGACGCATCGTCATTACGGCTGTCTTGCATCACTCTGCAAACGCCCGGTGCTCGGGCAACATCATCATGTTGCTAGCAAGACCTTGCCATCGAAGGCAAGGCTCATATCCCAGCAATAGCTGTCAATGGCCTGTGTCCTTCTGGATCAGGCCATTTTGCTTAGTCTGGAACTCGCCCCACAGCATCAAGGCGACTTCCAGGCGCGCACACAATCGGCCCGATCCGTATCCCTTCTTTCAATTCCATTCATACGGGTGACCGATGCTAGAATTTTTACAAACACTAAGCTGGGCCGCAGTATTCCAGATCATCCTGATCGACATCCTCTTGGGCGGCGACAACGCCGTCGTCATCGCGCTGGCTTGCCGTAACCTTCCGGCCAAACAACGCATGCAAGGCATACTCTGGGGTACCGCAGGCGCCATCTTCCTGCGCGTCGCATTGATTGCCTTTGCCCTGACCCTGCTCAGCGTACCGTACCTCAAGGTCGTCGGTGCCCTGCTACTGGTCTGGGTCGGTGTCAAACTGCTCATCCCTGAAGAAGACGCACACGGAAAAATCGATGGCGGCGCCTCAATCTTCTCGGCCGTCAAGACCATTATCATTGCCGACTTCGTCATGAGCCTGGACAACGTCATCGCCATCGCCGGCGCCGCCCAGACCGCCAATCCTGAACACCAGATTGGCCTGGTCATCTTCGGCCTCGTCGTCAGCGTGCCCATCATCATCTGGGGCAGCACCCTGGTGCTCAAACTCATCGACCGCTTCCCGATGGTCGTCACCCTGGGCGCGGCGCTGCTTGGCTGGATCGCAGGCGGAATGCTGGTCACCGATGTCGTAATCGTCGAACAGTTCGGCCCCATTTCGGGCACCGTAAAACTGGCGGCTGAAGTTGTCGGCGCCTTGTTCATCGTGATCGTTGGCCGCTTGCTGGCGCAACGCAAGCGTTCGACTGTCGTAGTAGAACAGCAGTAAGCAGTTCCGGCGGCGCAAACGCAACGGCGTCCGACGCAACGGCGCCCGACGCAATCGCGTCAGCGCCGCCGCAGCAGTCCTGCCGCGGCGGCAAGAACGGAGTCGCTCAGCACATCCATGGTGTGTGAATTGACTCCCCAGTGCTGCCAGTAAAGCGGCACGTCCTCCCACGCCCGCGCTCGCAGCAGGACCAGACGGCCAGCGGCCAGTTCCTCCTGCACCAGCAGCAAGGGATTCATGGTCCAGCCCAATCCTGCCAACGTGGCTTGCACGAAGGCACGCGATGAAGGCAGCCACCATACCGGCGGATGCCAGTCGGCACCGCCCATCACCTTTTTTGCAAAACGCGCCTGCATGGCGTCTTTCCTGTTGAAAACCAGGACCGGCGCCTCGGCCAGCGTGCGTGCGTTGACCCCCTTGGCAAAATAGCGCTCGTGGAAATCCGGCGAGCAGGTGGCGGCATAACGCATGCTGCCCAGCGCGTGAATGCGGCATCCCTGAACCGCGTCAGCCAGGGTGGTCAGCGCTCCCAGCACAGCGCCCTTGCGCAACAAGGCCGCCGTGTGGTCCTGGTCTTCGGACTGCAAGTCCAGCGTGGCGCTCGTCTTGCCTGCGAACAACTCTGCCGCATGCATGAACCATGTCTCCAGACTGTCATGATTGACTGCCACCGCGATGCTTGTTTGCGGCATGCTTTCATCCAGCCCAAGCCGATTAAGCGCGTCGTGCTCGAGCAGAGCCGTATGCTCGGCCAACTGCACCAGCACTTGTCCGTCCGGTGTGGCCACGGCAGGCACGGTACGCTGCACTAGCAGGCGGCCCATGCGTTCTTCCAGTACCTTGATGCGCTGCGATACGGCAGACGGCGTTACGTTCAATATGGCGGCGGCGCGCTCAAAACTGCCTTCGCGCACCACCGCGGCGAGGGCCCTGAGGTTTCCATGATCGAGGTTTAACATTAGCTTGTCTTAACTCACGTTAATAAAATTAGCTTTATTTTATATCTCAGAGTGGCCAGAATAGGGCAATGCCGTGGCGAACTGCCGCGGCATCGTCATTCTCGGAATTCCTCGCATGTTTACGCTAATCCTTCAACCCTCGTTTTTCTCTGCCTGGGCCAGTGGCATCGCCACCGGTCTTGGCTTGTTCGCAGTAGTCGGGGCGCAAAGCGCTTTCATCCTGCGCCAGGGACTGTTGCGCACGCATTTGATCAGCATCCTTCTGGTCTGCGCCTCGATTGACGCAATTTTCATCTTCGCCAGCGTGTGGGGCCTGCAAGCTGTCGCGGCGTCGGCGCCCTGGCTCACCGGCGGCATTCTTTGGTTCGGTGTCGCCTTCCTGCTTTGGTATGCCTTCCAGTCCGCACATCGCGCACTGAAGCCACAAAGCAGTGTAGAGGCAGCGAGCCAAGCCGTCCCGTCGCGACGTGCCGCCATGCTGGCTGCCAGCGGCTTCACCCTGCTTAATCCACATTTCTGGCTGGATATGGTCGTGGTGGGGTCGCTGGCGCACAGCTTCGCCGACGCGCGCATGGGCTTTGCCGCCGGCGCACTAACCGCCAGCATCACATGGCTGATAGTGCTGGGCGCGGGAGCAAGGCTCTTCGCACCGCTGTTCGCCAGGCAGAAGGCTTGGCGGATTCTTGACGGCATAATTGCCGTCGTCATGGCGGCGCTCGCCGTGGGACTGGCCTACAAGGGAACGGGAATCTGATCCGCGCGGCGTGCTAGCCCGCCGCCAGGACCGAGTCGACGTCTGATTGCGGCATATCGAGCGCGGTGGCTGCGTCAACGATTTCGCTCCAGGTGCCGGCATCTATGGGTATGCCGGCACTGCGCCGCTGGGCGGCTCGCGCTCGTTCAGGTTCGCCGGGCGCGAAAATCCGGTCGGTGCCGGCCGCCCTGGGCGACGCTTTGACCCACTCAATGAACGCCTCGGCCTCGGCCTCCGTATCGGCAGCATCGAACGCAGCCGGATCAATAATGACCGAAAGCATGCAATTGATTATGCCGCTGTGCTTGACGCGTGTCTCGGCATGCGTGGTGTACCCGCCGGTAAGCGCGCCGGAAAACAGCTCGCACATCATCGCAAGCCCGTGTCCTTTATGTTCGCCAAAGGTGCGCAATGCTCCTTGCGGCGCTTCGAACATCACTCGCGGATCGGTAGTAGGCTGGCCGTGGGCATCGATCAGGCAGCCCGCGGGCACCTCGATGCCTTTGTTATAGGCCACGCGCGCCTTGCCTTGTGCGATGCCGCTGGTGGCAAAGTCGAGCACCAGCGGTTCTTTTCCCTTGCGCGGAAAGGCGGCGCAAAACGGATTGGTACCGAAACGGCCGTCGCTGCCACCCCATGGCGACACATGGACGCTGCCGGCCACGTTCACGAAGTGAAAGGAAACCAGCCCCTGTTCGGCGCACTGCTCGGCCCAGTGGCCAATACGACCGATATGATGGGCGTTGCGCAGGCCTACTGCACATATCCCTGTTGTCTTTACCCGCTCTATGCCGCGATTCATGGCCTCGTACGCGACCACCTGCCCGAATCCGCAGACGCCGTCTACCGTGAGAACCGCCCCCGCATCCCGCACGACGACCGCATGTTGATTCAACTTCAGTATGCCGTCCCGCAGCGATTTCACGTAGCGTGGAATCATGCCCACGCCGTGGGAGTCATGGCCCGTGAGATTGGCCATGACCAGGTGGTCGGCCACCAGGCTGGCTTCGGCCGGACTGCTTCCCGCTTTACGCCATAAGCCCACCACGAATTCGTGCAGAGCCTGGGAATTGACCAATATATCGGAGGATGCTTTTGCGGATTCTTGAGCGGTCATATAACAGCCTGAAATGTCGGAGTGTTTCCACCTTAACAAGCACAATATGCATGCCGTATTGATATAAACCCCTAGCACTTACACCTTGACAGCGATTTTACCGACAGACAATACTGGCTAACGCCTGAGCCGCGACTCAGACTTACCAAAGCGGATTATTACAACCACATCGCTTACGCGCCGCGCAGGCAACAGAATGGCGGCCATCCATCAGACGGCACTTTGAGGAGTAGACACATGCGCATGAAACTCAAGAACACGGCAGTGACGGCAGGATTCCTTGCTTCAGTATTGTTCGGCACGATCGCCGGCGCCCAGCAGGTTCGCTTGATGACCGGCCCACAGGGCGGCTCCTGGTACCCACTCGGTGGCGCCATCGCCAACATTGCCGGCAAGTCCGGGGTGAAGATCCAGGTACTGCCCGGGGCAGGCATAGCCAATGTCAAGGCAGTGCAACTGGGCAAAGCCGACTTCGGCTTCGGCAATTCGATCTCGACCGTGGACGGCGTGGCAGGCCGTGCTCCTTTCGAGGCCAAGGCCGACAATGTATGCAACGTGGCCACACTGTATCCGCAGTATTTCCAGATCGTTGCCAACGCCGACGCGGGCATCGATACGCTTGCCGATGTCAAAGGAAAGTCAATCGCGGTGCAGCCCCGCGGCAATACGGCGGAATTCATCACCGCCCAGATGCTCGATGTGTACGGCATGACATACAAAGACATGGGCCGCGTCAGCTATGTGTCGTATACCGATGCCGTCTCCTTGCTCAAGGACAATAACGCGCAACTCTTTACTCTGGGCACGACAGTCCCGTCCGCGTCCATCATGGACTTAGCTTCGGCGCGGGCAATCGAGCTCATCGAAGTGCCCGATGACAAATTCCAGGCAATGCGCAAGCTCAATCCGGGCTACACCAAGCTCAACATTCCAGCCGGCAGCTATCCCGGCCAGGACAAAGATGTACAGGCTGTGGGATATGCCACTCACCTCATCGCCCGCTGCGATCTTGAAGAGGAAACAGTCTATAAGATCCTCCAGGGCATCGTGGCCGAAAAGGCCGATCTCGAAGCCATCGCCAAGGCGATGGCGCCCACCACGGTAAAGATGATGGCCGAGGATATAGGCGTTCCCCTGCACAAGGGAGCTGAAAAGTTCTACAAAGAAAAAGGCGTTCTGTAACCTTTGCTGCGTACTAACTGACGTGCCGGCCATTGCATCGACCGTGCCGGCACGTCGCTTGATCCCATAGCGTCATCACTTTGCAGGTGCGCCGGCATGCGATACATACCCACTTCATTGGCTGCCCGTTTGATCACCCTGGTCGGCGCCTCGATGTCGCTGTTCCAGTTGTATGTTGCATTCGTCGGCCCACCCGATGCCTATGTAATGCGCGGGCTGCACCTGGCCTTCGCGCTGGCGCTGGCCTTTCTTGTCCTGCCCGGGCTCAATGGCCGTGCCGCAAAGGTCGGCATTGTGGATATTCTCTTCCTGTTGGTGGCGGTCGCAGGGGCGCTTTATCCGTCGCTGAACCTGGACTACATTGTCTACCGCATGCCGTATGTGGACGACCCCACGGTTTACGATTACGTGTTCGGCAGCGCCTTGATCCTGATGCTGCTGGAAGCCACACGGCGGGCCACAGGGCTTGCGCTACCCATCATCGCCGTGGTTTTCATCGCCTATGGGCTTACCTTCGGCAATCAGTCCTTTGCCGCGATGTTCGATCAAATTTACCTGACCACCGAGGGGATATTCGGCATCCCCTTGTACGTGTCGGCCACTTACGTCATGTTGTTCATTTTGTTCGGCGCCTTCGTCGAGCGCAGCGGGGCCGGACAATTGTTCATGGATTTCGCGCTCGCACTGGCCGGACACACCGCCGGCGGGCCAGCCAAAGTGGCAGTCATTACCAGCAGCCTGTTCGGCACCGTTTCAGGCAGTGCTGTTGCCAACGTCATGACAACCGGCACATTCACCATTCCGCTGATGAAGCGTACCGGCTACAACGCCGGTTTTGCTGGCGCCGTAGAAGCTGTTGCCTCTACCGGCGGCCAACTGATGCCGCCCATTATGGGCGCGGCAGCCTTCGTCATGGCCGAATTCCTGGGTGTCTCGTATCTCACCGTGGCCGCTTTCGCGGTCTTGCCCGCCATTCTGTACTACATCGCCGTATTCATGGCCGTGCACTTCGAGGCCAAGCGCATCGGCTTGAAGGGCTTGCCCAAACCGGACCTGCCCCGCATAGGCGCGGTGATTCGGGAACGCGGCCATTTGTTCCTGCCGCTCTTCGTCATCATCATCACATTGCTCATGGGCTATAGCGCCGCCTTTGCTGCGCTCAGCGGTATCTGCTCGGTCATACCGACTACATGGCTGCGTGCCAGCACACGGCGCGTCTTCACGCTATCAGCCATTATCGAAACGCTGGAAGCGGGCGCACGAAATACTGTCGTCGTGGCTCTTGCGTGTGCCACGGCAGGCATTGTCATCGGCGCCATTACCCTGACCGGCCTGGGCTTGAGCTTTACGGGCGTGGTCCTGGCCATTTCCCAGGATTCACTGATACTGGCACTGATCTTGACCATGGCGGCAGGAATCCTGCTGGGCATGGGCCTGCCCACCACTCCCGCTTACATCGTGCAGGTTGCATTGCTGGTTCCTGCATTGGTGAAGCTCGGCGTCCAGGTGGAAGCGGCCCACTTGTTCGTGCTGTACTTTGCAGTGCTGTCCGCCATCACGCCACCGGTGGCGATGGCGGTCTATGCGGCCAACGGCATATCGCGCGCCGGTCTCATGGAAACCAGTTGGGCCGCCGTCAAGCTGGGGCTGACCGGCTACATCATTCCTTTCATGTTCGTTTTCGCGCCCTCGCTGCTGCTGATCGGCGACCTGGGCACGGTCATGTTGACCATCGTTACGGCGACTATCGGGGTCACATGCCTGGCGGCAGGACTGCATGGTTATTTTTTCTTTGGGCCTGCCCGATCGTGGGAACGCGTCATGTTGCTGGTTGCCGCGCTTACCTTGATCAAGCCCGGCATCATCACCGACCTCATCGGCGCCGGCCTGATAGGCCTGACCATATTGAGCCAATTGTATGCAAAGCCGGCGCCGTCGCCCTTGCCGGCTGAAGAAAAAAACACGTCCCTATAGCATTCACTTCAAACCGGGGGCGCGCGCAACGCGCCGCCTCATTTCGCCTTGCCGCCCGCCTGCCGCAATTGCACCTTGCCGTAACGTACCACCGTCTTGAGCCGGCCACCTTCGACCGTAGCGCGGCCTTTTTCGTCGTAGTCGATGACTTCACACATACCAAGCTCTTCGTCGGCGGTAATACAACCTTTGACCAGTTCGCCGTCCAGAAAAACATCGAAACGCCCGTACTGTAAGGTCGCATGGCCCGGATCGTCTTTATTGACCGACACTCTCATCTTCGAATCCTTGCCACTATCTTTTCACCGCCCTATAAGATCACGTATTTTGCTGCCCATGCTTGCCATGGTGAACGGCTTGGTCATCACTTCCATTCCGGGATCCAGCAAACCATTGCGTACGATGGCGTTCTCGGCATAGCCGGTAACGAACAAAACTTTCAGGCCGGGACGGCTAACGCGCGCCGCGTCGGCGACCTGGCGGCCGTTCATACCCCCCGGCAAGCCCACGTCGGTAATGAGAAGATCCACCTCATCTTCCGACTCGAGCAGTTTCAGGCCCGCTGGACCGTCCGCAGCCTCGATGGCGTTATAGCCGTTTTCTTCAAGCACCTCCACCATGAGCTGCCGTAGCGCCGGCTCATCATCGATGACGACGACGGTCTCTCCCCGGCCCGAGGCTTTCACGACGGCGCTGCTGACGTCCTTGGGCGCCTCGGTACTGCCTGCGTAGCGTGGCAAATAAATACACATGGTAGTGCCTGTGCCGACTTCGGAATAAATCTGGACCTGCCCGCCGGACTGCCGCACGAAGCCGTAAATCATCGAGAGCCCAAGCCCTGTGCCCTGGCCCAGCGGTTTGGTCGTGAAAAAAGGATCGAAAGCCTGGGAGATCACGTCCGGCGGCATGCCGGAGCCTGTGTCAGTGACGCTAAGGGCCACGTACTCGCCGGGTGGAAGGGTCCGTTCGCGCGCCGCCCTTTCGTCGAGCGATTTGTTGGCCGTCTCGATGGTAAGGCGGCCTCCGTCGGGAGACATCGCATCCCGGGCATTGATGCAAAGATTCAGCAGCGCATTTTCCAATTGAGACCGGTCGACACGCGTTGGCCAAAGGTCCTCGGAACCGACAATATACAGGTCGATATCCGGGCCGACCGTGCGGCGGATCAAGTCTTCCATGCTCGCGATGAGCCGGTTTGTATCGGTAGGCTTGGGCGCCAGCGTCTGGCGACGGGAAAAAGCCAGCAGCCGTTGCGTCAATCCGGCCGCCCTTCGCGCAGAACCTTGGGCCCCGCTGATGTAATGATCCAGGTCGGACAGGCGGCCCTGTTCCAGGCGCATTTCCAACATTTCGAGGTTGCCGCTGATGCCAGCAAGCAGATTGTTGAAGTCATGGGCAATGCCGCCGGTCAGTTGGCCTATGGCTTCCATTTTCTGGGACTGGCGCAAGGCGTCGCGCGCGACGGCGAGCTCTTCTTCAGCCTCTTTCTGGCTGGTGATGTCGCGCCCTATGCAGTAATAGGCATCGTTGAACGGCGCCGCCGCCCACACAAACCAGTTGTACTGGCCGTCTTTACGGCGATATCGGCATTCGAACCGCGTGATGTGCTTGCCGGCCTCGAGACGTTCAAATTTGTTTTGCCATTCCTGCCGCTCATCGGGGTGGAGCAGATCGAAAAACGACATCGTCGCGAGTTCAGCTTCGGTCCAGCCCACCACCGTCTCCCAGGCGGGATTCACGCTTTCAAAATGAGCATCCGCCGAGAAAACGCCCAGTAGATCCGGACTGATCTGCCAGAAGCGTCCGCCCACGGCCGAGCGATCCATTACCTCGCGCTCCAGATACGTGTTCAGCTCGCGCAAGCGCGCTTCGCTTTCGCGCAATGCCGCATCGGCAAGCGCCCTATCCGTTACGTCGAAGCCTTCGACAAAAATCCCCGTTACCGCGCCGTCGTCATCCACGATAGGCTCGTAGATGAAGTCGATGAAGCGTTCTTCGAAGGGCGCGCCAGGAGTACGCGCCACGCGCAGCGATTTCTGCTGCGCAACAAAGCGTTCACCCGTGGCATAGACGCGATCCAGCAGTTCAATATAACCCTGCCCCTGTACATCGGGCACGGCATCGAGGGCCGACCTGCCGATGTAGTCGCGGTCGCCCGCCAGCTCGATGCAGGCGTCGTTCACGAACTCGAATACATGATTCGGCCCCCGCAGGATGGCAATAAAGCCCGGAGCGCATTGAAACAGCCGTCTTTGCCGGTCGACGGCCAGTGCCAGGCTCTGTTTGGCCAGCACCTTTTGCGTCGTTTCGGTGCAGACGACCAGTACCCCGCCCACTCCGCCCGGCGCCGTGTCCTCATCGATGGGACTGAAGCTGTAGGTCCAGTAGACGTCGTCGCGCCGGCCGTGGCGTGTGATGGGGACCAGATGATCTTCATTCCAGGTTGCCTCGCCGCCCGCCATGACCTGCTCGATCTGCGGACCGATAACGTCCCAGATCTCTTCCCACACCTGGCGGGCCGGCTGGCCCAGGGACTCCGGATGACGCTCGGGACCTATCGATTCACGGTAGGCGTCGTTGTAGAGACAGGCTCCATCCTGTCCCCACCATATATACATGGGATGACGCGTATTCAGCAAAAGGCGCACTGCCGTGCGCAATGATTGAGGCCAGCTCCTGGGCGATCCCAGCGACGACACGGACCAGTCGTGCGACCGCATCAGGGCGCCCATTTCGCCCCCACCGCGAAGGAAGTTGCAATCAGATCTCGAAGCGTTCCCGCCCTTTATTGCATCAACGTTATTTGTATCCATAATTGCTTGAGATAATCTGTTCAATGAGCGTCAGGAATGAAACGTCACGAACTCATCGAGGCGGATACGCGATGGCCTGTATCGGTTGGCCAGGCAATCAGTGTCTTCATAGCCCATGGCGATACCGCAAATTATTGTCTGCTCATCGCCGATGCCCAGTTGGCTTTTTATGATGCCCGGATAGTTGGCCAACGCCGCTTGCGGACACGTGTGCAAACCGCTGGCCCGCGCCGCCACCATGATGTTCTGGAGAAACATGCCGTAATCGAGCCAACTGCCCTGCTGCAGGTCATTGTCTATGGAAAAGACAAGGACGACCGGGGCACCGAAAAACGTGTAGTTGCGTCCGTGCTGCTGCGCCGATGCCTGGCGATCGCCCTTTTCGATGCCCAGGGTTTCGTACAGGCCCCATCCCGTTGCGCGCCGGCGCTCGATATAAGGACTGCGCCAGTTCACCGGATAATAGTCATACTCGCGGGTTTCGGGCAGTTTGCTGCTGTGGGCGTCGAGCAAGCGGCGGGAGAGTTCATCGCGTGTTTCGCCCATGACAACATGGACGGCCCAGGGCTGGATATTGCTGCCGCTGGGCGCGTATGAAGCCGTGGCAAGGATCTTGTTGATAAGGTCGATGCTGACTGGATCAGGCAGAAAACCCCTGACACTACGCCGAGACGTGATCGCATCGACAACTATGTCGAACTCATTCATGCTTTGCTTCCTGGAGGACAGTAAGGCGAAGGACTATTCTATACGCAGTGCCGGGGCGTAAGGCCATTAGGCCATGAACAAACACTGGAGAAATCGATGACCGAATCGCTACATGTAGTCTGTCCGCATTGCGATACCGTAAACCGGATCCCCCAAGATCGCTTGCGCGATCAGCCAACCTGCGGAAAATGCAGGCAAGAACTCTTTACCGGCAAACCGCTGGAACTTACCGGCAAGCGCTTTCCACAGCACATTTCGCGCAACGACATTCCGGTACTGGTGGACTTCTGGGCGCCATGGTGCGGCCCATGCCTGAGCATGGCGCCCGCGTATGTCCAGGCGGCGCAACAACTGGAGCCCATGGTGCGCGTGGCCAAACTGGACACCGAAGCGGCGCAGGAGCTGGCTGCCGGCTATTCCATACGAAGCATTCCGACGTTGGCGCTATTCAAGGGCGGACGCGAGATAGCTCGTCAGGCCGGCGCCATGAGCGCCTCGAACATCACGGCGTGGGCAAGACATCACGCGGGCCTGGCGTAATGCCCCGACCCGCGTGACGTTATTGAACAAATAAGCGCGACATCGCTGGCCAGGCGTCAGTACTGGCCCATGAAATCACGCTTGCCCACTTCGACGCCGTTGTGTCGCAAAATTGCGTAGGCCGTCGTGACATGGAAGAAGAACTGCGGCAGGCCGTAAGTCAGCAAATACGACTGACCATCGAACTTCCTTTCTTTAGGCGTACCAGGGCGTGTCACGATGACGCGGCCTTCGTTGCCGTCGATCTGGCCGGCGGCAAAGCCGTCGATAAAAGCCAGCGACTTGGCGATGAGTTCATGCAGACCGGCAAAAGTCGGCTCGACGTCGTCAAACTTGGGGACATCGGCACCGGCCAGGCGCGCCGATACACCCCGGGCGAAATCAGCGGCGACTTCCACTTGGCGGGCCAGAGGAAACATGTCAGGGAAAAGACGCGCCTGCAATAAGGCGGCGGGATCGATCTTCCGAACCTCCGCATGTTCTTCGGCCTTGCTGAGCAAGGCGTCCAGGCTGTTCAGCATTTGTTTGAAAACAGGAACCGAAGCGGCATAGAGGGAGATTGTCATGGGGATTCCGAAGTAAGAGTACAGACGATTATAGTCACCGCCAGCGGCTAAGCGCAGACCGGCATCCATAACAGAGGCAGTCCGATGGCAACGGTCGATACGAACCCGGAAATATCCACCGTCAATGTCAGCACAGACATGAAACGGGACAATTGTTGCGAACCTCCCGCCCCACGCGCTACGCGCAACGACGACAGGCTACGTAGCGCCAGCCATAAAAGCAGCGCCAGCGAGACTGCCCATACCAGCACCAGCAGCCATGTCAGTACAGGCAATCCGAATACGTCGTTCAGCATCGCGCTATAGAGACAGCCCAGCGCATGGCCACCATACAGGGCAACAAAACATAGCATCCAAATGGCAAGCCCCGTCATGGCGCGCCACAAGCCGTAGCGGCGGGCCGGCATCATGAGAACACCCGCGGGAGTCCGTAAAGCGCGGCCATTACCACCACGCCCGCAATTGCGGTGTAGTCGCACCAGAGCCGCAGCACCGCCGGCTCCAAGGACCGGATCCGGGATACGTAGCCCGCGCGACAACGCAAAGCGACGTATGCGGCCAGTACGCCGGCCGTAGCGATGTGCAAGCCCGCATAACAGAGCAATACCAGTGTGGTCGACACATAGGCGTGGCTGGTGGCGGAGGGTAGCTGCGCCGCCACCATGAACACTCCCAGGGTCGCGGCTACGCTGGCTGCCGCGCTGGCAATAAGCCACAAAATGCAGGCGCGCATCCGGCCCCGTTGATTTGCCGAGTACGCCGCGCGTACAGCGGCGGCCGCCGCCACGGGCAAGCTCGCCGCCATCGTGCCCCAAAACAAGGGAATATCGATCCAGGCCGGCGGCGGCCAATTCGGCGCCATCGTCCATAGAAAAAGATAGCCGAACAATAACGAGCCAAACAGGGCTGCATTGGCGGCCAGGCTGCATGCCATGCCCCACCACCCGGGCGCACCGGATGCGGCAAAATGGGGAGGCAGCATGACTGCCGTCACGGCTTCTATCGCCGCGGGATCTTCGCGCGCACCGTTACGCCATGCCCAACGCAGGAAGACAAGCAGCGCCGCCAGGGCTCCGGCGAGCGCCGCCTCGTATGTCTTGAACAGGATGCAGACAAAAAACACAGCCGTGGCGATGGCCGCATAAAAAGGCAGCCAGCTTGGCCCGGGCAACTGCACGACGCTGCGCGGCTTCCCGGTCATGGCATCCACGCTGATGGTCTGCCGCTGGCCTGGAGCCGGTGTAGCCAGCCAATGCTTGCCTCCGGCGAGCTCCACGCCCAGCGCCGGATTATCCCAGAGGGGATCGCGTCCCTGGACGTCGGGCAGGCTCGCGAAATTGTAGGACGGTGGCGGGATGGGCGTGGCCCACTCCAGCGTTCCGGACTTCCAGGGATTGCGCGGCGCGGCCCGCCCTGCGCGCATGTGCAGAAACATATCGAGCAAGAACACCATGAAGCCCATGGCCTGAACAAACGCGCCCAAGGACGACAGCAGATTCAGCGTATCCCATCCCGCATCCGGAGGATACGTATAGATTCTGCGCGGCATACCGACCAGGCCAGTGAGGTGCATGGGAAGAAAGGTCAGGTTGAATCCGGAAAAAATCAGCCAGAAAGCCGTCGTTCCCGTTTTGCCGGAAGGCATCCTGCCCGTGATGTGCGGCATCCAGTAGCATGCCGCGGCCAATACCGGGAAGACCATCCCGCCGGTCAGCACATAGTGCAAGTGCGCCACCACGAAATGAGTGTCGTGGGCCTGCCAGTTGAACGGCACCAGGGCCAGCATTACGCCGGTCAACCCGCCGGTGACGAACACGACGAGGAAGCCGGCCAGGTACAGCATGGGCAGCCGAAACTGCGTGCGCCCCGACCATAGCGTTGCAATCCATGCAAAAAACTGCACCGCCGTAGGCACCGCCACCAGCATGCTGGCTGCCGAGAAAAACAGGACGGCCAGCTGCGGGATCCCGACGGTAAACATATGATGCACCCACAGCCCGAAACTGAGAAATCCGACGGCGGCCACACTGGCCACCACCCACACATAGCCGGCCAAAGGCCGCTGCGCGAACACGGGGATCATGGTTGACACCATGCCGGCCGCCGGCAGAAAAATAATATAGACCTCAGGGTGGCCGAAAAGCCAGAACAAATGCTGCCACAGTAGCGGGTCGCCCCCGCGCGCCACATCAAAGAACGGCCAGGCGAAGGCGCGTTCGATTTCCAGCAGGATGCTGCCCAATATCAGCGGCGGAAATCCCACCAGTATCATCCCGGCGGTGACCAGGATGTACCACGCGAAAATCGGCATGCGGTTCAGCCCCATGCCTGGCGCGCGCAATTTGAGTATGGTCGCAATCAATTCCACCGCGCCGCAGATGGCTGAAATTTCAGCGAACGTCACGCCGATCAGCCATATATCGCTATTGATGCCCGGTCGGTAGGTGGCGCCGGACAGCGGTGTGTACATGAACCAGCCGCTGTCGGGCGCCAGCCCCAACGCCATCGCGGCAACCAGTATCAAGCCGCCGGCAAGATAGCACCACCAGGCATAGGCGCCCAGCCTGGGGTAGGCCAGGTCACGCGCGCCCAGCATTTTGGGCAACAGATAAAACGAAAAGCCCTCCAGCATCGGGATGGCGAAAAGAAACATCATCACCGTGCCATGCATGGTGAAGACTTGGTTGTAGGCGTCGCTGTCCAGGAATGCGTTGCCCGATGTCGCCAGTTGGGCGCGCAGCAACATGGCGAGCACGCCGCCGATCAGGAAGAAAACCAGCGCCGCGACAATAAATCGCAGCCCCACTGTCGTGTGGTTGACCGCCGATATGCTGCGCCAGCCCTTAGGTGAGCGCCAGTCCTTGTCCAGTGAGCGGTGCAGGGCGATAGGTGAAAATGGCTGTTTCATGGCAGCGCCTTCACGGTCGACAAGCGCGCAAGCACCTGCGCGAGGCCGGCTTCGTCATGGGCCAGCACTTGCAACGGCATGTGGGCATGTCCTGTCCCGCAGAACTCCGCGCAGACACCGTCGTACGTACCCGGCTCGGTGGCCAGCAGACGTATGGTGTTGCTTCGTCCGGGGATGGCATCGATCTTCCCGCCAAGCCGCGGAACCCAGAAGCTGTGGATCACATCCGCAGAAGTAACCGTGACATACACCGGACGCCCGGCCGGCACATCAATCCGGTTAACGGCATACCGCGGCCCATTGTCAGCGTCCGGATAGATAATTTCCCACCACCACTGATGCGCCCGGACCTGCACGCGGTACACATCGCTTTCGCCGCGGCGAGGAGCCTGCTCGTCGCCGGCGTTCCAACCGTACCCGAGCAAGGCAAGCAACACCACGCCTGGGAATACCAGCCCGCCGCCTATCAGCAGCAACGCCGTGGGCGGACGGCGCCCCTTGTCCTGCGACCGGCAGGCCGCGTATACCGTCAGCACTATCATGAACACCAGGATGGCGACAGCCCCCCAGGCCATGACGTTCCATACCTGCGCAATATCGCGCGCCGCGGGACCCGCCGCATCCAGCGTCGACAGGCGCCCCGGTGAACAACCCGTCATCAGCGGCACAAGAGTTACCGCAGCAAACAAGCCTGAGCGGCATGTCTCTTGCTGACGCCCCACCGCCGCCCTACACGGAGATCGCATGGAAAAGCTGGCCCAGCCTTTACCCGACGGAACCCATACCGTCGTGGCCCTGTCGAGACACCCCATGCATCCCATGCTGGTGACTTTTCCCATAGCACTGTTGATCTGTGCGCTGGGCAGCGACGCCGCCTTTGTCGTTCTGGGCGACGGCTTCTGGGCGCGTGTTTCGCTGTGGCTGCTTGGCGTGGGCACACTGATGGGCACGCTTGCCGGGCTGGCCGGCACGATCGAGTTGCTGTCGGTGGCGGGAATCCGCCAGCGCGCCGCTGCATGGAACCACTTCGTCATGGCCGTCATGCTCCTGGCCGTCGGCTTTATCAATTGGTTCAGCCGGTTGCCCGACGCAGAAGCGGCGATCTTTCCGATAGGCATCTACCTGTCCTTTCTTGGAGCCTTGCTTGTGGCCCTGGCCGGATGGCTGGGCGGCAAGCTGGTGTTCGAAGACCGCGTCGCCACCCAGTCGGATTCGTGACGCCGCGCTGCAAAGGGAAGGCGCCACATGGTCATGGGGTGCTCCACGTGTCGAGAAACAATACCGGCTTGTCCAGAACCAGCCACAGAACCAGGCCTATCATCAACACCGGCGGGATGACCAGCCATGGCTGCACACGATAGTTGCGCCGACCCTGCGACTCATGTCCCAGGCGCGCCAGCATGTGTCCACAATAGGCATGAAATATCGCCATGAAAGCGACCACGGTAAGCTTGGCGGCAAGCCAGCCGCCTGAAGCACCGCCTGCATAAACCAGGACCGTCCCCGAGATTATGGCGATCACCGCGGCCGGCGAGGCGATGACCACGAAGGCCATCCGACTCATTACACGCATGCGGTGAAACTGCGCATGGTCGCGCAATCGAGACTGGACGCTATACAGGGCGGGCAGATAGAGCAGTCCGGCACACCAAATGGCCAGGGCGGCGACATGCAGGCTCATAAGCCATGCCATGCTAGGTAGCCTCGCAATGTAGAGCAATTGTGACGATAGGCATGGCGTGCTTTCCGGTTTCCACGATGGGGTGATCGCGTTGAACGCGGGGTTCAGCAACTGGCATGCCCGCTTTCGGCCATGGCATCAGGCATCCAATATGCTGCATGGGATTTCCGCCCACATACCCTGGAGAGCCCCATGTCTTCGACACCCAAATCCCCCTCCATCGCCAATTGGCCTGAAAACGCCCAAGAGGCGGCGCAACTCGTCATTGATCAGTATGGAGAGCCCGACGATGTCACCGAAGAGCTCGTAACCTGGCACAGGCCGGGACCCTGGAAACGCATCGTGGCTTCCCGGACCGTTCACACCCATAACTTTCCGGCACCGCACATGGATTCCGTCGAATCCGTCATCGACTACCATGTCCCGGTCGACAAGGTAAGCCTGCTGGCCGGGTTCGACGGCAGCGTCGTGGTCAATCGCACCACCGGCGAGGTATCGGCGCGCTGCCATGATGAACAGGCCAATTTCCTGGCCCTGAACCTTATGCACGACATCGCCACCGATGCAAAAAGCGTGCAGGAGGCCCGGGAATATTACGCAAAGGAGTTTGCCGACTACCGCCGCAAGAAGCCCACCCCATATATGGAAAAGCTGCATTTCGCGCCCGGCAACGACAACACGGCCGATCCCGATGTGCGTGTGCTGTCGGACGAGGACCTGGAACGCGCCGTACAGGAAGGGAAAGGCAAGAAGCAGGGCCAGTAATTTTTGGCGGCCGGCTTGCGGCATACAAGGTATTTTTTGGATTGATTAAAAAAAGATTTTGCCTTTGGGCGCCGCAAGACTGCGAACATGGACGGCACATTTCCACGAAACATCACAAGACTCATTAAAGGGACATCCATGTTTCACCAATCCAAATCCATACTCGGCACCTCGTTGACCGCACTGATGTTTGCCATGCCACTGGGTGCAGCAGCCCAGAGCGCCGATTCCTACCCCGACCAGCCCATACGTCTTATCATTCCCTATCCCCCCGGCGGCGCGACCGATGTCATCGGACGTATCGTGGGCAAGAATCTTGGCGATGAAATCGGCCAGCAGGTTGTCATCGAGAACCGTGGCGGCGCAGGCGGCAACATCGGCGCTGCTGAAGTGGCGCGCGCCAAGCCCGATGGCTACACGCTGCTCATGGGTGCGCTGACCTCTCATTCTGTGATGGCCACGCTGCAAAAAGGCAAGCTTCAATACGACCTGCAAAAAGACCTGACGCCTGCGGGCGTGGTGGGCTTTGTACCTCTGGTGGCAGTGGTAAACCCATCGGTGCCTGTCAAGTCATTGAACGAACTGGTCGACTATGCCAAGAAGAATCCGGGCAAGCTTAATTTTGCTTCCTCGGGCGCCGGCGCGCCGCAGCGCATGGCCATGGAGTTATTCAAGCAAATCGCCGATGTCGACATCGTGCACGTCGCCTATCGGGGCAGCGGCCCGGCCATGACCGATCTCGTCGGCGGACAGGTAGAGGTCATGACGGAAACCATGCCGGCGGCCATCGCCTTCATCAAGTCCGGCCAGTTGCGCCCTTTGGCGGTCTTGACGCCCGAGCGCGTCTCCATGTTGCCCGATGTCCCCACGGCCAAAGAACAAGGCCTGACCGGCTTCAACGTCAGTTCGCTGTTTGGCGTGATGGCGCCTGCCGGAACACCCGCTCCCATTCTGGAAAAAATCAACAAGGCGCTTCTGGCAGGCTTATCCAAGAAAGAAGTAAAAGACCAGTTGCTGCAGCAAGGCGTCTATGCCGACCCCTTGGCGATCGAACCTTCAAAAACACGGCTTACGGCCGAAGTCGATCAATGGGCTAAAGTTATCCGCGACGGCAATATAACCGTCAACTAACGAGAAAGAAGCATTCACTCATGACCAAGAAGACCCCGGCATCGTCCGACATTGAAGCGAGCGGCTTGCGCAAAGGCCTGACCAGCTATGGTGACAACGGCTTTTCGCTATTCCTGAGAAAGGCGTTTATCAAGGGAGCGGGCTATTCCGACGAAGCCCTGGACCGCCCCGTCATTGGTATCGCCAATACGGGAAGCGCCTACAACCCCTGCCACGGGAATATGACGCAGCTGATCGAGGCGCTCAAGCGGGGCATCATGCTGGCGGGCGGCCTGCCCATGGACTTTCCCACGATATCCATCCACGAAAGTTTCGCCTATCCTACCAGCATGTATCTGCGTAACCTGATGTCGATGGATACCGAGGAAATGATACGGGCGCAGCCCATGGACGCGGTGGTATTGATAGGCGGCTGCGACAAGACCGTGCCGGCGCAGCTCATGGGCGCCGCCTCGGCCGGGATTCCAGCCATCCAGCTCATTACCGGCTCCATGCTGACCGGTTCGCATCGTTCCGAACGCGTCGGTGCGTGCACCGACTGCCGGCGCTATTGGGGCAAATACCGGGCCGAAGAAATCGACGACCAGGAAATCGCCGATGTGAACAACCAGCTGGTGGCCAGCGTGGGCACCTGTTCGGTAATGGGCACCGCCAGCACCATGGCCTGTATCGCCGAAGCCCTTGGCATGACCGTGCCGGGCGGAGCCAGTCCGCCGGCCGTCACGGCCGACCGCATGCGGATCGCCGAAATGACGGGCGCGCAGGCCGTCGAGATGGCACGCACCGGCCTGACCATAGACAAGATACTCACTGCCGATGCATTCGAGAACGCGATGCGCGTCCTGCTGGCCATAGGCGGATCCACCAACGGCATCGTCCATCTTGCCGCCATTGCGGGGCGGCTGGGCCTGGACATCGACCTGAAAGTTCTGGATCGCATGGGCAAGGACACACCGGTGTTGCTCGATCTGAAGCCTTCAGGCCAGCACTACATGGAAGACTTCCACAAGGCGGGCGGCATGGCCACCTTGCTGCGCCAGCTCAAGCCGCGCCTGAAGCTGCGGGCCCTGACCGTGACCGGCCGCACGCTGGGTGAAGAAATCGAGCGCGCCGGACCCGGCTTCAGCCAGGACGTCGTCAAGACCATGGACAACCCCATTTATCCTCAGGGCGGAATCGCCGTACTGGAAGGAAATTTGTCGCCGGGCGGAGCCATCATCAAGCAATCGTCGGCCGATCCCGGCCTGATGGAGCACGAAGGCCGGGCCGTCGTCTTCGAGAACGCCGCAGACCTTGCCAATCGAATCGACTCCGACGAACTCGACGTTACCGCCGACGACGTACTGGTGCTAAAGAATATCGGCCCGAAGGGCGCACCCGGCATGCCGGAAGCCGGCTATATTCCTATTCCAAAAAAACTGGCCGTACAAGGCGTCAAAGACATTGTCCGTATCTCCGATGGCCGCATGAGCGGCACGGCCTTCGGCACCATCGTCCTGCATGTAACGCCGGAATCGGCAATAGGCGGCCCGCTGGCTTATGTGCAAAATGGCGACCGCATACGCCTGAGCGTCAGCAAACGGGAGATTTCACTGCTGGTATCCGACGAGGAAATGCAGCGCCGCAAGGAACTGGCCCCCATTACGCCGCCCACGGCCGACCGTGGCTACAAGAAGCTGTTCCTTGACACGGTGACCCAGGCCGACCAGGGTGTCGACTTCGACTTTCTGCGCGCCGTTCGGCCCGATGCGCCTCCTTCTGCCTGAAACGGTGCCGCGCGCGCAGGCCGAGGACTACGCGCCCGTTCCGAATAAGGCCTTGGCTTCATCGTAGACCGAGGCCGCCATTCTGGCATGATGGCCTTGCGCGTTCCAGATCAGGCCGTTGCGCCGGACTGGCGCGCGGCCAGGCAAGGGAACACGCACGATGTCCAGCGACTCCCACATGGACGACCAGTCGGGTATCAGCGACACGCCCAGGCCCTCGTGCACCAGCGACGCAATGGCCAGCAGGCTGTCGATTTCCAGACGCTGCCTGGTGCGTATTTTATGATCGCGCAGATACCGGTCGGCCAGCTGTCCGCCATAGACGCTGCGGTCATATCGAAGAAAGGGTTGGGTTTCCAGCAACTGGTGGGCATCTTCACCCATCAGGCTGGCTGGCGCCACCACCACCAGCGGTTCTTCCATGAAAGCCTGCCACACGCAATTCTTGGGCACCGCAAACTGCGGCTCCACGACGATGGCGGCGTCCAGTTCGCCGTTTGCCACTTTCGCACAGAGATCGATCGAGGCGCCCGGTGTGACGAAGATAGAGGCGTTCGGATAAATGCCATACAGCCGCTTCAATATCGGCGGCAGCACGTTGGTCAAGGCCGACACAAAACAGCCCATGCGCAGCTCCCCTGGCTGGCCGCCATCGACTGCCATGGCTCGCAAATCCCGAATATTGCGTATGACGGCCCGCGTTCCTTCAAGGATCCGGATACCACTTTCGGTAGGCTTTACCGAGCGGCCGGAACGCTTTACCAGCGCAACCCCAAGGTCTTCCTCCAGCGCCTTGATACGCGCGGCGATGGCAGCGGACGTCAGGTCCAGCCGACGCGCGGCTTCGGCGAAGGAGCCGGCCTCGACGACGGCAACAAAGCTCTGCATGTATTTCGTGTCCATGATGCTTGACCGGTACGGGTTAAAGGCAAAAAATTCTATTTTGTGAAACAAGCGAAAGCCACTTTAACTTATACCTTGTCCGGGCAATACTTTTGCAGTTCACTGACCTAAATACAAAGTAGCGGAGATCATATGGCCAACACGAAAATGCGCGGGGTTCTGTCGCCCGTACTCACCCCTTTCAATCCTGATTATTCAGTTTCCAGGCCGCGTTTTGTCAAGCACTGCCGGTCTCTGATAGAGCAGGACGTAGGCCTCGCCGTGTTCGGCACCAACTCCGAGGCAAATTCCCTGTCCATCAATGAAAAGCGGCAGCTCCTGGACTTGCTGGTCGATGAAGGCCTGCCCACTCACAAAATGATGCCGGGCACGGGCCAGTGCGCCATCACCGACTCCATCGAACTGACCAGGCATGCGGTGGACCTCGGCTGCGGCGGCGTGCTGATGCTGCCGCCTTTCTACTATAAGGGAGTCAGTGACGAAGGCCTGTATCGCAACTACGCAACTATCATCGACACCATTGCCGACGCCCGGTTAAAGATTTATCTGTACCATATTCCTCCGGTTTCGCAGGTGGGCATCAGCCTGGACTTGATCGAGCGCCTGCTCAAGTCTTACCCTGAGAATATCGCCGGCATCAAAGACAGTTCGGGCAACTGGGACAACACGCTGGCCATGCTGAAGCAATTCCAGCCCGCCGGCTTCGACGTGTTTGCGGGCAGCGAAGCCTTCCTGCTGCAGACCCTGCGCAACGGCGGCGCCGGCTGCATCACAGCGACCGGAAACGTCAACCCCGCGGCCATTGCCCACCTGGGCGCCACCTGGCAAGATGCCGACGCCGATGCCCAGCAAGCCCGCTTGAACGAAGTCCGGGGCGTCTTCCAGAAGTTGCCGATGATACCGGCCATGAAATCGGCAATCGCCTCGCAGGCTCTGGACCCCAGCTGGTCGGTGGTGCGCCCGCCTCTGGTCGAACTGACGCAGGAACAGGCGGCTCAGTTGAAATCCGACCTGGCGGGCATCGACTTCCAGATCAACAAGGCAGATGCACTGGCCCACCTTGACGCCTGACGCCAGAAGTTCAATGACTTTACCCAGTCCCTCGCGTTTTCCGCCATTGCTCAAGATAGGCGTCTTCCCGGACGCCGTCGAGGCGCGCTTGCGAAGCACGTTCGAGCTCGTCGAACAGCATGAACTCGGCATAAGCCCGCAACGGCGCGGGGGTATCCAGGGCATCGTCACGCGGTCCAATTACCGCATTCCCGAGGATCTCCTGGAGCAACTGCCCAATTTGCGCATCATTTGCACCAATGGCGTCGGTTACGACGGCATTCCCCTTTCCTATGCGCGCAAACGCGGAATCGTCGTCGCCAATACACCCGAAGTACTCAACAAGGCGGTAGCGGAGTTCGCTGTCGGATTGCTGCTGGCAATACTGCGGCATATTCCGCAAGCCGATCACTTCGTGCGTAGCGGTGCATGGCAGGCCGGCGCCTTTCCATTGGGCATGTCGCTGGCCGGGAAAAAAATTGGGATGGTCGGGCTGGGCCGGATAGGCAAGGAAATCGCCAGGCGCCTTGCTCCGTTCGAGACCGACATTGCCTATTTCGGTCGGCAGCGGCAGGCCGTAGATTGGCCTTACTTCAATAACCTGGCCGCACTGGCTGCGCATTCCGACATCCTTGTCGTATGCTGTCCCGGCGGTCCGGCCACGTTCCAGATCATCAACGCCGCCGTCCTGAATGCGCTGGGGCCCACCGGCATACTGGTGAACATCGCGCGGGGCAGCGTCGTGCATCAAGCCGATCTTTACGAAGCCCTGGCCAGCAAGACCATCGCGGGCGCGGCGCTCGACGTCTTCGACGAAGAACCCCTGGCAGACAGCCCTCTTGCTCAGTTGGACAACGTCATACTCACGCCGCACATAGGCAGCGCCACACACGAAACGCGCATGGCCATGGCCGAGCTCGCGGTCAAGAACCTGACGGAGTTTTTCGAGACCGGGACGGCCGCAACGCCGGTTGGGGAATAGCCAGATCAAGAAAAGCGCGAACGAGTTTTTCGCGGGCATTGGTACGCAGCCACAACAGGCCCAGATTGCGAGTGGGCACGGGCTCGGGAAGGCGATGGCGGGTCAGTGCCGGGTCCAGCCGGTTACCGTGCGCCCAGTCCGGAAGTACCGACACGCCCAGGCCGGCCTTCACCAGATCCGCGATGTAGTCGATACCGTCGAGCTCCAGCCGCGCATGCGGATAAAGCTTGTGAGACTTCAGATAGTCGTCGGCCATCTTGCCGGCGACCACCCGCCTGTCGTAACGGATGTAGGGATGCTCCCGGATAACGGAGAAGGGATCGCGATGCGCCATATCGGATGGCGTCAATAGAATCAGGGGTTCGGTACGCAGGGTTTTCCAATTGACCGTCTTCGGCACGTCGAACAGGGGATGCACCAGGATGGCCGCGTCCAGCACACCGCTCATGACCCGTTCGTACAGCACGGTGGAAGAACCAGGCTCGATCAGCACTTCGATATTGGGGTAGCGTTCCACCCACTTCTGGAGGATGGGCACCAGCATGCCCTTGAGCGCCGACGGGGTGGCGCCCAGAACCAGCGGACCTGCGGGAAGCTCTGTGTTGCTGGCCAGGGAATTGAAATTCTTCACCTCTTGCAGAAGAAGCCTGGCCTGCTTCAACACCTTGCCTCCGGCCTGGGTCGGCTGCACGGTTCTGCCCGCACGCTCGACCAATGCCGTTCCCACTTCGGCCTCGAGTGCCTTGAGCCTTAGCGACACGGCGGTGGGCGTCAGCGCCAGGGACCTGGCCGCCGCGGCGATCGAGCCCAATTCGACCACCTGCACAAAACTTTCCAGAAAACGCGTATCCACCTTTACTCCTGTTGTGCCGCGGGACCGCAGCTGCTTGTCCAAAATACAGTTTTTCTTATTTCTAAAGCCAGCAAAGCAATATTGTTCTAGCTTTGCATATCCACAAGAATAGCGTCAAGCACCAACACAAACACCAATACCCCACAGGAGAAGAGTTTCATGCCTATCATCCAGTCCATCGAAGTCTGCGCCGTTGCCGTCCCGCTGGATACCGTCACCTCCTTTTCGAACCGTTCCGTGAGCACGCGGCATTATGGCCTGGTCAGAGTCCGGTCCATCGACGGTGTCGAAGGAATAGGTTTCTGCTATGTCGGCAGCGCCGGCGGCACCATCTTCACCGCCGCCGTCAAGGACCTGCTGGCACCCGTGCTCCTCAGCCGCGACTCGTATGCGGTCGAAGGGCTATGGCAGACAATGAACCAGGAGGCTCTCCTGCAAGGACGGGCAGGAACCGTGATGCGCGCCATCAGCGCCCTGGACATTGCCCTGTGGGACCTCAATGCCAAGACCCATGGCCTGCCCTTGCACAAATTCATGGGCGCCGTCGAACTGGACGCCGTGCCGGCCTACGCCAGCGGCGGCTATTACCTTGACGGCAAGACCCCGCAGCATCTGGGCGAAGAGATGGCCAGCTACGTGGCCAAGGGTTTCAAGGCCGTGAAGATGAAATCAGGCCGGCTCTCGCCGCGCGAGGAGGAACAGCGCTTGAAAGCCGCGCGTGAAGCGATCGGGCCAGACGTGGAACTGATGATGGACATGAACAATGCCTGGGCAGACACCACGCAGGCCATGCAGTATGTCCGTCGTTTCGAGCAATACGACCCTTACTTCTTCGAAGAGCCCTTCCTGCCGGACGATATCGACAACCACGCCCGCCTGGCCAGATTGACCAATGTGCCGATCGCGACCGCCGAGATCGGCTATGGCCGGTGGTATCACAAAGAACTGATGGACAAGGGTGCGGCATCCATCCTGCAGACGGACGCCGCGGTTTGTGGCGGCATAACGGAGTGGCGGCGAATTGCCCAGACTGCGGCCAGTTACGGCCTGGTGATGTGCCCGCACTGGTTCCACGACCTCCATGCCCCGCTGGTCGCCAGTACGCCGAATGCGCGCTATGTCGAGTTTTTCTGGAACGATCAGGTGCTCAACTTCCGCAACCTGATTGACCGGCAACTGTCGCACAAAGACGGGAACGTCATCCTGCATCAGGAACCCGGATTGGGTTTCGGATTCGATGAAAAATTCATCGCCAAATTCGGCACATGGGAAGTCATCAAATAAGTCCGCAACAGGTGTCCGCTGCGGCTTCGGCATACCTGTTGAAGCCGCGGCGCTTTACTAGCAAGCAATGGAGACAAACTTGATAAATCTAAAAAAAGCACTGACGCTATGCAGCCTGACGGTGGCCATGGGCGGCGTTCACACCGCGTATGCGGGCGATGACTGGCCTTCGCGAACCATTACCTACGTTGCGCCATTTCCCGCAGGCAGCAATACCGACACCCTGGGCCGTATCATTGCAGACCAATTGAGCAAGAAATTGAAGGTCTCGGTCGTCGTGGAAAACAAGCCTGGCGCCACCGGCATGATCGGATCCAGCCAAGTGGCCAAGGCCAAGCCCGACGGCTACACCATCATGGGCGGCAGCATCGCATCGCACGCCATCAATGCCGGGCTATTCCCGAACATGCAATACGATCCCGTCAATTCGTTTGAGCCCATCACCATCATAGGCTTCAATGCAAACACCCTGGTCGTGGCCAACAGCAGTCCGTTCAAAAGCGTAAAAGACGTGATTGCCGCTGCCAAGGCAGACCCGGATACAGTGACGTACGCTTCCTCCGGAATCGGAACCACACAACACCTGTCGGGCGTCTTGCTGGGACAGGAAGCCGATATCAAAGTGGTGCATGTCCCGTACGGCGGCAAGTCGGCGCTACCCGATATCATGGGCGGACAGGTCAGCATGATGTTCGAGGGCCCCACCGTCGTTCCACACGTGCTCGAAGGCAGCCTCCGCGCACTGGCAGTGACTTCGACCAAGCGTATGGCCAGTCTGCCCGACGTACCTACGATGCAGGAAGCCGGCCTGCCGAATTATGAAATTCGGTCGTGGCAGGCCATCTTTGCACCCAAAGGAACGCCCAAACCCATTGTCGACAAACTCTATCAGGCGATCAGCGAAGTCCTGAAAACACCGGAGGTACTGAAACGGCTGGAGACCATGGGCGTCGAGCCCTCCGGGATGCCGCCGGCCGAGTTCGCCGATTTCCAGCAACGTGAAATCGAGAAATGGCGCAAGGTGATCAAGGCTGCCGACATAAAGGTGCAGTAATCCGCTGGACAGCGTATCGGCGCGCAAGGCGCCGGGCGGCATGCAAGTTGCTGTGCGCCCTTGCGTAAACCGATGCGCTTTTTATCAGCGAGGCAATCCTAGTGAACACCATTGAAGAAGTCGCCAGATTCATGAGATCGGAATCCTTGCTGCTGGTTACGGCCGAGTCCTGCACCGCCGGCTTGATCGCGGCCACCCTGGCCGACATTCCAGGCGCAGGCAAATTGCTTGATTGCGCCTTCGTCGTGTACTCGCCGCAAGCAAAAATACGTTGCCTGTCGGTCAGGCAGAGCACGCTGGACCGCTGTAACCTGACCAGCGAAGAAGTCGCACATGAAATGGCCGAAGGCGCCCTGGCCAACAGCCGGGCCAATGTAGCGGTTTCGAACACGGGTGTCGTCGATGATACCGACGACGAAATACCCGCCGGAACCCAGTGTTTCGCGTGGGCGTTCGACATCGGCACCACAGGCCCCGCCGTGTTCACAGAGACGCGTCGCTTCATGGGCGACCGCGTCGCAATACGCGAAGCCAGCGCACGTTATGCGCTGGAACGCATTCCCCATTACTTCTCGAAGCTGGAGCGCTAAGACCTCGGGCTAGTCGGCGCCACACGCGGTCATTTAGCGGGTCAACAGCACATAAAACCCCTGAACCAGATACACGGCGCCTATCGCCATGACCAGCCAGCGCGTCCAGCGCCGGAACTGATGATCCGACAACTTCTCCAGCACGAACTTGCTGATGCTGGTGCCGGTAATCGCCATGATCACCGCGACAGCCATGAACCATTCCTCGATGCGCGCCTGGCTTCCAAGAATGTTGAAGAAATAGACCAGCTTGGCCATGTGCGAAAAAGTCTGGCAGGCCGCTTTCGTGGCGACGATGGAGCGGCGATCCATTTCGTTGCGCACGAAAAAAACATCCAGCAAGGGACCGGACACGCCGGCAATGAACTGCATGACGGTGTTCAGGAAGCCGCAGGTTTCGGCTCCCAGGCGGCTGTCGGCCTGGGGTACGAACCTGGCCGGAATAAGGACGGCCAGAAAGGGTATGATTCCCAGGGCAATCAGCACGAAGGCCTTGTCGGGCACAAAACCCACAAACGAGAACAGCGCGCCTGCAATAAGCAAGCCCACGATGTAGCGCCCAAAGATCCGGTAGTCGATGCTGGCTCGCCACATGATTGCCCGCCACCCGTTGGACGTCATCTGCGCGGTCCCGTGCAAGACCATGGCTGCCGACACGGGAAGAAAGGCGATCAGCACGCCCATCAGGATCATCCCCCCGGCCATGCCGAAGACCCCGGAAATAAACGACGTGCCCAGCACCGACAATGCCACCAACAACAAAATACCGATCTGCAATTTCTTTCCAGGATCAGGAGCGATCACGCGATTGAGAAGTCTGTGATTATAGGTGCCCGCCCCGGACCGGCAAGCGGTCAAGCTATCGCGTCGAAACCCATAATCCGCCTGCCACTCCCAGCATGCCCAGCACGATGCCGAGCGTGAGAGACTCCCCCAGCCAACCCACGCCCAGCAGAGCGGCGGTAAGCGGGCTGAGCGACAGGAAAACGGTGACATGCGTGGGACTTGCATGTTTCAGCGCCCATAGCCAAAGCATATAGCCCACGCCACTGGACACGCCGATAAAGAAGATGATTGTCCAGGCGGATACCGAGAGCGAAGGCGGCCGCGTGAATATGCCCTCGAAGCCGGCCGCGATCGCGAGAAAAACCACGGAGGCAAGCATCGCCGATGCTGCCAGAGGCAAGGTCGGATAACGCGCCAGATAAGGCCTGTAGAAGACCGAACACAAGGCCCCGCAAAGAGCCGACCCAAGCACCGCGGCAACCCCGAGCCATTCATTCTTTCCGCCATCGACCAGCAAGTTCTCGCCCAGCGTCGCGGCAACGCCGGCGATCGTCATGGCCACGCCCAATGTCTTGCGGCCCGTCAACGCCTCGCTGCCCAGCGCAGCGGCCACGACCATAGTGATTAACGGCAGCGTCGCGAAAAGGAGCGCCGCGCGTGTCGAAGAAATGAACTGCAAGCCCAGGTTCAACAGCACCACAAGAACCGCAAATTGCCCTATGCCCAGGGCCAGCACCGCAAACAGGTCGCGGCGCACGAAATGCACTCGCCCATGCATCAGCACAAAGGGTGCGATGCACAGCAGGCCGATGGCGTAACGCAGCAGCGCCAAGGAGAAGGGCCCTATATCGTGCACGACGTAGCGCGTGCCGACTATCGTGGCTCCCACTTGTACTCCTGTCGCCGCGGCAGCTGCCAGGGCCAGCGTTGAACGCGGCATGTTCACAAGTCTTGATTCCGGTTGTGTCCAATAAAGTTCGTGACGAAGCAAGCGCTTCCTGGGGCCACGAAAAGAGGCTCATTGTCCACCTGTTGCCCGGATGCCGCAAACAATATTGACGCGCAGTACTGCTGAGGCGGCTAAGCCGGAGCAGTGAGATAGATGTCGTTTGGTTCTTTAAGCGGTGTCGTTCGGTTCTTTACCGGTGTCGTTCGGTTCTTTACCGGTGGCGGCGGTAGCTGGTGGGGGCGGCTCAATGCGTCCGCGGTCCCGCGCTTCGCCGGGACTACCCTCTCCAATGCTCGTCTCGGGGCGCCCGCGAACTCGCGGAACGGGCAGCCACTGGCTGCCCGTAAGCGTCCCGCTCGAACAGCGCGGGCTTGAATCCCCGAGCCGAACATTGGCTCGGCGCACGCATACTTCGCCGCCCCCACCAGCTGCCGCAGCCCCCTCGGCGTAATGATCATGCAGCGATGTGATTCAAGACTGACGGGCTCTAGACTTTTGAAGCGATGTAATTCAAAGCGGACAAGCTCCATACTTTTGAAGCGATGCAATCTGAAACCAACGGACTCCATACTTTTGAACCGATGGAATCCAAAACGGACGAACGCCATACTTTTGAACCAATGCAATCCAGAACGGGCGGGCACTAGACTTTTGAACGGATGCAATCCAAACGGGCGGGCACCAGACTTTTGGCGATGTTACCGGGCCGAACGAACCTATACCACTCGAATTGCAGCAGCTCGCGGCCAAAGAGTGACACCGTCCCGAATCGCGCAACTATGAGGGGACGGGGGCTGGTGTGGGCTGGGCGGAATTTGAGCGCGCCGTGCCGGTGTCCTGAGTCAGGGGACTAAGGGCGCGCCTGTTTGAGCGGCGCGCTTACGGACAGCCAGTGGCTGTCCGTTGCCGCGAGTTTGCGCCCGCCCTGACTCAGGGCACCGGCACGGGCAGTCCCGGAACGGGACCGCAGCGATATGGAGCCCGGCCCACACCAGCCCCCGGCACCGGCACCGGCACCGGCAATTAAAACGATCCCGACCGGCAAGGCAAACGATCTGGCCCCGACAGTAGAAACGACCCAGCGAAATGAACCTGCATCGGAGAAAGAAACGCCTCACATGTTCGGCAAATCGTTTAATTCACCTTGATGCCAGCCTTGCGGACAATCTCCCCATACATCGCCGTATCCTTCTTGATAAGTTCGCTCAGCTCGGCAGCACTGCCGCCCACCGGAACAAACCCAGCATCATTGAAGAGCTTCTTCACATCACTCTCCTTCACAATGCTTGCGATTTCCGTAGAGACCCGTTCAACAATCTCCTTAGGCGTGCCGGCAGGCGCCATCAGCGATACCCACGAATTCATGACAAATCCCGGAAAGCCCGCCTCGTCCATGGTCGGGATATTAGGCTCATCTTCCCAGCGCTTTGCCGACGTAATCGCCACAACCTTCAGCTTGTCCTCCTTCACATACTGCATAGGAACCAGAATCGGGTCGAACACCATCGACACCCGGTTGCTGAGAAGGTCTGTAAGAATAGGCGCGCTACCTTTGTAAGGAATGTGCGTCATCTTGATACCCGCCTGCAGCGCGAAATTCGCACCCGTCATATGGGCGCTGGATCCTGTTCCGCTGGACGCATAAGTAAGCGCGTCGGGATTCTTCTTCCCGTACTCGACAAGCTCGGCCAGGGAATTCACCGGAAGGTCCTTGGCAACGAACAAAAACAAGGGCAAGTCGGCCATATGCGACACAGGCTCGAAGTCCTTGAAAGAATAACTGAGCTTGTACAGATGCGGATTGACCGTGTACGCCGCCAGAACCGTGACGAAGGTATAGCCGTCAGGCTTGGCGCGAGCCACCAACGCGGTACCAATGGTGCTGTTTGCGCCTGGCTTGTTCGTGACGATTACCGGCTGCCCCAAGCGTTCTGACAACTTCTTCATTATGGTCCGCGTCACCGTGTCGGTGGCCCCGCCGGGCGTATAGGGCACCACCACCTCAATCGACTTTTCGGGCCACCCGGCAGCATAGGCAGGCATCGTGGAATAGCCCAACATCGCGGCCGCCATAGCCGTCACCGCAAACACCGATTTTCCTTTCGAACTCCAATTTGAGACGGTCATTCTTGTGCTCCTATTTGTTTATCCATTCTGCTATGCAGAACATCATTTTAATTTACATGACCTGCAACTGCCGGTAGTATAAAGAGACTTTAACCCAGATAAAACAATATTCAGCCTGGGACTTGCCCTTAAATTCTGCATTGCAGAACATCGGCTGTAGCCGTATGGCATTAGATATAAACCTATGAACATTCAATATACAGAAGAACAACTGACGTTCCGCGATGAGGTACGCGATTTTTTGCGTAACAGTTTGCCTGCCGGTCTCAAAGAAAAGGGAATCAGGGAAGCGCCGCTGACCCGTGAAGAGCGCCTGGGCTGGCAGCGAACTCTGTACGAACAAGGCTGGGGAGCGCCGGCATGGCCGGTCGAATACGGCGGCACGGGCTGGAATGCCATACAGCGGCACATTTTCGAAGAAGAATGCGCCCTGGCCTATGCGCCGGAACAGCTGTCCTTCGGTATAAAAATGGTGGCGCCGGTCATCCAGAAATATGCCAGTCAAGAGCAGAAAGACCGCCATTTGCCGGGCATCATTTCGGGCAGGGACTGGTGGTGCCAGGGCTATTCCGAACCGGGCGCCGGCTCCGACCTCGCTTCGGTGAAAACATCGGCGGTACGCCACGGGGACTACTACCTCGTCAACGGCCAGAAGACCTGGACGACGCTGGCCCAGCATGCCGACTGGATTTTCTGCCTGGTGCGCACGGATCCCGATGCACGCAAACAGGCAGGGATTTCATTCCTGCTGATAGACATGAAAAGCCCCGGCATCACGGTGCGCCCCATCATCATGCTGGACGGCGGCCACGAGATCAACGAAGTATGGTTCGATGACGTCCAGGTGCCGGTTCAAAATCTGGTCGGTGAGGAAAACCAGGGCTGGACTTATGCCAAATACTTGCTCGGCCACGAGCGTACCAACATCGCGCGCGTGGGCCGCTCCAAGGCCGCCTTGCAGCGGCTCAAAACCATCGCCGAACGCCAGCCGGGCAACGACGGACAGCCCCTCATGCGCGATCCGCGTTTCCGGGACCGCGTTGCCATGGTCGAACTCGAGCTTCAGGCGCTGGAAATCACTAACTTGAAACTGGTGGCGGCGGATGGCCAACAGCGTGCGCCCGGTCCGGAGGCGTCGATTCTGAAAATCAAGGGGTCGGAGATTCAACAAACGTTGACCGAACTGACCGCCGCGACGCTGGGCCCTTATGCTGCCGCCCGTATTACCGAACCGCAACACGATGGCAGCGCAGGCATCAGCGACGCTTTCCCCGCCGATTGCTACAACATGGCCGGCCATTATTTCAATTACCGAAAAACCACCATTTATGGCGGCTCCAGCGAAATCCAGAAAACCATTATCTGCAAAGCGATATTAGGGCTGTAGACACACTAGGAAGACACCTCATGGATTTCAGCTATACCGAAGAACAGCTTGCCCTGGAAGACACTCTGCGACGCTTCGTCGCCAAAGACTATACCTTCGATCAACGCCGCGAATTCATGGCAAGCGCCGATGGATTCAGCCGTAGCGCATGGAAAACCTATGCTGAACTCGGCATACTGGCGCTGCCTTTTTCCGATGAATTCGACGGCCTGAACGGCACGGCCCTGGACACCATGCTGGTCATGCGCACGCTGGGCACAGGCTTGACGCTGGAACCCTACCTGGGCACGGTGGTCCTGTGCGGGGACATCCTCAGCAAGCATGCCAGCCCGCAGCAAAAGGCCCGCCTCATTCCCGCCATCGGCGAGGGAAGCCTGATGCTCGCCCTGGCCCACTACGAGCCGCAGTCGCGTTATAGCGAATCGGCGGTCAGCACGCGTGCGACCAAGCAGGGCGGCCAATGGCAATTGACCGGACACAAAGCGGTCGTCATTGGCGCGGCAAGCGCAGACCATCTGCTGGTGTCGGCCCGAACGGACGGCCATGACAGCGCCGATGCCCTGTCGCTGTTCCTGGTCGAACCCGATATGCCGGGACTGTCTTTCAGACATTATGAGTGCCACGACGGCACTCGCGCCGCCGACGTTGTATTCGATAAGGTCTTGCTCGACGATGGCGCGCTTCTGGGACAGGAAGCGCGTGCTTTGCCGGCCATCACGCAGGCCATAGCGCTGGCCAATGTCGCCCTGTCAGCCGAAGCCACCGGCATCATCCAGGCACTCAACGCCGCCACGCTGGATTACCTGAAAACGCGCAAGCAATTCGGTGTGCCGCTTGGGTCGTTCCAGGCCTTGCAGCATCGCATGGCGGACATGGCCATTGCGGCCGAACAGGCCGATTCGATGGCCTTGCTGGCAGCCATCGAGATGCAGAACCCGGATCCCGATATCCGCCTGCAAAGAGCATCGGGCGCGAAAACCTTCGTGGGGCAGAAAGCCCGACAGGTGGGCCAGGAAGCCATCCAACTGCATGGCGGCATCGGTGTAACCGAAGAACTTATGGTGGGCCATTACTTCAAGCGCCTCACAGTGATCAATAGCTCGTTCGGCGACGTGGATTTTCATTTACAGCGTTATAGCGATATGATCCGGGCTGCCTGAACGGCCCCACATCGAACTGAAGAAACGCAACAATGACCCAAATACCAGACGGATACCGCGAGCGTGTCCACAATAGTGAATTCACAGATTTATGCGGACCTTTTTTTGAAAAAATAGAAGACGGAAAGCAAGTCGAACTGGCCTTGCGCATCTCGCGCAAGCACAGCAATCTGCGCGGCATCACGCACGGCGGCCTGTTGGTCACCATCGCCGACAGCGCCATCGGCGATGCCGTCGCCGATGCGTATGGCGAGGAATTCGGACTGGTCACCGTCAGCCTCACCAGCGAATTCTACCGTCCGGCAAAAATGGGAGACTGGGTGGTTGCGCGGGCCAGCGTGCAGAAACAAGGCCGGCGCATGGCTTTCGCCGACTGTTTCCTGTATGTAGACGATCAAAAAATATTCCGGGCCACCGGCGTATTCGCCATTGTCGAAAGGCAGGGTGGGCGCTAACAGCCCGGCCAGAGAGGTACTGACCGAACCGGGAATCAGTGCCCCATCGACGACGTGATTTTGTCCACCACCTCGAGCAAGCGGGGCCGCGCCTCATCCAGCAGATATTCGGCCGTCACCGACGTCGAGGGCGCGCCACAGGTAAGCACCATGATGGGCTGCGCCGGACTCAGGCGGAACGCGACGGCAATGCCGTTCACTTCCTTTTGCCAGTCGCCGAATGAACAAGTGCATCCCAGGCGGCGGTAATCGGAAACGGCCTGGTTGATGCCATTGATAATCTCATTGCCCGACCACGCGTCCAGTTCACTCAGGCGTTCAATGATTTCGTCGCGCTCCTGCTGGCTGGCGAGCGCCAGATAAGCCCTGCCCATGGACGAGGTCACGATAGGAATGCGGGCTCCGACGTCCAGGCTCAACGCAAGCGCCGCACGGCTGCGGCAATTTTCGATGTAAAGCATAGAAAGACGGTCGCGCACGCCCAGAGAGACCATCGTCTGGGTCTTATCGGCAAGCTCCTGCATGAAGGGCCGGGCGACTTCACGAATGTCCAGCTTGGCCAGCATGCCCACGCCCAGGGACATGGTGGCCACGCCCAAGGCATACTTGCCGGTCTCGTCGTCATGCGTAAGGTAACCCAGCTTCACCAGGGTGGATGTCAGGCGCGAGACCGTGGACTTGGGCAGCTTGCAACGCACCGCAAGTTCCTGGTTGCCCAGCACTTTGGATCCCGACTTGAAGCAGGCAAGCACTTCCAGGCCGCGCGCCAAAGCGGTGACAAAGTGCCTGTCTTCTTTGGCATGGTCGTGTGTAGACAAGGGATTCGAGCGCAAGGCATGTCCTTCCGATGGCAAGAATGCGTATTCTAGCGGCTCCGGTGGACAGGACAGTATTCGAGCTTTAAAACGTCTCAAGATGCCTGGCAAAAGCGCTGCCGGCCGACAAGGCCCGGATGCTTTTCCTGCCTACCGCCTTGACGTCCGTGACGCCCAACATGGCGGTGTTGCGCCTGACTTCGGCGCCAAGCAGGTCCAGCGCGTGATGCGCACCCTTTTCTCCGCCGATTGCGGCGGCGTAGCCGAAAGGCCGGCCGACGAATACGAACTTGGCGCCCAGCGCCATCGCCTTCAACACGTCGGTTCCGCGCCGTATCCCGCTATCCATCATGATCGGTATGGTGGGACAGGCGGCGACGATCCCGGGCAGCACGCGCAGCGGCGACACTGTGCCGTCAAGCTGGCGGCCGCCATGATTCGACACGATGATGGCGTCGGCACCGTGATCGACCGCCAGCTTCGCATCTTCGCTGGCCATGATGCCCTTGACGATGAGCTTGCCCGTCCACAGCTTCCTGATCAGTTTCAAATGCTCCCAATTCAGGTGGCCGCGGTCAGAGAAATCACGCAATACGTTGCGCGAAATGATGGGCACGCCGCGAGTTGCATAGCTGTTCTCGAAATGGGGAATGCCGGACCGGTAAAGGGTGCGCAGGAATGTGCCTACCGTCCAACCCGGATGACGAATGCCGTCGAGCATCAGCTTCAGCGTGGGCCGCAAGGGGGTCGAAAAGCCTGCCCGCACATTGTTTTCCCGATTGGCGGCTACCGGCGTATCGACCGTCACGACGAGCTTCTCGTAGCCGGCGGCCGCCACGCGCTTGATAAGGGCAACGATCTGTTCTTCGCTGCCCGGCAGGTAAGCCTGGAACCACACGTTCGATCCTATCCGGGCGACTTCTTCCAGCGGCATCAGCGAGGAACCGCTCATGATCATGGGCACATTCCTGCTTTGCGCCGATTGGGCCAGCACGCAGTCTCCGCGATAAGCCGACATGGCGCTTATGCCCATGGGGGCGATGCCAAAAGGCAAGGCATAGGTATCGCCCCATAGCGTCACTTCGGTGCTAATTCTGGAAACGTCGCACAAGACACGAGGTATGAATCCCAGCTCGGCGAAGGCCTCCCGATTGTCGCGTAGTGACGAGTTGGTTTCGGTCGCACCCGAAACATATCCAAAAATCGCCCTGGGCAGATATCGCTGCGCCTCTATTTCAAAATCGTCCAGGCACAAAAGACGCTCAAGCCGCTTCTCGGAATACATCGTCACTTCTTCGCAAAATTAATGGGAGGGCCTAGTGTGCTGCTTGGTTAG
Source organism: Pseudomonas sp. (assembly GCA_036675275.1). GTDB lineage: Bacteria > Pseudomonadota > Gammaproteobacteria > Burkholderiales > Burkholderiaceae_B > Pollutimonas. The sequence continues at coordinate 62,369 of JAKFFG010000008.1, read as the reverse complement.
TTCGTGCATTCAAATTCGGATGCATGGGCTTGCCAGACAAGGCGCAAGCCGCAGCGATAGCCTTTGCTATCGCGAGGATTTGCAACGCAGTATGGCCAGTCCAGGCGCCGAAGTTGAATATTCGAATTAGCCAAACAGCACACTGATATGCCGGCGCCTGCGGGCTTATTCGGCCCAGGGCGTATCTTCCCAGAACTGTTTGAACATTTTCTCATCGGATTCCAGCTCGGCTTTATAGTCGGCTGGACCCATGTAGCGTAGCGGAACGAAAAGCTTCTTTGCCTGCTCGCGGAAGGCGGGATCGTTGACCGCCTGCTGGACTGCGGAGACCAGCTTCTTGGAGACGTCTTCCGGCAAGCCCTTGGGCGCACCGATGCCGCGCAGCGAGGCCATGATAATGTCGTGGCCCTGTTCCTTGAACGTCGGCAGTTCCGGAGCCAGGTCGGTGCGTTCCTCGCTCATCACGCCCAGTGAACGCAAGGGCGAGCCTCCTTTGATGTATGCCTGCACTTCGCCAATATTCATGGCGGCCAACATGATCTCACCGCTGGAGATTGCGCTGCGCACTTCGCCCGCGCCCTTGTACGGCACGTGCGTCATCTTCGTGCCGGTGCCCTTCTGAAACATGAGCATGGCCAAGTGGTCATCCGAACCAATGCCCGTTGTGCCGACTGTGACTTCGCCGGGATTCGCCTTGGCGAACGCCACCAGGTCTTTCAGAGACTTGATCTTGCCGTCTGATTTGACGGCGAAGCTGTCCGGGTCATCGATAAGATTGCCGATCAGGTCAAAGTCGGTCCAATGGTACTGGGCCTTGCGCTCGATTGGGATGGTAAGCATGTTCGGCGTGTTCAGGAAGCCTATGGTGTAGCCGTCGGGCTTGGCGCGCGCAATTTCGGCGAAGCCGATGGCGCCACCCGCTCCGGGCCTGTTGAGCACGACGATGCGGGCGCCGTTGCCCAGGTATTTTTCAATGTAAGGCGCAATTGCGCGAGCGACCAGATCGGTGCCTCCGCCGGGCCCATAAGACACCACCATATTGATGGGATGCTCCGGATAAGCGGCGTGGGCAGCCGGAAGCCCGGCGCCTACGGACAATGCAAAAGCTGCTGCGCCCACGGCGGTCAGCTTCTTGATCGATTTCTTCGAAAATTGAATCATTAGTGTCTCCATTTTTTTTACAAGGCACTGAACCGTGCCAGGAACTTGGGAAGTACTTCTTTATTGATCATGCGCTCGGCCGTCTTGCCGGCGCAGACTTGCAGGATCTGACTGGCCGCCATGGTTGCCACATTCTTGCGGCCCTCGTGCGTGACACCGGCGGTATGGTAGGTGGCCACCACATTGGCGAGCGACAACAAGGGGTGGTCTGCAGGGGGAGGCTCTATTTGCCAGACATCCAGACCAGCCCCGCCCACCTGGCCTGAAGCCAGGGCGTCATACAAAGAGGCCTCGTCGTGTATGCCGCCTCGCGCGGTCGATATAAACAAGGCCCCCGGTTTCATTTGACCAAAGACTTCTGCGCCGAACAGGCCCGTGGTTTCGGCGTTGCGGGGGCAATGAAGCGACACAATATCGCTGCTGGCCAACAGGTGCTCCAGCGACACGGCGCGCGCGCCGCGGGCGGCAATGGCGTCCTCGTCCAGGTAGGGATCGTAGGCCAGGACGTCCATGCCGAACGCGGCTCCCAGCCTTGCCGTGCGGGTGCCGATGTGGCCCAGTCCGACCAGGCCGAGCACCTTGCCGTTCAGCTCGTGACCCATCAGGTCTTCACGGGAAAATCCGGTTTCGGTCTTGAGTTTCTGGTCCGATTCGACAATGCGCCGCGACACCGCCAGCATCAGGCCGATGGCATGTTCGGCCACCGAATTGGCGTTGCCGCCCGCCTGATTCATGACAAGTATCCCCGCATCCGTGCAAGCCTGGACATCGACGGTGTCGTAGCCGGCGCCCGAGGTCGAAACACAGACAAGAGCAGGACAGCGCTGTATCAGTTCCCGCGTCACCAGCCACTCGACAGGTACTTCGTCCTTGGCCGCGGAAATATGATAGATGTCGGCCTGCTCCAAGTGCTTCCAGTTGGTGGCCGGGGGATCTTGAAGATCCAGTACACGCAGACTTACGTCCGGGCTGGCATCGAGTATCTGGTCGAAACTTGGGTCCGTCCAAAGGTTCAGGCGGACGACTTTTTTCTGGGTAATGTTCATGGGACCTGTCGGTAAGCAAAGCTGAAGAATTCAGCGCACGATTTCGCAATTCAGACGCAGCAGGGCCTCGTCGATCCAGGATGTGTCCAGGCTGTCGTTTGCGATATCGGCCATCATCTTTTCCTCGAGCTGGTGCTTGGAAGCGGCAGCGTTATACACGCTTTCGACATGTTCGAATGGAATGCACAGCAATCCGTCCTCGTCGCCCACGATCAAGTCGCCGGGTTCGATGACCATTCCGCCCAGACTGATCGGCACATTGATTTCGCCGGGTCCGTCCTTATAAGGTCCGCGATGCGTGACACCTGCCGCGTACACTGGAAAATTGCCTTTTCCGATGACTCCCACATCGCGTATCGCACCATTGATCACTATGCCCGCAATGCCTTTTCTCTGGGCAGTGCTGGTCATGAGTTCGCCGATGATGGCGTTGGTCAGATCGCCGCCCGCGTCGACCACGATGACGTCGCCCGGTTTCGCCATGGCAATGGCCTTGTGCACCATCAGATTGTCGCCGGCACGCGTCTTTACGGTGAACGCCGGACCGCAAAGGTTTCCAGCGGCATGCATGGGCCTCAGGCTGGCTCCGCCCGCGCTCATGCGCGTCATCACGTCGCTGATATTGGCCACCGGAATATCATGAAACTTGCTGATCCAGCTTTCATCGACACGCCGCTTTACTTCAAGAATCCGAAAACCAAGCATTTCGTAGACCATCCAAGAATTATGTATGCGCTCGGCCAGAATGGGGCCGCTCCGTGCCGCGACCCGCCATGCATAGGCAAGTCCGGCTTGACGAAATTCTATTAGCTGGCCGCGCAGTTTTATCGCAATAATTCTGCGGTCTAAACGCAAAGAAATTGCGGTGAAGGGGGATCAAGAAAAAACCTGGCGGGCGTGCTCCACCAGCGCCTGCGCAAGCGCAATGCGCGGCCCCTGCTTGTCCCAGATCATTCCAATGCGCCGTATCGGTGTACGCTGCGGCATAGGAATTTTGACGATTCCCGTCTTGTGGTACCAGATAGAAAACGAGTCGGGCACAAGCGACACGCCCACGCCCCGCTCCACCAAAGACACGATCGTGAGCAGGCTGTCGATCTCGATGCGTTGATTCGGGACGATGTGGTTGTCTTTCAGGTAGCGGTCTACCAGCTTGCCGCTGTGGGCCGCCCGGTCGTAGCGTATGAAGGGCTCATTGAGCAGCAGGTCGTGCGCGTCGCGTCCGGCATGGGCGGGAGGAGCGATGACGATAAGCGGTTCTTCCTGCAAGGTGAGCCATTCGCAAGTCTTGTTGATGGCAAATGGCGGTTCAATGACAATGGCGACATCCAGCTGTCCCTCGTGGACTTTCCTGCATAGCTCGGCCGACACACCGTAAGCGATGTACAAAGAGAGTTCGGAGTGCGCGCTGCAAAAGCCTTCGAGCACTACCGGCAAGTGCGTGGTCAATGCGGAGGGGAACACGCCCACCTTGAACTCGCCGGCCAAGGTGCCGGTGCTGGCCACCGCCTGCAAGTCCCTGGCATTCTGGATAAGCACCTTGGCCCGGTCGTAAACGCGTAGCCCTGCCTCGGTCGGCTTTACCGTTTGGCCCGAGCGCTGTATCAGCGCACAGGCCAGTTCCTCCTCCAACGTACGCACCCGTGCGGCCACCGCACCTGGCGTCATGTTCAGGCGCCGTGCCGCCTCGGCAATAGACTTGCACTCGACGACTTTGACGAAACTTTCCAGATACTCAGTGTTCATCTTGAATCCTCTTCCGCTGGCCATACCTGTGAGCCATGCTTTCTTCCATCCCCATTTACACCGGGGATAATTTTCCGACGATCCGGCGCAACTTCTGCGCGACCTCGGTGCGCAATAGCTTTTCGGGCAGTACGTTCGAGGGCCCGCCGCAGCTCATTACAAAATATCCTTCGCCGGTGATGGTCGTGAATGGCGCCGCCACGGCGTTGATGCCTTCCTGCCAATCGCCGATGGCAAAGCAACAGCCTTCAGACTTGAGATCAGCACACGCGCGCTTCAGCATGGCGGCCGACACCATATCGCCGCCGGGTCCGTCCAGCAGCGCTGCGCGCTCTGCAGCCGGTACCGCGGCAAGATACGCACGGCCCATGGCGCTGTCAGGTCCCAGGCGGTGCCCTACCGGCAGGCGCAGATACAAGGCCGAGGAACCATGAATGGCATCGACATAAGTCATGGCTTGGCCATCGAAGGCGCCGAGCGCGACAGCCCCACCGGTTTCATGGGCGAGCTCTTCCATCAGCGGCCGTGCAAGCTGGCGCACTTCAAGGCTGGCCAGCAAGCCAAAGCCCAGCGACAGCACGCCATAACCCGGCGAATATCGGCCGGTGTCGGCGTGGTAGCGCAAATACCCCTCCTGAGTAAGGGTATAGACGATACGGCTGACCGTCGATTTAGGGAGTCCGGTCAATTGTGCCAGTTCCAGATTTCCCAGAGACTTGACGCCGGGCCCGAAACAGCGCATTACACGCAAGCCGCGCGCCAGGGCCTCGACGAAATCGGCCGACGGGCCGCCCCCCTGAACAATTTGCCGCTTGCGCCGCGCGGGACGAGCAGGCGTCGTCCCATCGACAGCACTGCCGCGACTTCCTTCTGAGCGTTTTCGGGAAAAAGTTTGCATTTCACGTCCAGTGCTTTTATATTGTTTTTAAAGAATGAAATTGAATTCCATTGTACGGGATTCAACCGGTGCCGGACAATCCGATCAGTACGAATTTTTCGCGCCATAGAAAAGTGCACCACACAAAAGGAGACCTTATGTTTAAAGCAGGAACACGCATTCTGGTGGCAGCCCTTCTCGGCGCAGCCGTTCAGGTGGCCAGCGCCGCCGCATTCCCCGATCGTCCCATCAAGGTCGTCACGCCGTTTCCCGCAGGAGGCGCCACCGATGCCCTTACGCGGGTACTGACCGAACACATGAGCAAAACCCTGGGTCAGCCGCTGATCGTTGAAAACCGCGCAGGCGCCGCCACCACCATAGGCGCCTCGTATGCCTCGCGCGAAAAGCCCGACGGCTACACCATACTTCTGGCTACGAATTCCACGCTAGTCACCAATCGCTATCTGTACAAGTCCCTGCCCTATGCCCCTGACGCTTTCGAGCCCATCGGCATGATCGGTATCGGCCCCATGATATTGCTGTCCAGCAAGAAGCATGACTTCGCCAAAGTAAGCGATGTCGTCGACTATGCCAAACAACATCCGGGCACGCTCAGCATTGCATCGTTCGGGGCGGGCACATCCTCGCATCTGGCGGCCGAATATTTCCAGCAGGAAGCCGACATCAAGATGCTGCACGTGCCTTTCAAGGGCTCTACCCAGGCCCTGCCGCAACTGATAGGCGGCGATATTGACCTGTTCTTCGATATGGTCGCCACCGGCATGCCGCAAGTCGAGAGCGGCAAGGTCAATGTGCTGGCCATTACCAGCAAAAAGCGCCTGTCCTCCCTGCCGGATCTGCCCACCTTGAACGAATCGGGCTACCCCAACTTCGAGATGACGGCCTGGTTCACGCTGGTCGCGCCCGAGGGCACACCGTCGGAAATCACCGGCACTTTGCGCGAGGCTTTGCAAGCGGCCTTGAAGGACAAGACCGTACGGGAGCGCTTGCTGGCCATGGGTATCGAGCCCGGAAGCGGCACCGCCGAAGCACTGGTTACGCAGATCGAGACCGAGAAGCCCATTATTGGCGCACTCGTCAAACGCGCGAACATCGTCGTTCAATAAACACCGGCACTGCCGGCCATTCAGCTCATACCACGGAGAATCATTTTGCCAGCCGACCAATTCTGGGAATTCCCTCACCTGAGCCGGCGCATGCCGGTGCTTGCCGCCAATGTCGTCAGCACGACGCAACCTTTGGCGGCCCAGGCCGGCTTGCGCATGCTCCTGGCCGGCGGCAATGCCGTCGACGCCGCATTGGCGGCGGCCATTACGCTTACGGTGGTGGAGCCCGTCATGAATGGATTGGGCGGCGACGCATTTGCGCTGGTTTGGAACAAGGGCGAGCTGCACGGGCTTAATGCCTCCGGCCGTGCACCAGCGGCCTGGACCCCCGAACACTTTGCCGGGCGCGACACCATGCCCGACATCGGCTGGGATACGGTCACGGTTCCCGGCCAGGTCGCCGGATGGGTGGAACTATCGAAGCGTTTCGGCAAACTGCCCTTTGCCGCCTTGTTCGAGCCCGCCATCGCCTACGCGGCCAACGGCTTTTCGGTGTCGCCCACCATTGCCCGGCAATGGGCATCCCAGGCGCCCAAACTTTCTCGCCAACCCGGCTTTGCCGATGCCTTCTTGCGAGGCGGCACAGCGCCCAAAGCAGGCGAAATCTGGCGTTTCCCGGCACAGGCGCGCACGCTTGAACGCATCGCCAGCACTCTGGGCCAGGACTTTTACCAGGGCGAGCTTGCCGACAGGATCGCGGCCTTCGCCGCCGAAACCGGTGGCGCCATCGTTGCCTCCGACCTGGCACAACATACCTGCGAATGGGTAAAACCCATAGCTATGCCTTATCGCGGCGACTACATGCTGCACGAAATCCCGCCCAATGGACAAGGTATCGCCGCCTTGATGGCGCTGGGCATGCTCGACGCCTTCGACCCGCCGCAGGCCGATGATCCCCGCAGTCTTTTTCACCTCCCGATCGAGGCCGTGAAGCTGGCCTTTGCCGACCTGCACGAACATGTCGCCGACCCCATCGCCATGGGCGACCTGGCGGCAAAAATGCTGGATCCGGCCTATCTGCGCCAACGCGCGCGCCTGATCGATCCGCTGCACGCCACGACACCGGTGGCCGGCGTGCCGGAACAGGGCGGTACCGTCTACCTGACGGCTGCCGACAGCGACGGCATGATGGTATCTTTCATCCAATCGAATTACCATGGCTTTGGTTCGGGTGTCGTGGTGCCTGATACGGGCATCGCCCTGCATAACCGCGGACGCGGCTTCTCGCTGATTCCAGGCCATCGCAATCAGGTCGCACCAGGAAAACGCCCCATGCACACGATCATTCCCGCTTTCATCACACGCAAGGGTCAGCCATTCGCCAGCTTCGGCGTCATGGGAGGCAATATGCAGGCGCAAGGCCATGTCCAGATGATGCAGCAGCTGGTCGATCTTCAACGCAATCCGCAGGCAGCCGTCGATGCGCCGCGATTCCGTATCGAGGCCGGGCCGCGCGTCATGCTGGAGTCTCACGTGCCGGCTGCCATAACGGCTGCGCTGCGGGCCAGTGGCCACCGCATCGAGCCCCAAGGCGCCGACAGCCTGGAGTTCGGCTCGGCGCAAGTCATACTGCGACAAGAACATGGCGCTTATATCGCCGCATCCGATCCCCGCCGAGACGGGCAGTCTGTTGGATATTAAGGAGACAAAAATGAAACTGAAGACACCCCTGCGCCGCGGCTTCAAGCGCCTGGCTTATGCGGCGGCGATCACGCTAACCACGATCGCCACGGCGCACGCCGCCTATCCGGAACGGCCCGTTACGCTGATCGTGCCTTATCCTCCGGCCGGCACCACCGATATCGCCGCGCGCACCATGGCCCAGGCCATGGAAGCCAAACTCGGCCAGACTATCGTGATCGAGAACCGCGCCGGCGCCGGCGGCAGCATAGGCATGGGCGTGGTGGCCCGCGCCAAGCCCGATGGCTACACCATAGGAATGGGAACAATCGGTACGCAGACGATCAATCAGTTCCTGTACGCCGATATGCCTTTCGATCCCGAGAAAGATTTCGTACCGATCGCGCTGGTCGTCACCACCCCCAATATCATTGCCGTCAACGCCAAATCCGATATCAAGAGCCTGGCCGACCTGATCGCCAAGGCCAAGGCGAGCAAAGAAGAAAAGCTCACGTATGCGACGCCGGGCATCGGATCGTCGGTCCATCTGACCGGCGCATACCTCGAGCAAGTGGCCGGCATCGACATGCTGCACATTCCATTCAAGGGCGTTTCAGGCTCCTTGCCGGCGCTGATCGGCGGGCAGGTCGACATCCTGCTGGACAATCTGCCCAGCACGCTGGCCCAGGTGCAGGATGGTTCGAAAATACGCGGCATTGCCGTCACGTCGGCCGAGCGGCTGGCTTCGGTACCCGATATCCCGACGGTGGCCGAGTCGGGCATCCCCGACTTCGACGTCACAGCCTGGTTCGCCCTCTATGCGCCCAAGGGCACCCCCAAAGAGGCCGTCGATAAACTGATTGCCGCCGCCCAAGGCGCACTCGCATCGCCGGAGCTGCAAGCCAAATTCGTATCCCTGGGTGCGCAAGCCGGCACGCTGGTGGGCGATGAGCTGGCTGCCTTCGAGGCGAAGGAACGCGAGCGTTGGAGCAAGCTCATCAAAGACCGCAACATCCAACGACAATAGTCCCGATTTTCACAAGTTAAAAGGTTTATCAATGAACGGTGCAGACAGTCTTTGCGACACTTTATTGGCCAACGATGTCGACGTATGCTTTGCCAATCCCGGCACGTCCGAGATGCATTTCGTCGCGGCGCTCGACAAGAAACCCCAGATGCGTTGCGTCCTGGGTTTGTTTGAGGGCGTCGTAACAGGCGCGGCCGACGGTTATGCGCGCATGGCCGACAAGCCTGCCGCAACGCTTCTGCACCTGGGACCCGGCCTGGCCAATGGCTTGGCCAATATTCACAATGCGCGCCGCGCGAATACGCCGATGGTGAACATCGTCGGAGACCACGCCGCGCACCATTTGCAATACGACGCACCCTTGACCAGCGATATCGAAAGCCTGGCGCGACCGATGTCGGACTGGGTGCACCGCATCGAGTCCGCCGCCGACGTCTCGCCGGCCGCTGCAGCCGCCATCGAGGCATCGCGCAGCGGACCGGGCGGGATCGCCACGCTGATCCTGCCGGCCGACGCCGCATGGACTGAAGCACCGCAAACCATACACCGCGCTGCGATTTCCGAACTTGCTCCCGTACAGGACGACGCGTTGCGCGCGGCGAGCGCGGCCCTGCGTAATGGCCGCAAAACAGTCATTCTTCTGTCGGGCAAGGCACTGCGGGGCAAGGCGCTGGACACCGCCAGCCGCATTGCCGCCAAGACAGGCGCGCGGCTGATGGCGCAGCAATCCAACGGCCGGGTGGAGCGCGGCGCGGGACGCGTCATGATAGACCGCGTGCCCTTCAGCGTAGACCTGGCGCTAAAGACTTTTGAGGACACCGAACAACTCGTGCTGGTCGGCGCCAAGACGCCGGTCGCATTCTTTGCCTATCCCGGCAAACCCGGCGTGCTGGTGCCCGAAGCCTGCAAGGTTATTCCCCTGACCGGCCCCGGCGACGACCTGGCGCAAGCCCTGCAGGCCTTGGCCGACGCCGTCGGTGCGGATCACAACGTCGCGCCGCTTACGTCGCAGCGCACGGCCACCCAGTTGCCCAGCGGCGCCCTGAACGCCGCCGCGATCATCCAGGCGATTGGCGTGCTCAGTCCCGAGAACGCCATCATCTGCGACGAATCAGTCAGCTCCGGCCGCGATTCATTCAAGTCCACATTCGGCGCTGCGCCGCATGATTTCCTGCAGATTACAGGCGGCGCCATCGGTATCGGCATTCCGCTGGCCACCGGAGCGGCGGTCGCCTGCCCCGACCGCAAAGTGATCCTGATGCAGGCGGACGGCAGCGGCATGTATACGCTTCAGGCCTTGTGGACCCAGGCGCGCGAACAACTGGACGTCGTGACTATCGTCTTCGCCAATCGCAGTTACGCGATTTTGCACAACGAACTGAAGATGGTGGGCGCGGGCGAGCCCGGGCGCAATGCGCGCCGCATGCTGGACCTGGACAATCCTACCTTCGATTGGGTGCATATGGCAAAAGCCTCGGGCGTCGAGGCCGCGAGGGCGACCACTGCCGAATCATTTGCCGACTTGCTGCGCTCGGCCATTGCGCGCAAGGGTCCCTTCCTGATCGAAGCCGTTATCTGATGTATTGACGGCCCGCCGGGCGGGGCGCCGTCAAGAGGGCGTCCAGCCTTGCGGAAAGACCGGCAGTGCGCGCTTGTGACCGGAATTGCGGTAGGTGCGCACAATGGTCTCGTACGCCTGCTCAGACACGTCTTTACCTTCAAGAAAGTCGTCGATTTCGCCATAGGTCACGCCAAAGGCGTCTTCGTCCGGTTTCAGGGGCGTCAGGGATTCCAGATCGGCCGTGGGGACTTTGTATACCAGCGAGTCGGGCGCACCCATTTCCTGGGCCAGTGCCCGCACACGCCGCTTGCTCAGTCCGGTGAGCGGAGTGATGTCGGCAGCGCCGTCGCCGAACTTGGTGAAAAAGCCCATAAGGGCTTCGGCTGCCTGGTCAGTGCCCACGACCAGCCCGCCATGCGCCCCGGCCACGGCATATTGCGCGATCATGCGCTGGCGCGCCTTGATATTGCCCAGCAGAAAGTCCTGGTGCCGCTCATCGCGAAACGGCACTTCGGCAGCAAGCAGTGCCTGGAGCATGGCATCGCTGGCCGGCTTGATATTTACCGTGAGTGTCTGGTCGGGCTTGATGACTTCAAGCGAAGCCTGTGCGTCGGGCTCATCGCGCTGTTCGCCATAAGGCAGACGCATTGCGATGAATGAGGCGTTGTGTCCGCGGCGACGCGCCAGCTCTGCCGCGCGCTGCGCCAGGCAGCCGCCCACCAGCGAATCGACCCCGCCACTGATACCCAGCACCAGCGCGTGCAGTCCGGTCGCCGCCAGGTAGTCGGCAATGAAGCCGACCCGGCGCTCGACTTCCTGTCGCGCATCAAAGTCGGTGCTCACAAAAAGCTCGGTAATAATGTCGCGCTGCGTGGCGCGGTGTTCGGGAGTCAACACGATTCTTCCTTTCCGGTTCGGGGGATCAGGCAAAAAGGGATGGGGTAAATGCGCGTGCGCAGAAGGGTATGATACGCCAGGTCATATCGGGATTTATTCAAACCATGAGCTCTACGCCCTCGGCGTCTGTCGTACTTGCCGCCACCTTGACCGTGCAATCATTGGTGGCAATGGCCTTGCTGACTTTGCCGGTCGTTGCGCCGTCCGTTGCGGAATCCCTCGGAATCTCGGCTGCCTATGTGGGTTTGTACATTGCATTGGCCTATGCGGGCGCCATGACGGCGAGCCTGTTGGCGGGAGGCGCCGTCAGGCGATTCGGCGCAATTCGTTCCAGCCAGATAGGCCTGCTCTTGTGCGGCGCCGGCGTCGCCATATGCACCATAGAATCTCCGGTCGCCATGGCAATCGGCGCTGTGATGGTGGGCATGGGCTATGGCCCCATTACACCCTCGAGCTCGCACTTGCTTGTCAAAAGTACCCCTGCGCACCGCATGTCGCTGGTGTTTTCCATCAAGCAGACGGGTGTGCCGCTGGGCGGCGTCCTGGCAGGCGTGATCGTCCCCACCCTGGCCGAGATGACAAGCTGGCAATGGGCTTTTCTGGCGGTAGCCGCGGCCAATGTGGTCTGCGCGTTCGCCATTCAGCCCTTGTGCGCCACGCTGGACGCCGACAAAGACCGCAAGCAGCGGATTTCTTTCGGGAACGGATTGGCCGGGCCGCTCAGACTGGTGTTCAGCCAACGCAGTCTTACCGTGCTGGCCGCCGTTTCCTTCCTTTTTTCCATATCACAGCTGTCTTTGACAACCTATCTGGTGACCTTCCTGCATGAGGACCTGGGCATGGGCCTGATCGTCGCCGGCTTCATCCTGGCTGTCGCGCAAACAGCAGGCGTTGCAGGCCGGCTGCTATGGGGTTATGTAGCCGACCGCTTTTTGGGTCCGTCCAACATGCTCGCCGTGCTGGCCATACTGATCGCCGTGTGCGGCATTGCCACGGCGCTGCTCCAGTATACGGACTCGATGCTGTTGCTTATCGTGGTGCTGTCCGTGTTCGGCAGCAGCGCGGTCGGCTGGAACGGCGTGTATCTGGCCGAAGTGGCGCGGCAAGCGCCCAAAGGGCAAGCCAGCGTGGCAACCGGCGGCACCCTGGCCATGACATTTCTGGGCGTCGTGATTGGCCCGCCCTTGTTCGGTCTTGTCGCAGGCACCTTCGGTAGCTACAGCCTTGCCTACGCGACATTGATCCTTCCAGCGGGACTCTGTCTGTGGCTGTTGCTGCGCTACCGGTCCGCGTTCATCCGCTAGCCAGGGCATAAGCCCGGGCGGCCTGGGTCAGCATTTGCGCCAACTGGCGGGCGGCGGGCCCGGCGTCGGCCCCCTTGCCGAAAGTCAGGTACAACGATACACGGCGGGTCTGCCCCTCGTTCAGCGGCAGTGGCCAGATGCTGCCCTCTTCCAGGTGCTTCTGTATTACATGGCGCGGCAGCCATGCGAAACCAAGGCCATCGGCGACCATGGCGGCCGATGTTTCCATGCTGGTGACCGTCCAGCGCTGCCTGGACCCCAGCCAGCCTTCGTCGCGCGGTTGCAGCGTGCCGGAATCGCGCAGCACGATCTGCATCTCGCGTTTCAGGTCATCGGTGCTTAAGGGCCTGCCAAGGCGATGCAGGTTATGGCCGGGATGCGCGACGGCGATGAAGTCCACATCCAGCAGGAGGTCTCCGAGGTAGCCGGCGGGCACGCGCGTGCCTATCAGGACATCGGCACGCTGGTCGAGCAAGGCCTCGTCCGCGCCCGACAACACCACTTCGCTAAGTTGTATCCGTGTCTGGCCGATCTCTTGTGTGAACCGGTTCAAAGCCTGCAGCAATAGAGAAGTGGGAAAGGCGACATCGACCACCACACGCAACTCCGCCTCCCAACCCTGCTCCATGCGGCTCGCCAACTGTTCCAACTTGTAGGCGTCGGCGAGCAACTCGCTTGCTTGGTTCAGCAATGCTTTCCCGTTTTCCGTAAGCCGGGCCTTGCGGCCTTCTATGACCAGAAGCTCCACCCCGACCTGTGACTGGAGCCTGGCCGCCATATAACTGACCGATGACTGGCTGCGATGCATAGCCTCCGCCGCCTGAGCATAGCCGCCATATTCAACAATGGCCTGCAACACGCGCCATTGTTCCAGAGTGGTTTTTAGCAAATGCATGACTCGTATCTCACGTTGAATATCTAATTATTAGATGTATATCCGCAATATTTTGCGCTATTTTATTCAAAAAACAAATCATAATATAGAGCCATCGGAGCAAGTCTCCTTCTTTCTTTGGAGAAGAAACAATGCTGGAAATTCGTAAAGCAGACGACCGCGGTCATGCCCAACACGGATGGCTGAACAGCCATCATACTTTTTCATTTGCCGAGTACTATGACCAGCAGCAGATGGGCTGGAGCCATTTGCGTGTCATTAATGACGATACCGTGCAGGCTGGCGAAGGCTTCGGCACGCACGGCCACCGCGACATGGAAATCATCTCGTATGTACTGGAAGGCGCCCTCGAACACAAGGATTCGATGGGGTCCGGTTCGGTCATACGGCCCGGCGATGTGCAGGTCATGAGCGCAGGCACAGGCGTGCGCCACAGCGAGTTCAACCATTCACGCGCCGAACCGGTCCACTTCCTGCAAATTTGGATAGTCCCGAAGTTCTCGGGCATCAAGCCCAACTATCAGGAGAAGCGCTACGACGACGCGCAGAAACGGGGAAAGTTATGTCTCGTGGCATCTTCCGACGGAAGCGACGGTTCACTGACTATTGCGCAAGACGCAAAAATGTATGCCGCGCTGCTGGACGGCACCGAACGCATAGAACACGCGTTGGCGCCGGGGCGCCATGCGTATCTGCATGTCGCCCGCGGCAGGTTGACGCTGAACGGATTGGAGCTAGCCGCCGGCGACGGCGTAAAGATTGCCGGCGAGACCTCGCTTGCGCTGACCGACGGCGACAACGCCGAAGTGCTGTTGTTCGACCTGGTCTAGCAGACCTGGTCTAGCAGACCTGGTCGAACAGACCCGGTCTACCAGGCCCCGGGCCGAACAGACTTGGGGCTGACAGACCTGACTCAACTGGCCGGGTTTCGCGGCCTGGTCCAGCTGCGACCTTAGAACTTGTCCAGAACCGCGCCGGTACTGGCTGTGGACGCATTGAAGGCAAATTTCGCCTGCACGCCGCGCGTATAGCGAGGGGCCGGCGCCTTCCACTTGGCAAGGCGTTCGGCAATTTCACTATCCGGCACATTCAGCTGAAGCAGTTGCTGATGTGCATCAATGGTAATGGAGTCGTCTTCCTGCACGATGGCGATATTGCCTCCGGCCGCTGCCTCGGGTGCAACGTGGCCCACCACCATTCCCCAGGTTCCGCCGGAGAAGCGGCCATCGGTGATCAGACCCACCGAGTCACCAAGGCCGGCGCCGATGAGCGCGCCGGTAGGAGCCAGCATTTCGGGCATGCCCGGGCCGCCTTTGGGGCCCAGATAACGCAACACCATGACGTCGCCGGCCTTTATCTTGCCGTCGAGTATGGCCTTCAATGCTGATTGTTCGTCATCGAAAACACGTGCGGGGCCGGTGATGACCGGATTCTTCAGGCCGGTGATCTTGGCCACCGCGCCCTCGGGCGCCAGGTTGCCCTTGAGTATGGCAAGGTGACCTTCTTTGTAAAGCGCCTTGTCTATGGGGAAAATGACCTTCTGGTCTTCGCCGGGGGTACCGGGAATATCCTTCAGGATTTCGGCGATTGTTTCGCCTGTGATCGTAATGCAGTCGCCATTGATTAGCCCAGCATCGAGCAGGATTTTCATGACCTGGGGAACGCCGCCGGCCTGATGGAAATCAACCGCCAGGAAGTGTCCGCTGGGCTTGAGGTCGCAAATGACGGGCACGCGACGACGCACGCGCTCGAAGTCGTCTATCGTCCACTCGACCCCCGCGGCGTGGGCAATGGCCAGAATGTGCAATACGGCATTGGTGGACCCGCCGGTCGCCATGATGACACTGACGGCATTTTCAATGGACTTGCGCGTGACGATATCGCGCGGCTTGAGATCTTTTTGAACCGCTTTCAGCAATACACGAGCGGACTCGGCGGCCGATTCCGTTTTCTCGTCGTGCACATTGGCCATGGTGGACGAATAAGGCAGGCTCATGCCCAGGGCTTCGAAAGCCGAGCTCATGGTGTTGGCCGTATACATGCCACCGCAGGAACCGGGACCGGGAATGGCGTGCAATTCAATCTGCTTGAGCTCGTGGTCGCTCATGCGGCCCGCGGCGTTTTCGCCCACCGCCTCGAACACGCTGACTATATTCAGGTCTTTGCCGTTCAAGCGGCCGGGGAGAATGGTGCCGCCGTATACATAAATGGCCGGCACGTTTGCGCGCAGCATGCCCATCATGCCGCCAGGCATGTTCTTGTCACAGCCGCCGATGACGACCACGCCGTCCATCCACTGGCCTTGCACACAGGTTTCAACGCAGTCGGCAATGACTTCGCGCGAGACCAGCGAATATTTCATGCCTTCGGTGCCCATGGCCATGCCGTCGGAAATGGTGGGTGTGCCAAATACCTGTGCGTTGCCGCCGGTGGCCTCGATGGCTTCTATCGCCGCATCGGCCAGCTTCTGCAATCCGCTATTGCAAGGCGTAATGGTGCTGTAGCCGTTAGCCACACCTATCATGGGCTTGCCGAAGTCTTCTTCTTTGTAGCCCAGCGCGTAATACATGGAGCGGTTCGGGGCCCGTGCAGCGCCCTGAGTGATGTTTGCAGACCGCAGAGGTTTGGTTGTGCTCATTTCTTTCCTTTCTGATTGGAACCGTGCACGGCGTAGCGTGAGTCGAAACAAAGAGTTTACCTCCTAAGTTCGCCAGCGTCGCCGCCCATTTCTGCCCCCCCACCGATGGGGAACCTTGAAATCTTGATATGGATTAAGGATGGCTTATCTCTCCTGTGGGACCATATCGAGGATAACAATCATTCTCATTCAACCCATGTTCAATGTTGTGAAGTACCTGGCCCCAATCGCGAAAGCGATGACGCTAATTGCGCTCTGCGCGGCCACAGCCGGGTCGCCGTCATACGCCGCCCCTTACAAAAAAATCACGTTGGCGGGCCCTACCGCGGTAGTCACCTTTCCACTGCTGCATATGGTAGAAACGCAGGCGCTCAAGCAATACACCGACAAGCTCGAATTTCGCCTTTGGCAAAGCCCCGATCAGTTGCGAGTGCTCCTGGCCAAAAAAGAAATCGACTTCAGCGCCGCGCCCAGCAACCTTCCAGCGCTCATGGCCAATCGCGGTGAACCCGTGCGGCTGCTGAATATATCGGTCTGGGGCATATTGTGGCTGGTCAGCCGCGACCCCGACGTGCAAGGTTTTTCCGACCTGGCAGGCAAAGAGCTGCTGGTTCCCTTCCAGCGCGACCTTCCCGCGGTCCTCCTCGACACTTTACTGGGCGCACAATCGTTTCCTATCGGGAAAGCGCCAAGCCTGCGTCGCACACGCGACTCTCAGGACGCCATCGCACTGATGCTGACCGGGCAGGGGCAACACGTGTTGCTGGTCGAACCCACCGCGTCGCTGTTGATGTGGCGCAATGAACAGCAAGGCGGCGCACCGCTGTATCGGGCTCAGAGCCTGGAAGCCGCTTGGCAGAAAAGCTTTCCCGGCCAGGCCGACCTGCCCCAGGCCGGCGTCATGGTGAACTCGCACCTGGCAGGCGACCTCGACCTTAGCCGCGCGGTCGAACAAGCCTACGCCCACTCCGCGGCATGGTGCTCCAGCAACGCACTGGACTGCGCCAAAATGGTTCATCGCCACATTCCCCATCTGCCGGTCCCGGCCATCGAAAACGCCATCAAGGTAACCCGCATCGACAGCAAGCCCGCCAACAGCATCCGCCCGCAGCTCGAGACCCTGTACCAGATGCTGGGCAAACATAATCCACAAGCCATCGGAGGCCGTCTGCCCGACGCAGGCTACTACGGACCATGATGCCATCCACTTTGCGCAAGCCGCATCGCACCTCCAGGGCGTGGTCGGCGCTTGGCGTGCTGCTGATACTCGCTGGCTGGCAAATCGCCGCCCAATACATGGGCCCCCTGCTCATGGCGACACCCGTCCAGGCGCTACGGGCTCTGGGCGTGTTGGTCGGCAGCGCCACATTCTGGCAGAACGCCAGTGCCAGCCTCGGGCGTATCACCCTGGGCGTGGGCACCGGCTGCGCCATCGGTTTTGCCTTTGGGGTACTGGCAGGCCACAACGCCAAGCTGCGCGGACTGCTCGAACCTCTGCGCTGGCTGCTCATGGCAATGCCCCCAGTCGTGGTCGTGGTGCTTGCCATGCTGTGGTTCGGCCTGGGCTCGTCCATGGTGATCTTCATCACTGTCCTGATGATGGCGCCAGGCATGTACGTGAACACCGTCAAGGGCATGCAACTGGTCGACCGCTCACTCATCGAAATGACTCACGTATACCGCTATGGCGCATGGATGCGGCTGCGGCATCTGTATTTGCCCGCGCTGGCCGCGCCGCTCACGGCGGCCCTGCTCATCGCCACCTGCGGAGGCGTACGCCTGGTCGTCATGGCCGAAGTTCTGGGCGCGGAAAGCGGGGCCGGCTTCGCCCTGGCCAATGCCCGCAGCACCTTCGACAGCGGCGAACTCTACGCCTGGGTCATTCTTATTCTTGCGCTGGTCGCCGCGCTGGAATTCCTGCTGCTGCAACCGCTACAGCGCCGACTTACACAATGGCAAGAGCCCAGGAAAGAACATGCTTGAACTCAAGCAGGTCTCGCTCAGCTTCGGCAAGACGAAAATCCTCGACGGCGTCGACTTTCGCCTGGAGCCGGGCGAACGCGTGGGCGTGCTCGGTGCCAGCGGGGCGGGTAAAAGCACGCTGCTCAAGCTGGCGGCCGGGTTGCTGAAGCCCAGCCTTGGCAGCTGCCTGAACAGCTACCGTCATCCATTGCTCGTATTCCAGGAACCGCGCCTGCTGCCCTGGCGCAACATTCAGGACAATATCCAGATTCCATTGCTGGCGTCCGGCATTGCACGCAGCGAAGCAAAATCGCGGGCGGCGCATTGGCTGGAACGCGTCGACCTGCCGAATGCCGGCAAGGCCTGGCCCGGCGAACTCTCGGGCGGCATGGCCCAGCGCGCCGCGCTGGCCCGGGCCTTTGCCCTGGAGCCCGATCTTCTACTACTGGATGAACCGTTCAGCGCGCTCGATCCGGCATTGCGCGCCGCGCTCAGCCGGCTGTGCACCGAATGCGTGGAACACACCGGCGCGGCCTTGCTTTGCATCAGCCATCATCCGCACGAGCTCGTCGAAATGGTTGACCGCTGCGTGCTGGTCGCCGACGGCAAGCTTCAATCTTTCGATTTCGAGAACGCCGCGAACAGCCAATCCCGCGCGGCAGCCGCCCACACCCTCCACCAAGTTCTGCTTCGTCACGAAATTCCGGTATCCGGCCATATCAAAAGGACAGTCGCGTGAGCTACTCCATGCTCTTAACCATTCATCTGTTTGCCGCCATCATGTTCGTCGGCACGGTGTTCTTCGAGGTGCTGATACTCGAGAACATACGCAAGCATGTGCCGCGTGAAACGATGCGCACGCTAGAGATCGCCATCGGCATACGCGCCCGCGCGCTGATGCCATGGGTACTGCTGGTGCTGTACAGCGCGGGCATCGGCATGGCCTGGCACCATCGTGCCGCGCTGGCTCAACCTCTGGACAGCAGCTTCGGCTTGCTGCTTACCGTGAAGATTGCGCTGACGCTCAGCGTGTTCGGCCACTTCATTACCGCCATGACCCTACGCCGCAAAGGCAAGCTGCGCACTATCCATTTCCAGCGCATTCATCTAAGCGTTTTCTGTCATATGGTCGGCATCGTACTGCTGGCCAAAGCCATGTTCTACCTGCACTGGTAACTCATATTTTCCTAGAAACGAGAAAAACACTATGCCTGCTATTCCGCTATTCCAGCGCCTCGCACTGAGCGCGGCCTTGAGTTCGCTCTGGCTGCCCGCCGCCCATGCCGATCAAGTCGCCACGCTTGCGCCGGTCGTGGTTTCCGGCCAGGGCGGTACCTCGCCCCTGCAACCCAGCGTCAAGCAGGAAAAGGCCAGGTTGGAGCGCGTCGCCGGCGGCACCAACCTCATCGAGCCACAGAAAGAAGTGCGCCTGGTCACCCTGCGCGATGCACTGGATTACCAACCAGGCATCGTGGTGCAGGACTTTTTCGGCGGCATAGACCAGCCTCGCCTCAATATCCGCGGCTCGGGCGTGCAGAGCAATCCGGTAAACCGCGGCGTGCTGCTCATGCAAGACGGCCTTCCCCTGAACGAAGCTGACGGCTCATTCGTCATCGGCCTGCTCGAGCCCCGCAACGCGCGTCTGATCAGTGTGCTTCGCGGCGCCAACGCCCTATCGGCAAGCGCGACCACGCTGGGCGGGGAAATGGATTTCGTCTCCCTTACCGGTACACAGAACGACGTCCTCAGCGTCGAGGGCGGCAGCTTCGGACGCCTGGGCGTAAACGGCGCCAAGGGCTTCCAGGGGGACCAGCTGGACGGGCGCCTGAGCATCAGCCACGACAAAGCGGAAGGTTACCGGCACCACTCCGATTCCGAACGGACCAGCGTCCAGGGTAACTTCGGCGTGCGCGGCGATAATTTCGAAAACCGTACTTACCTGTCTTACACCGACCTCGATTTCGACATACCCACCGTCGTCCCGAAAGATCGCGTCTATCAGGATCCTCGCCAGGTCATGGGCGATCGTCCAGGCGATGTGCCCAATGTCTACAATACCGACCCTCACCGCAAGACCGAACAGCTTCGACTGGCCAACCGCACTTACTGGGGAACCGAAGACTTCAATCAGACCCTGGGCTTTTATTGGCAAAACACCGACGATACTTTTACGGAACCCTCGGGCTCCACCAGAACGGACAGCGACACCTACGGCGCACAGTGGCAGTTGGGCGGAAAATGGAATACCGTGGATTACCGCATGGCCCTGGACTGGGCTCGCAGCGACATGGACCGCGATCTGTACGACATGAATCCCAAATCCGGCGCCCGGATTCCAGGCTCCACACGAAACTATGACCTGCAGGCCGAAAACCGCAGCGCGCTGGTGGGCCTGCAATGGCATGTCACGCCGGAATGGAGCCTGGTCGGCGACCTCAAATACACGCAAGCGGTGCGCGACGCCAGAAATAAAGCAAGCGGCCAACGGCTGGATCAGGACTGGTCCTACGCCAGCCCGAAACTCGGTGTCATCTGGACCCCCAGCGACACATTGCGTTTGTTCGCCAACGTCAGCCGCAGCAACGAGGCGCCCACCTATTGGGAAATCATCGGCAGCAGCGGCATGAACAAGCTCGACCTGCAACGGGCCATCAGCTACGAGATAGGCGCCGATGGCCAGCTCAATGGCGGCGACTATGCGGCGAACTGGTCGCTCACCCTGTATCGCAGCGACGTGAAAGACGAGCTGATGAGCTTCACGGACAGTTCAGGCTATGGACCCAGCACCACCATCAACTACAGCGACCGCAGCCGCCATCAAGGCATCGAGGCAGGCCTGAACGGCTCGCTGCCGGCTCCCGGCGCCGGTACGTTCGATTACCGCCTGGCGTATACCTTCAGCGATTTCCGATTCCGTGGCGGCAAGTTCAATGGCAATCAGATCGCCGGCGTACCACGCCATCTTGTCAGCGCCGAAATCATGTACCGTATCGGCGGCCTGCGCTTCGGCCCCAACCTGCGCTGGATGCCTACCGATACCCAGACCAACCATATGAACCTGGAAGGCACACAGCAAGACTCCTATGCCCTGCTCGGCTTCAAGGTGGCGTATCAGCATGATAAACACTGGAGCGCATGGCTGGCCGGCGACAACCTGACCGACAGGCAGTACGCCAGCAGCTACGTTATCCGGGCCACGCCGCCATCGGCGAATGCGCCCGGCTACTTGCCCGGCAACGGGCGCAGCGTCAGCGCGGGGCTGAGCTACAAGTTCTAGAAGCGTGAGCGGTAGTGACAGTTTCTCCTGCGTACGCTTTTAAACGGCAGCGGTGGTGCCAAATAGGCGGTATTACCGCATAATGTCCCCCGAAGACTCAACCCGGGAGACATCATGGCGCCACCTGACAATACCGTACTCATAACCGGCGCAAGCCGCGGCATCGGCGCGGCAACGGCCATCGCGGCCGCACGCAACGGCTTCAATGTAGCGGTCAATTACGTCAAAGACGAAACAGCCGCACAAGACGTCGTGCAGGCCGTCGAGCGGCAAGGCCGGCGAGCCGTCGCCATACAGGGCGATGTCGGCCTCCCCAACGACATACAGCGCATATTCCAGTGTGCCGAAGAAACGCTGGGCCCCTTGACGGCCCTGGTCAACAACACGGGCATCACAGGGCCTATCGGACCGTTTTCAGGCACCACCGACGCCACGATCGAACGCGTCTTCCAGGTCAACGTCTTCGGCACCATACAGTGTTCGCGCGCGGCGCTGGCCAGCTTCGCCCGCCATGGAACACCCGGGATCATCGTCAACATCTCGTCGGTTGCCGCTCGCACCGGCAGTCCCGGCGAATACATACACTACGCGGCCAGCAAGGCCGCCATCGACGCCTTCACACTGGGTCTTGCGCGCGAAGTCGCCGCCACCGGGGTCCGCGTCTGCGGCGTAGCGCCGGGCTCGACCCTTACTGAAATCCATGCCACCGCGGGCGAGCCTGGACGACCCGAGCGCATTGCACCCAGGATCCCCATGGGGCGCCTGGCCCATCCCGAAGAAGTGGCCGAAACCGTGGTCTGGCTGCTTTCGCCCGCCGCATCGTATATGACCGGCACTGTAGTCCAATGCACCGGCGGCCTTTAGGCCGGCCGAATTGCACTATATTGTGGGACCAGCCCACTTCCTTGCCCGCTAGTCAGCCATGATCACAAATGCCGTAGAAGTCTGTCCTTCCACCGAACTGCGCGACGGCGATCTCGCGTACAAACTACCCGTGACGCACAACGACGAAGCCACCACCGCTTTCTTTATCCGATATAAAGGACAGGTGCACGGCTATCTGAACCGCTGCCCTCACATGGGCTCCGAGCTGGATTGGGAGGGCAGTGTCTTTACCCGTGCCGGAGACCAGCTTATGTGCGCGCGTCACGGCGCCACGTTTACGCCGGACACCGGCGCATGCACCGGCGGTCCGTGCAAACCCAGCAAGCTGCTTGCATTGAAGACGTCCGAAGAGCAGCGCGGTGGCCGCCAGACAGTGATCTGGTGGCCGGAAGGAAAGACTCTTCCACGAAATTGATTGCGCCATGCAATGGGCGCCATGCAATGGGCGCCATGCAATGTGCGGCAAACGTTGCACCGCAAACATTGCACGACAAGCATTGCCTCAACCATACCGACAGCAACAGGAGACGCAGTGAATCAGCCCGCTACATCGAACATGGAATCCTCTCCCTTGCGCAGCGACATCCGGCTGCTGGGTAAAACACTGGGTGAGGTCGTCAAGGAGTGCGAAGGCAAGGCCATATACGACGTCATCGAGAAACTGCGCCGCGCCGCGGTCAAGTTCCGCCGTGAAGGCAATGAAGTCGACAGCAGGATACTCGAACGGCAAATAAGCAGGCTGGCCGACCGGGAAGCCAATTCCGTGGCCCGCGCCTTCAGCTACTTCCTGCATCTCTCCAACATTGCCGAAGACCGCGACCAGAACCGCCGCCAGCGCGAGCAAGAGCTGCATGGCGACACACCGGCGCGCGGCAGCCTGCAACATGCGCTGGACCTGCTGAAGGAAAATGGCATAGGCAGCCGCAAGATACTGCGTTATCTTGAAGACGCATGCATCGTGCCGGTGCTGACTGCGCATCCCACTGAAGTCCAGCGCAAGAGCACGCTGGACCTGCACCGCGAAATCGCCGGACAGCTCGTGCACAGCGGCGGCACCCTGACTCCATCCGAAAAGCGGTACACCGAGCAGCGCCTTGCCGGACTGGTCTCGGCATTGTGGCAGACACGCATGCTGCGCAAACAGAAGCTGACGGTGCTCGACGAAATAGACAACGCCCTGACCTACTACACCAGCACTTTTCTTACGACCATCCCGCGCATTTACCAGGACCTATCAAGCCGCCTGCGCCGGCCGGGACGCACGCTGTTCGACATCAACACCGCGCCGCTGCCGCCCTTCCTGCAAATGGGCAGCTGGATCGGAGGCGACCGCGACGGCAATCCCAATGTCGATGCCTCCACGCTGGAGCAGGCTTTGCTCAGGCAATCCACGCGGGCGCTGCAGCACTATCTGGTCGAAATCAAAGAACTCGGCACCGAGATATCCATTTCCCAGTCCCTGGGCACGGCCAGCCCGGAATTGCTGGCGCTTTCGCAGGCCAGCCAGGATCCATCGCCGCACCGCCTCGATGAACCATACCGGCGCGCCTTCATCCACGTGTACGCCAGGATGGCGGCCACGGCGCTGACCATTACCGGTCGCCAGCTGGCGCTACGCCCGACTTATCCGGCACCACCCTATTCCGATCCACAGGCATTCCAGGCCGATCTGCAAATTATTGCCGACTCGCTGCGCCAGCATCATGGCTCGCTCATCACGGCCTTGCGCCTGTCGGGCCTGCTTCAGGCAGTCAGCATTTTCGGCTTCCATCTGGCTACCGTCGACCTGCGGCAAAGTTCGGACGTGCACGAACGCGTACTCACCGAGCTGTTCAAGGCCGCCGACGTGCATTTCAATGGAAAGGCCGTCGACTACGCCACTTTGTCTGAGGGCGACCGTATCACGTTGCTGCGCCAGGAGCTGCAGCAAGTACGGCCTCTGGTATCGCCCTGGATGTCCTACTCGGCAGAGACCGAGAAAGAACTCGCCATCCTGCGCACCGCGGCCGCCATTCGCCGGACATACGGAACAAACGCCATCCGGCAAACCATTGTGTCGCATACCGAGACGCTCAGCGATCTGCTCGAGGTGCTGGTGCTGCAGCAGGAAACCGGACTTATCTCACCCCAGGCCGGCGGCGCGGGCAACAAGCCCCGGGACGGACTGATGGTCGTACCGCTGTTTGAAACCATACCCGATCTGATGCGCGGCCCGCAGATCATGGCGGATTGGCTGGACATGCCGGAAGTCGCCACCCGCGTGCGCCACGCGCAGGACGGCATACAGGAAGTGATGCTGGGCTATTCCGACAGCAATAAAGACGGCGGCTACCTGACCTCGAACTGGGCCCTGTACCGCGCCGAGCGCCAGCTCGTGCGCGTCTTCAAGCAAAGAAAGACCCGCCTGCGCCTCTTCCATGGCCGCGGCGGTTCAGTAGGCCGCGGCGGCGGATCCAGTTTCGACGCCATTCTTGCCCAGCCTCCGGGCACGGTCAACGGCCAGATACGGCTCACCGAACAGGGCGAAGTCATACAGACCAAGTACAAAGACCCCGAAGTGGGGCGCTGGCACCTTGAAACTTTCGTTGCGGCAACGCTGGAAGCCAGCCTGGCGCCCCATACATCTGCATCGAAGTCCGAAGACGACAACATGGCGCAATTCGGCGCCATCCTGGACTTCATGTCCGATGTCGCGCAGCAAAGCTACCGCGACCTTGTGTACCAGACGCCCGGCTTCAATGACTACTTCTTTGCATCGACGCCGATACTGGAAATCGCCGGCCTCAATATCGGTTCACGGCCGGCATCCAGGAAAGCCAGCCAGAAAATCGAAGACCTGCGCGCCATTCCCTGGGGCTTTTCGTGGGCGCAATGCCGTTTGATGCTGACCGGCTGGTACGGGGTCGGCACGGCATTGCAAACCTACATCGACAAAGGCTGCGACACCAGCCCGGCCACCTCCGCCGAGCGACTGGAGCAGTTGCAGCAAATGGCGCAGGTCTGGCCGTTTTTCAGAACCTTGTTATCCAATATGGAACAGGTCCTTGCCAAGACCGACCTGGGCATCGCCAGGCGCTATGCAAACCTGGTGCCCGACAAGAAGCTGCGCGACAGCATATTCGGCCGTATCGAACAGGAGTTCCGCCTGACGCTGGAGCTGTTCGAGCGCGTCGCACAACACGGCCTGCTGGCCGAAGATGAACAGCTCAAGGCCGCCCTGGGAGAACGTTTCGCCTATATCGATCCGCTCAATCACCTGCAGGTCGAACTGCTGCGGCGCCACCGCTCCGCCCGCCCCAAAAGGGGCCGCGACGACGACGGCGAAAGCCGTACGCAGCGCGCCATTCACATGACCATCAACGGGGTGGCGGCCGGACTGCGGAATTCAGGATAAAACCATACAAACCCGAGCCGACCCCCGCATTGTCAACTACTTGGCCCACGCGACGTCGTCGAAGGGTGCAAACGCGCCCCATATTCCTTCAGGCGTATTGAGCAATTGCTTGGAATGTATGGTGTTCGACGGGTAAGTGAACAGCCACGCGACCGGTAATTCTTCATTAACGATTTTCTGGAATTCGTGATAAAGCGCGGTGCGTTTTGCTGGTTCATCTTCAATTGCGGCCTGGTTCAAAAGCTCGTCGACTTTCGGGTTTTTATATCCGCTCATATTGGCCCATACAACGCCTTTGCGGATATTGGTGCTCATGTAGGTGCGCGCCACGCCGATCACGGGATCGCCCCAGTTGAATACCGGGTCGATATTCAAGTCGTAGTCATAATTGGATATGCGGCGCGCCCAAGTAGGGAAGTCCGGCGAGGGCCGCAGCTCGATCTTGATACCCACTTTCTCCAACTGTGGACGCATGTATTCCGCCACGTTTTTGGACAAATCCGGGTTCGTCGGAATATAGTCCAACGTCAATGAGAAACGGCTGCCGTCCTCTTTTTTGGCGAAACCTGCCTCGTCCAGCAGCTTGTTGGCTTTATCCAGGTTCAGATCGTAATGATTGAGGTCAGTGGTGAAAAATGGGCTTGACGGATGAAGCGGGCTGTAAATGGGCTTGGTCTGCCCCTGATGCAGTTTTTCGGTAATGAATTTACGATCGATGGCATAGGAAATGGCTTGCCTGACTTTAGCGTTCTGCAGCGGGCCTTCCTTGACCATGTTGAATTCAAGCCAGGTTATCGCACCGACACCCTCATAACCCTTGTGGGACAGCACCAGCTTCGGGTTCTTGCCAAGCCGGTCGATGTCAGAAAGACGCAAGGGTGGATAGGGAGCGTAGTGGATATCGCCGCGCTGCAAAGCCAGCGTGGCTGCATTGCCATCCTTTATGATCACCACCGTGATCTTGTCCAGATTGGCAGGCCCCTTGAAGAACTTGTCGAACCGCTCCATGGTCAGGTACTGGCCCGGCTTGTAGTCCACGAACTTGAAAGGCCCCGACCCGATAGGCTTATTGTTGTAGGCACTGGATCGAATCGGGCCTTCGCTGTAAATATGCTTGGGCAGAATCGGCAGCAAGGCCGGCGTCGAGACTTCCAGCAGCAGTGCGGGATTGGGCTGTGAAAACTTTACCACTACCGTATGAGGGTCTGGCGTTTCAACCGCCTCGAGATTGGCATACATCGACTTGCCGAAGGGATGATTTTCTTTCACCGTCATGATCGAAAATGCAACATCTTCAGACGTAATGGGCTTGTCGTCATGGAAAACCGCCGTTTTGTTCAGCTTGAAGGTATAGACCTTGCCGTCCTCCGATTTTTCCCACGAATCCGCCAAATAAGGGTGAAACTTCCACTTGTCATCGACCAACAACAAGCTGGCGAACAGTTGCGATCCGGGCACCGCGGTGGCAACGCCGGACTGTATGGCGGGGTTCAGAGAATTAATGGCCGAATTGGACAGAATAGTCAGCGAGCCGCCCTTCTTGCCATTAGGCGGCGGCTCTGCCTTGGCAGCGCTTGCAAACAAGGCCGAGACCGAAAACAATCCAGCAGCAACAGCCCTGACCAGGCGATTTTTATGAAACATAATTCCTCCGTTAGGAAATAAATACCTGCTAGCGTTACGTTGTAAGCCTGCCGGAACGCTACATGTGCGGCATCCGCAAACACGGGACAACCCAAGCTTAAAGTTCTGCGGAAGTAAACAGCTGCTCCAAAGAGCCCATGTTCAAACCGCTGGATCCTACTGCCACCAACCCTCCACTCAGCCTAGAATGAGGCTGTATAAGCGCTTGCAGCTCAAACTGCTTGTTAGGCGAATATTGCAGCAGGCAAGGCTGCGCATCGTTCCCTACCGCCACAATGCCTTTGATGCGAAATACCGAATCAGGCAAGTTACGCAGTACGCTTCTTAACTTCGTTTCGTCGTAAGACGAATCTTGCTGGATAGTCAGCGTGGAAAAATTCCGCGCAGTGCTATCGCGAGGCACGCCGAAAGGCTGCAGAAGCTTGAAGTCATAGCCTGCCTTCCCCTTTAAAACAGAGTCATCCGGCAACGGACCGCCCCACAGAATTTCCCAACCCACCCGGGCCTGTACGGACTCGAAGATCAACGCCGATGGCGCATGCTCGTTTAACCAGGCCGTTGTTTCGATGCGCTGCTGGTCATCTATCAGGTCGAGCTTGTTCGATATGATCAGGTCGGCGGCCTCGATCTGCTGCAACACCACATCGCCGACATAGCGGTCTTGGGCCATGTGGCGAACAGAACCCGCATCGACAACGGTCACGATAGACTTGAGCAGAAAGTTGCCCCCCACCCGTCCTATCTGTGCGATTTTCTTGGGGTCGCTGACACCGCTGCCTTCGATAATCAGCCAGTCCAGCTCGGGTACCAGCGCCTCGACTTTCAATAGCGCACTGATGAGCTCCCCGCCCATCGAGCAACACACGCACCCGTTGGTCAGGTTGATCACATCTTGCGCCCCATCAGTCGATTCGATCAGCGATGCGTCCACATTCAGGCTGCCAAAGTCGTTGACCATGACCAGAATGCGCAGCCCATGCCGGGCGCGCAAAATGTTGTTGAGCAAGGTGGTTTTCCCTGAGCCGAGAAAACCGCCCAGCACAGTCATCGGTAGCTGCGCAGGCTTAGTCATACTTGGGGCATGGGAAAACTTTGCCGCCCAATACGGTCCCCCATATCCGGGCATCCTTCAATGATGCCGGCGCAATTTCCAGGGGATCGTCTTCCAGTACACAGAAATCGGCCTGCTTGCCTATTTCGATGCTGCCGATTTCGCCGTCCAGCTTCAGCGTATACGCAGCGCCCAAGGTCATGGCATGCAAGGCATCTTGCACCGATATGCGCTCGCTTTCACCAAGCACCCGGCCCGATGCCGTTGTGCGATTCACTGCGCACCAAGCGGTGAACAACGGCGCCAGCGGTGTGATGGGCGCATCCGAGTGCAAGGAAAATCGAACACCCGTTGCCTTTGCCGTGGCGGCCGCGTTCATGCGGTTGGCGCGATCCGGACCCATGGTCATGGTGTAATGCGCCTCGCCCCAATAATAGATGTGGTTGGCGAACAGGTTTGCGCATACGCCCATGTTGGCCATGCGCTTGAACTGATAGGCATCGGCCATTTGGCAATGTTGCAGCGTATGGCGATGATCCCAGCGCGGGCTTTGTTCCAGCACTTGCTCGATCGCGTCCAGCGTGACTTCTGTGGCCTCATCGCCATTGGTGTGAATATGAATGGTCAACCCGGCATCGTGATAGGTTTTAAGAATATCTTTAAGGTTCTGCGGCGGGATCAACCAGATGCCATTCTTTTGAGCTCCGGCTGGCGGGTTGTAATAGCCAGGCCAACGCAGCCTTGCGGTAAAGCCCTGGATCGAACCGTCGGTGACCAGCTTGACCACACCGAAGCGCAACTTGTTGTTATTGTGCTTGATGGCGGGCAGTACGCGCTCGAGCGCCTTGTTTTCAAGGTCACGCAACGGCGCGTAGGCCGGCACGATACGCAGCGGGTAATCTTCGTTCGTCGTGACACTGGTCAATGCGTCGATAGTAGCGTCGCTCAGGTCATTGACCAAGTCGGTCGCCGTCGTCACGCCCGCAAGCTGCGCCACCTTTCCGAAATTCCAGATGCCTTTTTCCGTTTGTCCAGCATCGAAGAAAAGATTGCCGGTCTTGCGATACACCATGTACATGGCAGCGAATTCTTGGAGCTCGCCGGTCGGCTTCCCGTCGGCACCTATTACCACGCCTTCGATTGCGGTTTCTTTCGTGATGTTCGCCTCTTCCAGCATGGCGGTATTCACGTTCATCAAATGCGCGCTGGCATGAAAGACCACTACGCGACCGGTGGCCGACACCTGATCCAGATGCGACGTCGTCATGCGTTGCGAACCGAAGTAGATCGGATCGAATCCCCAGGCGTATACGGGGTCGGCGGGGTTCTGCAGCCCGGCATGGGCGTCCTTCAGGCGGGCGACAACGTCCTCGAAGCTTTTCAGGCCCGCCCACAGGCGGCCATCGGGACCGCGCCGGTCATAGTACCCGACATAGACAAAGTTCCACATTCCGCCTTCCATCAGGTGGCAGTGGCCTTCCACCAATCCGGGCATCAGCACCTTGTCGGCGAAGGTTTCGTCCAGGCTGGCCGGCCCCCAGCCGCTTAACGATGCCTCGTCGCCGACGCCAAGAATCTTGCCATCGCGGACAGCCACATGGGTAGCGCGAGATTGCATGGGATTCATGGTAATAATGCTGCGAGCTTTGTATAAGATAATTTCGTCCGAACGATTCATAGCAATTTCCAGTAAAACTCAGGCCATGCCTGATAGCATTAAAGAGAAACAGGGCCGACAGGCTGGCCGCCAACTATCTTCACCATATGGCAGGCCACATGCTGCTGCCTGCCCACGTCGCGCAACGGCGGCGACTCAGACTTGCAAATAGCCTGCACATAGGGACACCGAGTATGGAAATGACAACCCGAAGGCGGGTTCACCGGGCTGGGTGGGTCGCCTTCGATGCGCAGCCGCTTTACAGACCCCCGCCGTGTCGGGTCTTTGATCGGATCCGCGGTCAGCAACGCATAGGTATAGGGATGCAACGGTCGGGAAAACACTTCAGTGCGATTGCCCTGCTCGACCACGCGCCCCAGGTACATGACGCTCAATGCATCGCACAGACGCTGCACCACCGCCAGGTCATGCGAGATAAATACATAGGTCAGCCCCATATCCTTCTGGAGCTGCTTCAACAGATTGATGACCTGCGCCTGAATCGCAACATCCAGGGCTGAAACTGGCTCGTCGCAGATGACCAATTCCGGATGGACCGCCAATGCCCGAGCAATGCCGATGCGCTGGCGCTGTCCTCCTGAAAACTGATGGGGAAAAAGCGTCTTCTGCTCGGGCCTGAGCCCGACTTTCTGGATGAGCTCGTCGACGCGGGCCGCGATTTCTTTGCCGCTTATGTTCGTTAGCTGCTTCATCGGCTTGGCGATAATATTTTCCACCCGCTGCCGGGGATCAAGCGACGAGTACGGGTCCTGGAAAATCATTTGCAGGCCTTTACTAACTTCTTTCATCTCTTTACGGGAATGGGACGCCATCGACTTCCCGTTCAGGAGAATTTCCCCACCTGTGGGGGCAATCAAATTTGCCAATGCCAGCGCCGTGGTGGATTTCCCGCAACCCGACTCCCCGACGATCCCGTAAGCGCTGCCGCGCTTGACGTTGAACGAGACGCCGTCGACGGCATATACCTTGGCTTCCTTCCCCATCAAGCCCGCTTTCCTTAACTTGAAATGTACCGCCAGGTCGCGCACTTCCAGCAATGTTTGCGATTGCGTCATACCTCAATCTCCTGCGTTGCCGTTTGCGGCTGAGTTGTGTCGACATTCAACCAACAGGCCGCCTCCCAGTTGGGGCGCCCCAGCATCGGCGGATGCTCGGCATGGCATTTGTCCATGGCATATGGACAACGCGGCGCAAAAGCACAACCACGGCCAAGGTCGCTCAACGGCGGAACCACGCCGGGAATTTCAGGTAGCGGCTCGGATTCGGAGAACTTGCCGGAATCATGCTCGACGTTCAAAACGCAGGCCAGCAAGCCCTTCGTGTAAGGATGGATGGGATTCAGCAGCACCCGTTCGACAGAGCCTTCTTCTATTTTCCGCCCTGCATACATCACCATAACCCTGTCGGCGAGTTCCGCCACGGCGCCCATGTTGTGAGTAATCAGGATAATGGCGGTGTTGTATTGCTTGCGCAGGTCCAGCAGCAAATCGAAAATCTGCGCCTGCACGGTGACGTCCAGCGCTGTAGTGGGTTCGTCGGCGATCAATACTTTGGGTCGACAAGCCAGCGCCATGGCAATCATGGCGCGCTGGCGCATGCCGCCTGAAAGTTCGTGCGGATACTGATCCAGGCGTCGTTCTGGTTCGGGAATACGCACGGACTTGATCAGCTCGATGGCCTGGTTGCGCGCCTGTATGGCGCTGACCTTCTCATGCCTGCGTATCGTTTCAATAATTTGCTGCCCGATTGTGAAGACCGGGTTCAATGCCGTCATGGGCTCCTGGAAGATCATGGCGATGTCTTTGCCGCGCACGTCCTGCATTTGTGAATCGCTCAGGTCCAATAGGTTCTTTCCTTCCAAGGCTATCGAGCCCTTGGTGATCCGCCCGGGCGGCGCGGGGATAAGCCGTAGAACAGCAAGGCTGGTCATGCTTTTTCCGCAGCCGGATTCGCCCACGATGCCCAGCACCTCGCCGGGCGCGAGATGGAGATTCACATGATTCAGGACGCATACCGGGTTAGCGCTGCTGCCGAACTCTACGCAGAGATCTTTAATTTCCAGTAAGTTTTCAGCCATGGCTGCGTGCTCCTAGCGTTGCCGAAGTTTCGGATTGAGCGCGTCGTTAAGCCCATCGCCAAGCAAGCTCAAAGACAGAACAGTCAGGAATATCGCTGCTCCGGGATAAATGACCGACCACCATGCATCGAAGATATAGTCTCGCGACGAGCCGATCATGTAACCCCAACTGGCCACATCCGGATCCGACAATCCCAGAAACGACAGGCCAGACTCGAACAGGATGGCCGTACCAACCGTCAGTGCCGTGGCCACGATGAGCGGAGGCGAAGCATTGGGCAGCAACACCCGAAACATGATATTGAGGTTGCTGGAGCCGATGGAATACTCGGCACGGATAAACTCCCGCTCTTTCAGCTTCAGGAATTCGGCGCGCGTCAGCCGTGCCAGCGGCGGCCAGCTGACCAGTCCGATGACCAGAATGACGTTCCAGATTTTTGCCCCGAATACGGCCACCAGCACCATCGCCAGCAGAATGGGCGGCAGCACCTGGAAGAATTCGGTAATGCGCATCAAGATATTGTCGATGCGGCCGCCAAAAAAACCGGAAACCGCCCCCACCAGAAAAAGCCCGACGATGACAGTGGTCAGCGTTGCCGCCAAGCTGATGACAAGCGTAGTGCCCGCACCGTGCAATATTCCGGCCAGCACATCCCGCCCCAGATAGTCGGCCCCCATGGGCAGCGCCATTGACGGAGCCTCAAGAGGCGCGGCCACGATGTCCATGGCGCTCACGGGGTACAGCAATTCACCGAATATGCCGGCCAAGGCAATGATTGCGAGCAATATTGAGCCCGCTACTGCGCCTTTGTTGGCAAGGAATAGTTTCCAGCCTGAATTCATTGCCTTAGCCTCCCATTTTTATGCGAGGATCCAGCACGCTATAGAGCCAATCCACGAGCACATTGACGATTACGACAAGGACGCTTGAAATCAGCAGCAGCCCCAGCATTAATGGGAAGTCTCGGTTCAACACGGCATCAAAGGCCAGCCGGCCAAGGCCCGGCCAGTTGAATACGGTTTCGACCAAGACAGCGCCCGCTACCGCATGCGAAAACTGAAGGCCGGCAAGCGTCACAACCGGCAGGACCGCGTTCTTGAGCGCATGCTTGTATACGACAGCCATTTCCCGCAGGCCTTTCGCGCGAGCGGTGCGAACGTAGTCGGAGCCCAGGACATCAAGCATGGTGGCCCGCGCCTGGCGGCTGTATTGGGCCAGATACACCATGCTTAACGAAATGACCGGCAATATCAGATGATGCCCTACCTGCCAGACCGCCTCTAATCCCGTGGGTTGTTCGCCAATGTTGTACATGCCCGAAGCAGGAAAAATGGGAAACCAATAGGCAAAGACAATCAGCAGAACCATGCCGCTCCAGAATACCGGAGCGGCGAAACCGACCAGGGAAAACAAGGTGACGCCGAAATTCAGTATGCCGCGCGGCCTGTAGGCAGAAACCACCCCCAGCAGCGTCCCCAGCACAACCGCAATGAACATGGCCGGCAATACCAATAACATCGTATTCGGCACGCGTTCCGCGATCAGTTGCAACACCGACTCATTGTAAAAAAGGGACCGGCCTAGATCGCCCTGCGCCACATTGGTGACGTAGATGATCATCTGTGTGAATACGCTTTTATCGAGGCCCAATTCCTTGCGAATGCTGTCGGTCTGCTCCGCGGTCGCGCCCCCTGCCTGCATTGCCAGAACATCCGCAATATCGCCAGGCGCGGCAGACAGCAAAAAGAAATTCAAGACGACAACCGCAATAATCATGGCGAGTCCGCTCATGATCCGGCGTGAAACAAAGCCTAATGAACCCATAAGTTGTCCACCTGCCCTCTCTGTTATCGACATGCAAAAACAGAGAAAAAATGGCTCACCCAAATAACTTGCCGATGCCTGAGCCAGGAAAAAAAAGAAGTGTTACGCGGTCAATCCCATGATCGAGGAAACATCATGGCATTTAATTTTTTCTAGTTAAATACACGTTTACCACTATAAATCGGACCTTTTCGTCTCATTATTTATTATTTATCTTAAGACAGCCTTCTATTTATATTAAGCACGGCATGCAAACCGGCACGCCGCTATGCCAGCGGCGTGCCAAGTAAGCGTCATGTCTGATCCGCGAAATCATGGTGGTAGCCCTTGAAGGATTAGAAAAGTATGATGCACTTACCGAATGCTTTTTCAACCAGGGGACGCAATGAACGATTCCTCCACCATTGCCGCCTTCTTTAATGCCATGCAGTCTTCTTTGGGCGATACGGCCGGCCAGACACATGCCGGTGTGCCCTGCATAACGGGATCCGGCAATCTGCCTTCCGCATTTCCTGTTACCGCCTTTGCCGTGGCTTCCATAGGCACGGCTGCACAGGCATTGGCCGGCTACGCAGGCATGCGATTCGGCCACTATCCAGCCATCCACATAGACCGACGGCTCGCCTCTTTCTGGTTCGGCACATCGCTGCGCCCCCAAGGTTGGCAGATACCGGCCGTACGCGATCCCGTCACGGGCGACTACCAGGCCCGCGACGGATGGATACGGCTGCACACCAATGCCCCGCATCATCTCGTCGCCGCGCTGTCCGTGCTTGGAGCCCGCGCAGACCCTGGCGAAGTAGCTCTGGCCATATCACATTGGCAAGCCGGCGAACTTGAAGAGGCCATCGTCCACGCCGGCGGTTGCGCCGCCATGATGCGCAGCCGGGACGACTGGATGGCGCATCCTCAAGGAACAGCATTACGGGCCGAACCCCTGATCCATGTCGAAACCGCGAGCATAGGCGTGGCTGGCCAAAACGCCGCCACGCCCGTGCGCCCCCTGGCCGGAATCAAGGTACTGGACTTGACCCGGGTATTGGCCGGCCCCGTTGCGACCCGATTTCTGGCAGCGTACGGGGCACAGGTATTGCGCATCGATCCGCCCTTCTGGACCGAACCCGGCATGGTCCCCGAGGTAACGCTGGGCAAGCGCTGCGCTCAACTCGACCTGCGCGAAGCCGCAAACCTTGAGCGCCTGAAAGAACTGCTGGCCCAGGCCGATGTCATTGTGCATGGTTACCGCAGCGATGCTCTCGATGCACTGGGTTTTGGCACACAGGCCCGGCAGTCCATACGTCCCGGACTGGTCGACGTGAGCCTGAACGCGTATGGATGGACGGGACCGTGGCGTGCGCGGCGAGGCTTCGACAGCCTGGTGCAAATGAGCAACGGCATCGCCTGCGCCGGGATGCGCTACTTCGGCCGCGACAAGCCAACGCCATTGCCCGTACAGGCGCTGGACCAGGCAACCGGTTATTTGATGGCAGCCGCGGTCGTGCATGGCCTGGCCCGGCGCGATCGCGAAGGACACGGATCGGTTAGCCGGCTGTCGCTGGCGGGCACAGGCGAACTGCTGGTATCGCAACGAGGCGGAGCATTGACGCAGACACGGGGCGAAGACCATGCTTTGGAACCGGAGACCGATGCCGACCATGCCATCCATACGGAACAAAGCGACTGGGGGCCGGCAAGGCGACTGAAGCCCCCTTGCGAACTGGAAGGCATACCCATGCAATGGGACCTGCCCGCGAGCGCCCTGCGCAGCAGCGCCCCCCAATGGTCCTGAGAAGAGCTTAAACGCCCCTGGCCTTGGCCAGCTTCTTCAACTTTAGATAGCGCATAAGCGGCGGCACGACGACAATGAAAAGCGATACAGCCCACAGGCTTTTGGATATATTGCTATTGAACAGAATGTGCACGGCCCCGTCTGTCATGGACAAGGCTCGACGCAGATTCTGTTCCATCATGTCGCCCAACACCACGCCCAGCACCAGCGGCGCCATGGGTATTCCACCCTTGCGCATCAAGTAGCCAAGGCCGCCGACAGCCGCCACCATGATCAAATCGAACGTACCCGCATTAATGGCATATACGCCGATATAGCTGACGCAAAGAATGCCAGGCACCATCAACCACCCCGGCACCGAAAGCACTTTGGAAAACAAGCGCACCATGGGCACGTTCATGATGAACAGCATCACATTGGCGATGAACAACGAGGCAATAAGGCCCCACACCAATTCAGGCTTGGTTTCGAACAGCACGGGCCCAGGCGTGATGTTGTACAAGGTCAGCGCGCCCATCATGACTGCAGTGGTACCCGAGCCCGGCACACCGAGAGTCAGCATGGGCACGAACGATCCGATTGCGGACGAGGTCGCCGCAGCTTCTGGCGCCACCAGTCCGCGCATATCGCCGCGGCCGAACTTGGCGTCCGGATCCTTGTTTTCGCAGATGCGCTTTTCGTTCGAATACGCCACGGCCGCGGCTACGCTGGCACCGGCACCGGGCAGCACGCCTACCCCGAAACCCAGGAAGGCACTGCGCACCACACTCCACCAGGTATAGGCCAGCTCTTTAAGATTAAAGAGTTTGCGCCCGCTGGATTGCACTTCCACCGAGTGTCCGCCCATGACTTTTTCCAGCATTTCCAATAGTTCGGACACGGCGAACAAGGCGATGACCACCACCACGAACTGGATGCCGTCGAACAGGTGTACCGAATCGAAGGTATAGCGATAAACGCCGGAGTTGGCGTCGACGCCGACTGTGGCGATAGCCAACCCGATCATCGCAGCCAAGACGCCCTTCACCGGACGATTGCCCAGCAGGCTGGTAAGGCAGCAAAAAGCAAACACCATCAGCACAAAATACTCGGCCGGTCCGAAGGCAAGCGCCCACCTGGCCAGCAGCGGCGCCAGCACAATAATGCCGCAAACCGACACCAGCGAGCCAAAGAAGGCGGACCATGCCGACAAGGACAAAGCGACATTTGCCAAACCCTGTCGTGCCAGTGGATAGCCGTCGAGCGTCGTCATGATGGCGCTCGCTTCGCCGGGCACGTTGATAAGAATGGACGTGATGCGCCCGCCATACTCGGCGCCGACATACACTGCCGCCAGCAGGATGAGCGCGGTTTCCGGCGGAAGATTCATGGCAAAAGCGATGGGAATCAGCATGGCGACGCCGTTGATGGGCCCCAGCCCCGGCAGCACCCCGACGAGCGTGCCGAAAAAGGAACCCAGGGCCGCAACCAGCAGATTCGTCCAGGAAGACGCCACCGCGAACCCTATGCCCAGATGGGCGACGATATCGTTCATAAGATATTTTCCAGAATGCCCAAAGGCAATACCACATCCAGCACGCGATCGAACAATACGAAAAAGAGCACGCTCATGACGGCGCCGCCAATTGCGACTTTGGCCCAAGCGCCCCCAAACAGACGGCCGACCAATATGGTCATGGCCGTCGTGGCGACAATGAAGCCCAGCTTCTGGAAGAAGAAAGCGTAAAGAAAGCAATACACCACCATGAGCGCAATGCGGCCGTTGGCCTGCGGCGGATTGGGTTCCGCCTTGTCCAGGCCTTTGAATACCAGCCACAATCCGCACAGGGCGATAATGCCTGCCAGCAGCAAGGGGAAGGCGCGCGGACCTACGGGCTCATAAGAGAACGGAGCCTGTATGCCCACGCCGAACCACACCATCAGCGCCGCAAAAATGAGGGCGGCAGTGCCTAGTATTCGGTCATTCATGGCTTACTTCTTGATCAGACCGAACGAGTCTGCCAGCTCGGTATACGACTTGACGCGTTGCTTCACATACGCATCGAGCTCGGCGCCGGCCTTGTTGAAGGGAAACAGGCCCTGCTTCTTTTGCAGCTCGGCGAACTCGGGGCTTTCCTGCGTTTTCTTGAACGCTTCGACCCACCATTGATATTGCTCGTCCGACACCTTGGGGCCCACGTAGAAGCCGCGGATTATTGGCCAGTCGATATCAAACCCTTGCTCTTTGGCCGTGGGAACATTGGATAATTTTCCGGGCAGGCGTTCGGCATTGAAGACCGCCAGCACACGTATTGGTGCGCCGCCTTCCAGCATAGTGAAGGCCTCGGCGGCGTCGCCCATATAGGCCTGGATGTGGCCGCCGCGCAATGCAGTGATTGCCTCACCCCCGCCCTCGAAGGCAACGAAACGCATCTTCTTGTAGTCAACATCGGCGGCTTTGGCGGTCAGGGCCGCTTTCATCCAATCCTGGCTGCCCACGGTACCGCCGGCACCCAGAACAATCTTGCTGGGATCCGCCTTGAACGCGGCCATGAGCTCTTTCAAATCCTTGTACGGCGCATCGTCGCGCACTACGGCCACGCCAAAATCGGACCCGACAGCAGCCAGCCATCGTACATCGTCAACGTCGTACTTGCCGAACTTGCCTTGGGCCAGGTTCAGCA
Source organism: Pseudomonas sp. (assembly GCA_036675275.1). Lineage (GTDB taxonomy): Bacteria > Pseudomonadota > Gammaproteobacteria > Burkholderiales > Burkholderiaceae_B > Pollutimonas. The sequence continues at coordinate 24,225 of JAKFFG010000008.1, read as the reverse complement.
GCGAACCGCCCGAGAAAGCAACGATGGAACTTGGGTCGTCCGGCTTTTGGGCGACCACATGGTTGTAGGCCACGGCGCCAATGCCGCCGGGCATGTAGACAATACGCATGGCTTCTTTCAACTGTCCGGCCGCCTTCAGGCCTTCCTGAGCCAAACGGCACGTAAGGTCGAAACCGCCGCCGGGCTGGGCCGGTGCAATGCATTGAGGGCGACGCGGTTCCTCGGCGGCCATAACGGTCGACACCGAAGCCAGCGACAGACCACCCACGACCAGACCGCCCACAAGCGCTGACACAAATGACTTTTTCATTCTTGCCTCCAAGTAAGAATCGATATGAGACTTGCCCGCGGTTTTTATCGTTTGCACGGGATCAGGCCATACCGTATAGAAAACATGCTTTCGAAATGCTTTCAATCCTCTGTTATTTTTCCGAGAATACCGGCTATGCGGGCGAATCACGGGTAAATACCAGTATGGCGCGGCAGCCCGGAGGCGTCGACTCAATCAGGAACTGGCCCCGGTGTTGTTGCATGATGGTCTGAACAATAGCCAGTCCCAGTCCGGCTCCCGTCGTATTCTTGCCTGCGCGCCCACGCCGGAATCGAAGTCCCGCCTTTTCGATATCGCCCGCCGACATGCCAGGCCCGTTGTCCTCCACGATCAGGCGCGCCTTACCGCCTGCACTCTCTACAATCAGCGTCATTACGCCGCCTGCCGGCGTGTAGCGCACGGCGTTGTCGACCAGATTGACTACTGCCTCGCGCAATAGCCACTCCTGTCCCCAGACGTATACCGGTTCGTCCGGACACTCCAGCCCGTAATCCAGCTGCTTGAGCCTGGCTATAGGACGACTATTCCTGAGCACGTCCCGACCCAATTCGTTCAGGTCTATTCGTTCCAGCCCCTCGCCATTTTCGAATGGCGACTTGTCCTTGGCTCGGGCCAGGGACAGCATCTGGTCGGTGGTGCGCACGCCTCGATCCAGGCCCTCCCGCATGGCCTGCAGCGCCGCCTTGATTTCATCTGTATCGGTTTCGCGCAAGGCATAACCCAATTGCGCCCGCAGCACCGCAAGCGGCGTACGCAGTTGATGTGAAGCATCGTCCAGGAACTGCCGCTGCAAGCGGGCCTGCTGCTCATAACGCGCCATATGAGCATTGATGGCCGTCACTAGCGGTTGCACCTCAGAAGGAATATCGCCGTCTTCGATGGGCCGCAAGTCCTCGTGATGGCGGCTTTCCAGGTCGCGGCGCAGCCGGGTCAGCGGGCGAACCGCAAATAACACTCCGAAGACGACAATAAGCACCACAAGCACCACTGATGCCAGATCGCGCGCCAGCGAACGCAGCAGCATGGACTGTATGAAAGTTTCGCGCGTGTCGATATCTTCGCCGACCAGAACAATGACGCGGCCGCCCTGGTCGTTGTACAGGGGTGGATCCATAGGCCGCGCGAACGCGGCAATGCGTATGGTCTCGTCCAGGTAAGAGGCCGTGTAGTACTGCGGCACACCGGATACGAGAGGCCGTTCGGGCAAGGGCAGTTGCTGATTGCCGATATCGGCCAGGCCATCTTCGGTCATGACGCGGTAGTACACGTTCTCATTGGCGGTAAGTTCGAAGAACTCCAGCATTACATATGGCAGCTCTATGGACAGGCCGCCACTGCGGGTTGATATCTGGTGGTCAATCGCCCTCAGCGCGCCGGCCAGGGAGCGATCGTAGGCGATGTCGATCTGCGCCCGCAGCATATGATTGGACAACCACAAGGCTATGGTCAGGAAAATGACCAAGGCTGGCACAAGCGACCACAGCAGTATCGACTTCAGGCTGCCCGATCCCGCACTGAACCTTTTAATCGCCACCGGCGGGCTCCAGGCAATAGCCCATACCTCGCAACGTCTCGATATGCGTACCAGTGTTGACCAGTTTCTTGCGCAGGCGGTGCACCAGGACCTCCACCGCCTCCAGATTGACTTCTTTATCGTCCGACGCAATACGATCCAGAATCTGCTGCTTGGAAATCGTTTCACCGCTTTTCTGAATTAACACTTTCAGTACCGCGAATTCGCGCGGCGACAAGGCCAGGCTATGGCCGCCGACGGTGAACCGCTGCGCGGCGATATCGAAGCTGAGTGCACCCAGCGACAGCCGCGGATGCGCACGTCCCCGACTGCGACGGATCAAGGCAACAAGCCGGGCTTCCAGCTCTTCGACAACAAATGGCTTGCGCAGGAAGTCGTCGGCGCCTTCATGCAATGTATCAATGCGCTCAGCCAACGAATCCCGGGCTGTAAGGACCAGCACCGGTGTGCGGTCATCGCGGGCCCGCAAGCGCGTGAGAAAAGTGTGTCCGTCCATGCCCGGCAGGCCCAGGTCGAGGACGATGGCATCGAACTCTTCGACGCTCAGACGCCGCTCCGCCAGCTCGCCATCATCGGCCCAATCCACGGCAAATCCACCATGGCGCGCCAGGCTGCGCGATAGCCAATGAGCCAGTTCGCCTTCATCTTCAACCAGTAGTATGCGCATAGATTCACCGGGTCCGTTGCGGACTCGAAGTGTAATCTGGAACGCTTATAAGCAGAAGGGCTGAACAGCCCTACCACCGGGCGCTGAAAACCTCGCGAAGCTCGGTGATATGCGAATCCGTCAACGGCGCCGGCGCATCGGCTGATTGCCTGCAACCCAGCCACAGGCTTGCCGTTTCCTCCAGTTCTTCCAGAGTCGCCATGGCCGCGGCAGGCGTATCGTGCCATACGTTAGGCCCCAGCCTTTCAAGCATGACAGACCGTATCGGGCATCCACGCTGGCCATAAGCCGTGATGGCGGCCTCCACGAGATCGGCGGACGCTTGCGCGCCTGGGCGATGATACGGAATGACCGGCACGTGGCCGACCTTCATGACAAAGTAAGGAGTCAATGCAGGCATCAATTCTGCGGCGGACCCGTGCAGCGACAAGGCCACGCAAGCCCTGCTATGGGTATGTATGACGCAAGCGGTATTGCCGTCGAACGCACGGGCCGCTCTGTAGATTTGCCGATGCAGCAGAATGGTCTTGCTGGGGCGATCGCCACTGACATGCGTTCCGTTCTGATCCAGCTTGGACAGTGCGGCGGGATCCAGAAAACCCAGGCAGGCGTCCGTGGGGGTGATCAGAAATCCGTCGTCCAGCCGCACGCTGATATTGCCCGCGGAGGCATGCACATAGCCGCGATCGAACAGGCTCTTGCCGACTCTGCAGATTTCTTCCCGTGCTTTACTTTCGCGCATCTGGTGTCCTTCCTTATGCCCCGGCAGCGGCAAAGGCTTTTTCAAAAAAATCTTCGGTGCCGAAGTTGCCCGACTTGAGCGCGATGTGGATGCCATTGTCGTGCACAGCCGTGTCTGCGTAGCACCATGGTACGCCCGGGTCTATCTGGCTGCCTATCTGCAGTTGCGAGATACCCAGGGCCTGGACGCAGGCGCCGGACGTTTCGCCTCCGGCCACAATCAGCTGCCCTGCCCCGCCCTGGACCAAACCGCGCGCAATCGCGGCAATGGCATTTTCGATCATGGCCCCAGCCTGCGCCGCGCCCAGCTTGGCCTGCACCGCTTTCACGGCTGCCGAACCGGCGGTCGAATAAACAAGTACGGGGCCGCTTTCCAGCAAGGGCAATGCTTGCGCCAGGATGCGATCGACCACATCAACGCCCGCGGCGACCTCTTCCGGGTCCAGCGCAAAGGCGGAGTGACCGGCCTTGATGAAGGCGGCAACCTGCGCATTGGTGGCAAGCGAACAGCTGCCGGAAACGATGGCGCGCCCGCCGCGAGGAGCCGGCAAGGCCGACGCCTGGCTGCTGGGCGCGATCCCGAAATTCTGCGGCAGGCCGATGGCCACGCCCGATCCGGCCGTCAACAAAGGCAGATGCCTGAGCGCCGGACCGATATTGACCAGGTCCTGGTTGCTGAGCGCATCGACAATGGCAACGCCTACACCCTGACTGCGCAGCAAATCCATATGCTGCTGAACCGCCGATGCACCTTTTTGCACGATGGAATAATCGACCAGGCCTACCTTGCGCTTGCACTGTGACTGCATGACACGAACCAGGTTGGGGTCCGTCATGGGCGTCAGCGGATGATTCTGCATGCCGCTCTCGTGCAACAAGACGTCGCCCACGAACAAATAGCCTTTGAACACCGTGCGCTTGTTGTCCGGGAAAGCCGGGGTCGCAATGGTGAAGTCGGCATCCAGGGCGTCCATGAGCGCTTCAGTCACCGGCCCTATATTGCCCTCTTTCGTGCTGTCGAAGGTCGAACAATACTTAAAGTAAATCTGTTGGGCGCCCTGTGCCTGCAGCCATTGCAACGCAGCCAGGGAATCGGCAATCGCCTCTTGTGCTGAAATCGTTCGGGACTTCAGCGCAATCACTACGGCATCGACATCCGCCGACAAGGGCTGGGTGGGCATGCCTATGGCCTGCAACACCCTCATTCCGGCCTGGACGAGATTGTTGGCCAGATCGGTGGCGCCTGTGAAGTCGTCGGCAATACAGCCTAATTTAATGCTCATGTCGGATCCGTATTACGGCTTGGCCGGCACCGACCGGTTGCGCCTGCGTCGAAATTTTGGCATCAACCCCCAAAACCCCAGCCCAAAAGCCAGAACCATCAGGGTCGAAACCAGGCCGTTGCTGAAAAAGATGGAAAACGATCCCTGCGACAGCAACATGGATTGCCGGAATGCGTCTTCCATTTTGTCGCCCAGCACCATGGCCAGTATAAGTGGCGCGATCGGATAATCCAGCTTTTTGAACAGATATCCCACCACCCCGAATATCAGTGCCAGATAGACGTCGAACATCCGGTTGCTGATGGTGTATGCGCCGATCAGGCATACCACGATGATGATGGGGCCGATAATCGAAAATGGCGCTTTCAGGATCGCGGCGAAGAAAGGGATGGTGGACAGCACCAGAATGACGGCAACGATATTCGCGATATACATCGAGGCGATCAGGCCCCAGACGAAATCGGGCTGCTCAATGAACAGCATGGGGCCGGGCTGCAAGCCCCATATCATCAGCCCGCCCATCATCACGGCGGCGGTAGCCGACCCGGGGATGCCCAGGGACAACATGGGCAGCAAGGCGGACACGCCGGCGGAATGGTCGGCGGCTTCGGGGGCCACGATGCCGGCCGCTTCACCCTTGCCGAAATTATCGCGATTGCGCGAAAACCGCTTGGCGATTCCATAGGACATGAATGACGCCGCGGTAGGGCCTCCGGGCGTGATGCCCATCCAGCAGCCTATTGCCGTGGAGCGCAGCAGAACGACGGCATGCCTGGGCATGCCCAGCAAAGTCCGCCAGATAATCTTGAAGTTCATCCTGGCTTTCAGCCCGTTGAACTCCAGGCCTTCTTCCACGGTCACGAGCAGTTCGCCTATGCCGAACAGGCCGATGACGGCTGCCAGATAAGACACGCCGTTTATCAAAGGCGTGACCTCGTAAGTAAGCCGCAATTCGCCGGACACCGTGTCCATGCCGATAGCGGTAAGGATGAGCCCAAGCAGAACGGACACAATGGTTTTCAGCGGCTTGCCGCCGCTCATGCCGACATAGCTGCAGAAGGTCAGCAGGAACACGGCGAAAAATTCGGCCGGACTGAACTGCAGGGCAAAGTCGGCCACCACATTGGCAATCAGTGTGACGACGACCACGCCGACGAAGGCGCCGAATCCCGCCGACAGAAACGCGGTGGACAAGGCCTCTTCGGTGCGCCCGTTCTTGGCCATAGGGTGGCCATCGAAGGTGGTTGCGACCGACGAAGGTTCGCCGGGAATATTGAACAGAATAGATGTTGTCGAACCGCCGAACAGCGCGCCCCAGTACATGGACGACAACAGGATGATGGCGCTCACCGGTTCCATGGTGAACGTCAGCGGCAAGAGCAGGGTTACGCCGTTGGGCGCCCCCAGTCCGGGTAATACACCCACCAGAATGCCCAGCAGCACGCCACCTACCATCAAGGCAATATGATGGTAGGAAAGGGCCGTCTCGAAGCCAGACCACAATAAGCTGAAATCCGTCATGAAAATTCCTTATAGGCCCAGAAAGGACTCGAGCGGCCCTTTGGCCAGGTCCACTTTGAACCACATGTCGAAGATCAGGTAGAAGGCGACAATAACAAGGATAGAGACGAGCAGCGACTTGCCCCAGCTCGCGTGCCCGGGGAACTTGAGCATATACAGCAGGTAGAGCCACGATGGCGCATAACACCCCAGGAAGGGCATCAGCGCCACCAGAACCGCCGTCGGAATAAAGACCGACAAGGTCAGCTTGAACTGCTGGCGCGTGACGAACGCGCCTTGGACCGGATTGCGCAAGCTATCCAGGAATACCAGCGCGCTGACGATGCAAAGCGCAATGCCCAGTCGAAACGGCATGTAGCCCGGTTGGGGACCTGTCTCGGGCGCCCAGCCGGTGTTCAGTTTCAGGCTGCCCGCGATAACCAGGCCTCCAAAGAGGCCTATGGCTGCCGCCGTTCCCAGTTCCATCGTACGTCGGTCAATAAGTGACATGATTCCCTGCTTGCTTAGGGCCTGTTAAGGCCCGAACCCATTCCAGTGCGTGCGACTATCAGTTCTTGACTAGCCAGCCGTTCTTCTCGAACAAGGCATGATGCTCGGAAGCATCTTTCTTGATGTAGGCATCCAGCTCGTCGCCGGTCTGAAAAAATTCCGACTGCACGCCGCGCTCGAGCCATGCTTTCCATTCAGGTTTCTCGGCGACCTTCTTGAGCAATTCGACGTAGTAAGCCGTTTCTTCCGGCTTCACACCGCCGGCCATCCAGACGGTGCGCGGCATGTTGAACGCGTCGATCGCGATGCCGTTATCTTTGCACAATGGAATATCGGCCCAGGACATGTCCTTGTTGACCTTGCTGGTGTTGCTCAGCGGCTTGGACGAGAACACGCACAGTGGGCGGACCTTGTTGGCCTTCCAGTACGAGACGTTTTCACCGGGATTGTTGGTGTTGCCGTCCAGGTGGTTGCCGGCCAATTGCACCGCCGATTCGCCACCCGATTTGAACGGAATGTAAGTCACGTTTATGCCGGCGGCTTCTTCGATCTTGCGTGTGAGAATGTGGTCGGTGTCTTTGGATTGCGCGCCGCCCATCTTGAAAGCCGCTTTCTTTTCCTTGGCGCCGGCCAGGAACTCCTGCGTCGTCTGGTACGGCGACTTGGCTGATGTCCACAATACGAATTCGTCAGCCGCCATCGTGGCAACCGGGGTCATGTCTTCGATCTTGTAGCCCACGTTTGTGATCATGGGCATGAGCCACGCGAGATTGGTCGAGAAAATCAGTTTGTGCGGGTCGCCCTCGATGCCCTCGCCATAGACGAAAGCCTCGGTTCCAGCTCCGCCCCCCTTGTTCGAAACAACGACCGATGTCGGCGTGAGGTCGTACTTTTGCACGATGGACTGAACCAGGCGGGCAAACTGGTCGGTACCGCCGCCAGGGCCTGCGGAGGCAATGAACTCGATCGGCTTCGTCGGCTCCCAGGCGGCCTGCGCCACCGTGGCGCTCAGGCTGGAAATAACGGCGGCGGCCATCGCCAGTTTCTTGAATTGCTTGTTCATACTATCTCCTTTGGATAACAGACTCGTAGATGCGTCGCTCACCGGGACGCTGCTGGAACATTGAAAAACACTTCATCCTGCGCTTTGCGCAGCGCCAGAAGAACGGACGACGGGTCGATATCGACATCTCCCATACAGATGTATTGGTCTTTGACCACATCGCGGCGCAAGCGTCGATTGGCGATCAGGTAGAAAGGGGCGGGATTGCTGTCGTCCAGCGGCAATCCGCTTATCAGTACCGGTGAAACATGGTCGATGGAGTGATGGTGGCCGCCCATCGTCAACATGGTTCCGGCTGGCAGAAACTGTGTTGCCTTGCCGATCAAGTCCTGGTTGGGCCGCGGCTCGACCCCGCCGCTGGACACGCCCAGCGCAGCGGCTTCGATAACGCTGGTCGCCGCTTCCAGGCCCAGCAAGTGGCGCGGCAAATACAACATGGCAGTATTCTGATCGGCGCTGACGACATGGCCTTTTCCGGTCAACAGTTCCCAAGTCGGCGCATCGTGGCAGCGGACCACGACGAATACGCCGCCCGCAAAACTCAATTCGTCCGGCTTTCTCAAGCAATGGAACAGTTCCAGCGTGTTCGCGCCGGCCAGCACCCCGCCTTCATTCTTCAGGCGCAACACTTCCGGCACTTCGCTGATGCGCAGGATGGGCACATGAAATTCCGGTGTATCGGGCGCCAGTCCAGTTGAATTCGCGACCACCAGCATTTCGCAGAAGTCGGGCACCGCGCGCTGAGGCAGACTTGAGCACGCTTCGGACCGGGACTGGATCACACCCAGCGCGTCGTCCGTTCCAAGAGACCATAACTGGTTGAACTGCGGAAGGTCGATCACGCGGCCATTGCTGCTCATTTTTCCCGTGGCGGGATCGAAGACAAAATCGTACTCACTGGCTTTTCCAGCCGCGACGATTTCCAGGCCGAGCACCTGCGCCCAGGTAACCAGGCCGATCAAGAGGCTGGGCTGGTCACCGTCGACCGGTGTAACCACCAGTCCGCGGCTTCGTGCGGTGTGGGCCAGGCCCGCGCCGATGACGCTGTCGACTTCCTTGGAGACCAAGGCAACATGGAATCCCGAATCCAGCGCAAACTGCGAATGGCGCGCGCCGGCTTCCGGATTGCCGGTCGCTTCCACAACAATGTCCACGGCCAAGCCGGCTATGTTTTCCAGCCTGGAAGTGGCGATATAAAATCCGGCATCCCAGGCCGCCTCGGCGGCGGCGGCATCATCGCATACTTTGATTTGATCGGCGGATATACCCACGGCCTGCATCGCCTCGACCACAACCGCCGCATCGATATCGACCGCGACCCGGCAATTCAGCAGTCCGGTCCGCAAGCATTGCGCCAGAAAGCTGCGGCCAAATCCGCCACTGCCAACCACGCAGGCTTCGACCGGCCGGGCGACCGTGGAAAAATATTTATGGAAGTTCATATACTGTTTCGTTATTGAGAGCGATGCGATGTGTGCCGGAAGGTCACGCATTCCATTTCGAAATTATTGCATGCAATAATTGAAGAATACTTTGATATCGGTACATGGAAACCCTAGGATGCGAATTATTGCATGCAAATGAAGAATATGCCGACCAGCATTGCCGCGGTGTCCCCCGAGGGCACATCCCGCGGCACGCGAACGCTTTATGCCTTGAACCGCCTGCGCGAACTGATCGTCACGGGCGCGCTGAGGCCCGGACAACGCATATCCGAACGATCCATACTGGAAGAAGAAAAGGAGATCTCGCGCACGCCCTTGCGCGAGGCATTGAAAATACTTGGCTCAGAGGGACTCGTCGAACTAACGCCGAACCGTGGCGCTTTCGTCACCAAGCTGTCTATGGCCCATATCGATTCGGCGATGGAAGTCCTCATCGGACTGGAGAGCATTGCGGCGCCAGCCAGCTGCGCCCGCATCACCCAAACCGAACTCGATGAAATCAAGCGCCTGCATGCTGAAATGACCGATTCGTTCCGCAATGAAAACCTGATGTCCTATTTCCGGATCAACCAGCAAATTCATCAGCTCATCGTGGACGGGGCCCACAACCCCGCGCTCTCGCGCATCTACAAGACCGAATCGCTGCACATCAAGCGATACCGGTACGCGGGCAATATCGAACAATCGCGCTGGAGCAAGGCGGTTGCCGAACATGAACAAATAATGGAAGCGCTATTGCGCCGCGATGGAACACTGCTACGCGAGCTTTTGCGCGCACATCACAGCAAAGGATGGGACGTCACTCGCGCCCTGCTGGCCGCCGAGCTTCGCTGACAGCGAAGCCCGGGAATAAAGAGAATTGCGGTAAGGAACCCGCTGCTTAGGATGCGATTCTGCAATCCTTGACCAGAATATTGCTGACGGCCGTATTCTGGCCATTCACCATTTGCGATGCTTCCTGCGTAAGCATATTGCCGCTCACGCTGTTTACATTGTCGGCATCGAACTTTTCGGTCGTCCAGGTATATCCGTTGCCGCGGAAGGTATTGCCTACCATGTCGGCGTTGTTGGTCGTGGCGCGCGTCAGGTCCACGACCTGGTTTTGGTACACGACCTTGGCCGCCAAAGGCTCCTTGCCTTGAAAGGTGTATTGCACGCTCAAGGGCTGCTCACCGCTGGCGCCGCATCGGTACTCGACTGTTTTCTGCGACAGTTCCCGGGCGTCTTCGGGCGTGCCGCAAGCGGCCAGACCGGCACACAGGACTACACCGCTCAGTGCTAATAGATTACGCTTCATGGAAAATCCTTTAAAGTTCCAGGCATAGTGCCTGCTCCTGAATTTTTTATACCACCGGCCCCCGCACCGCCTGTAAGCGCAAGTGTCCAATTGACGCTACGTACAACTGAATAAAACGAGTTATTTAAGATGCCTTCAGACGCTGCCACCCCACACTCCTATCTACGACGCTGGGGAGGGTTTCTGGCCGTCGGCTTGGCGCTCGGACTGGGCTTTGCGACCAGCTCCATGCCGACCCCGTTATACCCGCTATACCAGTCCCAGTGGGGGTTGTTGCCCAGCGCCCTGACCTATATCTACGCTTTCTACATGGTCGGAGTACTGGTCGCCCTGCTGTGCTTCGGGCGTTTGTCGGACACCATCGGCCGCTATGCCACCGTATGCCTCTCCCTGGTCTTGATCAGCGGGGGACTCGTCCTGTCGGGCGTAGCATCAAGTATCAATACCTTGTTGCTTGCGCGAGTCATTATCGGTTTTGCCAACGGTTTGCTGACGACGGCAGGCACTCTGGCGCTCGTCGATGCGCATCCTTACAAGGACCGACGCTTCGCTTCACTGACGACATCGGCGTCTATCGCGGTGGGAGTCGGGATAGGCCCGCTCCTGGGCGGCTTGCTGGCGCAGACCGGCTTTGCGCCATTGCGCCTGTGTTATTTCGTTGTGGCCGCCCTGGCACTGGCCAATCTATACCTCACCTGGCGCTGTCGGGACGCCATCAGGCAGCCGCCCGGCATTCGCGTGCGCCTGTCGATCAGCCCCAAACTGGCCTTGCCGGGCCCACATATGCGCACGCGCTTTCTTCTGGCCAGCTTCTCCTCTTTCCTCATGTTCTCCTCAGGCAGCTTGCTGGCTTCATTGATACCGTCATTCCTGTACGATCTGCTGCCCTGGAAAGGTCCCGCCGTACCGGGCCTGGCCTTCCTCATCCTGGCGGTCGCTGCCGCCACTACACAATTCTCACAACGCAATCTTGATCCCATCAAGGGCCTGATCGCCGGCCTGATCACCCTGATTCTGTTTCTGGTGGCGGTGAGCGTGGGCATAACGACGGACAGTGTCCTGGCCTTTGCCGCTTGCATGGTGCTGGCCGGTGTCGGTCAGGGACTGTGCTTCATGTCGGCAACCATGATCGCCGCCCAGAGCGCCGACGAACATCGCCGCAGCGCCAATATGGCTACATACTTTTCCATTGCCTATATCGGCGCCACCATACCCGTTATTGTCGTAGGCCGCATGGCCGACTACTGGGGCATGACAAGCGCCATTCTAGTGTTTTGCGCGATCGCGGCGGCGGCCTTCGGCGTTCTTGTCTACCATGTCCGCATACGTATGCCCCGGAGTTGATCACGATGCCATTCGTTTCAAGTCGGACAGCGGTCCGGATCGCCGCCAGCGCTTACGCCGTCCTGTGGCTGGCCCTGGCAGTCCGGCCCGCACACCGCGACGACTGGCTGCTGGAGAATGTTCTGGTGCTGGGACTCTTTGTCCTTATCGTGGCCGTTCGCCGCTGGTTCCGTTTCTCGAATGTGTCCTTGTTATTGATACTTCTTTTTCTTGCCCTGCATACCGTGGGGTCGCACTACACCTATGCGGAGGTACCTTACGACCAGTGGTGGCGCTCGCTCACCGGGCACAGCTTGAACAGTATGCTGGGATGGGATCGCAACAACTATGATCGGATGGTTCATTTTTCCTACGGGCTGCTGCTGGCCTACCCCATCCGCGAATTCTTCTTGCGCGTCGTCGAAGTAAGGGGCTTCTGGGCCTATTTTCTGCCGCTGGATTTCACTCTCAGCACCTCGGCGCTGTATGAACTGATCGAATGGGCTGCGGCAGCGGCCTTCGGCGGCGAGTTGGGGATGAACTACCTGGGCACGCAGGGCGATATCTGGGACGCGCACAAAGACATGGCGCTGGCGGGACTGGGCGCCCTGATCGCTATACTGATCATTGCAGCGCTTACGGCCAGGACGCAACGCGATTTCGCCTGGGAATGGTCGCAGCAAATGAAATCCGTGGGGAACGACCAGCCGTGAAGACCGTAGGCTTAAATCCCACACTTTACGGCGATAAATACCCTTTTTGTTAACAAATACGTCTGGAGGAGCGTATTGAACTTTTCGGCGGTTGCCAAATTATTACGGATGCGACATATTCGGATAAACACTAGTGCAGAGGTGTAGCGATGCATTTGAGCAAACCATGGCCCGCCAACGACAGACTCCCCGCAGCTTTGCTGGGCCCAGATGCCGACCAAGCGTTCGCACCGCTCGCATCTCCGGAAATAAGGTGGCGGGTGCGGCTGGCTTACGCGCAACACTGGATACGCCGCCGTTTCCAGGAACACGTAGGACTTGCTGCGGACCGCATGTTTTTCAGGCGCTGGATGCAGGCAACCCCCGATAGCCGCTGCATTGAAGCGCTCGGTCTGCCGCGCCGCTCGGTTGAAGCCGAGCTCGGGGAAGCCGTGCTTACCTTGCATGTTGATCCGCGCAAGCTCATCCGCATCGTCGCCAACCGGCCGCAGGCTGCAGGAAGCCGGCCGCCGTCCGTAGCCTTCATCTGGGATGGCGATTGGGACCTGCATCGCGAAGACCTGCGCCGCGGAACACGCTATCGCATGATCAGTGAACTGGACGAAAACCGGCACGATCTCGCCCGCAGCAACATTTACCAGGAGCTGATGGCCGACTTGCAACGTGGTTCGCCCTGGTCGTCCCATCAGGAAGGAATCGTGCTCAATACGCCGGCCAAGATATACCGCTACCTGCAGGTGTATCTGGATTATCTCGACGGCATGGCGGCGCATGGCTTCGATTCGAGCCGGGGGAAAGACGCGCTCGGTGTCGCCATTTCGCGCGAAGGCCGCATCCTGAAAGTGAATCGCGGTCTGCACCGGCTGGCCATGGCGCAAAGGCTGGGCCTTCCCGCTGTACCCGTACGGGTACGCTGCGTCCACCGGATGTGGTGGAACCAGGTGGTGCAAGGAGCAAGCGGCAAAGCCGCTTTAGACCGCGTGCGCCTGGCGCTGCGCAATTGCGTGCCCGAAGAACTGGCGGGTCCGTTGGACACGGAAGAATCCGCAACACAGGATTTCGCTTGGCCACCGGCACTACGCAACAAGATTTGACGCAAATCAACCGCCGTCCTTATCCGACATGAGAATATGGTTATTAGAACGACGTCGCGTCGTATAACCTGACTTTTCGTGCCGCGCAATGAATCAACATCCTAATCCGAGTACAAGCGCGAGCTTGCCTGGTCTTCATCCGCGCGATGACGAGCGGCGCCGCCGCGCCACGTCCATGCCTGTCACCTTCGCGGGTATCCGGGCGATCGGTGTCAGCTCCATCCATGACACGCTCAGCAGTCGAAGTCATTCCAAGGACTTCGCGCACGCTCGCGCCGACTACCTGCGCAGCCGCGTCCTGATCGTTGGCATGATCTTCGCGCTCCTTACACCCCTATGGGTGGCCGTTGACGCCGCAGTACTGCCGTCGGCAACGCTGACCTATACCGTTCCGGGCCGAGTACTTTTGATGGCTGGATTGATCGCCACCCTGTTCCTTGCCCGGTACAGCCGGGGCCGCCCTCTGCGAGTCCGCCTCACCGCGGGACTCCTCATTGCATGGCCGGCGGCATTCTATGCGCTGGTACTAGTTGCCCTGCCCGCAGGCCAGGCCAATGGACTTGTGGGTTACGGCTTCATACCGTTTCTGCTGGTGGCCACCTTAAGCGTCTTTCCTTTCACCTTGGCCGAATCCGCACTGGCCGGACTGGCGCTGACGGCCCTGCACATCCTTTCGCAGTATGTGACCGGCATATGGATGACGCCTGAAGGCTGGGAACAAATGTGGCTGTTGAGCGCACTGTTCGTAGTGTCGCTGGCGGCAAATTACTTTCATCTGGGCTTGTTGCTGCGCCTCTATCGCGAAGCCACCCACGATGCGCTCACCGGCCTGCTGAATCGCGGCGCCCTGGCCCATGCCTTGCAGCAGATGGACGGCGGCGGCACCAGACCGCCAATGTCGCTGCTCATGCTGGACCTGGATCATTTCAAAAAAATCAACGATAACCATGGCCATTCCGTCGGCGACCAGGTCCTGCGGAAATTTGCCTCCATCTTGCGTGAAGAAGTGCGCAGCATCGACCTGGTGGCGCGCTATGGCGGCGAGGAATTCGTCGCCATACTCGTCGGCGCCACAGCCGACGAATCGCTCATGGTGGCAGAGCGCATACGCGCACATGCCCAGAGCGCGACTGTTCATGATCACGACGGCACGCCGGTGTCGTTTACGACCAGCATAGGCGTGGCCTTTTTCAATGAAGGCGATAAATTCGACGACGTGGCAAAGCGGGCTGACGATCGCCTGTATCATGCCAAAAAACTGCAGCGCAATTGTGTGGTGAGCGAGCCGCGAAAAGGCGCTTAGTGTCCCGTCTGCAAGTATAATCGCCGCCTATGGTGACATTCTCGATCGGACAATGGCGAGCATGGGCGCCGGAAATGCGCGACGCCGAAAGCTGGATGCAATGGGCAAACAACCCTTATTGTCCATTGGCAGACCACGAGTCGCCCGAACTCAATTTCCTGACTCCCGTGCAGCGGCGCCGTCTAAGCCCGATGGCTCGGATGGTGTTCGATTGCGCCTGGCCGCTGGCCGACAACCGTCCATCCATGCCGCTGGTCTTCGCATCGCAGCACGGCGAAACTACTCGCAGCTTTGCGCTGCTCCAGGCTATGGGCCGCCACGAAGGCTTGTCGCCGACATCTTTCGGCCTGTCGGTCCATAACGCGGTTGCGGGAATGTGGTCAAAAATCCGCGGCGGCAACACAAAAGCCATCGCCCTGTCGGTCAATGCCGACGGACTCGAGCAAGCCTTCATGGAGGCCGCGTTCCTTCTGCGGCGCGGTGCGCGCGCCGCCATGGTCGTGCTGGCCGAAGAGCGCCCGCCCCCTGCCTACATACCATGGATCGCCGATGTCCCGTTTTCCTATGCCGTAGCCTTTCGCATAGAACGGGGTGTTCAATGGCGTCTCGAACAGCACCAGGATGAATCCGGCATCCCCCAGCTTTGGCCCAACGCGCTGAATTTTGTGCGCCACCTATGCCTGGGTTCACCGACCTTGCAAAATACGAATGGCGACCAGCACTGGCTCTGGACTCGCACCTCCCAATAACGCCCAAGGAGAATCCGTGGACCTTTTCATGCAGGCAGCAATAGAACAAGCCAGGCTGGGCCTGGCCCAGGGCGGAATCCCGATAGGATCCGTTATTGTGCATAAAGGCCGTATCATCGGCCGCGGACACAATAGGCGCGTACAAAAGGGCAGCGCCATTTTGCACGGCGAAATGGATGCGTTCGAGAATGCCGGTCGCCAGCCGGCTGCTATTTACCATGAGTCGGTGCTCTACACCACGCTGTCGCCCTGCGCCATGTGCAGCGGCGCCATCCTTTTGTATGGCATCCGCAGAATAGTCATAGGCGAAAACCAGACTTTCATGGGTGAAGAGGCGCTCCTGCGATCACGCGGCGTTCAGGTAGACGTGCTCCAGGATGCCGATTGCATTGAGATGATGCGCGGATTCATCGCAGCCCGTCCCGAACTCTGGAACGAAGACATTGGCGTCGAGGATGCTCCGAAAACTTAGGGCCGGTCAACAGGTCCTGGTGGTATCGGAGGTTAATGAACACACGCATCGACCTTTTACTGCAAAGGAACGTTGGCCTGTTTCACAAGCGCGGCCCACTTCTTGCCTTCTGAACGAACGTACTCGGCGAATTCCTCAGGCGACGAGCCTACCGGCTCCGCGCCCATGGTGGCGTACTGCGCCTTGACTTTCGGGTTTTGCAGCGCCTGTTTCGCCGTTTCAGCCAGCTTGTCGACGACGGCATCCGGTGTGCCCTTGGGCGCCCATAATCCGTACCATGTGCTGATGTCGAATTCCGGGTAGCCCGATTCGGCAATCGTGGGCACATCGGGCAAAGTCGATACGCGTTTGGCCGTGGTCACCGCAATGGCGCGCAGCTGTCCGGACTTGATGAAGGGCATGGCCGACGGCATGGAGTCGAACATCAAGTCCAGCTGGCGTCCAACCAGGTCGGTCAGGGCAGGCGCACTGCCCTTATAGGGAACATGCTGCATCCGGATACCGGCCAGGTCCTTGAACGATTCGCCTGACAAATGCTGCGCCGACGCTGTGCCGGCCGAGCCGAAGTTCAGGCCAGCCTCGCTGCTCTTGGCTTCCTTGACCAGATCGGCTACCGACTTGATCGGAGAATCCTTGGGCACGACCAGGACCAGGGGCACGGCGGCCAACTGCGTAATGGGCACGAAGTCCTTGAACGAGTCGTACGCCATTTTCTTGTAGATGTGCGGGTTGATGACGTGCAGCGACGCATTGGCCAGGAAGGTGTATCCGTCCGGATCCGAGCGCGCAACCTGGTCGGCGCCTATCATGCCGCTGGCGCCGGACTTGTTGTCCACGACAATAGGCTGGCCTATAACCTCCGCCATGGCGGCGGCCGCGCCGCGGGACACCAGATCTGTGGGACCGCCGGGTGGATAGGGTACGACCATCTTGATCGGCTTGTCGGGATAGGCGGCTGACGCGGGCGCAGCCAGCGCGGTTGCGCCGAGAATGGCGAAGGCGCATTGTCCCGCCCATCGGGCAAGGCGGTATCTGGTTTGAATTTTCATGATGTTGTCTCCTGTCTTATCGTTAAAGCTACTTTGCCGACGACTTCTCGGCCATGAAGAGCACCGAGCGCGTTGCCAAGCTCGGTAATGGGGTAAACCTTCGTAACGGTGGGCCGTATCCGCTTGTCGCGGGCCCAGCCCAATATGGTTTGCATCGCGCGTTGCAATGCCGGCGCATGGACGACACGCTCATCGGCGGGCGTCCAGCCTATGTAACGGCCATAGAAGAAACCATGCAGAGTCAGGTTCTTTACCAGCAACAGGTTCGCAGGTACGACAGGCAAGGTGCCACTGGCGAAGCCTATGCTCAGCAGGCGCGCATTGTGCGCAGCCGCTCGCACGGCGTGACCGAAAAGTTCGCCCCCGACCGGATCCACGACAATGTCGGCGCCGCGGCCGCCGGTCAGGGCCTTTACCTCGGCGGCCAGGTCGGCACCGGGCGCCACGGCTGCGCGCGCTCCCAGCGCAACGGCGTGATCACGCTTAGTCGGAGTACTGGCGCAAGCGATGACGTCGGCGCCCATCTGGGTCGCCAGCTCGACAGATGCCAGGCCTACCCCCGCCCCCGCCCCCAACACAAGCACAGTCTCGCCCGGCTGCAGCGCGCAACGCCAGAGGAGTCCGCAATATGCGGTTCCGTACGATATAGGAACCGGCAAGGCATCGAGTAGCGGCAAGCCGTCGGGGATGGGGTAGACGGTATATTCCGGAAGCTTGACGCGTTCGGCAAAACAGCCCCAGTCCGCGATGGCTGCTACCGCGTCACCCGGCTTTAACCGGGTAACGGACGCGCCCACCGCTACGATGTGTCCGACAGCTTCTGTACCGGGTGTGAACGGCAGCGGCGGCCTGGTCTGGTAACGTCCGGCTATCATGAGGCCGGTTGCATGGCTTACGCTCGCATACGCGACCTTCATCACGACTTCATGGGGGCCCGGTGCGCCGGGTTCGTCGCAAGTAGCCAATCGTGCCTCGTCACTTTCTCCGAAGCGCTGGACCTGCAGGGCGCGCATCATGCCGGCACTCCGGACGATGCTCCGGCGAATTGCCTGATTGCTCCGCTATCGAGCAGCTTGGCGATTTCCGCCGAATCAAACCCGGCGTCCCGCAGGATCTGAATGGAGTGCTCGCCGATGTCCGGAGCCGCGCACATTGGACGGCGTCCGCCGGCACCGGGAAGGCCGGGCAGTTGCAGCTCGCCGATGCGAGCTTGCTGTATGGATTGCAACATGCCCAGATGCGCTGTTTGCGGGTGAGCCGCCACGGCTGCGTAATCGCGCACCGGCGCATGCAGGACATCATGTTCTCTCAAGCGCCCTATCCAGACTTCGCTGGGCGCCTGCGCCATCTGGATGGCGATTTCATTGTGCAGGAAGTCGCGCGCCGCCATGCGCGACTCATTGCTTTGAAACCGCGCGTCACTCAGCCAGTCGGGGCGATCCAGCGCCCGGCAGAGTTTAGCGAACTGCGCATCATTCAACGCGAGCACCGACAACTGGCCATCCGCCGTTGCAAATACCCCATTGGGCGCACTGACCGCGCCGGCAGGCTGGCTTTCAGCCATGGCGAACGCAGCCATATTATTGATCTGCAGCGCGGCGCAGGCTTCGAACAGGCTGACTTCCAGATGCGTGCCGCGACCCGACTTCAAACGCAAATACAGCGCGGCCGCCAGTTGCTGCGCCGCGTACAGGGCCGTCGATATATCGGCCAGCAACAGGCCGATGCGCCGGGGTTCCTGATCGGCATCCTGATTGGCAAACATCAGCCCGGTGTCGGCCTGCATCACTGAATCCGAGGCGGGGGCCTGAGCATAGGGGCCATCGGCGCCATAACCGCTGATCGATACATAGATAAGGTCCGGTTTCTGGTCGGCCAGGGTTGCATAGCCCACGCCCAGGCGCTCCGCCACGCCCGGTCGGAAATTCTGGACAACAACATCGGCCTGCAGCGCAAGGCGGCGCAACAGCTGCTTGCCGGACGCTGTGCGGGCATCGAGGCAAAGCCCTTGTTTTCCGGCGTTATAACTGATGGACAATGCGCTGTGGCCATCGCGCACGACGCCTACGTTGCGCCCCCAGTCTCCTTCAGGCGGTTCGACCTTGATGACATGCGCGCCTTGCTGCCAGAGAATCTGGGTGCAATAGGGCCCGGCAATGCCTTGGCTGATGTCAAGAATTCGAAGTCCCGTAAAAGGCAGGTCTGGGTTCATGGCAGGTAGATTCTTTCTTTTGAATGGTTGCAATCATGCTAGCATCGCTCCTATCCATTAACAATGACACGATATGTGCCACTAATGTTGAGCCATAATGGACAATAAGATCGATTTGAATCTCATCCAGTTATTCGTAGCCATCGTGCAATCGCGCACGCTCAGCGAAGCGGCCCGGCGCACCGGGATGACCCGCTCCAACGCTTCGCGTCAACTGAAAGTACTCGAGCTCGCGATGGGCGCCCAATTGCTGCGGCGTACGACCCGCCACATGGAGGTCACTGAAGCGGGCCAACTGCTATATGCCCATGGCGTCCGCATGCTGGAAGAGGCGCAAGCCGCCCGGACCTCGATCGAAAGCCTCGGCAAGTCCGTGCGGGGCGACGTACGAATACGCCTGCCCACGGGATTGGGCCATCTTTATCTCGCTCCCGTGTTGCTGGATTTCGCCCGCAACTACCCCGACGTAACCTTGCGGGTGCTGATCAACGATTTCATTGGCGACCTGATTTCGGCCGAAGTCGACGTGGCGTTGAAGATTACTTCCGCGCCATCCGAAGACCATGTCGCGCGCAAAATCTGCAATATCGCCTGGTGCCTGTGTGCCGCGCCCAACTTCATTGCGACGCGCCGCAGCATCGCGACGATCCAGGACTTGACCGGATGCACCTTGATCACCCCGGCGTCCATGGGCCGACGCTTCGATCTGAAATTGGACATGAACGGCACACGCGTCCTGTTCAAGGCGACGCCCCGTTTGCAGTCGGGCGACTACCCCTATTTGCTGGAGGCGACACTGGCCGGACTGGGCGTAGCGCTGCTACCGCGCTATGCCGTGTGGAAGCAGCTGCAGGCAGGAGTTCTTCAAGAAGTATTACCCCAATACGAACCGGAAGGTGTCGGCGACAGCCTCTACCTGATGACGGCCGCGAATCGCTTTCCGACGATGGCCACGCAAACACTGATGAACTTTATAACCGAGCACATACGTCTGCATGAATCGAGTTGGCGCCGGCCCGGCTGATGTGCGGGGCCGGCGAACCGGCGCAACCATATCGTTCTTCGATTCCCTGCAGCCGTCATGTTGCCGACAGTTCCTCCAGCCGCTTCAAATGGAAGTCCGTATCGCCCAAGAGAAAGTCTGTATGGGTCAGCCGCTTGAAGTAGTCGCCGACCTCCAGCTCGTCTGTCATGCCGATGCCGCCGTGCATTTGCACAGCGCTTTGGCCGATGGAGCGTCCCGCTTGGGCGACCGACACCTTGGCCGAGGAAAGCAGCCGGCAACGTTCGGCAGCGTCAGTTTCGCCCAGCGCCGTGGCCGCGACATAGGCCATCGAGGTGGCCAGTTCTTTATGCAGAAGCATGTCGGCCAGGCGATGCTGCAACACCTGGAAGTCGGCCAGCGGACGTCCGAATTGCCGGCGCGTCTTCAAGTACTCGGCCGTAATCTCCACCAGGCGGTCCATTGCGCCGGCGGCATGCGCGCACAGGGCGGTAATGCCGAAGTCCATGGCGCTGGCAAGCGCATCATCGGCGGCCTGACCTTTGGCGATCAGCGCGCCCGCCGGCAGGGTTACACCGGCAAGTTCAATATCGGCGCAGCGATAGCCATCCATGGTGGGGAAGTCTTGAACAGACACCCCTTGCGCATCGGCGGGAACCAGGAACAGCGCGGTTTCGCCGTTCAGCACCGCGCCGACGATCAGCCTGCAGGCACTGGCGCCCTGCCATACCAGCTTCTTCTTGCCATTGAGCGTATAGCCCTCGGCCACTTGCACCGCCTGCGTCGCAACGGGCCGCCATGCATTGCGCTGGCCCGGCTCAAGATACGCCACAGCACAAACCAATGAACCCGAGGCCATGAGGGGCAGGCATTCGGCATTGACCTGCTCGTTGGCAGCGCTCAGCAACAGTGCCGTTGCCATCACGGCGCTGGGGATGACAGGCTCGGAAACCAGGCCCTTGCCCAGCTCGAGCTGGATCGCCACCAGCGTGGCCGGGGACTCGCCAAAGCCTTCATACTGCTCCGGGATCAGCAAGCCTGCGACACCAAGTTCGGCCAGCGACTGCCAGGCCTGCTGGTCCAGCTTTGACTGCGCGGCGCGCTTGCGCCGTTGCTCGAAACTCCAGCCGTCGCTCACCAGCCTGCGCAGGCTGTCCGTCAGCATGCGCTGCTCTTCGTTATACGTGAAATCCATTTTTCATGTCCTGTGCAATATAAGAGAAACCGCCATCGGCACATCGTCCCGCGCGACTAGGATCCAAGAATCATCTTCGCAATAATGGTCTTTTGCACCTCGGTCGTCCCTCCATAAATAGTGGTTTTACGCATATCGAAGTAGCCTGCCGACGCCGCTGCCGCGAACTCCGGGCCCGGCCCGCAGAACTCCGCCTCGGGCTCCATCCATCTGGGGTCGTACGGCCAGGCGTCCACGCCCATCACCTCCATCTGCAACATGGCGAGATCCTGCTGGATTTCGGAGCCTCTTATCTTCAGCACGGAGGCCTGCGGCCCCGGGCCCTGATCGCTGTTCGCGGCCACCCGCAGGAGCAGCATTTCGAGCGCGACGATATCGATTTCGATACGGACGATCTTTTCCTTCAAACGGGGGTTCTGGCTGGCCGGCTCGCCATCGATCAGCGTATCGGCTGCCAATTTTTTGAGTATCTGCAGTTCGCGATGGCAATGCCCTATGCCTGCAATTCCCGTTCGCTCGTGGCCCAGCAGGTACTTGGCGTAAGTCCACCCTTCGTTCTCGTTGCCGACCAGATTCTCGAAAGGCACTTTCACATCGTCCAGCCACACCTCGTTGACATCGACGCCCCCATCCAGCGTACGGATGGGCCGCACGGTAACACCGGGCTGGCGAAGGTCGATCAGCAACAGTGATATGCCGCGCTGCGGCTTGGCTTCCGTATCAGTGCGTACAAGACAGAACATCCAGTCTGCGTACTGCCCCAGCGTCGTCCATGTCTTCTGGCCATTCACGACATAGCCGTCGGAAGTGCGTATGGCGCGCGTCTTTAGAGAGGCCAGATCCGATCCCGCGCCGGGCTCGGAATAGCCCTGGCACCACCAGTCTTCCACGGTGAGCATCCGGGGCAGGAAGCGTTGTTGCAGCTGCTTGCTGCCATACTTCATCAATACCGGGCCTATCATGCCCAGGCCAAAGGGCAGAAGCCGCGGTGCGCCACCCTTGAAACACTCGATCTCGAAAATCAGCTTCTGCAAAGGGCCCCAGCCGGTGCCGCCGAACTCAACAGGCCAGTTCGGCGCTCCCCAGCCCTTGGCAGCCAGTACCCGATGCCACCGTATGTAATCGTTCTTGTCCAGCCGCTGGTGCCGGAACACCTTCGCGCGTATGTCGGCCGGCAGCTCCGCCTGTACAAAATTGCGAACTTCGTGCCTGAAGGCGAGCTCCTGCGCAGTCCATGTCAAATCCATAGCACTTCTCCTTTTGACTGGAATCTACCAAGTTTAGTGGGCCTTCCACAATATCGCTTTCTAAAAGTCTGCCTTCACCTGTCGCGAATCGACGCGCTTAAATACCAGCGAAAGTCTCCCTTAAGTAAAACAGAATTGCCAACCAGGAACTTTGCGGCGAGACTTGTTCACCCGTCAAAGTGGCGCACAAATACCTATAGAACCGGAGACAAACCCATGAAATTGAAGTCCATTTTGCTATTGACCGGCGGCCTGATGGCCGCCGCATCCGTACACGCGCAAGCGCCATGGCCGGCGCAACCTATCAAGCTGATCGTCGGCTACTCGCCGGGCGGCCCGGTCGACACCAGCGCGCGAACCTTTGCGAAATATCTGGGCGACGAACTGAAACAGTCCGTTATCGTCGAGAACCGCACCGGCGCAAGCGGCATGATCGCCGCCGAATCCACCTCGCGGGCGCAGCCCGACGGCTACACCATCAATTTTGTGGCCAGTCCTACCCTGACCATCACTCCGTTGATCCAGAAAAACGCCAAGCTCAATCTGGACGAGGACTTTACATATATCGGCAATATCGCCGATTACACCAACGTACTTGTAATCAACAAGGACGTGCCTGTAAAGAGCATCCAGGAACTCGTTGCATACGCCAAGAAAAATCCGGATGCGGTCTCGTTCGGCTCGGCAGGCGTCGGAGCATCCAACCACCTCTCCGCCGAATTGCTGAAGCAGAAAACCGGGACGGAGATGCTGCACGTTCCCTATCGCGGCAACTCGCCTGCCATGATCGATGTCATCGGCGGCAAGATCACCTATATGTTCGACATCACCAGCACCGCTATCCCTTACATACAAAGCGACAAGGTGCGTGCCCTGGCCGTGACCTCGCGCGAACGCAACGCCGGTCTGCCCGAAGTGCCGACCATGCTGGAAGCCGGCGTAAAAGACTACGCTGTCACGGGCTGGTATGCCTTGATCACGCCCAAAGGCCTGCCTGCCAACATCCATGAACGCCTGGAAACCGCATTGAACGATATTGCAAAGAATCCCGAGTTTCAGAAAACCATGAAAGCCGGCGGGTACACGATCAATGTCAGCAATGGTGCAGACCTGCTTGCCAAGGTCAAGCGCGAATACGCCATGTGGGACGATGTGATCAAGAAGGCCAAGATCCAGACAAACTAGCCGGGTCCGAGCGGGTCTCGTCAGACCGGGTCTAGAGCATTTTCGGCTCAAGTGTTTACGGCACTTTGCTTTAGTGATGCTGTCCTGCTCTGATGACGTTCTCCGGGGTGGGTAGGGGCAGTCCGGCACGGCGTGCTTGGTTCCGCGTCTGCCTCGTCCACCCGGGCGTCGGCCGAACTCCCTCCGCTTCGCTCCGGTCAGACAGCGGCCGACGACACCCCCCGGCTTCCCTACGTCAGCACGCGGCGCACGCCTACACGCCGGACTGCCCCTACCCACCCCGGAGAACTGCGTGAGGAAAGTTGCCGG
>JAKFFG010000042.1:0-7430 GCA_036675275.1 Pseudomonas sp. | reverse complement strand
CCAGCCACCATAGGGCATTTCCGCGAGCATGGTTTTGTGCATCGCGGCATCCAACCGGTGAACGCTGTCGCCAGGACTTCAGGGACCGCCGTGACGGTCAAGGCCCATGGTCTTGATGGGGCCGTCTTGCATTACGCCCTTGGCCGGTTGAGGCCCGGCGACTTCCTGGTCGTCGACCGCGCCGGGGACGATGCCATCGCTTGCATCGGCGGAGCCAGTGCATTGGCAGCGTCCATGAGAGGGGCCGTAGGAATCATCGTGGACGGCTGCGTCACCGATATCCAGGAACTGAGGGAGATCGGCATCCCAGTATGGGCACGAGGACTCAGCGCCAGAACGACGCGCAGCGAAGGCCTGCGGGGTGCATTCTGCATTCCGGTGGAGTGTGGCGGCGTGACGGTTCAACCGGGCGATGCCATTCTTGCCGATGAAAACGGCATCCTGGTCTTGCCGCCGGACGAGATTGAAGACGCGGTATCGCGTGCGGTCTCGATGCAAGAGCAGGAGCAATCAACTCTCGCAAGGCTGAGGAAAGGGGAAGCCTATCCAGACGTACTTGGCACCACATTCAACACCCAAACACGCACGCCGCTATGACCTCACTTCCCATTCAAATTCCGTTGGAATTCCCACCCTTGGCCGACATGGCCGCCGACTTGCGCTCAGGAAGGACTTCCAGCGTTGGTCTCACCAAGGAATGCCTGCAGCGCATCGCCCGGTTCGACGCAGACCTCAAGTGTTTCATCGCCGTGTATGCAGACGAAGCCCTTGCAGCTGCCGAACGCGCGGACAGGGAGCTTGTATCGGGCCTGGACAAGGGGCCGCTCCACGGCATTCCGGTCGCCTTGAAGGACCTCTTCGATATCAAGGCGAAACCGACCACGGCGGGCTCGCCCTTGCTTCTCAGGAATGATGCGACGAAAGACGCCGAGATCGTGGAGCGGATCCACCGAGCCGGAGCCATCATCGTAGGCAAGACCCACCTGGTGCAGTTCGCACTCGGCGCCTGGGGCACCAACGAGCACATGGAGACGCCCCGCAATCCCCATGGCACCACCACCACCACACTGGTTCCCGGAGGATCCAGCAGCGGCTCTGCGGTGGCTGTGGCGGCCAACCTGGTTCCCTGGGCGCTCGGCACCGACACGGGCGGCTCAGTGCGGGTGCCTGCCGCATTTTGCGGAATCGTTGGATTCAAACCCACGATCGACGCGCTCCCGAGACAGGGGGTGTTTCCGCTGAGCCAGAGCCTGGATAGCGTTGGCATCCTTGTTCGCTCCGTGGACGATGCCCGTCTCTGCTTTGAAACACTGCAAGAGGAGAAACAGACACGAACATCAGCCCATCAGCCATCAACGCGTGTGGGCCGCCTGTTGCCACAGGAACTGGAAGGACTGCAACCCGATGTGGCCCGCGCCTATGCAGACAGCCTCGCGCAACTGGAGCGCGCCGGGTTTACCTTGGTTCCGTTCGAATTTCCCGTTCCGATCGAAGCCTTCAAGAGCGTGACGAATGCGATCATGATTACCGAGGGAGCCGCGGTGCACGCCCGCTTTCTCGATGACGAAGCTCTGTTGATCGACTCCTCGGTGAGGCCACGTTTGGTGGCCGCGAGGTCGACCCTGGCGGTTGACTATCTTCATGCGCAGGCACTTGCTGCGCAATGGAAGATCGAGTTTGCCGAATCGATGCGCAAGCTGGAAATTGCAGCGGTTGTGATGCCGACCACTTCATGCACGGCGCCCAAGCTGGAGGACGTCGACCACAGCCAGGCGCCGGTTCATTTCACCAGGCCTATCAATCTACTGGCGCTTTGTGCACTCTCGATACCCGCAGGCACGGATGCGATGGGAAGGCCGATTGGCTTGCAAGTCGTTGGTGGAGCATCCGATGACAAGCGCTTGCTGGCCATCGCTGCAGCCATGGAAATAGCTATCCGTCCCCTCAACCCCACCTATCAGGAGGCCGCTCGTGCTTAAGAAAATTCTTTCCTTCACCTTGGTCGTAATGACGCAGTTGGCTGTCGCACAGGACTATCCCTCCAAACCGGTGCGTCTGATCGTTCCTTTCCCGCCGGGAGGCAGCGTGGACCTGGTCGCACGCCTGGTTGGAAAAAGTCTATCGGAGAGCTTCAAACAGCCCTTCATCGTGGACAACAAGCCCGGTGCCTCAGGGAACATCGGCGCGGAATATGTCGCCAAGTCGCCTGCGGATGGCTACACCCTTCTGGTCGGCAGTGCCGGTGTGTTTGCAGCGAACCAGTACCTTTACGCCAATCCGCCCTTCGATCCGCAGCAGGTTTTTTCGCCAATTATGCGGATCGTGGATCAGCCTAATATTCTGGTTGTGAATCCAAGCTTTCCTGCGAAGAGCGTCAAGGAATTGATCGCCCTGGCAAAGGAGAAGCCGGGCAAGCTGAATTTCGGCAGCGCCAGTGTCGGCTCCGCTCAGCATTTCTCGGCAGAGGTCCTGATGCAGCAAACGGGGATCGCCCTGCTGCATGTCCCTTACAAAGGTGGCGCTCCGGCACTGACAGATCTGATGGGCGGGCAGATCGACTTTTTGTTTGACACCTCGCCGACGGCGCTGCCCTACGTCAAGAGCGGCAAGCTCCGCGCCTTGGCCATCACCAGCAGCCAGCGATCCCGGTTGCTTCCAGATGTGCCGACGATGAAGGAAGCGGGTCTTCCGAACTTTGAAGTGGTGACTTGGACGGGCATTGCGGCCCCCGCCGGCACGCCAAAGAACATCGTCGACAAGATCAATGCAGCCATCAAGACCGCCTTGCGCGGCGACCTGAGCAAGCAGCTGGAAGAAACATCATTGATTCCCGCCGGAGACTCACCGGAGGCGTTCCGGGAGTTCATCCGAAAAGATGCGGAAAATTACGCGCGCCTCGTCAAGTCGGCGAATATCGTGCCGCAGTGAAGCCGGTTGTTACTTCCAGCCGAACATGCGAGACGCCGCGCGCTGACGGCGTAGGGCCAGGGCAGCCTCGACGCTTCCTCCGACAGGAAACGGAACGATCAGCTGGAGGGCGTGCTCCGGTAGTCGGTGCCCAGATGACCTGATGGAGTGGCACGGTAGCAATCAGGCATATTCGGATGGGTGAATCCTGAAAATTCCGTTCTCCTCTGCACAAATGGCGTTACCTCACCCAGCGGTGATCCCCGCCGCACTGCATCAGTTGCAGAACGAGCTGCGCAAAGCGAGGCCGCGTGTGTCGACGGCACCTTTTAGCGCGCACTAAAGAATTCCCTGGACGTAGACATCTCAACGCGATGCGAAATGCATCCGTCTAGGCAGTCGCAGAAAACTATCCCCGCCGTGCCGACAGTTGTATAGGCTGCCGCGAAGGGCGTAACAACGCAGTGCAGAGACCGGCTTTGAAGAAATTCGGGATCTATCGCTTCGGGTAAAGCGTCAATTTTGTTGCATCCGTGTACGGCGTCAGTTATTACTATGCACCCATCGTAGAAAAATCGCCGACGCCGCTCTATAGATAAATCCTGAAGATATTTGATGCAAAATCGTTGTTGATGAGATTTACTCTAAGTCAATTGGAAGCATTTGCGTGTACTGCCCGGCTTGGAACGGTGCATGCGGCGGCAAAACATCTCAATCTAACCCAGCCGGCGATATCGAATCGAATCAAAGATCTGGAAGACCAGATGTCGATCAAGTTATTCGAGCGCCAGAATCAGCGCCTGCTGGTGACGCAAGCGGGGAGAAATGCCCTGGTCTATGCTGAGAGAGTCTTGGCATCTGCCCAAGACATGGCGCGCCTGGATCTGAGCGACTCGATCAGTGGCCTGATCCGCATCGGGGTCGATGAGTCATGCTCCATCGTCGGCATGCCGCAGATCCTCAAAGACCTGAAAGAGACACACCCCAGTCTTCGCGTGGACCTGACCGTCGGCGGTGGCGCAGCACTGCTTGAAATGATCCATAACAACGAACTCGATATCGCGTTGCATACCGGCCGTAGCGATCAAGCCAATGTGACGAGTTTGTTTTTGGGGTGGACTGAGCACCAATGGATTGCGTCCAAGGATGTTGTGATGATTCCAGGCCATTTCACGCCAGAGCACGCAATGGCTTACCGCATTGTGTCCAATTCCTCGCCATCGACGCTCAACGATTCGATGACAAAGTGGCTGCGATCCGGAGGGTTCGAGACCGAGGAGTACAGCCGGTGCAACTCCCTGTCTCTGATGCTCGCGCTGGTCTTGTCGGGCCATGCGATTGCGGTCTTGCCTGTATCCATTGCGAGGGGCTATCTAGAGTCAGCTGCATTGCACGTGCTGGACGCCAAACCTCCCTTGCCGGCGGTGGCCTACTACTTGTCTTATCCGGCGCACCACCATAGTGAAACGACCGCTCGCATTCGGGATATTGCACAGCGAAATCTCGCCCTGACCAGGTTCTTTCTCCCAGAGTGAAGAACCCCGGGCAAACTGCTTGTTCTTAGCGGGGCAGTTGGATAGACCACGCTCTAGGCTATACCTGGAGCATTCATATCCAGGCGATATCGGTAGGCCGCCACTTCGACCAATTCGCCATAAGCCCCACAGGACACATCCAGATTGTTTGCAATTCGCTCAGCAGCAAGAACGCTCGAGCTCTCGACGATGATGTAGGAATCTTCGCTGCCGACATACGGGACATCCGTCATGAGCGGCTTCGACAGATCTGCATTACCTTCGACGAAGTGAATTGAGGTAACACCTGGCTTTTCGAGCAAGGTCAGGAAATTTCGCAACCCCGGCATCATCCGCGCATCCTTCTGTGGTCGCAAGCGAATAAGCGTTACCGCCGCACCTCGGGCGAAACCCTGGCTCTCGACGAGTTGCCCAACGACACGGGTAGGTCGAATGAAACGGGGAATATGATGTTTGGACCAATCCGTTTGATTCGCGAGTACTTCTCTATACGGCGCACTATCTAATACCTCGAAATCAACAGTGTTATAGATCTGCAAATACCTAGCCGAAGCGTTTACAGCTTCATATCGCCGGGCATCCAAAAATCCTGGAATCGCGACGCGTTCAGGTAAATGTTCCTTGTCGAACCACTCATTGAAATCAGCATCTTCCTCTGGAAGCACTTGCATCGATGAAATTAAAATACCCCTGCCTGGCAACATCATATTTATTCTCACTTTAAAAATAGAACCGAAGATAGCGAGTCAATCGACCTGGATGTTTGCATCCACGATGACCTTTTCCCACTTCACCCGGTCTCTTTTGATCGTGTCGGCGAGCCGCTGAGGTGTGCCGCCTTCGATTTCCATGCCCAACCCCACCAATCTCTCTCGATTTTCCGTTTCATTCAGGATTTCATTGATGTCCTGATTCAGTCGGGCAACGATGGGAGCAGGCGTTCGGGCTGGCGCAACCAACGCGAACCAATGTAGAAGCTCGAAGTTACTGTAGCCACTGGACTCTGAGACAGTGGGCAGTCCTGGGTATGCAGGAGAACGCTTGGCGGTTGTAATTGCCAAGGCCCTCATTTTCCCCGCCTTGGCCATCGGGATCGACTCAGGACCGATTGCCATCATCATGGCGACTTGGCCCGACATCAAGTCTTGCATGGCGGGTGCACCACCTCTATAGGGTACATGGGTAATATCGACGGCCGCGATGCGTTTGTACAGTTCCATTCCGAGATGGCTTGGATTTCCCGCTCCGCTCGATGCATAGTTAAGGTGATTCGGTGATGATTTGAGGTAAGCCGTCAATTCATCGAATGACTTCACAGGAAGGCTGGGGTTCACCATGACGATGCTAGGCAGGGTGACCAGCATCGCTACTGGCGCAAAATCTTTTTCAGCCTCATAGGCGAGCCTGCCCCTATATAAAGTAGGGTTGACGGACAGACCTGCCGTCGATGCCAGTAAGAGCGTATAGCCATCAGCTGGTGATTTCGCAACATAGCTTGCCGCGATTTGTTCTGTGGCACCTGGCTTGTTTTCAATAAGGACGGGCTGCTTTAATCTCTTGGAAAGTTGCTGCCCGAGAAATCTGGCAACCGTATCTGAGGCGCCTCCGGGCGGATAAGGAACAATGATGCGAACAGGTTTTTCAGGGAAATTGGCAGCCTGCGTAACCGCAGGCACGATCAAAGATACGACACAGATAATCTTTAAAAAAGCAATCTTCATATGCATCCGATTTGATAAATGAAATTGCATGATACGAAGTTCGTTTCGTTATAAGAAGTCAAAAATCCGTATTAATAAGCATCAGAAAAATCTATCAACTCCATCGAAATGGAAGGATGCGCGGATGTGGTGTCGCCGGTCAACATCAGCGCTTCGCCGCAAGACGGGCTCGATGCGCGTGCACCGGATGTGGCGCAGTCGCGTGCGGCATCCGGCATGCGGGAAGTTCGGCAGGCTTGGGCGGACCGCCTGTCCCAAGACCCGGACGCGCTGTTTGCCGAACTGCTGACGTTCCCGCAGCAGGAGCTGATATCTTTGTTGGCCGTGTGCGTAGCTTTGACGGTCGGCGCTGTGAGTTCACGGGAGGGTGATACGCCCGCCGCACTACTTGCTCAGGCTGTGAGGCTGAACATGCACGATTGGGTGGATCCCCGCCGCTGCGGGCTACTTCGCGCACGTGTCCGAGGCCAAGACGCTGGAAGCGGTGCAGGTGTTCGCGCCGGAGCAGGTCAAACGGCTGGCCAAGCTCAAGAAGGCAGAACTTGCCAGCGAGGCCGAACGGCTGGTGGCAGAAACGAGGTGGCTGCCGGTGATGTTCAGGGGCGTGGAAGAACTCGTCACTGAGGTGCCGGTGGTGCGGGCAGTTGAAGCGGAGGACACTACCGCGGTTGCAGATCACGAAGACGTCCACGCGGTAGCGTAAGCATGATGCCCCGGCCTTTGGGCCAGAGTTTTGGCCAAATCGGCGCGACGCGCGCGGCAGGTATGCCGCGCGTTTTAACTTCCAGCAGCCATCGCATCCCCCAGCGTTGCCCCGGTGGGGCATTCGCCGTGAACAGCGACGTCAAGCCAGCTACGCTGGAGAACGCCTGATTGGGTTGGTCGTGCGGTTCATCCGCACGAGGATCGAGCACCATTTCGGCCACCCCGCTTTGCGCTGGGTTCGCCGGAACGGATGAACTTCGACAACCTATCCCCCCAATCCTCATGAACCATCAAGGCGTCAGTGAAATATTCTTTGAAGAAACCTACAGCGTGCCGCCAGAGCAGACGGCACGGGCGCTGTTTTCCAGGCTTCCGCATGGAAGCGGCTATGCAGAAAGGCTGATCGAATGCCTGGCGACCGGATACCTGGTGGCAGTGGTGGAGTCCATCTGCATCCGTGAGATGCAGCGGCATGTGGACGCCGCCTCAGAAGTCGTGGTGGGCCGTACGGTCCGCATAGAGCACAAGGGGCCGATTCCACCCGGATCAGCGCTGAAGCTGA
>JAKFFG010000045.1:0-30540 GCA_036675275.1 Pseudomonas sp. | reverse complement strand
GCAGAACCCATCAGGGACAGCAGCACAAAGAGGCTGCGCTTACAATCCGGATGTACGGGTGCAATCGATACCTTCAGATCATCATGAATTGAAAGCTTGGCAAACCGGGGGCGTCCATGTACGAAGGGAGTCCCGAAGGGGACGGACAAGCGAGGCGAGCGGTGTTCGGCGCGCAGGCGCCGAACCGGTCACGTGGAGCGAAAAGCTTCACCCCGCGCGCTGACGCACGTCAGCAGCACTGGCAGCCGTCAGAAGTACCGGCAGTCGACAAAATTATCGGCAGACGTAAAGCACCAGCAGCCGTCAACAGCACCATCAGGCGTCAAAAAATACGCACCTACATCCGAAGAACGAAAACACGCCTACAGACTTTCTAGAAACCGGAGAGCCAAAAAAAACCGGCGAATCGAAAACGACTCGCCGGCAGAACACCTGAAGAAACCGCCAGCCGACCGCCCAGCAATCGGCCGGCAGGAAATCAACCCATTTCAGCGCTAGGGTCGTCCTTCTTCACCGTCTTGACCAAGTCTTCACGCTTCACGCCCAGCCACATCGCGATCGCCGCGGCAACGAATACCGACGAGTAAATCCCGAACCAGATGCCGATCGTCAGCGCCATGGCGAAATAGTGCAGCGACGGGCCGCCGAAGAACAGCATTGCCAGCACCATCATCTGCGTCGAACCGTGCGTGATCACCGTGCGGGAAATCGTCTGCGTAATCGCCGCGTTGATCACTTCCTGCACCGACGCCTTGCGCTGCTTGCGGAAATTTTCGCGGATTCGATCCATGATCACCACCGACTCATTCACCGAATAACCCAGCACCGCAAGAACGCCGGCCAGCACCGGAAGCGAAAACTCCCACTGGAAAAACGCGAAGAAGCCCAGGATGATCACCACGTCGTGCAAGTTGGCCAATACCCCGGCCACGGCAAATTTCCATTCGAAACGGAACGCCAAATACAGCATGATCCCGATAATGACGCTAAGCAGAGCCATCAGGCCATTGTGGACCAGCTCCTGTCCCACTTGCGGCCCCACGAACTCCACACGGCGCAACTCCACATCGGGATGCTGCGCCTTCAGCGCGCCCAGTACCGCCTCGCTTTGCGTGCTTGACGTTTCACCGCTGCGCAAAGGCAAGCGGATCAAGACATCTTGCGACGTGCCGAAATTCTGCACCTGGAAGTCGGTATAGCCCAGAGAATCGACAGCGCTGCGGATTTCGTCCACCTGCGCTGTTTGCGCGTAGTGGGCTTCCATGACGGTGCCGCCGGTGAATTCAATCGACAGATGAAAACCGCGGGTGGCAATGAAAAAGACGGCGGCGACAAACGTGAGCAGACTTATCAGGTTCAGCACCAGCGCGTGGCGCATAAACGGAATGGTGCGGTGGATGCGGAAAAATTCCATGTTCTTTCTTGCTCGAATGGGTAAATGGGCGGCGCTTGACGCGCCGCGTTGAGGCTTAATCCTGCTTGGGCTTCCAGATCTGGCCGATGGAAACGGTTTGCAGCTTGCGCTTGCTTCCATACCAGAGATTGACCAGGGCGCGTACGCCGACGATGGAAGAGAACATCGAGGTAAGTATGCCTATGCAGTGCACGACGGCAAAGCCGCGCACCGGGCCCGTGCCGAACGCCAATAGCGAAAGCCCGACAATCAGCGTGGTGAGGTTGGAGTCAAGAATCGTACCCCAGGCCCGCTCGAACCCCAGGTGTATGGCCTGCTGCGGCGGCAGGCCGGCCCGCAGCTCCTCGCGTATTCGCTCATTGATCAGCACGTTGGAGTCAATGGCCATGCCCAGCGTAAGCGCAATGGCGGCAATGCCCGGCAGAGTCAGCGTTGCCTGGAGCATGGACAGCACGGCCAAGAGCAGCAATACGTTGAAGGCCAGCCCCAGCGTGGAGAACACGCCGAACAGGCGGTAATAGACCACGATAAAGATTGCGATCGCAATAAAGCCATAAAGCGTGGAATAAAAGCCCTTGGCTATGTTGTCGGCGCCAAGGCTCGGGCCTATGGTGCGTTCTTCAATGATTTCCATGGGCGCTGCCAACGCGCCGGCGCGCAGCAGCAGCGATGTGTCGGCGGCTTCCTGCGCCGTCATGCTGCCCGTGATCTGCACTTGGCCGCCGGGAATTTCGCTGCGTATGACCGGCGCGGTGACGACTTGTCCTTTGCCTTGCTCGAACAGGACGATGGCCATGCGTTTGTTGATGTTGTTGCGTGTTACGTCGCGGAAGATCCGCGAGCCTTTGGCGTCGAGCGTGAGGTTGACCGAAGGCTGCTGCGTTTGCTGGTCGCGACCCGGCTGGGCATCCTGCAGGTTTTCACCTGTCAGTATGACCTGGCGGCGCAATAGCAAGGGCCGTCCGTCGCGGTCGGTGTAGCGTTCCAGTCCGAAGGGCACTGTTCCGGAATTGAGTGCCGCCATGGCGGTGGGCGAATCGTCGACCATGCGGATTTCCAGCGTGGCTGTGCGGCCCAGGATTTCTTTCGCCTTGGCAACGTCTTGCACGCCGGGTAACTGCACAACGATCCGGTCTACCCCTTGCTGCTGGATGATGGGTTCGGCCACGCCCAGCTCGTTGATCCGGTTATGCAGCGTTGTGATGTTCTGCTTCAGGGCATTGCCCTGCACCTGCGTTACAGCAGCGTCGGTCAGCTTGCCGGTAAGGAGAAACCTGCCGCCGCTTTCACCATTATTAGTGAATACCATGTCCGGCATGGCGCGACGCAATTCGCTCGCCGCGGCGCTACGGTCATCGGCGCTTTCAAAGGTCGATACGATGGACAAGTCGTTGCGCTCGATGCCGCCGACCGGGATCTTCGCCTCGCGCAGTGTGCTGCGCGCATCGTTTGCGATCGAGTCGTAACGGCTGGTGAGAGCGCCGCGCATATCGACCTGCAGAAGAAAGTGAACACCGCCGCGCAGATCCAGACCCAGATACATAGGGTGCGCGCCCAGTGCCGAGAGCCAATTTGGCGAAGCGGGCAAAAGGTTCAGGGCCACCGTGTAGTCCGGATCGGCCGGGTCGGGATTGAGCGTCTTCTCGATCAGATCTTTCGCCCTGAGTTGGACGTCTGTCGTTGCAAAACGGGCCCGGACTGTGCCTACTGGGCCGTTTTGTTCGAAATAGGCGCTCGTGGGCGTGATGTCGTTGGATTTGAGTATGCTTTCAACCCGTTCCAGCACACTTGTGTCGATCTTTACAGTTGACTTGGCGCCGGCCACCTGCACTGCGGGGGATTCCCCAAAAAAATTAGGTAGCGTATACAGAATGCCGATTACCAGGGCGACTGCTACGGTGAGGTATTTCCAGAGAGGATAACGGTTCATCGTCGGTCAACAACTAAAACGGGGAAAGACCCCGGATTTTGTCCGGGGAGGGCAGATCGAATCAGAGTGCCTTGATCGTGCCCTTGGGCAGAATCGAGGTGACCGCTGTACGTTGCAGAACGGTTTCGACGGGTTTGTCGGCCAGGGTGCTGATCTCGATCGTGACGTAGTTGTCGCTGACTTTGGTGACTCTGCCCAACAGACCGCCGGTGGTGATGACCTCGTCGCCTTTTGCAAGCGCGGCCACCATGTTGCGGTGTTCTTTCTGCCGTTTCATCTGTGGACGAATCATCAGGAAGTAAAGGATGACGAACATGAGAATGATGGGCAGCATGCCCATCAGGGCGTTTTCGCCACCGCCAGCCGCGGCTTGCGCGGTTATGAGATTCAAAGCATCAATAACGGACATCGGGTACTCCTGAGGTGTTTGGGTAACTTTATATTGTAGCGATATCTTGCCTATTCGATACCACGCGCGCGGTCCCGGGCAAATTGCTCGCGCCACGACTGGAATTCGCCCGCCTCAATGGCGTCGCGCATCTCTTGCATGATGGTCAAATAGAAGTGCAGATTATGCACTGTATTCAAACGCGACCCGGTAATTTCATTGGCCCGCTGCAAGTGATGTAGATAAGACCGTGAAAAATTCCGGCAGGTATGGCAGGAACAGGAAGGGTCTAGCGGACGCGTATCGTCGCGGTAGCGGGCGTTGCGCATCTTGATGTCGCCGAACCGTGTGAACAGCCATCCGTTGCGCGCGTTGCGGGTAGGCATGACGCAGTCGAACATATCCACGCCGCGGCTTACGCCTTCGACCAGGTCCTCGGGCGTGCCCACGCCCATGAGATAGCGGGGCGCCTGGGCCGGCAGCTTCGGGGTTACATGCGCCAACACCCGCATCATGTCTTCTTTGGGTTCGCCTACCGACAGTCCGCCTATCGCGTAGCCCTCGAAGCCGATATCGACCAGGCCGGCCAGCGATTCGTCGCGCAGGTTTTCAAACATGCCGCCCTGCACGATGCCGAACAAGGCGTTCGGATTTTCCTGCTCATGGAAGGCCACGCGCGAACGCTTGGCCCAGCGCAGGGACATGCGCATTGACGTGGCGGCTTCTTCGCTGGTGGCGGGTCGGCCCTCTATGGAGTAAGGCGTGCACTCGTCGAAGACCATGGCAATATCGGAGTTCAGTGCGCGCTGGATGCGCATGGATTCTTCCGGCGTCAGGAACAGGCGCGCACCGTCGATGGGCGAAGCGAACTTGACGCCTTCTTCGGTAATCTTGCGCATGCCGTGCAGGCTGAACACCTGGAAGCCGCCCGAGTCGGTCAGGATGGGCTTGTTCCATTGCATGAAGCCGTGCAGGCCGCCGTGCTTTTCCATGATGTCCGTGCCCGGACGCAGCCATAGATGGAAGGTATTGCCCAGCACGATTTGCGCGCCGACTTCATCCAGCTCGTGGGGCATCATCGCCTTGACGCTGCCGTAGGTGCCCACGGGCATGAATATCGGGGTCTGTACGACACCGTGGTTGAGCGTAACTTGGCCGCGGCGCGCCGCGCCATCGGTGGCGAGCAGCTTGAACTGTAAACCGGTCATTGCTTTAAGGAGCTTCTATGAACATGGCATCGCCGTAACTGAAGAAGCGATACCGGGATTGGACAGCGTGCGCATACGCCCGCTGAATGGGTTCCATGCCTGCAAGCGCCGACACCAGCATCAGCAGGGTCGACTGGGGCAGATGGAAGTTGGTGAGCAGGGCGTCCACCCATAGAAAGCGATAGCCCGGTGTAATGAAGAGGCGGGTATCACCCTCCACAGGGCTTGAAGGCGTCGTATGGTCCGCATGCAGGGCGGCGGACTCCAGGGCCCGCACACTGGTGGTGCCGATAGCCACCACGCGGCCACCTGCGGCGCGGGTCGCTTTGACAAGGGCGACGGTTTCGGGCGGAACGCTATAGCGTTCGGAGTGCATGATGTGATCTTCCAGATTCCGGGTGCGCACAGGCTGGAATGTACCAGCCCCGACATGAAGCGTGACAAACGCCTGGGCAATGCCCTGCGCTGCAAGTTGCGCCAGCATGGCTTCGTCGAAGTGCAGGCCCGCAGTGGGCGCAGCCACGGCGCCGGGCTCGCGGGCGTATACCGTCTGATAGCGCTCATCGTCTTCCTGGAGGGCCGTATGCTCTATATAAGGCGGCAGCGGCGTCGCGCCATGGCGATCGAGCAAGTCGAGCACACGCTCGGGAAACTCGACTTCGAAAAGTTCGCCTTCGCGGCCAAGCACCGTTGCCGTGAACGCATCGGCCAGGATCAGTTTGCTGCCGGGTTTCGGTGACTTGCTTGCCTTGATGTGGGCAAGGGCGGTGGTTTCGCCCGTAATGCGTTCTATCAGCACCTCGACTTTGCCGCCGCTCTCTTTTTGCCCCAGCAGCCTGGCCTTGATGACCCGTGTATTGTTGAATACGAGCAAGTCATTGGGCCGCAACAAGCCGGGCAGGTCGACAAACTGCCTGTCATGCAGGGCGCCCGTTTGATCAAGGTGCAGCAGACGGCTCTCGACCCGTCTGGAGGCGGGTGTCTGGGCAATAAGTTCCTGTGGCAGTTCGTAGTCGAACTGGGATAGGTCAAGGTTAGGATTCACGCGTGAGGTCTTTGATAAGGACGCAAGCAATGGCGTCCGAAATGAAATTTGTGCGGTATTTTAAGCTGTTGCGCCAGATTTATGTCCGAACGCTATGTCCGGGCGGACTTCTTTGGTTATGCTGATGCTTTTTCCGGGAATGATGCATCATGTCTATTTTGGTGCCGCGGCAGTGGCTAGGCTGCCTGAAGACCGGCTGGTCCCGAAGCGCTAGAGCCCTGATCGGCATCGCCGCCACTCTCTTCGCGGTCCAGACGCTGGCCCAAACCGGTTTGCCCGCAGAGCTCGAAAAATCATGGCGGGCCACACGGCTGCCCGACAGCGCGATCTCGCTGGTGGTGCAAGAGGTCGATGGGCCGCGCCTGATGTCCTGGAATGCGTCGGAACCTCGCAATCCGGCGTCCGTCATGAAGATGGTGACTACATGGACTGCGCTGTCGGGCCTGGGGCCGGACTATACCTGGCGCACTGCCTTTCACGCCAGGGGAGGAGGCCAGGTCGATGCGCAAGGCAGCTTGATCGGACCTCTATACATCAAGGCCGGCGGCGATCCTTTCCTTACTATCGAAGAACTTTGGGGGCTTCTGCGTGAACTGCGCTTGCGGGGCATAAAGAACCTGGGCGAGGTCGTCATCGACAGGTCGCGATTCGGCCGTGTCAGCACGGATCCCGGCGAATTCGACGGCGCGCCCGATCGGCCTTACAACGCAAGCCCGGATGCCATGATGGTGGGGCTGGGCGCCGTGCGTTTGTTGTTCCAGCCTGACCGGCAGGCGCGCAAATGGGTGCCTATTATTGATCCTCCCCTGCGGGGCGTGCACATCAATGGCGATATCAAGTGGAGCAATGTAGCATGTCCCGGGTCGCCATCGATTGCGACGCAAGTGGTGCCTGCTGCCGGAAATATCGTTGTGAATGTCAGCGGAACCGCTGCGGGGTCTTGCGGAGAGTTCAGCGTCTTCCGTCTGGCGTTGTCGCAGCCGGAGTATTTCTCCAGCTTGTTCCAGATGTTATGGAAAGAGCTTGGCGGCACCCTGGCCAAGGGCATCGTCGAGGGCAAGGTGCCGGCCGGCGCCGAACCCGTCGTATGGCACGATTCGGAAAGCCTGGCAGATACCATCCGCCAGATCAATAAGCAAAGCAATAATGTCATGGCTCGGACCTTACTGCTCACGCTGGGCGCCGAGCGCATGGGTGCAGGCGCCACCCCATCAACCGGCGCCGCCGCCGCACTGGCCGTCCTGCAGCAACAGAACGTGGATACCCGGGGATGGGTGCTCGACAACGGAGCGGGGCTCTCGCGCGTGGGCCGCGTGACGGCCGACGGTCTGGCCGGTATGCTCCGGGTTGCGTGGCATTCTCCCCTCATGCCCGAGTTTATTTCTTCGTTGGCCATTTCCGGCGTCGACGGCACCATGCGTCGCCGCTTGCGCGATGACGAGGTCAAAGGCATGGCGCATATGAAAACCGGAACCTTGCGCAATGTGCGCGCCCTGGCCGGCTATGTTCTGGGAGCCAGCGGCAAACGGTATATCGTGGTCAGCATAGTCAACGATGAGCGCTCCACCGCCGTGCGTGCTTTCGATGATGCCCTGGTCAGTTGGCTGGCCGCTCAGTAGTACTTTGAACACTAATTTTTAGCAGGAAGTTTCATGCCCATACACGAAATCCGTCATCCCTTGATCCGCCACAAACTTGGTTTGATGCGCCGCGCCGATCTCAGCACGAAGAATTTCCGCGAGATGTCCCAGGAGATCGCAGCCTTGCTGACCTACGAAGCGTCCAAGGATCTGCCGCTCGAGCCCGCCAGTATCGAGGGATGGTGCGGTGCGGTCGATGTCGAGAAGCTGGCCGGCAAGAAAGTCACTGTGGTGCCCATTCTGCGCGCCGGAATAGGGATGCTCGACGGCGTGCTGAGCCTGATTCCGGGCGCAAAAGTCAGCGCCGTGGGCATTGCGCGAAACGAAGAAACGCTGCAGGCGCAAGCCTATCTGGAACGCCTTGTGGGTCAGCTCGATCAGCGCCTGGCTCTTATCGTGGACCCCATGCTGGCGACCGGCGGATCCATGGTCGCCACCATCGATCTGTTGAAGAAGGCCGGCTGCGTCAATGTTCGAGCCCTGGTCCTGGTGGCCGCGCCGGAAGGAATCCGAGCAGTCGAACAGCATCATCCCGATGTCCATATTTACACCGCCTCCATTGACAGCCATCTGGATGAGCATGGCTACATCATTCCCGGTCTCGGCGACGCGGGCGACCGTATTTTTGGCACGCGTCAGAAAGACGCCTGACCACTGTCCGACGGATATGGAATGTCTTCTTATGTTTGCTTACTAAAGCCTGTGTTTTGTTGAAGACGGCTATGGCAAATACGTTAGTATGGTGTTGAGTCAATCACGACAGGCGATGTTCATGCGTTTCAAACGGTATACGGGCTTTGCGGCGATGATAATGGCGGCGGCCCCCATGGCGGCCGTTGCCGGGCTTTGCGAAGCCCCCTTCATGCACGATGGAGGGCACGTGCAATTGAGCGGTTCGGGAGGTATGCAACTGGGGGCCGATCTGGCCTTCTCACAAGTGCGCAAACAAGGCGCCAATGCCTGCGAGGCGCGCGTGCAAGGCACGGCGACTTACGGCTTGGCAGGCCTGCCGCCCGGTAGTTCCAGGCTCGACTACTGGATGGCCATCAAAGATGGCAAGGCATCTTTCGCGCGGCAGGATGCGCAAGGAAAGCGTGAACCCGTAAACGGCAAATTCGACTTGCGCATGCTGGGGCTGTTTTCTTATGGAGAACCCATTTCCAAAGCCGGACAGACATTCCCCGCCATGCGCTTTCAGATCAATGTCGACCAGAAAGCCGTGCAGACCAAGCCCGTCGTCGTCAACACTGGGGTCAAAACCGTCGGCG
Source organism: Pseudomonas sp. (assembly GCA_036675275.1). Classification (GTDB taxonomy): domain Bacteria; phylum Pseudomonadota; class Gammaproteobacteria; order Burkholderiales; family Burkholderiaceae_B; genus Pollutimonas. The sequence continues at coordinate 21,647 of JAKFFG010000045.1, read as the reverse complement.
AACGCCAAACCATACAGACTGCGGCCGGGCATCAATCTTGCTGGCCTATACGGTACACGCGTGTCACTGACCCGACTCAGGCATCGTTCAGCGGATTGGTGATTCCCATTCCGGGCATGACATCTGCTGTAACGGACTGGTTCTGCCCCGACTTGCATATGGTCATGAAGCAGGAAAGCCAACAGAGCGGTGTGGCGTCTGTGGTCGAAGTCACCGAACTCCGCTAGTATGTACAAGACCAAGTGAGCCTTTAATTGCTTTCATTGTATTCATTCACTCTCGATTAGGAGCCTTACCATGGCGACAAAGCAAGACATATCAAACAAAGAAGAGCAATTCATCGACAACGTAAAAGAAAGCCTTGACGACGCCGAAAAGCTGCTCAGGGAAGCCGCTACGGCAACGGGCGACAAGGCGGCTGAAATGCGTGAAAGCGCCATGCAGTCGCTGCGCCGCACCCGCGAAGCGCTATACGAAACGCAGGATGTCCTGATGGAGCGCGGCCGTCGCGCGGCCCGGGTCACCGACGACTATGTGCACGATAACCCGTGGCAGGCAATAGGCATGGCAGGGTTGGCGGGTGTATTGATCGGCGCCCTGATCTGCCGCCGCTAACTCGATAACAAAAGGCAAATTATGGCGCTCCGACAATCCGTTGGCGAACTGGCGTGCACTCTGTTGTCAATAGTGCGTACACGCCTTGAACTGTTTTCGCTCGAAGCCGCAGGACAAAAGGCGCATCTCATCGCCATTCTCGGCATGGCGTTCGGAGCGCTGCTCTTTCTGACTCTGGCAGTTCTCGTCTTTTCGATTGCCGTGGCGCTGTATTTCTGGCCTACCGAGCAACGCTATGTGGCATTGGGGCTGCTGGCCCTGTTCTATGGCTTGCTGGGTGTCGGCTTGTTCTTTGCCGTACGAAGCAAACTGTTGTTCGCCCCCATGCCGTTCGCCGCTACCGTCGATGAACTGCGACGCGACCTCAGCCTGCTCGAGCGTCTTCGCGAACCTTCGACGCAATCACAATCACCCGATTGGCCCGCGCGCAAGGATCTTCCATGAAAAAGTCGATGTCGCCCGCCGACAGGGCCATGCAAATCGAACTGGTGCGGGCCCGGGCGGCCCTCGAAAGGCAAAGCCTGGGGCGCAATTTCACTGAACTGACTCATGCGCTCAAGCCGTCGGCTCTCCTGGGCAGTTTTTTTCACCGGTCGTCATCCAGAAAGCCTTCAGACTTGCTACAAAAGGCCTTCATGCTTACGCGGCAGTATCCACTGTTGGCGTCGGCCGCCTCGGCCTTGTTCTCCCGCGTAGGCAAGCGCCGCCGGCTCTGGCGAATTGGAGCGGGCTTGTTGCTGTCGTGGCAGGTCGCCCGCGCCATGAAGAAGTAGCAAGGCCTGCCGGGTCACTAACTTACAGGCCCAGCTCGTCCCACATGGCATCCACGCGCGATTTGACGGCGGCATCCATCTGTATGGGACTGCCCCATTCGCGTTGTGTTTCGCCTGGCCATTTATTGGTGGCATCCATGCCCATTTTTCCACCCAAGCCCGATACCGGCGAAGCAAAATCCAGGTAATCAATGGGTGTGTTTTCGACCAGCAGGGTGTCGCGCACCGGATCCATGCGGGTCGTCATGGCCCAGATCACTTCTTTCCAGTCGCGGGTGTCAATATCGTGGTCGACCACGACAATGAACTTCGTGTACATGAACTGCCGCAAAACACTCCAGATGCCGAACATGACCCGTTTGGCATGACCCGCGTATTGCTTGCGTATGGACACGACTGCAAGGCGATAGCTGCATCCCTCGGGGGGAAGATAGAAGTCGACGATTTCCGGAAAGGTGCGCCTCAATATCGGGACGAAGACTTCGTTCAGCGCCACACCGAGCACAGCGGGTTCATCGGGCGGCTTGCCGGTGTAGGTGCTGTGATAAATGGGCTGGCGGCGCATGGTGATGCGATCGACGGTGAAGACCGGAAACCAGTCTTTCTCGTTGTAATACCCAGTATGGTCGCCATAGGGACCTTCGAGCGCCATCTCGTAGTCGCTGGCCGGCGCATCCGGATCGCCGTCTTGCCGTGACGGTTTGATTGCGCGCGGGTCGGACGATGGAAGTATATGGCCTTCGAGCACGATTTCGGCGTAGGCGGGCACGGACAGGTCGCTTCCGATCGCCTTGGTGACTTCAGTGCGGGATCCGCGCAAAAGGCCGGCAAACTGGTATTCGGACAGGCTGTCGGGAACGGGCGTCACGGCCCCGAGGATGGTGGCCGGATCCGCTCCCAGCGCCACGGCTATAGGGAAGGGTGTTCCGGGATTGCTCAGTGCGTGATCCCGGAAGTCCAGTGCGCCGCCGCGGTGCGACAGCCATCGCATGATCAGCTTGTTGCGGCCTATGAGCTGTTGACGATAAATGCCCAGATTCTGCCGTTTGGCATTCGGGCCGCGGGTAACCACCAGCCCCCATGTCAACAAAGGAGCGACATCGCCCGGCCAGCAGCGTTGCAGCGGAATCTGGTTCAGGTCGACGTCATCGCCTTCCAGCACGATATCCTGGCACGCTGCCCCTTTCACTGATTTGGGGCTCATGTCCCAGAGCGCGGCTTTAAGCATCGATACTTTGGCGAAGGCGTCGCGCAAGCCGCGCGGCGCTTCCGGTTCACGCAGCGACGCAAGCAGTTCGCCTGTCTGGCGCAAGGCGGCGATGTCGTCGGCGCCCATGCCCCAGGCCACGCGCTTGGTGGTGCCGAACAGATTGGTCAATACCGGTATGGCGGAAGGCGAGCCATTGTGCATGGGGCGTTCGAACAGCAGTGCCGGGCCTTCGACCCGAAGCACACGGTCGCTGATCTCGGTCATTTCGAGGTCGGTCGAAACGGGAGCCGTCAGGCGCTTGAGTTCGCCGGCGTTCTCGAGCTGGGCGATGAAGTCTCTCAGGTCACGGTATTTCACAGAGTTTGTCGTTCCGGTTACATTAGTACGCGACGCTAAGGTTAACATCCACGCTGGTTAATTTTTGGAAGAGGCGCAATGGCCGTCATTGGTTCCGGCAATTTGGTAAGCCGTTCGGCCCGCGGGGCCATGTATCAATTTGGCGAACTTGCGCACGTATGTGCCGTTTACCTGGGCATTGCGGCGCTCGTGACGCTGGTGCTGACGGTGACTGTGCCTTCGATGCGCGAGCAGGCGCGCCAGATCCATGCCGCTCTGGTGTTTGTCTTGCAGCCCGACGGCATCAAGGGCGATGTATTGGCCAGGCTGGACTCGGAGCGCAATCAGTTTTTCTTCGATACTGAAGACCTGCTGGCGGATGGCGATGAATCGACGCTTCCCACCAATTTCAGCAAGGCATTGAGCGCTTCGGTGGCAGGTCAGGAAATCGCCGGCGCCACATCGACGCAGGCGCAGGCTTTGCGCAGCTATATTGCGCGTAAATACCGGATTGCCCACAGCGTGGCCGGGGCGTTGATCAATACGGCGTTCGTAGTGGGTCGGGAGCGCGGCCTGGACCCTCAATTGTTGCTGGCAGTCATTGCGATCGAATCGCGTTATAACCCTTACGCTGAAAGCCATGTCGGCGCGCAAGGCCTGATGCAGGTGATGACCAAAGTCCACAAAGAAAAATTCGAAGCGTTCAACGACGGCACGATTGCGGCGCTCAACCCCATTGCCAATATCCGCGTAGGCGCCCAGATTCTGGACGACTGCATCAAGCGGCGAGGCTCGGTCACGGCCGGGCTGGCGTGCTATGTTGGTGCCACAGGGCCCAGCGATGGCGGCTATGGCGCCAAGGTGCTGGCCGAAAGGCGGCGCATCGCGCTGGCCTCCGGCATACCTATAGGTCGCTAGCAGCGTAGGCGGTCAGGCCAGAAAGCGCTCCATGCGTTGCACCGCTTCCTGCAAGCGGTCGAGCCCGGTGGCATAGGAAAACCGCAAGCTGTACGAGGAGTGTGCCGGGCCGAAATCGCGCCCGGGTACGGCCGCGACGCCGGCCTCGTGCAGCAGGCGCTGCGAAAATTCATCGCTGTTGTGGCTGTGCTGGCGGATGTCCGCGTAAATATAGAACGCGCCATCGGGCTTGGCCGGCACATGCAGGCCCAGCCGTTCCAGTTCTGGTAAAAGGTAGTCCCGGCGTTGCTTGAACGACAGGCGCCGACTGTCATAGATGCGCATGACCTCGGGCTCGAAGCAGGTGATTGCCGCATGCTGGGCAAGCGAGGGGGCGCAGATTGCCAGACTTGCTGCTAGCTTTTCGATGGTCGGCACGATATGAGGCGGGGCGATCAGCCAGCCCAGGCGCCAGCCCGTCATGTGAAAATACTTGGAAAAACTGTTGATGATGATGATGTTGTCGTCGAGCGTCAACGCGCTTTGCGGAACGCCGTCGTAATGCAGGCCAAGATAGATTTCATCCATGATGATGAAACCGCCGCGTTGCTTCACCTCGGCGATCAGGGCCTTGAGGTCTTCCGTGGCTATCGTGGTTCCGGTAGGGTTGCTGGGCGACGCAATCAGCACGCCGCGCGTCGCCGGACCCCAGTGTTCGCGTATCGCGGCGGCATCGAGCTGGAAACGTTGTTCCGCCGAGCACGGAATTAGTCGTGGAATGCCGCCGACCCCGGTAATGAAATTCTGGTTGGCCGGGTACGATGGGTCGGGCATTAGGATTTCATCGCCCGGATTGATCAGGGCCATTGCCGCCAGCAGCAACGCGCCGGACGCGCCTGCCGTTACGATGACGCGCTCCGGGTCGACTTCCGCTGCAAAATGCTGCTTGTAATAATTGGCGATGGCGCCGCGCAGGGGGGCTATGCCGGCTGGCGATGTATAGCCGCTCAGGCCGGCCTGCGACGCGCGGTTCAGGGTTTCAATGACTTGGGGCGGGGCCGTGAAATCGGGTTCGCCTATTCCCAGGCTGATGATGTCGCGGCCTTGCGCGTTCAGTGCAGTGGCCTGTTTGAACAGTTCTACAGCGTAGAATGGCATCACTTGTTCGGTACGCTTGGCAAGGCGGGGCATAGGACGGTCTCTGGCAAATAGCAGGATTGTAGCGCCCGCATTGCAGTCTGATCATTTCAATGATTGTTCAAAGGAAGTAAAAGATGGAGTCTCGTTCCCGGCGTGCCTTTCTCACGGGCCGAACCGTGTCCCAGGATCCCTGGACGGCTTTTTGCCGGCGGCTGCGCAACGCGGTGGCCGGCACTGTCTTCGAATTCGAAAAGCACGAGAATATAGGCAGTGCGCGCCTGGTGCCCAAGCACGGCAGCGATGTTCACCATGCCAGGGCGCTGTGCGCGGAGTACGGCGTGGTGCTGGCGCTCGATGGGGTGCCGCATGCCGCCAAGCTGGACGAGCAGCCTGTGCTGTGGGTCGAGCCGGGCCGGGATATGGCCGGGTGCCAAAGGCTGGAACCGGGCAGTACAAAATGGTTTGTCCAGCCAGGTTGCCTGCTGGGCGAGCTCGAAGCCGCCGGCATGAGCCAGTTTGCCGACCTGCCTTGCCACATAACGCTGGCGGCCTGGATTGCCGATCGCACGCTATGCGACTGGGATGCGGGTCTAACCTTTCTCTCCGGCGTCGAGCATGCGAGCGTGCTGCTGGCCGACGGCAGCAGCGCGAGCCTGGGCCCCTTCGGCGAGCGCAACCAGAAGCCGCTGTCGGGCTTGCGGCTGCAGCAACTGGTCTCCAGTCTGTTCCAGCTTGCCGGCCATGCCGACGCGCAGGCCTGCCGCCAGGCAGCGCGATGGCCCGGGCGCTACCGTCTTGATGCGCTTCTGCCTGCGGCTGGCCGCCCTGTCAACCTGGCTCACTTGCTGCTGGGCCATGGGGGCGATCTGGGTTGGGTGGAGTGGGTGGTGCTCGACGAACAGTTGGCGCAGCCCCAAATCGAGGTTCCATATGCACAGCGCTATTCATCCAGGAAGCGCGAACGGGAGGATATCGACCGGTGCGCCAGCGACCTCGATGCCCGGATCAAGACGTATTTCGACCCCATCGATATTTACCCGTATCCGGGCCAGGACGTGTAACGGGTCCGGCGCGCGTCCGTCCGGGTTCATTATTTATTATTCGTGGCCATGTCCCTAAACGTAACCTTGGGACTAGAATGGCTGTCTGTTTCACTCTAGACTATCGAAAAGCACCATGGAAGAAAATTTTCGCAAAGCGGCTCTGGAATATCACGAGCATGGGCGCCCCGGCAAAATATCGGTAACGCCAACCAAGCAGCTGTCCAACCAGCGGGATTTGGCTTTGGCGTACTCCCCCGGAGTAGCAGCCGCCTGCGAAGAAATCGTTTCCGATCCCAGCAACGCCTTCCGCTATACGGCGCGCGGCAACCTGGTGGGTGTCATAACTAACGGCACCGCCGTGCTGGGACTGGGCAATATCGGCGCCCTGGCCTCCAAGCCGGTCATGGAAGGCAAGGCCGTCCTGTTCAAGAAGTTCGCCGGCATCGATGTGTTCGACATCGAAATCAATGAAACCGATCCGGAAAAATTGGTCGATATCATTGCAGGGCTGGAGCCCACTTTCGGCGGCATCAACCTCGAAGACATCAAGGCGCCGGAGTGTTTCATTGTCGAGCGCAAGTTGCGCGAGCGCATGAATATCCCTGTCTTCCACGACGATCAGCACGGTACGGCCATCTGCGTTTCGGCTGCCTTCATCAATGGCCTGGAAGTGGTCGGCAAAGACATCAAGAAAATCAAGGTCGTCGTTTCAGGCGCGGGCGCTGCGGCGCTTGCCTGTCTGGACCTGCTGGTCGACCTGGGCCTGCCTATTGAAAACATCTGGGTCTCCGACATAGAAGGCGTGGTGTACAAGGGTCGCACCACGCTCATGGATCCCGACAAAGAGCGCTTCGCGCAGGAAACGTCCGCCCGCAAGCTGGCCGATATCGTCGACGATGCCGATGTGTTCCTCGGTTTGTCCGCCGGAGGCGTGCTCAAGCCCGAAATGGTCGCCAAAATGGCCGCCAAGCCGCTGATCCTGGCGCTGGCCAATCCCAATCCCGAGATCCTTCCCGAAGACGCACATGCGGTGCGCGACGACGTGGTCATGGCAACGGGTCGGTCCGACTACCCCAACCAGGTCAACAACGTCCTGTGTTTCCCTTATATTTTCCGGGGCGCGCTTGATGTCGGCGCAACCACCATCACGCGGGGCATGGAAAAGGCGGCTGTCATCGCCATTTGCAAGCTGGCGCAGGAAGAGCAGAACGATGTCGTGGCTGCCGCCTATGGCACTTATGGCGTTGCCTTCGGCCCCGAGTACTTCATTCCCAAGCCTTTCGATCCGCGGCTCATCGTGCGCATCGCGGTTGCCGTTGCGGCGGCGGCCATTGAAGACGGCGTTGCCACGCGGCCCATCGCCGATCTCGAAGGCTACGCCGAACAGCTGCAGCAGTTCGTCTACCGTTCCGGTTCCTTTATGAAGCCGCTGTTCTCCAACGCCAAGAAGCTGGTGCGCGATGGCGGCAAGTCGCGCATTGTCTTTACCGAGGGCGAAGACGAACGTGTATTGCGCGCGGTGCAGATCATCGTCGATGAAAAGGTCGCCAAACCCATACTGGTGGGCCGACCCTCGGTGCTGGCCGACCGTATCAAGAAATTCGGCCTGCGCCTGCGCCTGGGCCACGACGTCGAAGTCACGAACCCCGACTACGACGAGCGCTTCCACCGCTACTGGACGACTTACTGGGAACTGATGTGCCGGCGCGGCATCAGCAAAGAGATGGCGCGCGTCGAAATGCGCCGCCGGCTGACGCTTATCGGCGCCATGATGGTTCACCTGGGCGATGCAGACGGCATGGTGTGCGGCACGGTGGGCGCCTATGCCGACCATTTGCGGTTCATCGATGAGGTCATCGGCAAGGCCCCCGGCGCGAAAACCTATGCAGCCATGAATATCGTGCTGCTGGCCGAGCATACCTTGGCCATGGCGGATACCCACGTCAACGATAATCCGGATGCCGAGCAAATCGCTGAAATCACAATTGCGGCAGCGGCCGAAATGCGCCGCCTGAATATCGAGCCCAAGGTGGCGCTGCTTTCGCGTTCGAATTTTGGCACGGGCAGTTCCGCGTCCGGGGCAAAAATGCAGGCAGCGTTGGCACTGGTGCGCGAACGCGAACCGGGCCTGGAAATCGATGGTGAAATGCATGGCGATTGCGCGCTCGACGAAGCCTTGCGCAAGCGCATCATGCCTTTGACCACGCTGCAAGGCGAGGCCAATCTTCTGATCTGCCCCAATGTCGATTCCGGCAATATCGCCTATAACTTGCTCAAGACGGCGGCGGGCGGCAATGTGGCTGTCGGCCCCTTCCTTTTGGGCGCCAACGCACCGGTTCATATTCTGACATCAAGCTCCACGGTGCGTCGTATTGTGAATATGGCGGCTCTTACGGTGGTCGATGCAAATACGGCAAGAAGCGTCTAAATCCCTTGGGCCCGGCAGTGCGCCTGTCGGGCTGATCCTGACAGGCGGCGGGGCCCGGGCCGCCTACCAGGTCGGCGTGTTGTCGGGGATCATGGACATACTCGACCCCGGGCGCTCGCCCGGTTTCAGCAATCCCTTCGCGATTATTTGCGGTTCCTCCGCCGGTGCCATCAATGCCGCCGCCATGGCATGTTTCGCCGACGAACCTCATGCCGGCATGGAACGGCTGCGCAAGCTATGGAGCGGGCTGCGTACCGGCATGGTTTACCGCGCCGACGCGCCTGGCCTGCTGCGCACAGGCGCCTTGTGGTTTACCATCCTGGCGCTGGGCTGGCTGCTGCCTGGCTTGCGCAACCGCCAGCCGCAGTCGCTGCTCGATAATCAGCCATTGGGCGATTTGTTGTCGGCGACGCTGGATTTCGAACGGCTCAAGAAGAATCTTGCCAACGATAGCCTGGACGCGCTTGCCATAACCGCCACGGCCTACACCACTGGCGAGCACCTTACTTTCTATCAGTCCAACAACACCATAAAGCCCTGGCAGCGTTCATTGCGCCGCGCCTTGCCCAGCACGATAGGAGTGGACCATCTTCTGGCATCCAGCTCCATACCATTCATTTTTCCGGCACGCGCCATGCTGGTTCGCGGGCAGACAGCCTGGTGCGGCGATGGTTCCATGCGGCAGTTGGCGCCCATGAGTCCGGCCATCCACCTGGGCGCCGAGAAAATATTCGTGATTGGTACGGGCTATAAAGACGACGTCCACCCCGAAAAACAAACGGTCGACACTAAATACCCTACACTGGCGCAAATTGGCGGGCACGCCTTGTCCAATATTTTCCTGGACAGTATTTCGATGGATGTCGAGCGTATGGAAAGAATCAATGGCCTGCTTGCACAGTTGCCGTCAAATGCATTAAAAAGCCAATCGTTGCGCCGGGTCAGTACCTTTTCGATTACCCCCAGCCAATCGCTGGACCAGATGGCGCTTGCGCATCTGGATCAAATGCCCCGTGCGGCACGCGCTCTTTTTCGCGTTATCGGTGTATCGTCTAACTCCCGGAAGGCCACCGATGGCGCATTGATCTCGTATTTGTTGTTCGAGGCCAGCTATACCAAGGCACTCATCCAGTTGGGACGGGCCGATAGCATGAGCCGTGTTGAAGAAGTAAAAGCGTTTTTCAAGGAGACGCCACAATGAATCCAGCGCAATCATTGCAAAAGAAATTGCAAAAAGGCGGTCTGTTGGACGTTTCCGCCGTCTCCAGCGACGACATTATCGCTGCGGCAAACGACCTTGGCATGACGGCTTTTGTGGTCAATTGCGACCGCGCAAGAAGCCGTTCCGCCGTGTTGCGCGCAGTGGTCAAGGCCGTGGATTTCCCCGAGTATTTCGGCGGCAATCTGGATGCGCTGTACGATTGCCTGTGCGACACCGTGCTCGACCAAAAAACGGGTCTTTTCCTGTGGTTCCACAATCTGCATTCAGGCGATCCAGCGCTTGCGGATGATTCCAAGGCAATACAAGGGGTCTGCGCCGATGTCGCGGATTTCGCAGCGAACAACGACAGGCGCTTCGCTTATTTCATCGAACATGCCGGCAAGCATAAAGATCCGGAGCCCGGGATTGCGCCCGAACCGTATTCAGGTTCCCGCGCGCCGGAATAAGCGGGGGTTGGCCGCACAGCCGGCCGGCGGCTGCGGCTGTATCAGTTCCAGCCGCGCAGGGCGCTGATGGCGGCTATCAGCGCCAATCCGGCGGTTTCGGTGCGCAGCACGCGTTTGCCGAAGCTGACGGCGGTCAAACCATGGTGTTCCACCAGCGTCTGTTCATCGCCAGACCAGCCTCCTTCCGGTCCGACCAATAGCGTCAGCTGATCCTGCCCAGCCTCCAGCGCCTGGGTCAGCGTATGTGGGCTTGCAGGATGGCAGAACAGGATGTTGCCGCCATCGCCGGCACGCCGGGCCAAGTAATCGCGCAGCGCTACGGGCTCGTCTATTTCCATGATGCGGTTGCGTCCGCATTGTTCGCTGGCCGACTGGGCGATACGGCTCCAGTGCTGCATACGCTTGTGCAGCCGTTCGCCAGACAGCTGCAGCACGCTGCGCTGGGCCGTGATAGGGACGAGGCGTCTTGCGCCCAGTTCCACTGCTTTTTCAATAATCCAGTCCATTTTGTCGCCGGCGGGTATCCCTTGTACCAGGGTGATGTCGCCGTCCAGTTCCGCCTCGGCAGGATCATGTTCGCCCAGTGTTGCGTAGCCGTTTTTTCCTTCGATGCCCAATTTGGCGGGGTATTCGCCGCCCAGTCCGTTGAACAGGACAATGTCCGAGTCGGGCCGAAGGCGCAGCACTCTTATGGCATGGTGAGCCAGATCAGGCGGGAGCTTGATGGTGGTGTTGGACGCCAGTGCTGCGGGGCAGAAAAATCGGGGAATGGCCATAAGACGAATACCGGACTGTGGTGAAGACTGGAATCATACTGTCCGGCCGCCGGTCTGTGACTATGCGCGTCCAGGTATGGTCCCAGCAGTATATTTCCCCGGTGTTAAAATCGATCGCTTCGTAAACCTTATCGATGGCGCCAGGCCTTTTTCGGGGTTTGTCGCTACTAGCGAGTTTTGAATGAGCCACACGCCAGTCCAAGATTCGTCCATGGCAAATGCTATTCGTGCATTGTCGATGGATGCGGTCCAACAAGCCAATTCGGGTCATCCCGGAGCCCCCATGGGGATGGCCGATATTGCCGAAACCTTGTGGACGCGCCACTTGCGGCACAATCCCGCTGACCCCACCTGGGCCGATCGCGACCGATTTGTGTTGTCCAACGGGCATGGTTCCATGCTGCTCTATTCGTTGTTGCACCTCAGCGGCTATGACTTGCCTATCGAAGAACTCAAGAATTTCAGGCAGCTGCATTCGCGCACACCCGGGCATCCCGAAGTCGGTATCACCGCGGGCATAGAGACCACGACCGGCCCGCTGGGGCAGGGCCTGGCCAACTCGGTGGGCATGGCGCTGGCCGAAGCGTTGCTTGCCCAGGAGTTCAACCGTGAGCATCATGCGATCGTCGATCACTACACCTATGCCTTCGTGGGCGACGGCTGCCTCATGGAAGGCATCTCGCACGAAGCATGCTCGCTGGCGGGCACGCTGAAGCTTTCCAAGCTTATTGTGTTCTACGACGACAACGGCATTTCCATCGATGGACCCGTAGAGAACTGGTTTGGCGACGACACGGCCAAGCGCTTCGAAAGTTACGGCTGGAATGTCGTGCGCGGCGTCGACGGCCATAGCAGCAGCGCTGTCGATGCGGCCATTGTCCAGGCCAAGCAGTTTGCAGCGCAAGGCAGCGGCCCGACGCTTATTTGCTGCCGTACCGTAATCGGCAAGGGCGCCCCCCATGCTGCCGGTACGGAAAAAGTCCATGGCGCGCCGCTGGGTGCGGAAGAAATCCAGGCCACCCGCGAGGCGCTGAACTGGCCCTACGAGCCATTCCATGTGCCTGCCGAAATCTACGCGCTGTGGGACGGCAAGGAAAGAGGGCAAGCGCTGCAGTCAGAATGGCAGACCCGGTTCGACGCTTATGCAAAGGCATTTCCGGCCGAAGCCGCCGAACTCCAGCGCCGTCTGGCCAGCGACCTGCCGGCCGACTTTGCCGAGCGGGCACAGAAGTTCATCGAGGCGACCAATCAAAAGGCCGAAACCGTGGCCAGCCGCAAGGCTTCCCAATTTGCGATTGCCGCATTTGCCGAGCTTCTGCCGGAATTCCTTGGCGGTTCCGCCGACCTGACCGGATCCAACTTCACCGACTGGAAGGGCGTCTCGCCCGTGCGCGCCGGCCAACTGCACTTGCGTTTCGGCCGCCATATCAACTACGGCGTGCGCGAATTCGGCATGGCGGCAGTCATGAACGGCATAGCCTTGCACGGCGGATACCTGCCGTTTGGAGGCACCTTTCTTACCTTCTCCGACTATTCCCGCAATGCCTTGCGCATGGCCGCCCTGATGAAACAGCGCGTGGTGCACGTCTTCACACACGACTCCATCGGTCTGGGTGAAGACGGACCCACCCATCAGTCCATCGAACATGCCGCCAGCCTGCGGCTGATTCCCAACCTGCATGTGTGGCGTCCCTGCGATACGACAGAAACCGCCGTCGCCTGGGCGCACGCAATTGAACGCCCGGCCAGCGTAGGCATGACGGTCCGCGAAGGCGGCCCCAGCGCTTTGCTGCTGTCGCGCCAGAACCTGCCTTTCGTGGCACGCGACGCCGAAGCCATTGCCGGCATCCGCCGCGGCGGTTATGTCTTGCGCGACGCCGATAACGCGCAGGCCGTCATCATCGCCACCGGATCCGAAGTTGCACTTGCGCTGGGCGCGCAAGAGCAACTTGCCGCCAAAGGCGTTGCCGTGCGCGTAGTGTCCATGCCGTGCACCAACGTCTTCGACACCCAGGACGCGCAATGGCGTGAATCCGTATTGCCGGCCGGCCTGCCGCGTATTGCGGTCGAGGCCGGCGTCACGTCCGGCTGGTACAAGTACGTGGGTCTGGACGGAGCAGTCGTGGGTATCGACACCTACGGCGAATCGGCTCCTGCCGGCGTATTGTTCAAATTCTTTGGATTGACCGTCGAGCACGTTGCTGCGGCTGTCGAACAGGTTTTATAAAACAGGAGAGTAAGAATGACTATTCGTGTTGCGATTAACGGATATGGCCGTATTGGACGCAATATCCTGCGTGCACACTACGAAGGCGGCAAGAAGCACGATATCGAAATCGTGGCCATCAACGACCTGGGCGACCCCAAGACCAACGTACACCTGACACGCTTCGATACTGCCCACGGGAAATTCCCCGGCACAGTGGCTGTCGACGGCGATTACATGGTGGTCAATGGCGACAAGATCCGCGTGCTTGCCAACCGTGATCCTTCAGCCCTTCCCTGGGGCGATCTGAACGTGGATGTCGTGCTTGAATGCACCGGCTTCTTCACCAGCAAGGAAAAAGCCAGCGCCCACATCAAGGGCGGGGCCAAGAAAGTCATTATTTCGGCTCCGGGCGGCAAAGACGTCGACGCGACCATTGTTTATGGCGTCAATCATGGGGTTCTGAAGTCCAGCGATACCGTTATTTCGAATGCCTCCTGCACCACCAACTGCCTGGCGCCGCTGGTGCAGCCGCTGCACGAGAAGCTCGGTCTGGTCAATGGCCTGATGACGACCATCCACTCCTACACCAACGACCAGGTTCTTACTGACGTCTACCACGAAGACCTGCGCCGCGCACGTTCGGCCACCCAAAGCATGATCCCTACCAAGACGGGCGCAGCGTCCGCCGTTGGGCTGGTCCTGCCCGAACTCAATGGCAAGCTCGACGGCTACGCCATACGCGTGCCGACCATCAACGTATCGATCGTCGATCTGTCCTTTGTGTCCGCCCGCGAGACCACGGTCGAAGAAGTCAACGCCATCCTCAAGGCGGCTGCCGATGAAGGTCCGTTGAAAGGCATACTCGAGTACAACGACGAGCCGCTCGTCTCGGTCGACTACAACCATAATCCGGCCTCCAGCACGGTGGATGCTGGCTTGACGAAAGTGTCGGGTTCCCTGGTCAAGGTGTCTTCCTGGTACGACAACGAATGGGGTTTCTCCAATCGCATGCTCGACACCACGGTGGCCCTGATGTCGGCCAAGTAATCGACTCTTCGTTAGCACAAGGGCGGGGCAACCCGCCCTTGACACGTCTGCCTACTGGCTGGAAATAACATAATGACCACCATCAATACTCTTACTGCTTTGGCGAAAACTGGCGCGCTTGCCGGCAAGCGGGTGTTTATCCGCTCGGATCTGAACGTTCCATTCTCCAACGGCGAAATTGCCGAAGACACCCGGATCAAGGCGTCGGTGCCTGCCATACGGCTGGCGCTGGATGCCGGCGCCGCCGTCATGGTTACGTCTCATCTGGGGCGGCCCACAGAAGGCAGGGTCACCGATGCCGATACGCTCGCGCCGGTAGCCGCCCGCCTTTCCGTCATGCTGGGCGCGCCGGTTACGCTCGTCGCCGACTGGGTCGATGGCGTTACGGTCAGTCCCGGCCAGGTCGTCATGCTGGAAAATTGCCGCTGCAACGTGGGCGAGAAAAAAGACGATCCTGAACTTTCTCGCAAGATGGCCGCCTTGTGCGACGTGTACGTGAACGACGCGTTCGGCACGGCACATCGCGCCGAGGCCACGACGCATGGCATTGCCGAGTATGCTCCCGTAGCCTGCGCAGGTCCTTTGCTGGAAGCCGAGCTGCTGGCACTGGGCCGGGCATTGAAAGAGCCCAAGCGGCCGCTGGTGGCCATCGTGGGCGGTTCAAAGGTGTCGACCAAGCTGTCCATCTTGAAGGCATTGGCCGACAAGGTCGATCAACTGGTCGTGGGTGGTGGCATCGCCAACACCTTCATGCTGGCGGCGGGACACCCTATCGGAAAATCGCTGGCCGAGCCCGACCAGGTGGATCAGGCCCGCGCGGTGATCGACCTGATGAAAAAACGGGGTGCGGCCGTGCCCATCCCGGTCGACGTCGTATGCGCCAAGACATTCAGCGCCGATGCGCAGGCAACGGTAAAAGCGGCGGACGAGGTTGCCGGCGATGACCAGATCCTGGATATTGGCCCTAAAACCGCCGAACAACTGGCCGGCATCCTGGCGCAGGCCGGAACCATAGTCTGGAACGGCCCGGTAGGCGTGTTCGAGTTCGATGCCTTCGCCAACGGCACCAAGGTGGTGTCGCAGGCCATTGCCGATTCGGAAGGGTTTTCGATTGCCGGCGGCGGCGATACGCTGGCGGCGATCGCCAAATATCATATCGGCGACAAAATCGACTACATCTCGACGGGCGGCGGAGCTTTCCTCGAATTCCTCGAAGGCAAGACGCTGCCGGCGGTGGCCGTTCTGGAAAAGCGGGCCGGAAACTGATTTGTCGACTGCCGAAACAGGAGCATCCATGAATGCATCTTCGCGGCTGGTCCGCAAGCATCCCGACGAGTTGCTGGTCGGCCTGGTCTCGATTTCCGACAGGGCATCCAGCGGCGCCTACGAGGACAAGGGCATTCCCGCGCTGCAAGCCTGGCTGGGTGATACCCTGACCCGGCCGCCGCAGTTCGCCGCCCGCCTGATTCCCGACGAACGGGAACAGATATCGGCCACGCTGATCGAGCTGGTCGACATATTGGGCTGCGACCTGGTGCTTACAACGGGCGGCACCGGCCCGGCGCGGCGCGATGTAACGCCGGAGGCGACGCTGGCGGTTGCCACGCGCGAAATGCCGGGCTTTGGCGAACAAATGCGCCAGATCAGCCTGAAGTTTGTGCCGACGGCAATTCTTTCGCGGCAAGTCGCCGTCATCCGCGAGACGCCAGACCATGCGGCGCTGATCATCAATCTGCCCGGCCAGCCCAAGGCCATCCAGGAAACGCTGGAAGGCCTGAAGGACGGCGACGGCAAGGTGATGGCCGCGGGTATTTTCGCGGCCGTTCCGTATTGCATCGATCTTATCGGCGGGCCCTATGTCGAAACCCGCCAGGAGCGCGTTGCCTCCTTTCGTCCTAAGTCGGCCATAAGGCCGTGATCATCAGCAATTAATCTCAATCCCTCGTAAAATCGAGTCTATTCCTATTCAATCTGCTTTCAGGAGGTCTTGCCATGGCCCTAGTTTCCATGCGTCAGTTGCTCGATCATGCGGCCGAAAACGGCTACGGTATCCCGGCTTTCAACGTCAATAACCTGGAGCAAGTCCAGGCCATCATGGAAGCGGCTTCCGAAACCGACAGTCCGGTCATCATGCAGGCATCGGCAGGCGCGCGTAAATACGCCGGCGAAGGCTTTCTCAAGTATCTGATCCAGGCCGCTGTAGAAAGCTATCCCAATATTCCGGTCGTCATGCACCAGGATCACGGCCAGTCGCCGGCCATTTGCCAGGGCGCCATCGACCTGGGCTTCTCCAGCGTAATGATGGACGGCTCGCTCAAAGAAGACGGCAAGACCATTGCCGATTACGAATACAACCTGGACGTCACCCGCCGCGTGGTCGACATGGCTCACAAGGTAGGCGTTACGGTCGAAGGCGAACTCGGCTGCCTCGGTTCGCTTGAGACCATGCAGGGCGACAAAGAAGACGGCCATGGCGCCGACGGCAAGCTCACCATGGAACAACTGCTCACCGATCCAGAGCAGGCCGCCGATTTCGTGCGTCACACGCAACTTGACGCGCTGGCCATCGCTATCGGAACCAGCCATGGCGCCTACAAGTTCACCCGCAAGCCCACGGGCGACATCCTGTCGATCTCGCGCATCAAGGAAATTCATCATCGCCTGCCCAACACTCACCTGGTAATGCACGGCAGCTCCAGCGTGCCGCAGGAACTATTGGCCGAGATCCGCGAATTCGGCGGCGACATGAAAGAAACCTATGGTGTTCCGGTCGAAGAAATCCAGGAAGCCATCAAATTCGGCGTTCGCAAAATCAATATCGACACCGACATCCGGCTGGCCATGACTGGCGCCATCCGCCGGTTCATGGGCGAGAACCCGTCCAAGTTCGATCCGCGCGAATACCTCAAGCCCGCCCGCCAGGCTGCCAAAGACGTCTGCAAGCAGCGCTACGAACAATTCGGCACAGCCGGCAACGCCAGCAAGATCAAGCCTGTGTCCCTTACTGAAATGGCCAAGCGCTACTCGGCCGGAGAACTGGCCCAAGTCGTCCAGTAAATGCTTCTGGTTTTGTTTTGATTCGCGTCCTGCCCGGATCATTCCGGCAGGACGTTCTATTTCAAGGATACCCCGTGGTACAGGCTCTACACCAATCAACAATCAAGTCGCTTCCTTTGCTGGCGCGCGGCAAAGTGCGTGATATGTACGCAGTGGGCGACGACAAGCTGCTTATCGTGGCGTCCGACCGCATATCGGCCTTCGATGTCATTCTCGATGACCCCATTCCCGGCAAAGGGCAGGTGCTTACTGAGCTGACCGAATTCTGGTTGAAGAAGCTGGCCCATGTCCTGCCCAATCATTCCACCGGAATTGCACCCGAGGACGTCGTCGCGGCAGACGAGCGCGAACAGGTTGCCGGCCGCGCCATGGTGGTCAAGCGCCTGAAACCCATCATGGTCGAGGCGGTGGCCCGGGGCTACCTCATTGGTTCGGGGTGGAACGACTACCGCGCCAGCGGCAAGGTATGCGGCATAAGCTTGCCCGCAGGCCTGAAGCAGGCCAGCCGCTTGCCGGAACCCATTTTTACGCCGGCGGCCAAGGCTGAGTTCGGTTCGCATGACGAAAATGTGGATTTTGAATTCGTAATCAACCAGGTGGGCAAAGATCTGGCCGAGGAAATCCGCGCCGTCACGCTGCGCCTGTATTCCGAAGCCGCCGCTTTCGCGGCAGGCAAGGGCATTATTATTGCCGACACCAAGTTCGAGTTCGGCCTCGATGACGACGGTCGCCTGCACCTCATGGATGAGGTATTGACACCCGACTCGTCGCGTTTCTGGCCGGCTTCGGGCTACGCGGAAGGCATAAGTCCGCCATCGTTCGACAAACAGTTCGTGCGCGACTGGCTGGAAACGCAGGTCTGGGACAAGACGCCTCCCGCACCGCGCCTGCCTGCCGATGTGCTCGAAAAGACGGCCGCCAAGTACCGTGAAGCCGTCACGCGTCTCACGGCTTGAAGCTGGAATCAGGGCGAGGCACGTTAGAATACCTTGTTGCCACGCCCAACCTGCATCTTTCTTATAGGTGAGCCGCTATGACTATGTTTACTGAAGCCAGTGCCGCCGGCACACCCGTTGTCGGGATCATCATGGGTTCCGCCAGCGACTGGGACGTCATGAAAAATGCCGTTGCGGTGCTTGAGGAATTCGGCGTTCCACACGAACTGAAAGTGGTGTCTGCGCACCGCATGCCCAACGATATGGTGGAATATGGCGCGCAAGCCGTCGAGCGCGGTCTGCGCGCCATTATTGCCGGCGCCGGAGGCGCGGCCCATCTGCCCGGCATGATGGCTGCCCTGACCCCCGTGCCGGTATTCGGCGTGCCGGTGCCTTCCAAATACCTGCGTGGCGAAGACTCGCTGCTGTCCATCGTGCAGATGCCCAAGGGCGTGCCGGTTGCCACCTTCGCCATCGGCGAGGCCGGCGCAGCCAATGCCGCCCTGCATGTCATTGCATGCATGGCGACCACCGACTCCGAGTTGCTGCAAAAGCTTATTGCCTACCGCAATCGGCAGACCGAGGCGGCGCGGGCCATGGTGGTGCCGCCACATGTGGTGATGTAGCCCCGCGCAATATACCTCGTACCATCTCACCCCTATTTTCTTGCTGACAGGTTGTATACATGAACGAAGCCTCTATCTCCCTCCCGATTCCACCGGGCGATTGGCTGGGCATGATTGGAGGAGGGCAGTTGGGGCGCATGTTCTGTCATGCCGCCCAAAGCCTGGGATACAAAGTGGCCGTGCTGGATCCCGATCCGCAAAGCCCCGCGGGCGCCGTTGCAGACCTGCACATCCGCGCCGCCTACGACGACCAGGCCGGCCTGGCGCAATTGTCCCAACGCTGTAAAGCCATTACCACCGAGTTCGAGAACGTGCCGGCGCAAAGCCTGGAAACTCTTGCATCAGCTACGCTGGTGCGCCCCGGTGCGAAGGCAGTTGCCGTGGTCCAGGACCGTATCCGCGAAAAGGCCTTTATTGAAAGCACGGGCGTGCCCGTCGCACCTTATGCCGCCATCCACACACCGCAAGATATCGATGCGGCACCCGAAGGCTTGTTTCCCGGCATATTGAAAGCGGCCCGCCTGGGCTACGACGGCAAAGGACAGGCACGCGTCAAAACCCGCGAAGAAGCACGCCAGGCCTTGGCCGAATTTGGCGGAGTGGCCTGCGTCCTTGAAGCCCTGCTGCCCTTGGCAAGCGAGCTGTCAGTGGTGATGGCGCGCGGCGCCGACGGCCAGGCGGTTTTCTATCCCTCGGCCCGCAACGAGCACCGCGACGGCATACTGGCGGTTTCCACGGTCGATGCCCAGGCGCAGGAACAGGCCGTTGCCGCGCAGGCCGCCGATGCGGCACTGGTGATTGCCGAAGGGCTGGGGTATGTAGGTGTTCTGTGCGTGGAGTTTTTCGTGTTGCAGGACGGCCGCCTCATTGCCAATGAAATCGCGCCGCGGCCGCACAACAGCGGCCACTACACGATGAACGCAAGCGTGAGCAGCCAGTTCGAACAGCAAGCGCGTGTCACGGCCGGCTTGCCGCTGGGCAATACCGTAAGTCTGTGTTCTGTCGTCATGCTCAATATTCTGGGCGATGTCTGGTTCGATGACACCACCGGCCACAAACGTGAACCCGATTGGGCTGCCGTCCTGGCCGTGCCCGGCGCCAAGCTGCATCTCTACGGCAAGTCCGAGGCCCGGCGCGGCAGGAAAATGGGGCATGTCAATGTGCTGGGCTCAACGCTTGCCGATGCGGTCAGCGCGGCGGCGCGCGTCGCCCAGGCTCTTGGCATTCCTTTCCAGTCATGACGGCAAAGGCTTTGTCGTCCGATATGGGCGCCTTGCTGGCGCAGGGCGCCCAGCGCCTGGCAGAAGGCGGGCTGGTGGCGTTTCCGACTGAAACCGTTTATGGGCTGGGCGCCGATGCCGAGAACCCCCAGGCCATCGCCCGCATTTATGCGGCCAAAGGGCGTCCGGCCAATCATCCGGTCATCGTGCATGTGGCGCCCGAAGCCGACATCACCTATTGGGCGGCATCGATTCCGCCCGAAGCGCGTGCCTTGATGCAGGCTTTCTGGCCGGGCCCGCTTACGCTCATTCTGCCGCGTGCTCAACATATCCCTCCCGAAGTCAGCGGCGGCCATGGCAGCATAGGGTTACGCTGTCCTTCACACCCTATAGCCCAGGCCTTGCTGCGCGAGTTCGCCAGTCTCAAGCCAAATGGCCAGGGCGGCGTTGCCGCGCCCTCGGCCAATAAATTCGGCCAGGTTTCGCCTACGCACGCCGCACATGTGCGCGCCGAATTTCCCGAACTGTCCGCGGAGACACTGATGGTCCTGGAAGGCGGGCCCTCGCAGGTGGGTATCGAATCCACTATTGTCGATGTATCGCGGCTGGATCAGGGTGTCGGTCCCGTTTTGCTGCGCCCCGGCCATGTGTCTGCAGCACAGATTGCCGCGGTGCTCGGTGTCGAGCCAGCGCGGCCCGATGCCGCCGCACCGCAGGTGTCGGGCTCGTTGAAGGCGCATTACGCGCCGCGCACTGCCTTGTCGGTGTTGGCTCTGAACGATTTGCTGCATGTCGTCGATGCAAGGACCGACAAGGCCCAACGCGTGGCGGCTGTCGTCTTCCGTGCTCCGGATCAGGCTGCGGCGGCCGGTGGCGTGGACTGGCTGGTATGTTCCCGTGACCCCGATGCTTACGCGCGCGAGCTATATGCCTTGCTGCGGCGGCTGGATGATCAGGGCTATGCGCGCATCCTGTTCGAGCAGCCGCCCAGGACCGCCGAATGGCAGGCGGTCAATGACCGCATCGGGCGTGCGGCGGCGGCTTTTCTCTGACGCCTTGCAAAGCTTAGGGCATTTTCGGTCGAGGAGTTTACAAGGCTCACTGCAGCGCGCAGGCGTTGGGGACGGCTTTTCGTTCTTGAGAAAGGCGGGTGTGTCGGGGGCTGTTCCGGCTTCGCGCGCTACGCCCTGGCGTTGCCAGGGTGCCCGTTACGTTCAGCCCCATCGAGGCGGTCGCGGAACTCGCCCGGTCGGGCCTGTGGCCCGACACCCCCCGGGCTCGGACAGCCGCGCCCTTGCCTCCTCGCTGGGACTGAGCGTAACGGCGTGCGCGAGGCGCCTGCACAGCCCCCGATACACCCGCCTTTTTGCATGAGCGTAGTTTGGACCAGACCACTAGCCACCGTACACGTAAGTTGTCCCGCGCCGATGTAAAAGCGCCCGGTGCCCGACCTGCTACTGTTGTTAGGCAGAAAAGGCCAGGAATCAGGCCGTAAGGCCGGCAAGTTTCCCCTTGCGCAGTTGTCCGGGGTGGGTGGGAGCAGTCCGGCGTGTAGGCGTGCGCCGCGGGCTGACGTAGGGAAGCCGGGGGATGTCGGCGGGCCATGTTTGAGCGGAGCCGCGCCAGCGGCGTAGCGAGTTTGGCCCGACGCCCGGCTGGACGAGGCA
>JAKFFG010000061.1:0-31089 GCA_036675275.1 Pseudomonas sp. | reverse complement strand
TTGAGCGTGCGTTCGAGAACGGGCCCGATGCCCGAGATCAGTTTCAGGTCGTCCGGTGCGCCAGCCGGTGCATCGAACAATCGGCGTGGCGGCGCCTTGCCAGTGCGGGCACCGCGATTCTGCTTGCCGGCGACAACTTTGGCTGTGGCAGCTCGCGCGAGATGGCGGTATGGGCGTTGGAAGAGTTCGGCATACGCTGCATCATTGCTCCCAGCTTTGGCGATATTTTCTTCAATAACTGCTTGCAGAACGGTTTGCTGCCCATCGTGCTTGGGCGCGGCGACGTACAACGCCTGGCGGCCGCGGCTTCGTCTGGCGCCGCGTTCAGCATAGATCTGCGTGCCTGTACCGTGGGCACCGACCAGACTGGCGAAATGCATTTTGATCTGCTTGATGTGCAGCGGCAAGCCCTGCTCCTGGGCCAGGACGAGATCGCACAGACGCTGAACCTGACGCCACAGATCGATGAGTTCCAGGAGCGCGATAGATTGGCGCGGCCATGGGCATACATGGCCGCAGGTTTTTTACATGATGACTAACTTACAAGGATGCATTGGCATGGCTGGAAACCCTAAAACCTTGAGCCAACTTTTTTCGCAAAAGAAGCTGGTTGTAGCACCCGGCATATTCGACATGATCTCTTTAAAGGTCGCGGACCAGCTCGGTTTCGACTGTCTTTACATGACGGGGTACGGCACGGTCGCATCCTACCTGGGTCTGCCCGACGCGGGACTCGCCACCTATACCGATATGGTCAACCGGGTCGCGGCATTTTGCGGCGCGACCTCGACGCCGATTGTTTGCGATGGCGACACCGGCTATGGCGGACTGTTGAATGTGGAACATACCGTCGCCGGCTACCTGCGCGCTGGAGCCGCCGGCATCCAGCTTGAAGATCAGGAATTTCCAAAAAAATGCGGTCATACCAAAGGACGTCGCGTCATTCCTGTGCAGGACATGATCAACAAGATCAAGGTCGCTACTGATGCGCGAGGGGCCAGCAAGGAGTTTCTGATTATCGCGCGTACGGACGCCCGGACGACGCTGGGACTGGATGAGGCACTGAAACGCGCGGAACACTACCTGAATGCCGGCGCGGATGTTCTTTTTGTCGAGTCGCCCGAATCGATGGACGAACTGGCCATCATCGGCAGGACCTTCGATGTTCCGCTGGTCGCGAACATTGTGGAGGGCGGACGCACGCCGCAACCGACCGCCCGCGAACTGCAGGACATGGGTTTTGCGCTGGCCATTCATCCCGGCCTGGGCTTTCTTGCCATGGGCCATGCGCTCCAGCAAGCGTATTCGCACCTGAAGACGGCCGGCGATTCGCTGCAATATGACGAAATAGCGGATTTCCAGGAGTTCAGCAAGATGATCGGCTTTCAGAAGATCTGGGACTTCGACGAGAAGTACAGAAGCCTGGAAACGAAATAGCGGCTCGCGCAAGCTGCATCCATGAATACGAGGAGACAAAAAATGGTTCGTTTCAAAGCTTGTCTGGCTTTTGTGGCCGCCGTCATGGCGATTTCACCTGCATCGCGCGCCGAAGATGCCAAAAACTGGCCTTCGAAGCCCGTAACGCTGATGGTGCCTTACTCTCCAGGCGGCGGCACAGACATCGTCGCCAGGCTGGTGGGCAATAAGCTTTCCGAGATATGGGGGCAGTCGGTGATTGTGGAAAACAAGCCCGGCGCCAACGGAGTGATAGGCTCCGCCGACATTGCCAGATCGCAGCCCGACGGCTACAAGATCATGCTGGTCGTCGGTTCGCACATTATCAATCCGGTGCTTACCAAGAGCGTTCCCTACAATACCGATACCGACTTCACTCCCATCACGCGCCTGGCCGTCTCGCCTCTGGTGTTGGTTGTCCCCAAAGAGGGCAAATACCCGGACCTGAAGACCTTTATTGAGCTCGGCAAGAAGAACGACATCAGTATCGGTTACTCGGAAGGCCAGACACAGTTGACGGGCGAACTTATACGGCAGAAGGCCGGAGTCAAAGTCATTCCCGTGCCCTATAAAGGCGGCTCGCCCTTGATGGTGGACATCATCGGAGGGCATGTCGAATCGGGAGTGACCAGCGTACTGACAGCGCTGCCCCATGTGAAATCCGGCAAGCTCAAGGTGATAGGAATTGCCGGCGACAAACCGGTGGATGCCTTTCCGGAAGGGACGACATTCCCGCAGGCCGGCTTTCCAGGCATCCAGTCATTGAGCTGGTATGGCTTGTTTGGACCGAAAGGAATGCCGGATAGTGTGGTCAGCAAAATAAACGAAAGCCTGCTCAAGGCTACGCAAGATCCGGTCATTGCCAAACAGCTGGCGGACCAGGGGGCTATCGTCATGCTCGACACTCCGGCCGAGTTCGACACCTTCCTGAAAAGCGAGAAAAAGAAATGGACTGAGGTGGCCGAAGCCGGGAATATCCAGGCCAAGTAATCGTCATTGCTGGACGACTGCCGCTCAGTCGTCCAACGTGCTGCTGGTCAGCCCCTGCGTCAGTAAGTTGGCCAGATATACGATGCCGGCATGGCCTGGCGCCGGGTGCCGCAGCGTTTCGCCGGCGTAGGCCGCGATTCTCAATTCCACCAGTAATTCGTCCCGGCGTTCGTCGGCGACAACCGGATATCCAAAAAAATACGTGAGGGGCAGTCAGTGCCTGCACTGCTGGCTTGCTTTCGTGCGCCTGCCATACCCGTGCGCTCTCCAGTCGGGCGCATCGCTGTTTCCCCTCCAGATACTGCCGGCAAAAATCTACCGGCAGATTGCCTTTCTTCTGCAAGCGCTTGTGCTTGCCATGCCGACCTGCTCTCACGCGATGTTATCCCTTTCAATGTAACGCTCGCCGAGAGGCTGCAGCGTTTCCGCTTCCCCATAAAACATTTTCAAGCCGGCATTGGCAGGCATTTCGGCTCACTCATAATTGTATATAGACAATTAAATAATGTATTTGACAATTAAAAAAATTGCGCATAAAGTGATTTCAACGCCGAAACCATGAGCACGAAAAATGAGCAAATTGACCGATTACACGGCATACGCCGACGCCCAAAAGTATTGGAGCCCAGAGAGGCTGTGGGACATGTTCGATGGCTCACGCGAACAATTGAACATTGCGCACGAATGCATAGACCGTCATGCCACCGATTCCGAACGCATCGCCATCATCGTGGCGCATGCCGAAGGGCACGACGAAGTTCTGACCTATCGTGAACTTGCGCAAGACTCTTCCCGCTTTGCTCATTACCTGACAGAACAGGGGATAGGATCCGGAGACCGTGTTGCAATCATGCTGGAACCGTCGCGGGCTTTCTATACAGCCTTGTTCGGCGTCATGAAAATCGGCGCTATCGCCGTACCCTTATTCACGCTATTCGGGCCGGACGGCATCCGTCTACGCGTCGGTGACTGCGCACCCAAAATGTTGTTCACCAATGATGAAAAAATCTCGATGGTGGAGGGAACTCCCGGTCTTGTATCCGTAGTGGTCAACGACGCTTTCCTGATGGACTTGTCGAAATATGACGGCCACTACACGGTACGTACCGGCAGTGACGACCTTGCCATTTTTCAATACACGTCCGGCACCACCCGGGAACAGCCCGATGCCATCAAGCACACCCACAAGGCGCTCGTAACCTTGATGGTTGCCGCGCTTTACGGCACTGGCCTGCGCCCTGGAGACAGGTTTTTCTGTCCTTCGTCGCCCGCTTGGGGCCATGGGCTCTGGCACGGAACGCTGGCTCCTCTGGCGCTCGGACTCACCATCGGTGCTTTTTCCGGCAGGTACAACGCAAGCCGCTTGCTTCAGGCGCTGAGCGAACACAAGTTCACCAACATGTCGGCAGCCGCCACCCACTACCGGATGATCCGCAATAGTCCCGATGTAAACGCCTATTCGTACGGCATCAAAAAGCTGTCGTTCACCGGCGAGCCGATAGACAGCGCCACGGAATCTTTCATCGAGGAATTGTTCGGCGCCTCTGTTTGCAGCATGTATGGCACGACTGAGATCGGGGTGATCCTGGTGTCTTATCCGGGCGCCGACGATTTTCCTGTGAAGAACGGCGCGCTGGGCAAACCCATACCCGGCGGTGTCGTCGAGGTCCACGATGCAGACGGAAACGTGTGCCCGTCCGGCGTCGTCGGAGAAATGAAAGTCTTGCGGCGCGGAACCTGGATTCCCACAAAAGACCTGGGCCGCACTGACGAAGACGGCTACTTCTATCACGCAGGGCGTGCCGACGATGTCATTATTTCTGCCGGCTGGACCATGAGCGCAGTGGAAATCGAAGACGCCATCCTGAAGCACCCGGACATTCTCGAGGCGGCCGCTATTGGCGTGCCCGATGAACTGCGCGGGCAAGTCGTCAAAGCCTTCGTAATCGCCAAGCGCCCCGGAGACGAGCAGTTGAAGCAGGAAATCCAGGATGCCGTCCGGTCTCAACTCAGCCAGCACGAATACCCCAGACAAATTGCCTTCGTCTCCGAACTTCCCAAGACGCCGGCAGGAAAAATACATCGCAAAAAACTACGCGAACAAGAGGCCGTAAACGCCCAGCGCGAAATTGAACCCATCAGTCAGTAATGACAACAATCAGGAGACCAACATGGATATGCCAACACGTACCTTCCCAAAAATCGTCGATCGTGATCTGGAGGCGCTCGGTCGCCGGATAGGCGTAAAAATCACCGAAACTGCCGAGCCGTGGTGCTACGAGGCAACCCGCGACAATATCCGTCATTACGCACACGGCATCGGCGATGACAATCCTCTTTGGTGCGACCCGGCCTATGCCTCCAACACCAGCCACGGCGGCATCATTGCGCTGCCCAGCTTCCTGTTTGCCACGAACCGTATTGTGTCGGGCTATGTCGGCGGGCTGCCGGGCGTCCACGCGATGTGGTCGGGCGCAGACTGGACCTGGCATAAAACAGTAAAACGCAATGACGAAATCCATACGGAGGCATCGTTGAAAGCCCTCATTCCGCACGATACCCGTTTCGCGGGCCGTGCCATTCAGCAGATCTACAACGTCCAGTTTTACAACCAGGATGGCGACAAAGTCGCCGAAGCCGATAGCTGGTGCTTCCGTACTGAACGCGACCACGCGCGGGAAGCCGGCACCAAGTACAAAGAAGTCCGTGAACGCGCGCCAAGGCGCTATACGGAAGAAGAACTGCAAGAAGCCTACAAGCTTTACGCCCAGGAAGAAATCCGCGGCGCCATTACACGATATTGGGAAGATGTGAATGTGGGCGACGAGCTGCCCGTCCTGTTCAAGGGCCCCATGACCGTGACTGGCTTCATCGCATACGCGCAAGGTTGGGGCGGCCTGTATATTCGCGCCAACAAGCTGGCCTGGCAACTCATCGACGCGCATCCCGGCGTAGGAATCAAAAACCGTTTCGGCATTCCCGACGTTCCCGAACGGGTCCACTGGGAAGAAGATTTCGCGCTCGAAGTGGGCGCTCCGGGCGCCTACGACTATGGTCCGGAACGCAACTCGTGGCTGACTCACCACCTCACGAACTGGATGGGCGACGATGGCTTCCTGCGTAAGTCCAAATGTCAGGTGCGTCGGCATAATCCGGAGGGCGACATGCTGTTCATCAAGGGCAAAGTCTCGAAAAAATACGAAAGCGACGGCCAGCACCTGGTGGAGATCGAGCAGGAAGGGCGCAATCAGGATGGCGAGCTCTCGGTAATCGGGACAGGCATTGTTCAGCTCCCCTCACGCGGCTGAAATGGATACCCGCCACGCCCGCAAAACAGTCTGGCCTGACGCGCAAGCGAACACGGGCGCCTTGCGCGGCGTGCGTGTCGTTGACCTTTCCCGCGTTCTGGCCGGGCCGCTATGCACGCAGATTCTGGCAGACCACGGCGCCAGCGTCCTCAAGATCGAGCCTCCCTTCGGCGATGAAACCCGCAAGCTGGGACCTCCCTTCGACCAGCAGGGCAATGCGGCGTACTTTTCTGCACTGAACCGCGGAAAGAGCGCATTTGCACTGGATTTGTCCAAGCCCGAAGACCAGGAGGTGCTTTTCGCGTTGCTGGATGACGCGGACGTCCTGGTCGAGAACTTCCTGCCCTCGACCATGGAAAAGTGGGGCCTGGGCTATGAACAGCATCTGGCCGAACGTTACCCCCGCCTTGTTTATTGCAGCATCAGCGGGTTTGGCGCGAACGGCCCGCTGGGCGGGCTGCCCGGCTACGATGCCATCTTGCAGGCGATGTGTGGGCTGATGAGCATCAATGGGTCGCCGGAAACCGGGCCGACCCGTATTGGCATTCCCGTCGTGGACCACCTTACCGGCTACACGGCTCTGTCGGGGATATTGATGGCGTTGTTTGCCAGGGAACGCACGGGCAAGGCGCAGCGCGTGGAAACCACGCTGTTCGATACCGCGCTCAGCCTGCTGGTGCCGCATGCCATGAACTGGATGCAATCCGGTGAAACACCTCAGTTGCTGGGCAGCGCTCATCCGAATATTGCACCCTACGACAGCTTCAGGACTCGCGATGGCATGGTGTTCCTCAGCATTCTGAACGATCCGCAATTTCATAAGTTCTGTCGATGCATCAACAAGCCGGGCTTGGCCGAGAATTCCGATTTCGCCTCGAATGCCGCCAGGCTCACGCATCGCGAGCAATTGCGCAAAGAGATAGAAGTCATTCTGGAAGATTGGGAAAAAGCGCCGCTGTGCGACATGCTGATGAAGCATGGCATCCCGGCCGGCCCCGTCAACACAGTTCCTGAAGCCCTTGAACAAGCCCATACCTTGCATCGCGGCATGATAGTCGACGGCCCCGGTTATCGCGGGCTCGGTGTACCGATCCGGCTGACGGAAACACCTGGGAAGCCCGGAGGACGGCCTCCCGTTTTTGATGAACACAGCGACATAAGGAAGAGTATTTCCGCATCCACGTCCGGATCACGCTCGCCAGAGCCCTAGGCGCAGGGATGCAAACCACCAAAGACTTATAACGACCGAGGAGACATAGATGCGTAAACTAAAATCAATTGCAACCGCAGCAGCCTTTACTTTGCTTGGCGCCACATCGACCTTCGCTGCCGGCTATCCCGATAAACCGGTCAAGATTATCGTTGCCTATCAGGCGGGGCAGGGCACCGATACAACGGCCCGCTACGTCGCCGACTACCTGACCAAGGCGATGGGGCAAACCTTTTATGTCGAGAACAAGGGAGGGGCCGGCGGCAATATCGGCACACAGGCGGCTGCCCGCGCAGAGCCCGATGGCTACACTCTGACTATGGGCACGAATGCCACGCATAATCTGAATTCCTTTCTTTATTCTTCCTTGGGTTTTGATCCGGTCAAGGACTTCGAGCCCATTATTCTTGTCGGCTCCTTCCCCATGGTCCTGGTGGCCAAGCCGGAGTCCGAGTTTAAGACAACGACAGACATCATCGACAAAGTGAAGGTCTCCGGCCGGTCGGCCGACATCGGCATGCCCAGCACTACCGCCAGGCTGGTCTATGAGCTTCTGAAAGAGCAAAGCGGGGCGCCGCTGTTCGGGGTTCCCTACAAGGGCTCGTCCATGGCAATGACCAACTTGATCGGAGGCCAGATAACCCTGTCGATCGACACCATTACAGCGGCGCGTCCACAGATCGACGGCAACAAGCTTCGAGCCATTGCCGTAACCAGCAAGGGTGAAACCAAACTGCTGCCCGGCGTGCCTACGGTGGCAAGCCAGGGCCTGCCAGGGTTCGAGGTCATCGCATGGAATGCCTTATTTGCCCCGAAGGGCACACCGCGCGACGTCGTGGCCAAGCTTAACTTCGAGCTGCAGAAGTTTCTTTCGCTGCCGGAAACTCAGCAGCGATTACTCTCGATGGGGCTTGACGTGGGCGGAGGCACGCCTGGCGACCTGGCCCAGTTCGTGGCTGCCGAGCAGGGAAAGTGGAGCCCCGTCATCAAGAAAGCCGGCTTGCAGATCCAATAGTTTCGTAGCGCAAGAAACGATGGCAAGGTCCGCAGCTCATGGTAGGGGACCTTGTCGACTCGCGTTGCGGCAACATGGAGCGACCTGCCTGATAGAATCGTGCATTGCACACAGTGCCCGGCTATAGTCACAGGTTTAAGCATGCCAAGCGTACAAGACACCCTCAAAACGCCTAAATCGGGCCCGCGCATCCGCCCGGTGCCGGCGGTTACGAGGGCCGTCGCCATCCTCAGGCTGCTCGGGCGCAGCAAGGAACCGATGAACGTCAAGTCTATCGCCGATGAGCTCGGCCTGGTGCCAAGCACCTGCCTGCACATTTTGCGCGCATTGACCGCCGATAAGCTGCTCGGTTTCGATCCCGCTTCAAAGCGATACCGGTTGGGCGCCGGAATGCTTGCACTTGCCCGCGGCGTGCTGGAAAACGATCATTTCGCGCATTCGGTACAACCCGTACTCGACAAGCTGGCAAAAACCTGGTCAGTAACGGCCATTGGGGTAGAGGTTGTAGATCTTAATCAGATGGTCGTCACGGCGCTTTCGCGGTCAGACCTGCCATTTCGCCTGCATGTGGATGTCGGCAGCCGCTTTCCAGGCCTGATTAGCGCCACAGGGCGCCTCGTGGCTGCTTTCAGCCAGTATTCACAGCAAGAGATCAAAGCGCAGTTTGCTTCCTTGCGCTGGCAACAGCCGTTAAGCTTTGACGACTGGTGGCAAGAAGTCGAGACCGCAAGAAAGAACGGCTACAGCTTCGATCAGGGCAATTATATTGCCGGCATTACTCTGATTGCGGTGCCCGTCCTGGACGCGCAAGACCATATCACCCATACGATGGTGGCCGCCAGTATAGTCAACCAGCTCTCCCAGGATGAAACCCAGGCACTTATCCAGGAATTGAAGCGGCACGCAGGGCAACTTTCCCGCCAGCTATTTTCTTTGGAGTAAACACCGTGGTGGAAACCGCTAGCTCGGTATCGAAGGCTTTGACGGAAAGCGACTGGCGGGAACATGATCTGCCCGGTCTTCTGGGCCAGCTTGGACCACTGCTCACAAGGCGTGACGGCGATCAGTGGGCGTACGCGATTCGTGTACGCGATGACCACCTGAACCAGGCTCAAGTGGTGCATGGCGGCACGATCACTGCCTTGATGGACCATGCGCTCAGCACGATCGCCTGGGACAGGGCGGGAAGAACGCCCTGCGTCACGGTGCAGTTGAACGTCAACTTTCTTGGAGCATCCCACTCTGGCCAGCTCCTGATCGCCCGGGGCAAAGTCAGCCACGAGGCCGGTTCGCTGATCTTCCTTGACGGAACCTTGCATGCCGACGAAGTATTGGTGAGCACGGCGCAAGCGATTATGAAGCGGCTGGGAAAACGCGGCTGATCGGCATCATGCGCCAAATCGCTGCGCCAGCCCCATCTATTTATTACCGATCTATTTTTGAGCCGCGCTAGTCGTCCAGCACGCCGCCGCTTAGTCGCTGCGCCAGGAAATCGACCAGTGCGGCCACCCGTGGCGCCAATGCTCCCTGTTTGTAGAACACTGCCCATACAGGCTGGCGCCAGGGCAGCGTTGCCTCTTCAAGAATGGGCTCCAGCCGGCCGCTGGCAACATCGTTGCGGCTAAGGAAATCGGCCAGGCATACGACGCCGGCGTGGCCCAGCGCCAAATGTCGCAAGGTCTCACCGCTGGACGCCGCGATCGTTGGTTCTACATGTAAGCCGTCGCAGCCTTCGTGGGGCAGAGGCCAGATATTCAAGGAACTGGGAGCGGTGAATCCCAGCAACCGATGTCTGGAAAGTTGGCTTGCTTCGGTGGGCCTGCCATACCGGGCTAGGTACTGGGGAGACGCCAGCAACCTGAGGCGACTGCTGCCCAGGCGCCTGGCACTCAGCGTGGAGTCGGCCAGGACTCCGATGCGGATGGCCATGTCCACGCGTTCCTCGATCAAATCGATGAAAGTTTCGCCAGCGAACATTTCTAGCCGAAGTAAGGGATATATATCGAGGAATTCCGCGGCCAAGGGCGCAAGCATATGGTCCAGTACTGGAGTGGATGCATTGACGCGCACGATACCGGATGGCTGAGAAAGCCGCGCTACGAGCTGTTCTTCGGTGTCCTGCAGATCCGTGATCAGTTTGCGTGCGCGCTCCAGTAGCCAGGCGCCTTCTTCCGTAAGGTCCAGGCGCCGGGTAGTGCGCGTGATCAAGGCCATGCCCAATTGAGTCTCCAGGCGCGAGACCGCTCTGCTTATGCCCGATGGCGTCTGGTCCAGGCGTTCGGCGGCACCGGTAAACGAGCCGGTTTCTATCACGGCGACGAAGGCAATTAGCGAGTCGATGTTCAACATTGTTGACGCCCAGTCAAAAGTCTATTGTAGTGAAACCGGTTTTTCTCCGGTGCGACCAGCCTCACACTGCAAGGCATCTACTTTGCATACCGGAGAAATGACATGCCTCTTGCCTTATGGGCACTGACACTCAGCGCCTACGCGATAGGGACCACGGAGTTCGTGATCGTCGGCCTCATCCCCACCATAGCGGAAAGTCTCGATGTATCGGTGCCTTCCGCGGGATTGTTGGTAAGCGTCTACGCTATTGGCGTGGCGATCGGAGCGCCGGTGCTTACCGCGCTGTCCAGCAGGATGCCCCGAAAGTGCCTGCTATTGGCCTTGATGGCCTTGTTCACCGTGGGCAATCTCGTTGCGTGGATGTCGCCCGGCTATGCGTCGCTGATGGGTGCGCGGGTGTTGACCGGCCTGGCACACGGCGTATTCTTTTCAATAGGTTCAACCATAGCTACCGGTCTTGTGTCCAGGGATAAGGCAGCGAGCGCTATCGCCCTGATGTTTTCAGGCCTCACTGTGGCGCTGGTGACTGGGGTGCCGCTTGGGACATTCATCGGCCAGACCTGGGGATGGCAGACCACCTTCCTCGCGGTATCTGTATTGGGTGTCATTGCATTCGTGGGCAGCTGGATACTGGTGCCGAGGAACATTCCCAACAGTGCGCCGGCATCATTGATGACTCAGCTTGCGGTGCTGAAAAGCCCACGGCTTCTGCTTGTTTATGCGATCACCACGCTGGGCTATGGCGGAACATTTATCGCTTTTACGTATCTCGCACCCATTCTTCAGGAAGTGACCGGTTTTTCGGCGGCCAGCGTTGCGCTGGTGATGCTGGTTTATGGCGTGTCGGTCGCCTTCGGCAATATATGGGGCGGCAGGCTTGCCGATACCAAGGGTGCAATACGTGCGTTGCAGATTATCTTCGCGCTGTTGGCCATCGTGTTGTTCGTTCTGACTTTCACGGCGGCCAATGCGTGGCTGGCGGTGATAACGGTATTGGCATGGGGCGCCGTGGCGTTCGGCAATGTGCCGGGCCTGCAAGTGTACGTGGTGCAGCAAGCCGAGCGCCATGCTCCGCAGGCGGTCGACGTTGCGTCGGGACTGAACATCGCGGCCTTCAACGTCGGGATTGCAGGCGGCGCCTGGGCCGGCGGCCTTATCGTGGCTCAGATGGGCTTGCTCGCCACGCCGTGGATAGGCGGGATAGTCGTGCTGGGCGCGCTCGGGCTTACAACGTTGGCCGGCAGGCTCGATGCTTGCGGCGCTGCAGGAACTGTTGCAGCGCCTGTATTGCTTGCCGAAAGACTATGAAGTCCGGGCGGAATAGCGTTGCCGGCAGCACTTCAGTTTTGTTCGCCTCCGTAGTGAGTGTCTTTGTTCAACCGCCCAGCTTGACGCCCAGTTTATCCAGCCACGCCAGCCCCTGGTCCGTATCGGTACGCGGATGGTATTCGCATCCGACCCAGCCCGTGTAGCCCAGCGAATCAAGCTTTTCGAAGATGGCTTCATAGCGCAGTTCGCCTTCGTCGGGTTCGGCGCGGCTGGGCACGGCGGCAATCTGCATATGGCCGATGCGGGGCAGGTAGTGTTCCAGCTTCGTTAGTACGTCGCCCTCGGTGACGCCGACGTGATAGGCATCGAACATGATGCGCACATTCGGTTTGTCGACGCGATCCAGGATCGCGTCGGCCTGTTGCAGGAAGGAATAAAAATAACCGGGCTTGTCGCGTTGATTGATGGGCTCAAGCAACAGCGTCAGGCCATGTGCGGCAGCATCGTCGGCTGCCCGCTTCAGGTTGTCTGTAAACGTGTCGCATGCCTGCGGAGCGTCAAAGGGTGTGACTCCTGCGACCGCATGTATGGCTTGCGCCCCGCTGGCGCGGCACCAGTCTATGGATTGGGCCACTGCCTGTTGAAAGTCGGCTTCCCGGCCGGGAAGCGCGCCCAAGCCGAACTCACCCTTTGCCGTGTCGCCGGCGTAGGTATTGATGCCAAGCAAGGTCAGATTGCGCGCCGCGCATAAATCGCGAACTTCGGCGGCGTCCGTATCGTAAGGCCAGTGCAGCTCGATCGCCTTGAATCCGGCGTTTGCCGCGGCGTCTATACGTTCCAGCAGCGGGCGGTCAGGCCACAGGAAACCCAGGTTGGCGGAAAATTTCGGCATGGTTCACGTTCTCGTTAAGTGTCGGGACATGGTGGTCGCCCGCCCCTTCGGGCCATTCAGTGTTTTTGCACGTAGGCGGCAACCAGATCGGTTCCTGTGCCGGCTGCGGTAAAACCCAGCGCATACGCACGGCGGGTGTCTATTCGCGCCGGCCAGGTGCCGACGATGGCCTTGATCCGTGGGTCAGGCTGCCAATCGATGAGGTCGGCGACTGCTGCGCCGGCCAGTTCGCGTAGCGCATCGGCCATTTCCCGCGGGGTGATGGTCAGGCCGGGCAAATTGATGGAACGGTGCTCGCCCAGCTGCGCGGAAGGCAAGAGATAGGCGTGTATCAAGGACTGTATGACGTGTCCGGGCGATGCCAGCCATAAGGGTGTGTCGGGGTCGATAGGGCAGATGGCGCGCTCGCCGGCCATCGGCTCGCGGATGATGCCGCTGGCAAAACTGGACGCGGCGCCATTGGGCTTGCCGGGTCGCACCGATACGGTGGGAATGCGCACGCAGCGCCCGTCGATAAAGCCCTTGCGCGTGTAGTCGGCGACCAGCAGTTCGCCTATCAGTTTCTGTATGCCGTAAGAAGATCGCGGCGCGGGCGGCGTGCTGTCGTCCACGATGTCTTCCGGTGCGCCGCCATAGACCGCCAGCGAGCTGGAAAACAGGAAGCGTGGCGGTTTGCCGAGCGTGCGAGCAGCGTCGAGAAGCGCGCGGGTGCCGTCCAGATTGACCCGTATGCCAAGGTCAAAGTCGTTCTCGGCGGTGCCGCTGACCACCGCGGCCAGGTGAATAATTCCGCAAACGTCATCGTTTATGATGGTGCGCCATTGCGCAGGATCGGCTATATCGGCGCATAGGTAGCGCAAGCGCGGATCGCTGAGCGCGCCAGCCGCTTGATCCATTGCGATGACTTCATCGAAAAGATCGCCAGGGCTGGCGGTGCCGGCGTGTACGGCTGGTTTCAGCAATTGTTCTATCAGCATCTGGCCTAAAAAGCCGGATCCCCCAGTGACCAGGATTTTTTTCAATTTGGATCCTTTATTGGGTTATGTTGTCGGGACGGACTTGTTGCTGGAAAGAAATAGCCACAAGATAGCGCAAATCATCGGGTCGGACCAGTAATTGGATCACCATTCAACTCAGGACGTAGCGGAGAAGGCAGCATGAAAGGCAAGTTGTTCATTGGCGGGAAGTGGTTGGCGCCCCATTCGGGCAAGACGATAGCGGTCATCGACCCGGGGACAGGAGAACAGTTCGACGAGATCGCCGACGGCGGGGCTTTCGATATCGACCTGGCGATCCAGGCAGCGCGTCGGGCGCTGGCCGGCGAATGGGGAAGTTTCACCGCAGTCGAGCGTGGACGTGCCCTGACTCGGCTTGGCCAGAAGGTGCTGGAGCATTTCGATGAATTGGTCGAGCTCGAGTCCCGTGACTGCGGCAAGATTCTCGCGACCGCCCGCAACGACGTCAAACTGCTGGCCCGTTATTTTGAATTTTATGGCGGCGCGGCTGACAAAGTGCATGGCCAGGTCATACCCTACCAGAACAATCATGCCGTTCGAGTGGTGCGTCAGCCCTTCGGCGTTTCCGGACACATCATTCCCTGGAACTATCCCGTGCAAATCATGGGCCGCTCCGTGGGAGCCGCGTTGGCCATGGGCAATGCGGCGGTAATCAAGCCGGCGGAAGATGCCAGCCTGTCGATCTTGCGGCTGGCCGACCTTGCCGCCGAGGCAGGGTTTCCCGACGGCGCCTTTAATGTCGTACCCGGTTACGGCACGACGGCCGGCGCCGCGCTCATTTCGCACCCCGGCGTGAATTTCGTGTCCTTCACCGGTTCGCCACAGGTAGGCACTATCGTTCAGCAGGAAACGGCGCGCAACCACGTGAAGTGCGTGCTGGAACTGGGCGGAAAATCGCCTCAGTTGGTGTTTGCCGATGCGAACCTGGACCGCGCCATACCGGCGGTGATCAACGGCATCATCCAGAACGCCGGCCAGACCTGCTCGGCCGGATCGCGTCTGCTGATACAGCGCGACATCTACGACGAGGTGGTGTCCCGTGTGGCGGATCGCTTCAGTAAGCTGCGTACTGGCACGCAAGACCAGGAGCTGGATTGCGGTCCCATCATCAACGCCAGGCAGCTGGGACGGATCCAGCGATTCATCGATGATGCGGTCAAGAGCGGCGCGCGTATTGCCGCCCAGGGCGAGCTTCGCACCGATTTGCCGGCTAAGGGGTTTTACGTTGCGCCGACATTCTTTGCAGATGTGCCGCGCAACCACCTTCTGGCCAAGGAAGAGGTGTTCGGCCCCGTGCTGACCGCCATGCCTTTCACCGACGAGGCCGATGCCATCGCGCTGGCCAATGATACCGACTACGGACTGGCCGCCGGCGTATGGACCGAAAATGGCGGGCGCCAGCAACGAGTGGCGCAAGGAATCAATAGTGGGCAGGTTTTTATCAACTGCTACGGCGCGGGCGGCGGGGTCGAACTTCCGTTTGGCGGCTTCGGCAAAAGCGGCCACGGTCGCGAAAAAGGCTTCATGGCGCTGGAGGAAATGAGCCTTACCAAAACTATCGTGCATAACTTCGAGTCATAAGGCGACCTAGGGATAACTATATGTTTCTTCTCTTGTTTATTTGCGCCACTTCGCCATAATTATGAATTATCAGCCGAGCCGGAGTCTTCGCATTGACCAAACGCATTGTTCAGCAGGTGCTGTATCTCGAGGTGGCAGATCGCCTGCGCGCCATGATCCAGTCCGGTGAACTGACATCCGGAGTCTGGATCGATGAAATGCGCCTAAGCAAGGAACTGGGCATCTCGCGCACACCGTTGCGCGAAGCGCTCAAAGTGCTGGTCAGCGACGGCCTGGTTCGGCTTGAGCCGCGCCGAGGCTGCTTCGTCAACGAACTGTCGGCACGCGATCTGGACGATATATTCCCCTTGATGGCGATGCTCGAAGGCCGTTGCGCCTATGAAGCGGCGCGCAAGGTAAGCGACCAGGATCTCAAGCGGCTGGAGCCTTTGCACGCTCAACTGCAGGCGCATGCCGCCGCCGACGATGCAGATCAGTACTACGCCACTAACGCCTTGATCCACGAAGCCGTCCAGGCACTGGCCGACAATCATTGGCTGTCTGATCTGGTGGACAATCTTCGCCATGTACTGAGCCTGTCCCGGCATAAAAGCCTGGCATTGCCGGGGCGCGTGCAAGCTTCCTGCGCCGAGCATCTGGCCATTTTCGAAGCGCTCAAGGCGCGCGACCCCGACCGCGCCGAGGCCATTACCCGCAAGCACCTCATCAACCAGCTGCACGCGCTGCATGTCCTGGATGAACAGGCGCGGCGCTCGTCGGATTCCGCACATGCGGGGCAAACCAATACTCAGGAGGCTAGCTCATGACGGCTACGGATACGGAAAAAGCGGTTGTTGCAATCAAAGAAACGGAAGTAGTGGCAGCGGCAACCAGCGAAGCGCAAGGCATAATCGCCCGCCTCGGTCGGTGGCTGGACCGTGATCGCTGGCCGGTGGCGGCCGAAACGGAAACGTTGTTTACCGCCCGCATGACCGACGTCGCCGCCAATCGGCTTGCCAAGCAGTGGAGCCTGCGCTACGCGGCGGCCGATGGCAAAGAACGCCGCGCCTTGCTGGCCGCGCTGGCCCAGGCCAGTGCGGGCCTCGAACCGCGCGGCGATCAGGGCCTGCGATTGTTCCGCCGTCTGTATGCCCAGGCCGACAGCCTGCATCTTCTGGTGGAGTTGCGTGCCGATATGCTGCGTTGGCGCAATCAGGTTGCGGGCCTCACGGTGTTGGAGCGCGAACTGGAAGGCTTGTTGAACAGCTGGTTTGATGTCGGCATGCTGGAATTGCGCCCCATTACATGGGACTCGCCGGCCTCGCTGCTGGAAAAACTCATCCAGTACGAGGCAGTACACGAGATCCGGTCCTGGGAAGAACTGCGTCACCGGGTAGCCGCTCATCGCCGCTGCTACGCGTTCTTCCATCCGCGCATGAATGATGTGCCTCTTATCTTTGTCGAAGTCGCCTTCGCCACGCAGATGGCCGATAACGTGCAGGTCTTGCTGGACCCCCAAGTGCCTGCTTCCGACCTGAATAAAGCCAAATGGGCGATTTTTTATTCCATTTCCAATACGCAGCCCGGCCTTCGCGGCATCAGCTTCGGCAACTTTCTGCTCAAGCGTGTCGTAGACCAATTGATAAGCGAGCTCCCCAAGCTGAAGTCCTTTGCCACGCTGTCGCCAATACCGGGTTTTGCCGACTGGCTGGGCAAGCAGGATGGCAAGGCCATGCAGGAACTGTTGCACGACAAGGTCGACAAGCAGCAGGCGCTGGACGATCCGTCCGCCGGGCAGAAGTGGGT
This sequence comes from Pseudomonas sp., assembly GCA_036675275.1. Lineage (GTDB taxonomy): Bacteria > Pseudomonadota > Gammaproteobacteria > Burkholderiales > Burkholderiaceae_B > Pollutimonas. Next base: position 14,219 of record JAKFFG010000061.1, on the reverse strand, counting down.
CGAACGGCTGCAGGCGGCGGCAAGCGGAAAAGCCTCCGAAGCGGTACAGCGTACGGGCCTGCGGCTTGCGGTGCTTTATCTGAAGAGCATGAAAAATGGCCAGCCTGTCGATGCGGTGGCGCGCTTTCACCTGGGTAACGGCGCCCGTATCGAGCGCGTCAATTGGGCCGCCGACTGCTCGGTGAAAGGCCTGGCGCAGTCTTGCGGAATTATGGCCAACTACCTTTACGATCTTGAACAGCTCGATGACAACCTGGCCTTGCTGGCGGCAGGTAAACCAAAAATGGGACTCAATCTGCGATGGCTATAGGCGAGACCGCTGACGGCATGGGCTTCGGCAGGATCATTGTTGAATACGAAGGCTCCATAGCGCTGGTGACGCTCAGTCATCCAGGGCGCTTGAACGCCATCAGCGTATCGATGTGGCGATCCCTCGCCAGCGTGTTCGGCCAGCTTTCGTCCAATACCGAATTGCGCTGTGTGGTGCTGCGCGGCGAAGGCGGAAACTTTGCGGCAGGCGCCGATATAAGCGAATTTCCCCGCGAACGCGGCGATCTGGCCGGTGTCATGAATTACCACCGGTACGTGCTTGCGCCAGCGCTAGAGTCCATCGGAGCATGCCTGCATCCGGTAATCGCCCAGATCGAAGGCGTCTGTGTGGGAGGTGGCCTTGAAATCGCCAGCCAGTGCGACTTGCGCATCGCCGGCACGTCGTCACGTTTTGGCGTTCCCATCAATCGCCTGGGCTTTCCCATGGCGCCCGACGAAATGCGAGGCCTGCTGGCCGTGGCGGGCAGGGCGGCGACGCTGGAAATCCTTTTGGAAGGGCGGGTGTTCGGCGCCGCGGAAGCCATGTCCAAAGGGCTGCTCACGCGCGTGCTGCCCGATGCCGACGTCGCCGGCGACGTCATGCAGCTTGCGCGGCGTCTGGCCAGTGGGGCGCCGCAGGCCGCCCGTATCAATAAGCAGACTGTGGCGCGCCTGAGCCCGCAAGCTCAGCCACTCACCGAGTCCGAATTACTGTCATTTTTCAAGTACGCCGAAAGCCATGACCACCGGGAAGGTGTAAGGGCTTTTCTGGCCGGCCGGGAGCCGGCATTCTCAGGAGATTGATTTGGAAGGCAATGCCAATTTATACGCCTTGCTGGCTGCGGGATTTCCAGCTGACCACAGCGCAGTGGCCATTGAAACGCCGGCCCGGTCCTATAGCTGGAACGATGTAGAGGAAATCAGTGCCCGATACGCCAATTTGTTGCAGGCGCTGGCCCTGCCTGCCGGTTCGCGTATTGCCGTTCAGGTGGAAAAGTCGCCTGAAGCGCTTATGCTGTACCTGGCCAGCGTGCGCGCGGGCTTGGTCTACCTGCCTCTGAATACCGCGTATCGTGAATCGGAAGTGGAATATTTCCTGACCGACGCCGAGCCGGCCGTGGTGGTTTGTGACAGCGCGAATCAGGAATGGGTCGCCAGACTGGCCGAAAAAGCCGACACCGCAAACGTCTACACCCTGGATAGCGACGGTACCGGCAGCCTTGCCGTGGCCGCCGCGAGCCAGTCCAGCGAATTCGTTACGGTGCGCAGTCTTCCGGATGACCTCGCCGCCATTCTTTATACCTCGGGGACCACGGGGCGCAGCAAGGGCGCCATGCTGTCGCATCGCAACCTTTCGTCCAATGCCGAAGTGCTGCACAAGTATTGGGGCTGGCGCTCCGATGACGTGCTTTTGCACATGCTTCCCATTTTCCATGTGCACGGCTTGTTCGTCGCTTCGCATGGCGCTCTCCTGGCTGGCGCGCGCATGATATGGCTGCCCAGGCTCGATATCGAGCAGGCATTGCATTATCTTCCACGCAGCACAGTCATGATGGGCGTGCCCACCTATTACGTGCGGCTGCTGAACGATGCGAGGTTCACGCGTGAACTTTGCGCCAACATGCGCCTGTTCATTTCCGGATCCGCGCCGTTGCTCAAGGAAACCTTCGACGAATTCAAGGCCCGCATCGGGCAGCCCATACTTGAACGTTACGGCATGAGCGAAACCATCATGCTTACCTCCAATCCGTATGATTCCGCGCTGGGAGAGCGAATCGGAGGAACAGTGGGTCAACCCCTGCCCGGCGTAATGGTTCGCGTGGTCGATGAAACCGAACAGGAACTTGGCGTGGGTGAAATAGGCAGCGTACAGGTGCGCGGCCCCAATGTGTTTTCAGGTTACTGGCGCATGCCGGAAAAAACGCGTGAAGAATTCACCTCCGACGGCTGGTTCCGCACGGGCGACGTCGGGCGTTGGGGAGGCGACGCTGCGCCGCCAAACTACCTGTCTATAGTGGGCCGCAGCAAAGATCTGATCATCTCCGGTGGCTTCAATGTCTACCCCAAAGAAATCGAATTGCTCATTGACGATATACCCGGTGTAGACGAGTCGGCTGTCATTGGCGTTGCTCATCCGGATTTTGGCGAAGCCGTAGTGGCCATTGTCGTGCCCAAAGCCGGCGCCGAGCTGGACGCCGATGCCATGATGGCCGACCTGAAATCGCGCCTTGCCAATTTCAAGGTGCCTAAACGCATTTATTTCACCGATCAATTGCCCCGCAACACCATGGGCAAAGTGCAGAAAAACGTGCTGCGCAATCAGTACGCATAGTTTCCTGGCTGGACGCCATGGAGGCTTGTTTCAGGAGCTGGGCTCCCCGAGTACCAAGTGCCGGGGTTTATTCATTCAAACACAAATACAAGCTTACCGATAAAAAATCGGAAGAGGAGACATCATGAAGAGCAAAATCATCTACTCCGCAATTGCCGCATTGTCGGCGCTGGCGGTCACAAGCGCTGCACATGCCGCATGGCCGGAACGCGCCATCACCATTGTCGTGCCGTTCCCTGCGGGTGGTGGAACCGACACTTTTGCCCGACCGCTGGCACAACAATTGGGCGAGCAACTGGGGCAGAGCGTCGTAGTCGATAACAGGGGCGGTGCGGGCGGCACATTGGGCGCAGGCGTAGCCTCGCGCGCCGCACCCGACGGCTACACCTTCTTTATGGGTGGCGCTCATCACGTGGTCGCGCCGTCAATCTACAAGAAGCTTAGCTACGACATTCAAAAAGATTTCGACCCCGTAGCCATGCTGGCGCAACCCCCGCAAGTTATTGTCGTCAACCCCGGCAAGCTTCCGGTCAAGACCGTCAAGGAACTCATCGAGCACGCCAAGGCCAACCCGGGCACTGTCAATTTTGGCTCGGCCGGTGTGGGCAGTACACACCACCTGGCGGGCGAATTATTTGCCCTCAAGAGCGGAATCGAACTGACTCACGTTCCTTACCAAGGTGCGGGGCCTATGCTGACCGGCCTGATCACCGGACAGGTTGACCTGGCTTTCGACGGTCTCGGCTCATCGGCCTCGCATATCCGCGCAGGGTCCATACGCCCCTTGGCCGTGGCAGCGGCCAAGCGGTCGCCGTCACTACCCGACGTCCCGACGGTAGGCGAAGCCGGCATTCCCGATTATGAAGTGTCCACGTGGTACGCCATGTGGGCGCCCAAAGGCACGCCGCCGGATATCGTCACCAAAATGGCGTCCGAGATCACCAAGGCCTTGAACGCCCCGAAAGTGAAGGAACTCTGGTTCAGCAATGGCAGCGCCACGCCTAATCTTACCGGCGCCGACTTCGGCAAGTTCGTCGACAGCGAAATTGTTCGTTGGGCTGAGGTCGTCAAAGAGGCGGGTGTGCAGAAACAGTAAAAGCAGCCGCAGCGAAGACATTGATACGGGCCGCCTCGCGGCCCGTATCGATTTAAAGATAGGGGCTCGCCAGCCAGATAATCCGGTTTCGCAAGCGCTTGCGAAACGGAATGGCGGCCAATTCTTCCAGGCTCAAGGCATCGGCTTCTTCAATTTCCTTGTCTATCATCGTTTCGATATTGCGTGCGGTATCGACGCTGTAGACTTCCATGTCGAGCTCGAAATTCAAACGCAGGCTGCGGGGGTCCATATTGGACGATCCTACGTAAGACCAGCATCCATCGATGGTGATGAGCTTGGAGTGATTGAAGTTTCCGTTGGCGCGCCATACGCGGCAGCCATTGCGTATCACTTGATCAAGTTGCGCGGTCATGGCGTAGTTGACCAGTCGCAGGTTATTGCGGCCCGGTATTACGATATCCACCACGATGCCCCGCCGTGCAGCCGTATTGATGGCGCCCAGCAATATCTGGTCGGGCAGGAAGTAGGGCGACTGTATGCGTATGTGATGCTGCGCCACGGCGAACGCGCCCAGAAGCATGTTATGGGTGCCCACGATATAGCGGTCGGGTCCGGAACGGATGCAGCGCGCCGCCGTGCCCGGCGTGTCTTGCGGCCACGTCGTGCCATACCATGTCTCGTACGGCAGTACTTCCTTGGTGGTGAACTTCCAGTCGTGCGCGAATACGGCCATCAGTTGCAATACGACAGGGCCATCGACGCGAAAATGCGTATCGCCCGTGGTCTCGGATCCAGCGACCTCTGTGACGAATCCCGCACGGATGTTCATGCCGCCTGTAAAGCCGATCCGGCCGTCCACAACCAGTATCTTCCTGTGGCTACGCAGGTTGGCATAGGGCATGCGCAGAAAGCCCAGCGGATTCGTCATGAACAAGGCGCAAGGTATACGCTGCTTACGCAAGAGCCGGATGATGGGCGGATGCGAATACTTCGAACCGATGGCGTCAATGAGAATCCGTATTTCGACTCCGCGATCCCGCGCTTGAACAAGCGCGTCCACTATCTTGCGGCCTTCGCTGTCGTCATCAAAGATGTAAGTCTGAAGCGCGATGGACTTCTGGGCGCCATGAATGGCCTCCAGCATTGCCGGGTAGGTTTCGTCGCCGCCTACCAATGTCCGGATATGGTTGCCGCCAAGAAGCGGGAAGTGACTGACCCGGTCGCCCAGCACTTTGAGCGAGCGGAATTGCGCAGCGCCTATGAGGCTTGCGTCGGCCAGAGGCAAATCCAAAATGCGCGAATTGTCTTTTTCGGTCTTGTTGCGCTGGTCGGAGATGTGGTCCTGACGGATCCGGTTGATGCCCGCAATGAGGTACACCAGAGGCCCCAGCAATGGCGACATCAAAATCACCCCAACCCAGCCGATTGCCGCGCGCACATCGTTTTTTGTCATGGCGGCGTGTACGGCGGCCGTGCCGCCCACGGCAAGGCTTAAAACGAATGCAAGATGCGGCCAGTACTCCAGAAACACGGACTGCAATGAAGCCATATTCAACGCCATATCAGAATTGTTCTTGAGGTCGCCCGGGTATGTCGGTTTGTGCATGCCGGTGGCCGGCATGAGACCCTATACAGCCGCCAGTATATAGAAGAACGTCATACCCCCGATGAACGGGGGCGTTCGTGCAGGCTCTCGTACCAAAACGGATTCGGAGCTTGTTGCACAGCATACTGCTGCGCCCGCGAAGGCGCCCGCCAGACGCCGCCGCCTATGCCCAGCTGCGGCTTCACGCTATACCAGAACCAGCGCCCGTCTTCGTCCTGCGCCGCCCAGTTCCAGTCGGGCGGGGCGAGTGACCAATCGAGAGTTTGTGGAGAGGAATGCATGGCGTAATGATACCCGGTGGGGACGCAAGGCCGCCGCATGGGTGGAACTCAGCAGGACATTGTCAAAGCCTAATTTACGTTTGCCCGAAGCGTTTGGACTAGAAGTGACGCTCAAAAAACTCTGCCAAGGGACGTGAAGGCAGGGCTTCCAGTTCAGCAGATTACGCCTGAGCCGTCAACGATTTGTCGGCTCGTCGCCTCTCGGCTGGACCTCGCCCTGTCGGCCGCCTGTTGAGGCTCTGTCCTGTTCGTCCGGCTTGCCGGCTGGCCGGCCCCCGCCGCCAACGTCGTTATCGGGAACCTTGCTCACTTTCCCAGGTGGTTCGCGCTTCAGTGGATCCGTGTCTGGCATTGGCTTTGTCATGATTGCCTCCTATCAGATTGAGGCTTGAAAGGCGGCAATAAGCGTGCCTGGGGCGCGGAATGAGCCCCGGCGACAATCGCCAGAATAAGCACACAATAAAAAAGCCCCAAGGGCATAAAGCCGAGGGGCCAACAATTCTAAGGTTCGATTTTCGTGTGTTGAATTGCCTGGCAATTTTCAACCACATGAAAAGAAGTCTTTTTTGGGGTGACCGATGGGGCTCGAACCCACGACAACCGGAATCACAATCCGGGACTCTACCAACTGAGCTACGGCCACCACCGTAAAGCTGACATCAACTTGAAAGTATAACACCTTCAAATTCATGACTGGCTCTTGAAGAGAAAAGGATTCTAGCACGAAGTGGCGAAGATGTTTTGCGGTGACCGGTGTTTTTTATAAAAGAGAAACGACCAGTAACGCATGTGGGGCGTCGTGACAGTCTGAAACGTTTGACGTTTGCGCGGACAAGGCTTTCCTCTACGATAGACGTTCAGTAATCTTCAAAAAGGATTCAACTGCCATGAAAACACTCAACAAGACGGTTCTGCTTGCAGCCCTTATCGTTGTTCCTTTTACCGCGGCGAACGCTGCCGACGAAGCCTGGATCCGGGCGCAGAAAATCGATATCCAGCCGACGCTCAGGATTACCGAGACCGAGATTCCTGCGGATACCGCTACGGGTTCCACGACCCCATCGACCAGTACCATGCCTGGCACTACCAGCACGCAAAATCCGTCGACTTATCAGCCGTCGATGCCTTCCACGACATCCCCGTCTTCTTCGGGCGGTTACGCCCCTGCATCGCCTGCCCCGTCGACGATGCCTTCGCAAGACCGGACGCCGGGCTACATCACGCCGGGCGTCAATTCCGGCGCAGGTGTCCAGCGTCAGTAGCGATTACAGCGATGCCGCACTGAATGTGTCGCACTGTGCGGGATCGCCGCTCTTGAAGCCGCGGGTGAACCAGCGTACACGTTGCGCCGATGTGCCGTGTGTAAAGGAGTCGGGCACGATCTGCCCTTGTGATCGTTGTTGCAAGCGGTCGTCGCCAATGGCGCTGGCGGCATTCAGGGCTTCCTGGATGTCGCCTTCCTCGAGCGTGTTGCGCTGGGTGTCGGACTGATACGCCCAGACGCCAGCCAGACAGTCGGCCTGCAATTCCACCTTTACCGACAACTGGTTCGCCGCCGTGGCGCTGCTGCGCTGGCGCAGTTGGCTGACCTGATCGGTTATGCCGAGCATGTGCTGTACATGGTGAGCAACTTCATGAGCAATGACATAGGCTTGCGCGAAGTCGCCCGGAGATTGCAGTTCTTGTGCCATCTGCTGAAAGAAAGACAAATCCAGGTATACCTTGCTGTCGCCTGGGCAGTAGAAGGGCCCCATGGCCGACTGGCCAGTGCCGCATGCCGTTGGGGTCGCGCCATTGAACAGCACCAGTTTAGGCTGCTGGTAGCTGCCCCAGCCTTGTTGCTGGAACATGGTTGCCCAGGCATCTTCAGTGTCGGCGAGTATTTTCGATACGAAACGCGTTTCCGCCGTGGGAGCAGCGGGCTCGCCCGGGCTTGTGCTTTCTGTGCCTGGCCCGCCGACCGTCTGCAGGACTACGTTGGGATCGACGCCGAAATAGATGGCGACAAGCGCAAGCACAATCGTGCCTATCCCGATTTTTCCCCGCCCTCCCACAGACATCCGTCGGCGGCCCCTGCGGTCTTCAACATTTCGACTTTCCCGGGAATTGTCCAGACGCATGATGGTTCCTTGGCTTGTACCGGTTATAAGGGAAGAAAACCGCCTTTCACTGTTCCGGCTATGGGCTCAATTCTATTGCCTGTGGCGATGTCGGACCGTAAACTCACTCTTCAAGAATGTTAGGATACGTTAAATGGCTCAATTATTTGTCGTGCACCCCGAGAACCCGCAGGTTCGTTTGCTCAAACAGGCGGCACAGCTGCTGGCCGACGGTGGCCTGGTGGCGGTACCCACCGACTCAAGCTACGCAGTTGTCGCGCGGCTCGATGACAAAGCCGCGGCCGATGCCTTGCGTCGCCTGCGCGGCCTGGATGATCGACATCACCTTACCTTGCTGTGCCGCGACCTCGCGGAAATTGGCCATTTTGCGCGTGTCGACAACCAGCAGTACCGCTTGCTGAAGATGGCCACTCCGGGCCCCTGGACTTTCATTCTGGAAGCCACTCGCGAAGTGCCTCGCCGGGTTTCCCACCCCTCGCGCAAGACCATAGGCATACGGGTTCCGAATCACCGGGTCACACTCGCGCTCATCGAAGCGGCAGGTTCGCCGCTGATGTCGACCACGCTTATCCCCCAGGACGAAAACGAGCCCCTGAACGATGCGCAAGCCATTTTCGATCGCTATTCGAATCAGCTTTCCGCCGTGATCGACGGTGGCGCTTGCCCGCTGCAACCCACGACGGTTATTGACCTGACCGGTGCAACGCCTGAAATCGTGCGGCGCGGCCAGGGCGACTTGTCTGCGCTGGGCCTGGACTAAGCCGCTTGTTTAATCACGCCCCAGTTTCACACGGCTCGCCGCCCGCAACGGACGAGTTCATTCGCGGAAATGTATGGAATCACTGATACAGACTATTACTGTTTATGCTTTGCCTGTGCTGTTCGGGATTACATTGCATGAAGCCTCGCACGGCTATGTCGCCCGCATGTTCGGGGATCCAACGGCGTGGCAGGCCGGCCGCATCAGCCTGAACCCGGTGCGCCATATCGATTTCATCGGCACTATCGTGGTGCCGCTGGTGCTTTTGTTCAGCAGCAAGCTCATGGGCGGCGCCGGCTTGTTGTTCGGCTGGGCCAAGCCTGTGCCGGTAGACTGGAGCCGCTTGCGCCGCCCCAAGCGCGACATGCTGTGGGTAGCCCTGGCGGGCCCGGCATCCAACCTGGTCATGGCCGTCATCTGGGCGATCAGCTTGCGCATTTTGGCCGAGACAGGCGCTACCGGCGACGATTTCTGGGTCAAGATGACGATCGCCGGCATTCAGGTGAATCTTGTCCTCATGGCATTGAACCTGTTGCCCCTGCCTCCTCTCGACGGAGGCCGTATCGTCTATAGCCTGCTGCCCAACCGCATGGCGTGGCAGTACTCCAAGGTCGAGCCATACGGCCTGGTAATTCTGATCGTGCTGATGTTCACAGGGGTATTGTGGATCGTGTTGCAACCTTTGTTAGCACTTGGTCAGGCAATTGTTAATTGGTTCTTATAATTTCCATTGCTTATCCGGTAAACTTGCGTGTTAAATCGGCAAGTTCACCGTTTTGGTGAGGTCCAGGAGACTCTTCGTATTATGGCAAGCACGGATTCCGCGATAGCGATCCTTCAGGGCAGCATGGTGGCCCTGGTTACACCCATGCATCCCGACGGCAGCCTCGATTTCGACGCATACCGAAAACTGATCGACTGGCATGCCGATGAGGGAACCGACGGCCTGGTCGTAGTGGGCACTTCGGGCGAATCGCCTACTGTCAGCGTCGATGAACACGCCGAACTCATCAAGGTGGCCGTGGAGTACTCGGCAGGGCGCCTGCCGGTCATTGCGGGCATCGGCGGCAACTCCACAGCCGAGGCCATCGAGCTTTCGCACCATGCCAAGGCGGTCGGCGCCAATGCCGGACTATCGGTCGTGCCGTACTACAACAAGCCCAGCCAGGAAGGTTTGTATCAGCACTTCCGTACCATCGCCGAAGCCGTCGATCTTCCTTCGGTGCTTTATAACGTGCCGGGCCGCACGGTGGCCGATATGTCCAACGACACTATTTTGCGCCTGGCGCAGGTGCCCGGCATTATCGGCGTCAAGGATGCCACAGGCGATATCGCCCGTGGCGCCTTGCTGGTGCGCGACGCGCCGGCCAATTTCGCGGTTGTCAGCGGCGACGACGCTACCGCAGCTGCGCTTATGTTGCTGGGCGGGCGCGGTAATATTTCGGTTACGGCCAATGTCGCGCCCAAGCTCATGCATCAGCTTTGCATGGCGGCTGTCGAGGGCAATGTCGCCCTGACCAGGCAGCTTAACGCCCGGCTGGGAACACTGAACAAAATTCTGTTTGTCGAATCTAATCCGATCCCGGTCAAATGGGCGGTTGCCGAAATGGGACTGTCTGAACTCGGGTATCGCTTACCTTTAACCTCCCTGCACGAGCAGTATCACAGTGTGGTGCGCAACTCGTTGAAAGAAGTGGGCTTGATCTAAATGATAAATATGCGTATGAACACACGCTGCGCCGGCTTGACGCTGGGGCTGGGCGTACTGTTGTTGTCGGGTTGCTCCACCTGGAACCAGATGACGGGCAGCGAAGAATCCGTCGACTACAAAAGCACGGTCGCGGGCGATCCCTTGAGCATCCCTCCAGATCTTACACAGGCAAACCGCGACGCACATTTTCGTGCTCCCGAGGGCACGGCTACGCTCAGCGAATACCAGCAAAGCCAGCAGGCTCAGCAGAACAGCGGCGCGGCCGACCGCATCCTGCCTTCGACCAGCGGCGTAACCGTGATGCGCGACGGCGAGCTGCGCTGGCTGGTCATCGACAAACCTGCCGAAGACGTCTATCCGAAGATTATCGATTTCTGGGGCGAGCAAGGTTTCACCATTCATTCGCAAGATCCCCGCGCGGGCTTGATGGAAACCGATTGGGCCGAAAACCGCGCCAAGATTCCCGAGGGGTGGATCCGCAGCGCGCTGGGCGCCGTCATCGACCAAGTCTTTGACAGCGGCGAGCGCGAACGTTTCCGCACCCGCGTCGAACGCGTCGACGGCAAGACCGAAGTCTATATCAGCCATCAACAAATGGTCGAGACTCCCACTCAGGACGGCTCCACGTTCAAATGGGTATTCGGCGAGGAAGATCCGGGCCTGAATGCCGCAATGCTGGCTCGTCTCATGGTGTTCCTGGGAACCGACGTCCAGAGCGCGCAGAATATGGTTGCGCAGGCCGAGAAACCCACTGGCCAGGCTCAGGTCATGCAGGTGACCGAGGGGCAGGCCGCGATCACGCTGGGCGAACCCTTTGACCGTGCGTGGCGCCGCGTTGGCGTAGCTATCGATTCGGCCGGCTTTTCCGTCGATGACCGCGATCGTTCCACCGGCGATTACTTCATCCGCTATCTGGATAGCGATACAGGCGAGAAGATCGAACAGCCCAATATCATCGGGCGCCTGTTCGGTGGCAAAAATACGGCTGCGGCCACGCCATATCGCATCCATGTGGCCGAGCAAGGTTCAACGTCCGTCGTTACCGTGCTCGATCAGAACGGTCAGGTCCAGAACACGGACACAGCCAAACGCATTATTGCGGTGTTGTCGACGAACATGACGTCGCAATAGGGCTTTGAGCATCGATGCTGGCGCCGAACCATTGAAGTTTTGGCGCCAGCGCGGTGACCTCGCCTATCAACAGCAGCGACGGCGACTTGAATCCATGTTGCCTGGCCTGCACAGTCAATTCCCCCAGTTTGCCGTGCAGCACGCGCTGATTGCTGCGTGTGCCGTTTTCGATCAGGGCAAATGGTGTATCGGGGGAGCGTCCATGAGCAATCAACTGGGTGGGCAGCCAATCCAGCTGACTGACGCCCATGTAGAACGCCAGCGTCTGGTTAGCCTGCGCCAATGAAATCCAGTCTTCTTTGGTCGTATCCTTGCTGAATTGAGCCGTTGTCAGCCGCAGCGACTGGGCATGATCGCGGTGTGTCAAGGGGATGCCGGCATATGCGGCGCATGCCATGGCGGCGGTAATGCCCGGCACGACTTCATAGGCAATGTCGTGGCTGCGCAGGAACTCGAGCTCTTCGCCGCCGCGGCCGAACACGAAGGCATCGCCGCCTTTGAGCCTGACCACGTATTGGCCCGCACTTGCGTGTTCCAACATCAACTGGTGGATACGGGCCTGGGTGGCGTTGTGATCCTCGCCCGGAATTTTTCCAACGCAGATTTGCGTTGCATCGCGGCGCGCCAGGTCGCGGATTTCATCGCTGACCAGGCGGTCGTACAGGATGATGTCGGCCTCATTCAGCGCGCGCAAAGCGCTAAGCGTAAGCAGGCCGGGATCACCCGGACCGGCCCCGACCAGCACCACTTTTCCTCTGGTCTGGCCAGATTCGTTTTGCAGCTCGTCTGCCAGCGCCTGCTCGGCGGCCTGTGGTTGTTGCTTGCGCAATGCCGCCGCCACCGGTCCGTCCAGAAGCCAGTCATAGAATTCCCGGCGTTGGCGCATATCGGGCCTGGCCTTGCGTATGGCCGGGCGGTGGCGTGCGGCCAAGGCAACCAGCGAACCGAGGGAATGATCGAAAAGCGTTTCGATGCGTTCACGTACGCGTCGGGCGAGCACAGGCGCATGTCCCGCGGACGAGATGGCAATCATCAGCGGCGATCGGTCGACAATGGAAGGCACCTGGAAGGTAGAGAGAACGGGATCGTCCACCACGTTGATGAAGAGCCGCTTTTCATGGGCCAGGGCGGCGATGCGCCGATTGGTGTCGCGGTCGTCGGTGGCGGCAATAACCAGCCAGACGTCTTCCAGCCACTGGGGCTGGAAGGGCAGGGCGAGGAACTGGATTGCGCCCTGTTCATGCAACTGTTTCAGTTCCGATGTCGCATCCGGTGCGCCGACTGTAACAACAGCCCCGGAGGCAAGCAGGCTTTTTACTTTTCGTTCTGCGACGTTGCCGCCGCCCACCACCAGCACGCGCCGATCTTTCAGGTCGGCAAATAAGGGAAATAATCGCATCAGGTTCAGGTTACGGCATCCAGGACAATAGGGGTGAGCCGTGACGATGGAGCTGGTACTACCTTGCTGCGGATCAGGAAGTCGCCGAATTTTTCATCGGTTTCGCGGTCTTTCGCATATGCTTCAAACAAGGCGTCAAGCGTACTCAAAATTTCGGGCTCGGCGATGTTCTCACGATACACGATATTCAGGCGTTCGCCGATGAAGTCGGCCCCCAGCCGCAAGTCATAGCGTCCCAGTGCGCGGCCTATCAATGCGATCTCGCCCAGATAGGGGCGGGCACAGCCATTGGGGCAGCCGGTAATGCGCAGGAGGATGGGCGCGTCTTTCAGTCCGTGGGCCGCCAGCAGCGCTTCCAGTTTGGGCAGCAGCACGGGCGCGTAGCGTTCGCTTTCAGCCATTGCCAGGCCACAGGTGGGCAGGGCGACGCAGGAAATATGGTGGCGTCGGATGCCGCTTTGGCGCAGGTAGCCATCCAGTCCATACCGGGCCACCAGCTTGTCGATGGCAGCGCGATCTTTTTTGGCGACGTCGGCGATGACCAGATTCTGATTGCAGGTAAGCCGAAACTGACCTTTGTGCACTTTTGCGATCTCGCGCACGCCGGTCTGCAATTGGCCGCCGTCATGGTCCCACAGACGCCCGGACTCGATGTAAAGGCCCAGATGCCACTTTCCATCCTCGCCGCTGGACCAGCCGTAGCGATCGCCGTTCTGGTCGAAATGGTAGGGGCGCACGGGTTGCAGGGCGAATCCGATGCGCTCTTCGAGCTGCGCCTTGAACCAGTCCAGCCCGCGGTGATCGATGGTGTATTTCAGACGTGCATACTGGCGTTCGGCGCGATTTCCGTAATCGCGCTGCAGTGTGACCACGCCCTCGGCCACCGCGATCAACTGTTCCGGCGGCACGAAGCCAATCAGGCTGCCCAGGCGTGCATAGGTGGTGTCGTCGCCATGGCTTGCACCCATGCCGCCGCCTATGGCCACATTGAAACCATGCAGCCGGCCGTCTTCGATAATGGCGATAAGGCCCAGATCCTGCGCAAAGACATCAACGTCGTTGGTCGGCGGTATGGCGATGCCCATCTTGAATTTGCGCGGCAGGTAGGTATCGCCGTAGATGGGTTCTTCTTCGGGCTCGCCGGTGATTTTCTCGCCATCCAGCCAGATCTCGTGATACGCACGGGTCCGCGGTATGAAGTGATCCGACAGCTTCTGCGTCCATTCCTGCACCAGCTTGTGCTGGCTGGACAGTTGTGGATTGACCGAGCTTACGACTTGCCGGTTCACGTCGCCGCAGGCTGCAATCGTCGTAGCCATGGCGTTATGGATGGCCTGCATGCTTGGCTTGAGGTCGCGTTTGATGATGCCGTGCCACTGGAACGTCTGCCTGGTGGTGATGCGCAGGCCGCGGCTGGAATAGTCTCGCGCAAGATCGTCGAATGCCAGCCATTGTTCGGGGCTTATCACCCCGCCCGGAAGCCGGGCGCGAATCATGAAAGAATAGGCGGGTT
>JAKFFG010000067.1:0-113268 GCA_036675275.1 Pseudomonas sp. | reverse complement strand
GCGTATCAAGAACCACGGCGTATCAAGAACCACGGCGTATCAAGAACCACGGCGTATCAAGAACCACGGCGTATCAAGAACCACGGCGTATCAAGAACCACGGCGTGTCTGCCGCCATGCCAGCCTTACTTCTGTGGCAATGCCGGCGGCGGATTCAGTTGCAGTTCGTCCTTGCCATAGAATTTGACGCCGATTTGTATCCGGTCGCGGCCCTGCGACCGGCGGTGCCGGTTGGTATCGCGCAAGGAATACACGCAGCCGCAGTATTCCTGCTGATAGAACTCTTCGCGCTTGCTGATTTCGATCATGCGGGCGGATCCGCCGCCCTTGCGCCAATTGTATGTCCAGTAGACCAGATCGGGATAGCGGGCCGCGGCGCGCTCGCCGCAACCGTTGATCTGATTCATGTCCTTCCAGCGGGAAATTCCCAGTGAACTGCATATCGTGTCGTAGCCGTGCTCATGCGCATACAGCGCGGTACGCTCGAACCGCATGTCGAAGCACACAGTGCAGCGCTGCCCGCGTTCCGGTTCGTCTTCCAGACCCTTGACTCGCTCGAACCAGTTGTCGCGATCGTAGTCGGCGTCGATGAATTCTATGTTGTGCTCGGCGGCGAACCGGATATTCTCATTCTTTCGAATTTCGTATTCGCGGTCCGGATGGATATTCGGATTGTAGAAATAGATGGCGTAGTCGATACCCGACGCGGTCATCGCTTCCATGACTTCGCCCGAACAGGGCGCACAGCATGAATGCAGAAGGACCTTCTTGCGGTTATCGGGCAGGACTAGCTTGGGGCGTTCAATATCGGTCATGGGCTGCATACGTGAATACACGCGTATCGATTGGTGATAGTAAGGACTATTTTAGTCTCCTATCACCGCATTCCAAAGTTCCTGTACAGCGGCGCGCTCTTCGATCAGCGTGTCCGCGGGCACCCGGGCCTTTTCGGCGCCCTGCAGGCGCAACGCATGTTGCCATTTCCGGAACTCTCGGTAGGCATCGCCCGCCAGTCGCGCCAGTTCGGGCGGGATGAGGCCTGCTTCAGCGGCCAGGCGCAATAGCGTGATATTCCCCAGGTTCTCGACCATCACGGGATATTGCCGTGCATGGCAAAGCACCAGGTATTGGGTGATGAACTCCACGTCCACCATGCCGCCGCGATCGTGCTTTACATCGAAGTCGGGACCGCGATTGGGGTGTCCGGCAATGATTTTTTCGCGCATGCCGCGCACTTCCGCCTTGAATTCCTGGGGATCGCGCGGCAGCAGGAGGACTTCTTGCCGGATCATGTCGAAACGCTTGCCGATTTTCTCGTCTCCGGCCACGAACCTTGCCCTTGTAATCGCCTGGTGTTCCCATGCCCAGGCATGTTTGGTCTGATACTGTGCGAAAGCCTCGACCGATACGGCAAGCAGGCCGGCATCGCCATCGGGACGCAAGCGCAGATCGATTTCATAGAGGCGGCCAGATGAGGTCATGGTGGATAGCCATGATGACATCCGCCTGCCCAATTTGGCGTAGAGCTCGCCCGCCTCGTCGTCGCCGGGATCATCGTAAAGAAATACCAGGTCAAGGTCGGAGGCATAGCCGATTTCCTTGCCGCCGAGCTTGCCATAGGCGATGATCGCGAATCGCGGGGGCGCGAGATCGGTACGCTTCTTGCGGTTTTGCACCAGAGGCCATACGCGCAATATTGTCTCGGCCAGAAGCGTGTCGGCCAACGCAGACAGACGGTCTGCGAGATGTTCTACCGTCAATACACCTTCCAGGTCCTGGGCAAGCAACTGAAATGTGATCTGATGCTGCAGATCGCGCATCAAGTTCATTTGCTGTTCAACATCGGGCTGGCCGTCCGGCAATGTGCAGGCGTCGAGCTCGCTATGCAACTGCCGGGCGATCTGCTGGAAGTCGGGTGGTTCCAGCAGCGAATGCCATTCGATCAGGCTGTCCAGCAAAAGCGGATAGCGGCTCAGGTAGTCGGAGGCCCAGGGACTGGCACTCACAATACGCGCCACCCGCGCAAGGGTGTCCGGGTATTCGGCCAGCAGGGCCAGATATGCGCTGCGCTGGGCGATGTTCTCGACCAGGGTCAAGAGCCGTATGGCGGTTTCCTGCGGCTGTTTTTTCTTGGCCGCGGTACTGATGATGGAAGGCAGCAGCGTTTCGATCCGTTTGCGACTGGTGGCCGGCAGGCTGCGGATCCGATGGCTGTCCATCAAGGCGTCGACGCGCTGGCAGATGGTCGATGCGTCGACGCCCAGATGCAGGCGAATATGATCGGCCAGATCGCCACAAGGCGCATCCGCGTGCGGGGCCGTTGTGTCGTCGCCGTTGTCGTCGTCGCCGCCCATGCCGGCCAGGCGAAAGGCATTGCGAAAGTTTTGCTCGACGAAGGCGCGGTGCGCGGATAGCCGGGTATCGAATTCCGCCAGTGTCATGCCCATGGAGCGCGCCAATCCGACGCGCTGGTCTTCGTCGCGGGGGAGCAGGTGAGTCTGTTCATCTTCCCTATATTGCAGGCGGTGTTCTACACATCGCAGAAACTGATAGGCGGCCTCCAGTTTGTCGGCTACCTCTGCGGAAATAACGCCGGCCTCTTTCTGTGCGTGCAGCGCGGCCAGCAGCGGCCGTTGCTGGAGCGACGGCACGCGGCCGCCGCGTATCAATTGGTTCAGTTGCACAATAAACTCGATTTCGCGTATGCCGCCGTCGCCGAGTTTGATGTTATGCACCGTATCGACCCCTGTGCGCGCCATGGCGCGGCGCTGCCAGTCCTGGCGTATCCGTTCGCGCAAGCCGCGCAACGCGGCCAGCGCGTCAAAGTCGAAATATTTGCGATACACAAAGGGAGTGCGCAAGGACTCCAACTGTTTCAATTGGTCGCCTGAATCACTGTCGGGAAATGCTTTGCAAGGAATGACCCGGCTTTTTAGCCAGGCATAGCGTTCCCACTCGCGGCCCTGCGTAACCAGGTAGTTCTCCAGCGCATCCAGGCTCCAGGCCAGGGGGCCCGAATCGCCGTCTGGACGCAGGCGCAGGTCCGTACGAAACACTTGTCCGTCGGCGTCGAGTTCCGACAGTACGGGCATCATGCGTTGCGTGACGCGGCCATAGAACTCGTGATGGCTCAGTTTTCGCTTGCCGGTGGTTTCGCCTTCTTCTCCGTACACCATGATGAGGTCGATGTCGGATGACACATTCAGCTCTTCACCGCCCAGTTTGCCCATACCCAGAATCAAGAGTTCCTGCGGGCGGCCCGTATTCGGATCCAGCGGTACGCCATGGACCTCGGCCAAGCTGCTTGCAACGCTCTTGTACGCTTCGGCTATGGCCAGATCGGCCAGGGCGGACATGGCGGTTACTACTTCCTGCAGATCAGCGGAGCCGTTAATGTCGCGTACTGTGGTGGTGAAGAAGACCCGTTCGCGCAAGCGTCGCAAGACCCTTCGTATGTCCGGGAGGGATAGCGCGGCGTCGCCATGGTCCAGCCGCAATTCGTCGAACCAGGCATGAATAGTCTCTGGTGTGACGGGCTGTTCGATCGCCTTGACCAGCCATTGTTCAAACGCGCTGTTGGCTACGAGCTTGCGGCGCAGCGCGCCGGACCAGTGCAGGGCGGGCTCTAATATAATGGCTGGTGACATAAAGTTCGGCAAAAAGGGATGGGGCTCGAAAACAGAGAGACGAAAACCGTAAAAACGGGTACAAGATACTGCAAATAATACTGTTCTGGCTAATTCAATCGGTGCTTCGAATCCCTTCCCTATTTCTGAAACTGCTCGCCAAGGTACTGCTCCTCATATATTTCGGGGCGGGCGGCCTGTTTCTTGGCGTCAAGTATTGGGTTCTGCCGAATATCGATCAGTGGCGGCCATACATAGCGCAGCAACTGTCGTCGACCCTGAATGTCGCAGTGAGCCTGGGCAAAATCTCCGCCGACTGGAGCGGGCTTAACCCGCGCCTTGCTATGTCGGACGTGACGCTGACCGACAAGCGCCAGCGCAAAGTGCTTAATATTCCGCATATTCAGGCCGAGTGGAGCTGGAGCAGCCTGGTCACCTTGACGCCACAGTTTTCCAGCATCGAAGCCCGTGGCGTTGATGTCAGCTTGCGACGCGACCGCTCTGAGCGGTTCTGGCTACTGGGGCAGTCGTTTGATGCGGATTCCCCGGAACAGTTGGATACTGGCGCGCACGATCAGGCATTGGGCTGGCTCGCTGCACAGCGCGAGGTTGTGCTGCGCGATTCCACGTTACGCTGGCTGGACGAAACACGCTCACAGACCACCCTGGTTTTCGCCGACGTGACGTTGATCCTGCAGAATCGCGGTACCGATCACCGTTTCTCCTTAAGCGCCGCCCCGCCATCGGAGCTTGGAGGTTCATTGGACTTGCGCGGAGAATTCAGGCAATTCGCGTCCGCTGAAGGGCAGGCCTTTTCGCTGCAGAATAGCGCTGGGCAGCTATATGCCCACGTGGACAAAATGAGTCCCGCAGGGTGGAGCGTCTGGATAGACACACCTCAGCAGCTTGTGTCGGGCGAGGTGTCGGCAAAGGGATGGATCGCCCTGAATGGCGGCAAGATCGACCATTACACATCCGATATGACCTCCCGGAACGGTCGATGGGCTCTGGAAGATCTCGGAGACGATGCATACATCCAGTCCGAGTTTCTCCGTCTGTACCTGGCAGGTCCATGGAGAGGTTTTCAGAATGTATTTCCATCGGGTGCCAAGAACGGGCTCATCGGGGAGTCCACGTTTGGCCAGGCAAGCTCGGCTTCGTCTGCCGCAGCGATAGAGTTCGGCCTGGAGCTACGCGGCTTGGCGTTGCAGGCTACGGACATCTTCCGGCACACCTTGAGTTTTGACGAAGTCGAAGCCAAAGGCAATGTCCAGAATCCTACGGGTTCCGCCTTGCGGCTGGAGGTCGAACGTGTAAATCTGTCCAATCCGGATGTGCAGGCCAGCCTTGCCGGCAGTTGGCAGCAGGGTGGCTCCGGCTCTGCCGGATTGATTGATATATACGGCCACTTTCCTCGAGCCCTCATTGCGTCGATCGACCACTACTTGCCGAATGTGGTTAGCCCGGACGCGCGCGACTGGATGGCTACAGGCTTGCTGGATGGCCGGATCAATGATGCACATCTGACGCTCAACGGTGACCTGGCGCATTTTCCGTTTGCGGAAGACCCGTCCCGGGGCACTTTCCGTGTAGCCGGGCCATTTTCCGGAGCCGTGATTGACTATTTGCCGGCGGAAGGCGAATCGCTGGGCTGGCCCCGGATTACCGATATGCATGGCAGGGTGGCGCTGAATCGGGCCGATCTGCGCCTGCTGGCCGACCGGGCACTAATGCATCCCGACTCAGGCCTTCCCATACAGCTCAGCAACGTCACTGCCCATATTCCCAGTATCGAAGACGATTCCATCTTGACCATACAGGGCGCGACCAGCGGCAAGGCGGCAACCTATCTGGCGCTGATGCCGCATTCACCGCTGGGGGAACTGCTGGATGGAGCGTTCGACTCGGCAACGGCCGATGGCGCATGGGAGGTGCCGCTAACCTTGCATATTCCGCTGCTGCATAGCCGCGATACGACCGTGCGGGGTGCGATCCGGTTTACCGACAACAGTGTGCGCCTCTCGCCCGCCTTGCCGCCGTTTACACAGGTGTCCGGCACTCTGGACTTCACGGATACCGGCGCCAGTTCAGCTGGAATGAAGGCCCGCTTCCTGGGTGGCGCCCTATCGTTGAGCGGCGGAGTCGGCGGCGCATTGAAGGGTTTGCATATGCATGGGCAGATGAGCGCGTCCGCGTTGACGAGCTTTGTGGGCTTGCAAGGAATGAAGCGCATGCATGGAACAGTGCCGTATAAGGCGTTGATCAGCCGTCCCGACCGCAAGCCTTTGTCCTTAACGGTAGATTCGGATTTGTCCGGTCTGTCGCTCGATTTGCCTCCGCCCCTGGGAAAGTCGGCGGCGCAGCCCATGCCCCTGCGCGTTGACTGGCGCCCGCACAGCGATGGCAAGAGCATGGCGCTGGGGATTGCGCTGGGAAAAAACGTGAACGCCACGCTGTTGCACGACGAGAGTAAAAGTACGGGTCCGTACTTCTATTCCGCTGCGCTGGGCGTGGATCAAAATCCGGAGCTTCCGCAAGCCGGTGCAAGTGTCGATGTTCGGTATCCGTCAGTCGATGTCGATCTATGGGACCAAGTGGTCACCGAGTTCTCCACGCCGTTGCCGGAGGCGAAGCCACAGCAGAAGCGCTCTTTGTGGCCGGAGCTGCGTCAATTGCGCCTGCAGACCGGGCAGGCCCGGGCGCTGGGGCTGGTGTTCGATGAGTTGACCTTTACAGCCCGTCGTCCCGCCATAGCCCAGTGGCGCGTGGACATCAGCTCTTCGCAAACGGCAGGCACGCTATTCTGGCGTGAAGCCCATCGTCGAGTTGCCGGTCGCGTCGACGCCCGTTTCGATCGCTTGGCTCTTGGTAGCGAGAAACAGCTTGGTGCAAAGAGCAATGAGCATGATGAATCCGGCTACCAGATCAGCGACGACCTGGATATCCCCGGCGTAAATCTGTATGTGAAAAATCTCCGACTGTACGGCCGGGATGCCGGCGAACTGTCTGTCGTCGGGGTCAATCAGGCTCGTGGACGATTATGGCAACTTGAACAATTGAAGTTGACCGGTCCTGGCGCCATTCTGACGGGTTCGGGAACGTGGCGGCTCAGCGGCAAAAATCGTGGGTTGGCGCTGGATGCTCAAGCAGAATTCAGCGACTTGGGGAAGTACATGGAGTACGCCGACTTCGGAGAAATCATGAAAGGCGGAAGCGGGAAAGCCGTTGGCCGGTTCGAATGGCGCAATATGCCATGGGACGTAAGCAAGGCAGACCTCAACGGCAAGGTCGAGATCGACCTGGAAAAAGGGCGATTCAGCAGTGTGAATTCGCGCTCTTCGCGCCTGCTGGAATTGTTGTCCCTGCAGTCCCTGCACAGGTTGGCGCGCATGGATGTGAACCCGGCAGGATTGACCAAGGAAGGATTTCCTTATGACAGGCTGCGCGGCACCTTGCTGCTGAATGACGGCATCATGAACACCGACGACTATAGGGTGGTAGGCCCCGTGGGCACCATTGTGATCGCGGGCGACATCAATTTGATCAGTGAACGCCTGAATCTGGAAGCGGTGGTCGTGCCTAACCTGGATGTCAGCGGCGCCGCTATTGCTGCCGGCATTGCTATCAATCCGATTGTAGGAATCGGCGCTTTCCTGACGCAATGGCTGCTGCAAGCTCCTTTGGCCAAGGCCATGACGGCACGCTACCATATTGAGGGTGATTGGGATGATCCCAAGATCAGCGATGTCGTTGTCCCGCCCGAGGGCCAAGCCGCAAAGAAAGAAACACCCAGGGCGGTATCGCCCTGATGCATCCGGCGCGCAAACGATAATGCCGCGCATGCGGCCTTTGCAGGCCGCCGCAGCGCGGCATTGTCTGGCAAGTCAGTATCTTAGCAAACGCCTTGATGCAGCATCGCATCGGCCACTTTCACAAAGCCGGCGATGTTGGCACCGTTTACATAGTTGACCGATTTTGCGCCCGGATTTGTGCCGTGCTGCACGCAGTTTTCGTGGATGTTGCGCATGATGGCGTGCAGCTTGCTGTCGACCTGTTCACGTGTCCATTGCAAGCGTTGCGAGTTCTGGCTCATTTCCAGGCCCGATACAGCAACGCCGCCGGCGTTGCTGGCCTTGCCGGGCGCATACAGAATATTGGCGTCAATGAAGGCATCGACGGCGTCAAGGCTTGTCGGCATGTTGGCGCCTTCGGCGACACAGCGCACGCCATTCTTGATCAGCATCTGTGCATCTTCGAGTTCTAGCTCGTTTTGCGTTGCGCAGGGCAGGGCGACGTCGACCGGCACGTGCCAAGGCCTCTTGCCGGCTTCATAAACCAGGTTGAACTGCTTGGCGTAGTCTTCGACGCGTCCGCGATGCTTGGTCTTGAGTTCGATAAGCGCGGCCAGTTTTTCAGATGTGAAACCGGCCTTGTCGATCACTACACCGTGCGAGTCGCTGACTGTGATGACCTTGGCGCCCAGCTGCATGCATTTCTCGATTGCGTACTGGGCGACGTTGCCGGAACCCGACACGGATACGGTGAAGCCTTCAATCGACTGGCGCGCGTGCTTGAGCATTTCTTCGGCAAAATAGACTGTGCCGTATCCCGTGGCTTCCGGACGGATAAGGCTGCCGCCAAAGCTCAGGCCCTTGCCGGTAAACACCGAACTTGCCGAGTTGGACAGTTTTTTCATCATGCCGGCCATGAAGCCGACTTCGCGGGCTCCTACGCCGATATCGCCGGCGGGCACGTCGGTGTCGGGGCCCAGGTGCCGGTACAGCTCGACGATGAGTGCCTGGCAGAAGCGCATGACTTCACCGTCGGATTTTCCCTTGGGATCGAAGTCGGACCCGCCTTTACCGCCGCCCATGGGCAGTGTGGTCAGGGCATTCTTGAATGTCTGCTCGAAGGCAAGAAACTTCAGAATGGACAGGTTCACCGACGGATGAAAACGCATGCCGCCCTTGTAGGGACCTATGCTTGAACTGTGCTGTATGCGAAAACCGCGATTGATCTGGACTTTGCCTTGGTCGTCGACCCACGATATTCGGAACTGGATGACTCGTTCTGGTTCGACCAGGCGCTCCAGGATGCCATGCTGCGCGTAATGAGGATTCTGTTCAATGAACGGCCATAAACTGTGCATGACCTCTTTGACTGCCTGCATGAACTCCGGCTGATTCGGATCGCGGGCTTGTATCTGGGCGAGAAACTGGTCGAGCGTAGGTAGAGTCATCGTTTTTATTTCTTCATCATGTCGAAAAATTCGGAATTTGTCTTGGTAGCGCGAATCTTGTCCAGAATGAATTCCATAGCCTGGAGTTCGTCCATATCGTGAATGAATTTGCGCAACACCCAGATTTTCTGCAGAAGTTCGGGCTTGATCAAGAGTTCTTCGCGACGCGTACCGGATTTATTCAGGTTGATGGCCGGATATACACGTTTCTCGGCCAGGCGGCGTTCCAGGTGGACTTCGGAATTGCCGGTGCCCTTGAATTCTTCGTAGATGACCTCGTCCATGCGGCTGCCTGTTTCTACCAGTGCTGTGCCGATAATGGTAAGCGAGCCGCCTTCTTCGACGTTGCGCGCGGCACCGAAGAATCGCTTGGGACGTTGCAGTGCGTTGGCGTCCACGCCGCCGGTCAGGACCTTGCCGGACGCCGGCACCACCGTGTTGTAGGCGCGCGCCAGCCGCGTAATGGAATCAAGCAGGATGACGACGTCTTTCTTGAGTTCGACCAGGCGCTTTGCTTTTTCGATCACCATCTCGGCGACCTGCACATGGCGGGTAGCGGGTTCATCGAAAGTCGACGCGACGACCTCACCGCGTACGGTGCGCTGCATCTCTGTGACTTCTTCAGGGCGCTCGTCAACCAGCAGCACGATCATGACGGCGTCAGGATAGTTGGTGCTGATGGCGTGGGCCATATGCTGCATGATGACTGTTTTACCAGACTTGGGGCTGGCTACGATAAGGGCGCGTTGGCCTTTGCCGATTGGGGCAAAGATATCCATGATGCGGCCGGTAACGTTTTCTTCGCTCTTGATGTCGCGTTCAAGAGTCATTACTTCGTCTGGATGCAGCGGCGTAAGGTTTTCAAACATGATGCGATGTTTGATGGCCTCGGGCTGCATGCCATTGACCTTGTCGACCTTGACCAGCGCAAAATAGCGTTCGCCGTCTTTGGGGGTGCGAACCTCGCCCTCGATGGAGTCACCGGTGTGCAGATTGAAGCGGCGGATTTGCGACGGTGAAATATAGATGTCGTCGGTGCTTGCCAGGTAAGAGGTTTCTGGTGAGCGCAGGAAACCAAAACCGTCGGGCAACACTTCCAGGACGCCGTCGCCAAAAATCTGTTCGCCTTGCTTGGCATGCCGCTTCATGATGGCAAACATCAGTTCTTGTTTGCGCAGCCGGCTGGCATTGTCTATGTCAAGTGCGGCGGCCATTTCGAGAAGCTTCGAAACGTGCTGTGCTTTTAATTCGGTGAGATGCATGTGAGGAAAGAGGGGGTATTTGCAAAGTGGCGGCGAGCCTAGAGCAGGCTCGCGCGAAAACGACCGTTTACAGGGATTCGTCTAGGAAAGTGTTGAGTTGTGACTTGGACAGTGCGCCGACTTTCGTGGCAGCGGGCTTGCCGTCTTTGAAGAGCATGAGCGTCGGGATTCCGCGAATGCCGAACTTGGCGGCGGTTTCGGGGTTTTCGTCCACATCGACTTTAGCTATGATAACACGCCCTTCGTACTGGCCCGCGGCCTCTTCCAGAAGCGGGGCGATCATTTTGCAGGGACCGCACCATGCGGCCCAATAGTCGACCAGTACGGGTACGTCGGAGTTCAGGACGTCGTTCTCGAAAGAGGCGTCGCTCACGTGTTTGATAGATTCGCTCATGATAGGAAAACTAAGAAGATGATAGTGACTTGAATTTGCTGCTTGAAGGCAAGGCAGCAAGACCATGTATTCTAGTAAGTGCAAACGGGGCATTGCGCCCGTTTTTTTACAAGCATACCACCGACAGCCGGGGTGCGCACAAGACGTTTTATCATCGGCGCGTCGGGCCTTGCTGGCGGCGATATGGCGCATACTCCGTAAAATACCGTAATCCACACAGAAAATTCGAGAGCAAATTGGCTACACCACGCTACGACGAAGCATCCATCCGGGTCCTGAAGGGGCTGGAACCCGTGCGCCAGCGCCCGGGCATGTATACACGCACAGACAACCCCTTGCACATCCTTCAGGAGGTCATCGATAATGCCGCGGACGAGGCGCTGGCGGGTTTCGTCCAACAGATAAAGGTGACGCTGCATGCCGACGGCAGCGTGACCGTCGAAGATGATGGCCGTGGGATACCGGTGGGGCTGCACCCCGAAGAGCACGCTCCCGTGGTCGAACTGGTTTTCACGCGGCTGCATGCCGGGGGCAAGTTCGATAAAAAGGACGGCGGCGCCTACGCTTTTTCGGGCGGCCTGCATGGCGTCGGGGTGTCGGTCACCAACGCGCTGTCCACGCGGCTTGAAGTACGCGTATGGCGCGACGGCAAGACACACGAATTGGTGTTCGCCAATGGCGATGTCCTTGAGCCTTTGCAGGAACTTGATCCGGTCGGGCGCAAGAAAACCGGTACGCGGGTGCGTGTCTGGCCCGATCCGAAATATTTCGACTCGGCCGCCATACCCATGGCCGAACTTGTGCACGTATTGCGCAGCAAGGCTGTGCTGCTGAACGGCATCAAGGTAACGCTGACCACCGAAAAAACCGGGGAAACGCGCGAATGGCAGTATGAAGAGGGCGTTCGGGGTTATCTGGAAGAGGCCTTGGGCGATGCCGAGAAAATCATACCTTTGTTTGAAGGCAAGCAATATGCCACTGATGACGACGATTCCTTCGCACCCGGAGAAGGCGCCCACTGGGTAGTCGTCTGGACTGCCGACGGCGCGGTGGTGCGCGAATCCTATGTCAACCTCATATCGACCACGGCCGGCGGCACCCACGAAGCGGGGCTGCGCGACGGCTTGTTCAACGCCGTCAAGTCCTTTGCCGAATTGCACAGCCTGGTGCCCAAAGGCGTCAAGCTCCTGCCGGAAGATGTCTTCGCCCGCGCCAGCTTCGTCTTGTCGGCCAAAGTCCTCGATCCCCAATTTCAGGGACAGATCAAAGAGCGCCTCAATAGCCGCGACGCCGTGCGGCTGGTCAGCGGGTTCTCCCGGAATGCTCTGGATCTGTGGCTGCACGCCCACGTCGAGCACGGCAAGAAGCTGGCCGAGAGCGCCATCAGGCAGGCGCAAGCACGCGCCAAGTCGGCGCAGAAAGTCGAGAAACGCAAAAGCTCCGGTGTGGCGGTATTGCCGGGCAAGCTGACAGACTGCGAGTCCAACGATATTTCACGAACCGAGGTCTTCCTGGTCGAAGGGGATTCGGCCGGCGGTTCGGCAAAAATGGGCCGCGACAAGGGCTTCCAGGCGGTTCTGCCCCTGCGCGGCAAGGTGTTGAACTCTTGGGAAGTCGATCGCGACCGCCTGTTCGCCAATAACGAGATTCACGATATCGCAGTGGCGATCGGGGTGGATCCTCACGGCGTCGATGACCATCCCGATCTTTCCGGCCTGCGCTATGGGCGCGTCTGCATTCTGTCGGATGCCGACGTGGACGGTTCGCATATACAGGTGCTGCTGCTCACACTGTTCTTCCGGCACTTTCCCAAGCTGGTCGAAGCCGGACATGTATACGTGGCCCGCCCGCCATTGTTTCGCCTGGACGTGCCGGCGGCGGGCAAGCGTCCCGCCCGCAAGGTTTACTGCCTGGATCAGGGTGAACTTGACGCGGCGCAGGACAAGCTTCGCAAGGAAGGCGTACGTGAATCGTCGTGGAGCATCAGTCGTTTCAAGGGCCTGGGCGAAATGAGCGCCGAGCAGCTATGGGACACCACCATGAATCCCGACACCCGCCGGCTCACGCCCGTCACGTACGGAGACCTCGGGTTCGCGGCCACGACGCAGATGTTCGACATGCTGATGGGCAAGGGTGAATCGGCACAACGACGTACCTGGCTCGAGCAGAAAGGAAATCTGGCCGAGGTCGACGTTTAAATATACACAGAGATGACAATGGACAGTATACAAACAGGCTTGTTCGACCAGGCGCCGGACGGCGACAGCATTACGCTCGCACATTACGCCGAGCAGGCTTACCTGGATTACGCGGTATCGGTGGTGCGCGGACGGGCATTGCCCGACCTGACCGACGGCCAGAAGCCGGTACAACGCCGCATCCTTTACTCCATGCAGGCCATGGGCCTGACATCCGGGGCCAAGCCGGTGAAGTCGGCCCGGGTTGTCGGCGATGTGCTGGGCAAATACCATCCTCATGGTGACCAGGCCGCCTACGACGCCATGGTGCGCATGGCGCAGGACTTCATGCTGCGCTATCCACTGGTCGATGGTCAGGGCAACTTCGGCTCGCGCGACGGCGACAACGCAGCGGCCATGCGGTATACCGAGGCGCGGCTTACTCCTTTTGCCCGCGTGCTGCTCGACGAGCTGGACGAAGGTACGGTGGACTTTGCGCCGAATTACGACGGCAGCCAGCAAGAGCCCATGCTGCTGCCCGCGCGTTTGCCCGTCATGTTGCTCAATGGCGCGTCGGGCATCGCCGTGGGCATGGCCACCGAGATCCCGGCGCACAATCTGCGCGAAGTCGCCAACGCTTGCGTGACCCTCATCAAGAATCCCAAGCTTTCCGACGAAGAGTTTTATTCCCTGGTTCCGGGGCCCGACTTTGCAGGGGGAGGGCAGATCATTTCTTCGCCGGCCGAGATCGCACATATCTATAGCGTTGGACGCGGATCGATCAAGGCGCGCGCACGATGGCAGTTCGAGGAACTCGCCCGCGGGCAATGGCAGTTGGTGATTACCGAATTGCCGCCGGGGACATCGTCGCAGAAGATACTGGAAGAGATCGAAGACCGTACCAACCCGAAGATCAAGGCAGGCAAGAAAAGCCTGAGTACCGATCAGCAGCAAACCAAGGCGCTCATCCTGGGATTGCTCGATACCGTGCGCGACGAATCGGGCAAACAGGCTTCGATACGCTTGGTCTTCGAACCCAAGAGCAGCCGGATAGACCGCAATGAGTTCGTGAATACATTGCTTGCCCAGACCAGCATGGAGACCGGCGTTTCCATCAATCTGGTTTGTATCGGCACCGATGGCCGGCCCGGCCAGCGTTCCCTGCGCCAGGTCTTGACCGACTGGCTGGGTTTTCGCGCGCACACGATTACGCGCCGTACGCAGTTCAGACTGGATAAAGTCACCGACCGCATCCATGTGCTGGAAGGCCGGATGGTGGTCTACCTGAATGTAGATGAAGTGATCCAGACCATACGCGAATCCGACGAGCCGCGCATCGCGCTCATGCAGCGCTTCGATCTGTCCGAACGCCAGGCCGAGGACATTCTGGAAATGCGCTTGCGCCAGTTGGCGCGGCTGGAAGGTTTCAAAATTGAAAAGGAATTGGCCGCCCAGAAGGCCGAGCAGGCTGTGCTTCAGGAACTGCTGGATAACCCCAATGCATTCAAGCGCCTGATGATCAAGGAAATCGAAGCTGACGCGAAAACGTATGGCGATGACCGTCGCACATTGATCGAGGTGGCCGAGCGTGCCGTGCTCGAGAACCGGGTCATTGAGGAGCCGGTAACCGTCATTATTTCGCAACGGGGCTGGCTGCGTGTCCGCCAGGGGCATGGCCACGATGCGGGTCAGTTCAATTTCAAGGTGGGCGACGGCCTCTATGATGCCATCGAGTGCCGCAGTACCGATGATCTGATTGCTTTCTCCACCAGTGGACGGGTCTATACGGTGGCTGTGGCCGGCCTGCCTTCTGCGCGCGGCGATGGGCAGCCGGTTACCAGCATGATAGAGATGGAAGCCGGCACCCGCATCACGCACATGATCGCGGGCTCGGCCGGTCAGCGCTATGTGCTCGGTACGCAGGCCGGCTACGGCTTCATGACCACATTGAAAGATCTTTCGTCCCGCCAGCGCGGCGGCAAGCAATTCGTGACGCTGGAAAAAGGCGACGTTCTGTTGAAGCCCATGTTGCTGCGCGCGACTGACGAATATATCGCCATGCTTTCGAAGAAAGGCCGCTTTCTGGTGGTTGCCCTTGCCGAGCTCAAGACCTTGTCGGGAGGCGGGCGGGGTACCATTCTTATGGGCCTGGATGCGGGCGATATTCTGGCCCAATGGGTACCCGGCGGTCCGGCCGGCATATTGGCCAGCGGGGTGTACCGCAACAAGGAGACGGTGCTGGAACTTGATGCCGCTGCCTTGAACGAGTACGTGGGAAAACGCGCCCGTAAGGGCAAGGCCTTGTCGATCAAGGTCAAGCAGCCCACACTGTCGCCGGTCTAGTGTCAACAGGCCCTAATACCGCCTTACCCTTAAAATGGGTGTATTCCCTTAATTTTTATTATCAGCCATCATGAGTTTCAAGGTCACCGTCCATCCCAGCAATCACGAATTCCAGGTCGAAGACGGACAATCCGTGCTCGATGGCGCCCTCGCGGCGGGCATAGTCCTGCCCTATAGTTGTCGCAACGGCGCATGCTCCACGTGTAAGGGCAAGGTGGTTTCGGGCACGTACGATGCCGGACCGAGTCCGGCGCAAATCCTGTCGCCCGAAGACTTGGCCCATGGCTATACCCTGTTCTGCCAAGCCAGGCCGCAATCCGATATGTTGATCGAGGCCCATGAAATCCGCATGGCCAGCGATATCCAGATTCGCAAGATGCCGTCTCGCGTGATGGCGATCGAGCCGGCCGCGAACGATGTCATGATCATCAAATTACAATTACCTGCCACTGATCCGTTTCGATTCTATGCGGGGCAGTATCTGGAGTTCATCCTCAAGGATGGCCGCCGGCGCAGTTATTCCATGGCCACGCCTCCGGCGGAGAATAATCTGGTCGAGCTGCACATACGCCACACTCCGGGCGGCGTCTTCACCGATCATGTCTTCGGCGCCGGCGCAACGCAAATGAAAGTACGGGAAATTCTTCGTGTAGAAGGGCCCTTCGGTTCTTTTTTCCTGCGCGACGATAGCGATAAGCCGGTTATATTCCTGGCCAGCGGCACGGGCTTTGCGCCCATCAAGGCCATCGTCGAGCGCATGATCGAGTCCGACAATCAGCGCAAGGCGGTCCTGTACTGGGGCGGTCGCCGTCCCGGCGACCTGTATATGCACGACAAGGCCATGGAATGGGCGCAGGCTTTGCCCAACTTCAGCTACGTGCCGGTCGTGTCCGATGCCCTGCCGTCCGACGACTGGGCAGGTCGTACCGGGTTCGTGCACCAGGCAGTGCTCCAGGACTACCCCGACCTGTCGGGGTATCAGGTATACGCCTGCGGGGCTCCAATCATGGTAGACAGCGCACGCAGGGACTTCATTGGCGATAGAGGACTGCCCGAAGAAGACTTCTTCGCCGACGCGTTTACGACAGAGGCCGACGCGCCCTAGGCGGTCACAGCAAAACGCAGGTCGGCGGTAAAGCCGTCCTGCGGCGCCTCACTCATCAGCGGTAAAGGCAACGACTATGAGAATAGCAGTATTGGGCAGCGGGATAATCGGGGTATCCACCGCATGGTGGCTGAGCCAGGCTGGACACGATGTGGTGGTCATAGACCGTGAAAGCGGACCCGCCCAGGAGACCAGCCGTGCCAACGGTTGTCAGATTTCGGTGTCTTATGCCGAGCCGTGGGCGAATCCGCAGGCGCCCATGAAGCTGGCGCGCTGGCTTTTCCGGGACGACGCGCCCTTGCTGTTTCGTCCCCAGTTCGATTTGCGCCAGTGGTGGTGGGGCCTGATGTTCCTGCGCGAATGCCTGCCTGGCCGGCTTGCGCCAAATATACGCGCCATGGTGCGTCTCGCCGAATATAGTCGCAGCACGTTGCGGGAAATGCGCGCCGACCTCGATATAGAATACGATCACCTCGAACGCGGCATTATCAATTTCTACCGCGATCCCGCCGAATTCGAAAGCTCCCAGGAAATGGCGGGCGTCATGCGCGACTTTGGCGTAGACCGGCGCATTGTTACGACGGATGAGATCGTCCAGCTGGAACCGTCACTGGCTCACATGCGCGGCACCATCGTGGGTGGCGACTATACCGCCGAAGACGAAACGGGCGACATCTATCTGTTCACCACGGCTCTGGCCGAGCGCGCGCGCAAGGCGGGCGTGGAATTCCGTTACTCCACCCAGCTCAGCCGATTGATACCTGCGGGCGGACGCATCACGGGCGCCGAGGTCATTCGTCCGGATGGACTCTACGAAACCATAGAAGCGGACGCCTATGTGGCCGCGCTGGGGTCTTATACGCCACATTTCATGCTGCCGCTGGGAATTCCCTGCAACGTCTACCCGGCCAAAGGCTATTCCGCTTCGTTCGATATTGTGGACGTTGCCGCTGCTCCGATGGTCAGCCTGACCGACAGCGCGCATAAAGTGGTGTACAGCCGGCTGGGCAATCAACTGCGCATGGCCGGCACGGCGGAACTTTCCGGGTATTCGCGCGCTCTTAATACAATCCGTTGCGATAATATGGTGAATCTGGCCCGAGAGTTGTTTCCAACCGCGCTGGATTTTGATAACGTACGTTTCTGGTCAGGACTGCGTCCCGCAACGCCTTCGAATGTTCCTCTTATTGGCAAGACAAGAATCCAGAACCTGTATCTCAATACTGGTCACGGTACATTGGGCTGGACCATGGGCGTGGGTTCAGGACGCGCACTGGCCGACCTTATTTCGGGCCGCCAACCCGAACCCGAATTTCCTTTTCTAGGTTAATTGTTTTATGAAACAACATTGGTTTCTCGGCGCTCACGGCTCCGGGCGTCGTTTGGCGTGGATAAGCGCCGGGTCGTTATTGTTTTCTTCCATGGCGGCCGCGGCCGCGACCGACATCGAGGTTTGGCACTCGCTCAACCCCTATAACGAGGAAGTCTTCGAAGACCTCGTCAAGGACTTCAACAAAGATCAGAAAGACGTCAAAGTACGGTTGAAGTCATTCGACACTCCCCGGGAGATCGAAGCAGCATTGGGCAAGATCAAAAAGCGTGAGGACAAGCCTGCATTGGTCCAGCTCGACGACTCGCGCGTGCCCGACAGCATTGCAGCGCGTTCCTACATTCAGCCGCTGCATGTCTTGCTTGCCAAGTCGGCGGTCAAAGATGTCAAATGGTTTCTGCCAGAGTTCAATACTTTCATGCGCGATGCCAAAGGACGTCTGGTCGCTTTCCCTTATATGGTCGACGTGCCTGTCATGTTTTACAACGTCGACGCATTCAAGAAAGCGGGCATCAAGCCAGCCGAACCCCAGCGTTCCTGGAAAGGCTTGCAGGATCAGTTGGTGACCATGGCAAACAATGGGTCGCGCAATTGTCCTCTGACCAGCGATCAGCCTGTCTCGGTGAACCTGGAGAACCTGGCCGCCGTGAACAACCAGCCGTATACCACCCACGACAACGGCCTGAAGTCCAAGGGTACACCGGTGTTTTCGTTCGACTCCATGTACATACGGCATCTTTCAATGATGATCAGCTGGGTTCGGACAGAATTGCTTATCAAGCCGGAACTCAGTGCAGTCGCAACCAAGCGCTTTGCCAACGGTGAATGTGCCGTGTTGATGTCCACATCCAGCAATCTCGGTTGGTTCAAAGACTCCAACAAACTGGATTTCGCCGTGAGCGGCTTGCCTTACTATCCCGAGGTTACTTCGAAGCCGGGCAATCCCTTCGTGGGAGGCTCCGCGCTTTGGGCCATCTCGGGGCTTTCCAAGGAAAGCGATGCGGCCAGCGTTCAGTTCCTGTCCTGGCTCAGCCAGCCGAAACAGGCCGCCGACTGGTTTCAGAATACCGGCTTCCTGCCTTTGACCAAGCAAGCTTTCGATCAAACCGATAAGTCCTATTACAAGGACCTTGGCGAATGGCAGCAATTGGTGGCTGTCTATGCGACCAAGCCTGCGGTCACGTCGCGCGGCTTCCGCATCAAGAACTACCCGCAAATCAAGGCCATGTTCGAACAGAAACTCGACGGAGCCTTCGATGGCAAACAGCCTGCCGTGACGGCGCTCAAATCGGCTTCAACCGAAGCGGGCAAGCTCATGCGTCAATAGCATTCTTGGCGGTCATAAGCCGTCCGCGTTTCCATAGCAAAATAAGCACCCCATGGGCAATTCCAGCGCATGGGGTGTTTTGCATTCATGGCCATGGAATTGATTCAAGCATCTGATTTGTAAGGGATAGTTTGAGACATCCCTGGCGACAAAAGACTCTATTCGTAAAAGTCTGACTGGCGGCCTCCAAGACCGAGCCGCAAGATAGCTCCAACGCCACGTGGCATGGGCTTCTGTCTTGGATCTGAATATGGCCAGAATACTTGTAGTTTCGATATTGTCAGGGTTCTTGTCGTCCTGTGCGGGTATGCCGGAGTGGGCCCTGATCGTCCCCTCCAAAAGCAAGCAAGGCATAGCGGCGGTTTCGCACTATAGCTTCGCGTGGCGCCTGTCGGGCGACAGGGCGGTCGCACCGATCCAGGTTTTCGACAACGGCAACAGGACGTGGCTGCAATTCCCGCCGCAGCGGCCGCTGCCGGCGGTTTTCGAACATACCGCTGCGGGTGATCGTCCGCTGAAATACACGCAGGAAGGACCTTATATGGTCCTTAACGGCGTGTGGCCGCAATTGGTTCTGCGCGGAGGACGCTTGCAAAGCCGGGTCGAGCGGCTGCTCGAGCCCGGTAACGAAGCCGTTGCGGCGGCTGTTTCCAGCGACCAGCCCGTGACCCCGCCAACCACTGCCTCAACGACGCCTACGGTTATCCCGTTTGACACTTTGCCAGCGACCCCACCTGTCATCACGCCGGTCACTGTGCCCGTCCTGCCGACAGATTTTTCGGCTGCAGCAAAGCGGTCGGCTCCGGCGGCGCCGTCAACCTCGCTTGCGCCGCAAACTGCCGCAAGTCCCGTGGCCTTGCCGGTAGCCGGCGCAAGCGATGCCCTGGTGCAACATTTTGCCGTAAGCCCCGAAGATCTGAACTTGCGTTCAGCCCTGGCGCGTTGGGCGAAATCGGCCGGATGGACGTTTGAGCCGGAACACTGGGCCGTCGACGCCGATATTCCCATTGTGGCCTCCGCAACATTCGAACCGGGCTTCAAACTGGCCGTTCAGAATCTCGTGGCAAGTACCGAGCTGGCGGATAGGCCCTTGCAGCCTTGCTTCTATTCCAACCGGGTGCTGCGTATCGTGCCATATGCCCAACAGTGCGATCGTACCGTTTCGGGTGCGGGGGCTTCATGATGCCATTGGTCCGGTGCCTGACTGCGGCGGCATTATGCGTTCTGCTGTCCGCCTGCGCGATCAGTGAACGGGTTCAAGAAATGGCGGCTGTCATAGGCAAGGCGCGTTCTTCGGCCAAAGCGCAGCATGAAAGCTTCACCCGTGCTGTTGGAAGCAAGGATGAACGGCGTGAGGCTCAGGTGGTAGACCGCCCATGGCTGGTTGGCCGGGCCCAGCCCCTCGCGCGGGAAATAACCTTGCCGCCTGCCTTGCGCGCCAATGTCAACACCACATTGATGTTTGCCGACGGCGCCATGGACCTGTCCCGGGTGGCTCAGCGCATTTCAGCGGCCACCAATATTCCGGTCCATATCGGACCAGACGCCTTGTTGCCCCTGGAGCATTTCCTGCCGCGTCTGGGCGCATCGGGGCAGGGCGGTGCAATAGCGGCGCCTTCCACCGTCACGCTCTCCGGCGAGGCCGAACCTCTGGCCAGAATACTGGACCGGATCAGCGCCCGGCTGGGTGTCATGTGGCGATACCAGAATGACCGCATAGAGTTCTATCGTACTGAAACACGGGTCTTCAACGTGCGCGCCTTGACGCTGAATGCCAATGCTGAAGCTTCACTGGGTCTGGGCAGCAGCAATAAGGCCGAAGGCTTCGTCAGCACGTCGAAAACGGTCCTGAGCAGCAATACGCAAGACGTGCTTGGCGTGGTGCGTCTGCGCATTGAACCCTTTCTCTCGCGTGCCGGTGTGCTGGTGGCCGAGCCGGGCGCCAGTTCATCAATTGTGGTCACCGATACGCCTGCCGTCCTGCAGCGCATCGGACGATATCTGGATCATGAGAACCGAGCCATGACGCGCCGGGTTCGCCTGGTGTTCGAAGAACTCACTGTCGCGGTTGATGACGACGCAGAGGCCGGGCTGGACTGGAATCTGGTGTTCTCCAGTGCCAAAATTGCAGCCTCCATGGCAGTGCCGGGATCCGGCCTGGCCGACGCCGCCAGCGTGAGCCTGGCATTGAATGATGGTTCATTCCAAGGGTCGGACGCCATCATCAAGGCAATGAGCCGCGTTGGGCAGGTAGTACGCCGCAGCAGCATGCCGGTGCTCACGCTCAACCGTCGGCCGGTCACCCATGCCGTGCGAACCACATTTTCATATATCGACAAGGTACAGACAACCGCACTCTCTACCAGCGCGGGAATGGCCTTGCCCTCGGTGTCGGTCAGCCAACGCGAAGAAACAGTGGGTTCTCTTATCACGCTGGTTCCCGATGCGCAGGACGATGGCCAGATCCTGCTGTCTGTCGCTTATGACAATACCGTGGCGCAGCCGCTCAAGACCGTCACTTTCGGAGACAAAGAGAATCCCTTGCAGCTGCAGCAGATCACCATAGACGGAAACGGAACGGTGCAGCAAGTCGTGCTGCAACCCGGACAGCCTTTGGTGATTTCAGGTTTTGATCGCAGCCAGGAAGAAACCGAAGGCCGGCGACTGAATCCGGGCCTTCCTATTGCCCTGGGCGGGAGCGACCGTGTCGCAGGTCAGCACCTGACCACCGTCATGGTCGTCACAGCCCAGATCGAAGAAGGGTTTTAACGGCATGGCCAGCGATGAATTCCTTATCATGACATTGCCCACGGCCACGCTGGTGTTCGGCCTTCAATGGCTGCCCCTGCTCGGCGGCAAAGTGGAACGGCTGGCGGCGCGCGTGGCCCGCCAACATCGGGCCACGCATATGGTGCTGGCGGGCGACTCCGCCGGCTCGGTGGGCATTGCAAGCTTGAAGGCAGGCCGGATACCGCGCAAGATGTGCCTGCATTCCGCTGCACAGAATATCGCCCAGCTATTTTCCACAGGCACTATTGCAGTGCTGATGCAACTCGAGCACGCTGGGTTCTGGCTGGTTGCGGTGCACGAAGGGGCGGTGGTCGCCCGCACCGATCGCCTGTTTCCATCCAGTGCAGACGCCCAGCTCGTCCTTTCTGAACTGCGTCTGGCATATCCGCAGCTCGTGCTGCTGGGCGATGCACAGGCGCCGGCTACGCCCAGTCTGGGCGCGATCGAGGCAGCAAGTTCACACCATAGCAGTCTGCGGCTGTTGCGGCGCTGGTCGCCTATCCTGCCTTGGCCGGTGCAGGTTTTCCTGCTTACGCTCGTCCTTGTGCTGCTTGTACCGCGTCTGTGGGATATGTTTCGTCCGGCTTCCCATGGCCCTGCAAAGCATATGGACGATCCGGCGCAGGCTTGGCGGCTCGCCCTCGAAAAGGCCATACAGGGCCGCCACGTCCATGGCGTCGCGGGTACGCGCAGCTTACTCGAAACCTTGCATCAATTGCCCATCCGAGTAGGCGGCTGGGGCTTGAAGGCGGCCGAGTGCACCCCTCAAGCGCGAAAGTGGCGATGCCAGGCGCGATATGAACGAAGCGCTGTGCATGCCAGCAATAGCCAATTTCTGGCGGGAGCTCCACCGGACTGGATTGTCGAGTTCGCCTCGATTGAACAGGCCAGGCCGGCCTGGGAGGCCAATTCCTATGGCGTACCACTCGATGCCGGAAATCTCAAGACCTCGGCGCATAACGAGCGGGTTCTGTTCAGTTCGCTTCAAGCCATACGGACTGCTTTCAGTCAGATGCAAATAGGCCACCCCACGCCGCTGCCCGTGCCTGCGCCCAGCGACGGCCATGGACGCGTGCTGCCGAGGCCGCCAGGATTGACCACCTATCTGTCCCGCCCCGTGCAGTTCAGCGGTCCGTTGCGTTCTGCAAGCCTGATGCTGCCGTATACCGGGTCCATCGCATGGAACAAAGCGTTGCTGACACTGCGCGATGTCGATAAGCCGGGTTTGAAAAAAAGTAGCTTGAGCCTGTCTCTTCAAGGAGTGCTATATGAAACCGAAGTGCTTGCTGGGCATCAACCCCACACCACCATCGCACCGGGTGACAGCCTTGGCGATCCGGGCGAAACCCTCTATTGATGCAGCGCTCCTCGGCTTGTGCCTGAGCTTGTGCGCGACGCGGCCCGAAGCGGTGTGGGCATCGGTGGATGGCTTGGCTGCCGAGCAAATGTCAGTGCGCGAGTTGATGCGCATAGAGACTGATCTGGCACTCAGCCAGGCAAGAAGAACGCTGCGCAAAGAAGACAAGAGGACAGAAGACAAGGAAGGCGATAGCCGGATTTCGCGTAGCGGACCCTTGAAACTCGTAGGCATATACGGTGTCGGGAAGAAGCTGCTTGCTGAAGTCGAGATCGGCGCGCAGCCGCATGTGTACATGCGCGGGCATGCTTTTCCGGTGGGAATGAAAGCCAGCTCCTCGTCCTATAAGCTGCGCGGCATCTCGGGATCATGTGTCCAACTCGAGCGCAAGGATGAGGCCCACACTTTATGCTTGTCCCCCGTCACATGGAGGTGAGCGGAATGGCCGCATTTCCTTCCTGGCGCCGCCTTTCGTCTGCAGCGCCTGCCGACTTTTCGCCTGCTTCTGCACGGTTCGACGCCGCGCGCGCAGTCGTCGTGTCCAGCCCGGCCGAGCTTTCCGATATGAAGCCGGGCTTTGTCCGCTCGCTGAGCAACCAGCTCAATGTCGATGCGCTTGCGGGGCGTTTATGCCCGGTTCTGCTGAGCGACCAGACTGTCGCCGTTTTCGCGCTTGCGGAGCACGTCGGCAGCGATCAGGCCGATGTACTCGCACATTTAGTGGTCAAGTCGGGTTATATGCTGGCCAGCCCGTCGCGTTATATTCTGGCGGCACCCCTATTGCTGGCCATCGCGCGCAAGCAGATCACGGCGCAATCGCTCGTCAGCCAGCCCAGGGCGCAGCTGGCGCAATCCAAGACCGCGCTGGCGGACGCCTTTCACGATCTCGTGGAATGGGGTGTGCGCAACCGCGCCAGCGATCTGCACATAAACGTGCGCCTGCGCGAGCCGGAGTCTGAGGTCAAATACACCATTTCCGGGCGCTACGTATCCCCCGAGCGCTTTCGCCGCATGCCGACCAGTCTGCTGGTGGATATGCTGTCCGTGGCCTGGATGGATATTGTCGGAGGCAATGGCGCCGTATTCGATCCCACGATAGAGCAGCAGGGCAGCATGACGCGGCAGGTCGACGGACGCGACATCATGCTGCGCTGGGCGTCGCTGGCTTCCGAGCGTGGCCCCAGTGTGTGTCTGCGCCTGCTGGAGCGGGAAGGATGCGCGCAACTGCCCACGCTGTCGAAGTTGGGCTATTTGCCCGACCAGATTGCGCACATCGAACGCGTAATGGTGTCCGAAGGCGGCGCAATTGTATTTGCCGGTACCGTGGGGTCGGGCAAATCCACGACCCTGGCCTCGCTGATTGCAGGACTTCCCTCGCATCGCAAGGTAATTACTGTCGAGGATCCCGTGGAGTACCTCATTCCCGACGCCATACAGAACACGGTGGCAAGATACCTGCACACGGATGCCCATCAGGACTACGCCTCCAAGCTCAGGGCGCTGAAGCGGTCCGCCATGAGCGACGTGCTGCTGGGCGAGATTCGCGACAGGGAAACCGGCAGGGCGTTCATGGATCTGGCCGGTTCGGGTGTCAACGTCTACACCACAGTGCATGCGCCCAGTGCCTTGCACGTGCCAGAGCGGCTGGCCTCTGACTTCATCGGTGTGTCGCGTGATTTTCTGGCCGCGCCCGGCATGCTCAAACTGCTTGTCTGTCAG
This sequence comes from Pseudomonas sp., assembly GCA_036675275.1. Taxonomy (GTDB): domain Bacteria; phylum Pseudomonadota; class Gammaproteobacteria; order Burkholderiales; family Burkholderiaceae_B; genus Pollutimonas. The sequence continues at coordinate 88,599 of JAKFFG010000067.1, read as the reverse complement.
GCGCTGTTGCCGGTGCTGTGTCCGCATTGTTCACTGCCCGCGCAGGCGCTAGTTGAAGGCCTGGCCGGTCCCGACAGCCGATATCGCAGCGGCGCCCAATGGCATGACTGGCTTTGCCTCATACAAGATCTGTATGGCCTGCCGCCAGACTCGTTCCGTATCCGCAATCCGCAAGGATGCGCCGCCTGCGCCAGGCAGCACATCAATGAACTGAACGGCTACACAGGCCGTACCGTCGTCGCGGAAATGATAGAGCCGGCGCTGTGGCCTGCATTTTTGCAGGGCATACGGCGTGGCGCCTACCCACATCCGGCTCTCGACCTCGGACCTGTCTGCGAGCCGTATGGGTCAGGCGGCCCGGCCAACGCGCGTTCATCCATGGCATGTGCCGTTGCCAAGGCCAGCCAGGGGCTGATAGATCCGCGGGACATCGAATTGCGCTTTCACGCATTCGAAACGCAACGGCGTTTGCGTGACCTGCATTCGGTACCCGGGCCTTCAAGGCCGCGGCTAAGGGCGGTGCCATGAGCGTTCATCCGCCGGACCGATGGCTGGGCGCGCTGCAGCATGCAGTTGATTGCTGGCGGTTTGCCGGTGGTCGCGCGGATTACTACGACTATCTCGCTGCATTGCTTCAGGGCATGCAAGGCCGCCGCACGCTCAGGGATATCTTCGAGCGGGATGCAAGGCGCTATGGCGCGCAATCTGTACGGGGCCGCTTGTCGCAACGCTGGATTCAGCGCTATCAATCCGCGGGCGGTGATCTGTACGCCACGTGGCTGGGCTGTTTTCCCAAGGATGAACTGGGCCTGATAAGAATGGCGCAGTCGTTTGGCAATGCCTCGCTGGTCAAAACTTTGGAAGAACTGGCGCGGGTGCTCCAATTGACTATCCGCGCGAAGAACATTCTGAGAGCAACCTTATGGTCAGGCGCCATGGCATTGCTTTTGGCGTTTCTCATGATGCTGGCCGTGCCGTGGTTCACGGTGCCGCGACTGATGCGCACCTTTTCCGCTGTGCCGGCCGAATACTATGGCGGCCTTACCCGGTCCTTGCTGCGATTCTCCGAGCTTGTACAGCTCAACTGGTCTCTCATCGCAGTGCTCACGATGGGCGGCGGGCTGCTCGTGCTCTGGTCATTGCCCAATACTTGCGGGCCGTTGCGCCGCGGCCTTGAAAGATTCGCTCTCTGGCGCGTATATCGATATGTTGCCGCGCTGCGCTTTTTGACTTTGCTGTCTATTGTGCTGGGGCGCGACGGAAGCGAATCCACACAGCTGCGCACTGCGCTCATCATGCAAAAGACGGGGGCGTCCAAATGGCAGGCCAGCCATATCGACGCCATGCTGGCGCGGGTTGACGCCGGCTTGGCAGGGGCCGATACCTTCGATACGGGCCTGCTCGATCGGGCGCAGTTCTGGTTCCTGGCCGACATGGTAATGGCTCGTGGATTGCAGTCGGGCCTGAATCTGGCCGGAGAGCGTCTTCGCGCGCAGGTCCTGGGGACTGTCGCCAAGCAGGCGCTCGCTCTGCGCTGGGGACTGATGCTGGCCAGCCTGGCTTGTCTGTTGGGACTGGGCTTATGGCATTACGCCGTCATCGACGAATTGCGTCGATCGCTGATGATTTTCTACGCCAGCCAATAAGGGCAGGCGCAACTTCAAGGAGCTGTTATGTCTGTCGCCACTGTGCATGCCCAGCAGGGATTCTCGCTTATCGAAGTCTCCATCGTCACCGCCATTGTCCTGTTGCTTGCCATCATTGGCATACCTGCCATAGGCGGCTACCTGATAGAAAACAAAGTGCCCAAAGTGGGAGAGGAACTGGCGCGATTCATTCTGCAAACCAAGGTGAATGCGCCGACCGGATCCGCCCAGCCCTACGAGGGCATCGATATTTCAAATTTTGCGAATCTTGTCCGGGACTCCAGCGTTTTTACCGTCTCCGGATCCGGCGCGAGCACAAAAGTTCTGCACGGACTGGGAACCGATGGAGAAGTGGGCATTGGTGTCGACGAATCAAGCAACGGCTTCGAGATTACCTTGTCGAACGTCAATAACGCCGCGTGTCCTTCCATTGCCTCGGTCATGCAGCGGGTGTCGGACTCCATCACAGTGACGCCCGACGATGGAGCGGCGGTCGTAGTCAAAGATGCCAGCCAGAACATTCATTACAGTGCATTGACGGTCGAGTCCAAGTGCGCCAAGGGCGACGTCAATACCTTCGTGTTTGCCGCCAGCTAGGGGTCGAGATGCGGACGCAGCAAGGATTTGTCATGCTCGAACTCGTGGTCGCGGCAATCGTGACGACCTTGATTGCCGTATGGGCAGGCAACACATTGGTCAATAAAATCAACGATGCCCGGGCGCAGGCAAGTGCTGTATGGATGATGTCGGTAAAAAGATCGGTGCACGGCTATATCGAGCGTCACGCAGATGCGCTGATCCAGGCAGCTCATGTCGGTGCGCTCAGTGACCAGGGGTATGCCGACTGGGCAGCCCCTACGCTGGCCGAACTGAAGGCGGACGGCTTGCTGTCGTCCGGCTTTCCCGAAACTGTCGCCGCGGCAGGCAGCGCTGCGGTACGCTTGATGCGGCATGGGTCCTGTCCCGGCCTTTCGTGTCGTCTCGAGGCCATTGTGTACAGCACTTCGCCTTTTCTGTTGGCCGCCAACAGACAGGTCGACGATCAAATGGTTGCGCAATGGCTGCTGGCTGCGCAAGGATGGGGCGGATCGGTCTCTATTTCCCACCCGCATCTATTTCGAGGAGTGGCCTTCGAAATGCCCAACCCTGTGGGATCCGGTGCAGCCTTGCCGCCCGGGACGGTTGCACTGGCCATTACAGCCGAGCAACTGGACCACCTGGATTTTCTGCGCGTCCGCGATTCCCGCGATCCGCAATTTCGTGGCATGGCCACGGTCGAAGGAAATATCAATGCGCGCAGCGACCTGCACGTGGCGCGGTATGTGCATCTGGGGGCACAGGAAGAACTGAATAGCCCTTGCACGGCAGACACAGCGGTAGCGCGCGAAATCGACGGCGGCTTGCTGGTATGCCGCCAGAACGTATGGCACTCGGCCAGCCGCACGGGTGGCGGCGGCTACTCCATGAACTTGCTGTATGGCTGTAAGACTCGTGCCGGGGCCTCGACCGAGAATCCGGTTACCGGTATATGCGATTGCCCGGCCGGATCAAATCCCGTCCTGATTTCTGACAGCGGGCCACAAGCGTTTCCGGAAGGCCGCACACTGGGTTATCTGTGTGTCGACTGAGCGCGGCCATCGTTGTCAGGGCTGAATGTTCCAGGCGGCAATCGCGGCGCGTTCAGCATCGGTCATTTGCGTAAGGTTTCCCAGAGGCATATAGCGGCTTGCCACCGTTTCTTTGATCCTGGCCCTGTGCGCGGATATCTGGTCCGCCGTTTCCAGCATGATCCCCAACGGGGAAGATGCGAATCCCGCCTGTGTGGGATGGGCGGCATGGCACTGCACGCAGCGCGTCTTGATGATGGCCTGTACCTGCTGTATTTCAGTTGTACCCGGCGTGGATCCGACTGAGGCGACAGCGGCCGGCGTGACCCGGCTGCCCGGCGCACCCAGCCATGCAGCGACCAGCAATAGCGCAACGCCCGCGGCCGGGTAGGCGAGCTGATTCTTGCCTGCATGACGCAATACGAAATACTGGCGTATCGAGGCCCCCGCGAAAATGAACAGGCTCAGGATGATCCAGGCATGGGGGCTCGTAAAGGTGAACGAATAGTGATTGCTGAGCATCAGGAGCACGACGGGCAGTGTGAAGTAGGTGTTGTGCACCGATCTTTGCTTGCCCCGCATGCCGTCCAGCGGATCGGGCGTGGCGCCCGCTTTCAATGCCGCCACCATGCGCCGCTGCCCAGGAATTATCCAGAACAGCACATTGGCAGACATGCAGGTCGCCATGACGGCACCCGTAATCAGGAAGGCCGCCCGGCCCTGAAACATCTGCGTGGCCAGGTAGGCGATGAGCACCATCATCACACCTACCGCCGCGCTTAGCAGGCCGTCGCGGTTCATGCCAGGACTTATGCGGCGACACAGCAGGTCGTAGACCACCCATCCGGCAAGCAGGAAAATCAAGGCGGCCACACCGGCTTGCCATGGGGCAAGCGCTGCAGCCCAGGCCCATGGGCTCGCGGAATTCACTAGATAAATATCCGGTTTTGCAAGATACAGGACGGCAAACAGGGCGAAACCGGATAACCAGGTGGAGTAGGCCTTCCAGAAGGACCAGTGGAGATCCTCGGGTAGCCCGCCTGGATTCGTGAGGTACTTTTGGTTGTGATAGAAGCCACCGCCATGCACCGCCCACATTTCGCCGAATACACCGCGCTTTCGTGCGGCCGCATCCAGCGGCGGCTTCAGGCTGTTGTCGAGCATGACAAAGTAGATCGACTCGCCGATCCAGGCAACGGCGGCCACGACATGCAGCCATCGCAGAAGCAGGTTGCCGAATTCCAGCAGATAGGCTTGCATGGACGGTTCCACTTTGCTTGGCCGGCGTCGCGCTAACTGCCTCGGTAGGTAGACCAGGCCCAGGGCGTAACCGCCAGGGGCACATGGTAGTTCTGCTCGGGTCTCGCGACGCCGAATCGGATGGCCACCTTGTCGACAAAACGCGGTTCGGGAGCGTCGACGCCCCGGCCGGCAAAGTAATCGCCGGCGTCGAAGACAAGCTCGTAGGTGCCGGCCTGAAATTCTTCGCCCTGCAATAGCGGTTGGTCGCAGCGGCCGTCGCTATTGGTGAGAAGCTGCTTGAGCAGCCTGCGGTTGTCGCCGTGCACCGAAAAAAGGCTGATCCGGACATTTTGCGCGGGCAGGCCGTGCATGGTGTCCAGAACGTGGGTGGTAAGTTTGCCCATCGGCGTCTCTCCGTTATGGCGGCAGCTTGGCCTCAACCATGTGTTGACGATTCTCTGGGCCGGCTGAATAATTGTCAAGGTTAACCGGGAAAGGCGAATCGCTGATGGGCATACATTTCAATGACCGGAGAACCCATGGATATTGACTATCCCCGCGATATGGCCGGATATGGCCGCCACCCGCCGCAAGCCGACTGGCCGGGACAGGCGCGCATTGCTGTCCAGTTCGTGTTGAATTATGAAGAGGGCGGCGAAAGCAGTGTATTGCACGGGGATGCCGGCTCAGAGCAATTCCTGTCGGAAATCATAGGCGCGGCAAGCTATCCCGAACGCCACCTTTCCATGGAATCTATTTACGAATACGGTTCCCGCGCGGGCGTCTGGCGGGTGCTGCGCGAGTTCGAGCGCCGCGGCCTGTCACTGACTGTCTTCGCTGTCGGCATGGCCCTGGAACGCAATCCCGAGGTCGCCCACGCTTTTGTCGAATCGGGTCATGAAATTGCCTGTCACGGGTATCGCTGGATCCATTACCAATCCTTGCCGGAGGCCCTGGAGCGCCAACATTGCCGGCAATGCATCGACGTGGTCTCGCGCTTGACCGGCAAGCAGCCCGAAGGCTGGTATACCGGACGGGACAGCCCCAATACCAGACGTATCATCGCCGACGAAGGAGACTTTCTTTACGATTCGGACTATTACGGAGACGACCTGCCGTTCTGGATGCCCGTGCGGCGTACCGACGGCCGGATCAAGCCTCAGTTGATCGTTCCGTATGCGCTGGATACGAACGACATGAGGTTTGCGACAGCGCAGGGCTTCAATTCGGGTGAGCAGTTCTACGCTTACCTTAAAGATGCATTCGATGTCTTGTATGCTGAAGGCGCCACGACACCCAAAATGCTGTCTGTAGGGTTGCACTGCCGCCTTATAGGCCGGCCCGGCCGGTTTGCCGCCCTGCAACGTTTTCTGGACTATGTGCAAAGTCACGATCGGGTGTGGATTCCGACGCGCGCCGCCATTGCGCGTCACTGGATGGCCAGGCATCCTTACATTGAAAATCAGGAATCGGCATGAAGGCAACAGTTACGCTGGCCGAGTTGAACGCCATGCCGTCGGACGACTTCGTGTCCCTCCTGGCGGGCGTATTCGAGCACTCTCCCTGGGTCGCGGAATGCACAGTAAAGCAACGGCCTTTTGATCATGTAGATGCCTTGCACGAGGCCATGGTGGCCGTGGTCGAGGCGGCAGATCTTCAGACCAGGCTTGCCTTGATCAGGGCTCATCCCGATCTGGCCGGGAAGGCGGCGGTGCGCGGCGTGCTGACGGATGAATCAGCACGAGAACAAGCTGGAGCCGGACTGGATCAGTGTTCGCCTGCTGAATTCTCACTGCTGGCCCGCTTGAACGCGGCATATCAGCGCAGGTTCGGCTTTCCTTTCATCCTGGCGGTGCGCGGCTATGATCGTGCCGGCATCATTGGCCAGCTTGAACGACGCTTGACACTGGACCCCGCCCAGGAACGCAAGGAAAGCATGCGCCAGATATACAGAATTGCGCGATTCCGGCTGGATGACATTGTGATCGATATGGGCAGGCGCAACACCCTACGGTTCTATCTGAACGGCCATCTGCGCCAGGTAAGCCCTGTTTCCGTCACCCAGACAGTGCTTGAGTATTTGCGCGAACAAGCAAGGCTTACCGGCACCAAAGAAGGCTGCGCGGAAGGCGATTGCGGCGCCTGCACGATTACGGAAGCCAGTCTTACCGGCAACGGTGAAGTGGCATATCGGTCCATCAACGCCTGTATACGCTTTTTGCCCACGCTCGACGGCAAGGCTATCTGGACGGTCGAAGCCCTTGCGGGCGCAGACGGCTCCTTGCACCCCGTACAGCAGGCCATGGTCGACCACCATGGCTCTCAATGCGGTTTCTGTACACCCGGCTTTGTCATGTCCATGTACACCATGTACCAGCAAGGGCTGCGCGCTCCTGCGCGCGAACAGTTGCTGGACCATTTGTCGGGCAACCTGTGCCGGTGCACGGGCTACCGGCCCATCATCGACGCGGCGCAAAATATGGGCGCCTATCCCATTGCAACCGCCGACCACGACCTGGTGCGACGACAGCTGGAGGCGCTCGCGATTCAATGCCGCGGCACACTGGAAATCGAAACGCCGGGGCAACACTATATTGCACCTTCCACGAGTTCTGAACTGGCCGGCTTGCTGCAGGACCATCCCGGGGCGATTCTTCTGGCGGGAGGCACGGATGTCGGGCTGTGGGTCACCAAGCAGCTGAAGACGCTCAACAGTGTCATCTATCTGGGCAATATCGACGAGCTCAAGCAGATTCAACGCGGGGCGGGACAATTGAAGATAGGCGCGGCGGTACTGTTGAACGATGGCTACCAAGCCATCGCGGCCGAGTATCCCGAGGCCACAGAACTTTGGAAGCGATTCGGGTCCATGCCCATACGCAACTCGGGCACGCTGGTGGGCAATGTGGCGAATGGCTCGCCCATCGGCGACTCCGCGCCGTTCCTGATCGCGATCGGCGCCCAGGTGGTGTTGCGCCAGGGCAGCCATCGTCGTACTCTGGCTCTTGAAGGCCTTTATCTGGACTATCGCGAGCAAGACAGGGCTCCCGATGAGTTCATCGAGGCATTGCTGGTGCCGCTGCGTGCTTCGGGCATGCAGGTAGCGGCTTATAAATTGTCCAAGCGTTTCGATCAGGACATTTCGGCAGTATGCAGCGCCTATGCGCTTGTGCTCGACAACGGAAAAGTGGCATCGCTGCGTATTGCCCATGGAGGTATGGCCGCTACCTCCCGGCGCGCCATACATACCGAAGAGGCGCTGCTGGGCCAGTATTGGCAGGAAGGACCCGTAAGGCTAGCCATGGAAGCCATGCGTCAGGATTATCAGCCCATGACGGACATGCGGGCGAGCGGTGCCTATCGCTTGAAAGCGGCACAGAACCTGCTGTATCGGTTCTATCTTGAAAGCACGGGTGGAGTGCGAACACGCGTTTAAGGAGCCCGCCATGCAGGATCCGTCACATCAAACCGTAGGCCGTTCCATAGCGCACGAAAGCGCGCCATTGCATGTCAGCGGCACGGCTCTGTATACAGACGACATTCCCGAAACGCAGGGTACGCTGCATGCGGCGTTCGGGCTCTCAGAGCGAGCTCATGCACGCATAGCCCGCATGGATCTGGATGCGGTTCGGCAGGCGCCGGGGGTCGTGGCCGTCATCACGCTTGATGACGTCCCCGGCCAAAAATACCTGGGCCCGTTCCTGAATGATGAGCCCATCTTTGCCGATGGAGTTACCGAATTCCTCGGCCAGCCGCTGTTTGCCGTGGCGGCCATCACGCGGGACCTGGCGCGTCGTGCCGTAAAACTGGCTCGTATCGACTACGACGACCTTGACCATACGCTGACGGCGCAGGATGCCGCGGAACGCAAATCGTATGTCCTTCCGCCGGTGCGTATACGGCGCGGCGATGTCCAGGCCGTCCTGGCTCAAGGCCCGCGGCGCCATCAGGGCGAGGTCTGTTGCGGTGGCCAGGAACAGTTCTATCTGGAAGGGCAGATCGCTTACGCCGTGCCGGGTGAAAACCACGAGATGCATGTGTATTGTTCCACTCAGCATCCTTCGGAAATGCAGTTCATGGTGGCGCATGTACTGCAGCAGCCTGCGCATACCATCAAAGTGGAGTGCCGCCGGATGGGCGGCGGATTTGGCGGCAAGGAAAGCCAATCATGGCCTTATGCCACCGTGGCGGCCCTGCTAGCCAGACGCACCGGCAAGCCGGTGAAGCTGCGCGCCGATCGTGATGACGATTTTCTCATGACCGGCAAGCGGCACGATTTTCGCAGCCTTTACGATGTCGCCTATACCGACGACGGGCGTATTCTGGGCATCGTGTTCGAGCACCAACTGCGTTGCGGTTATTCGGCCGATTTATCCGGCCCGGTCGCCGACCGCCAGGTATTTCACACCGATAACACCTACTACCTGGATACCTTCGATATTCTTTCGTTGAGATTGAAGACCAACACGCAGTCAAATACCGCTTTTCGTGGATTCGGTGGTCCGCAGGGCATCCTGGCGATCGAATATGTGATCGACGATATTGCAATGCGTCTGGGGAGAGATCCCCTGGACGTACGAAAGCTCAATTTCTACGGTAGAGCCGGGCGCAATGTGACGCCTTATTCCATGGTGGTCGAGGACAACGTCATACACCAGCTTGTCGATCAACTGGAAGCTTCGTCCGATTATCGTGTCCGACGTGCACAAATCGATCGGTTCAACCAGGACAGCAAGATATTGAAAAAGGGGTTGGCCCTTGTGCCGGTCAAATTCGGGATCTCATTTACCGCCACGCACTTGAACCAGGCCGGGGCATTGCTGCATATCTACACCGACGGTTCGGTGCTGATCAATCACGGCGGCACGGAAATGGGGCAGGGCTTGAACACCAAGGTCGCGCAGGTGGTGGCCGAAGAACTGGGGCTCGATATTGCACGCGTGCGTGTATCTGCCGCCGACACCTCCAAAGTATCGAACACGTCCGCCACGGCTGCATCGTCGGGCACCGATCTTAACGGCAAGGCGGCGCAAGATGCCGCGCAAAAGATCAAGGACGCTCTCGTCGCCTACGCCGTCGCCCACTACGACGTCGCGCCGGACGAAATCAGTTTCCGGTCGAACCAGGTGTATTGCGGCGACAAGGCGGTCCTGGATTTCGCGGAATTCGTGCAGCAGGCCTATAACGCGCGCGTGCCCTTGTGGTCGTCGGGCTTCTATCGAACACCCAAGATACACTACGATTTCAAGACGCTTACCGGACGGCCTTTTTATTACTTTGTCTACTGCGCAGCCTGTTCAGAAGTGGTTATCGATACGCTGACAGGAGAAAGCCGCCTGCTGCGCGCCGATATCCTTTACGACGCGGGCCGGTCGCTTAACCCGGCTCTGGATCGAGGCCAGATCGAAGGCGGCTTCATGCAGGGAGCAGGGTGGCTGACGACAGAAGAGCTCTGGTGGAACGACACCGGGAAACTGATGACGCACGCGCCATCGACATACAAAATTCCTTCCATTTCCGATTGCCCCCCGATTCTGAATGTCGAGTTCTTCGACAACGGAAACGCCGAAGACAACATCTATCGTTCCAAGGCGGTGGGCGAGCCGCCATTGCCGGCGGCAATTTCGGTGTTGCTGGCCATACGCGATGCCATACGCGCCACCGCTGCTCCGGGTGTAATACCCGTGCTGAATGCGCCTGCCACCGCCGAACGTATCCTTGAGGCACTCGAATTCGTTGCTGCGTCCACCGCTCCCGCCGTGGCCGATGCGCATGCGGCGCAATATCCCGCGGAACAGGTCGAGGCTCCGATGCCGGAAGCGGCGGCCGATCCGGCCTTGGCCGGCTCTGCGTCCTCTTATGAATAAACATGAGCATGTATTGGAAGCACCGGCAGCCACGGCGGTAACAGGCTGGCTCGCCGATCTGCTGGAGGGGCTGAATCGGCGAGAGCCGCAGGTATTGATTACCGTATTGCGCGTGCAAGGCTCGACCCCGCGCAACGCAGGGGCCCGCATGTGGGTGGGGCCTGGCGGCGCCGTCGACACCATAGGGGGCGGCCACCTGGAGTGGCGGGCCATTGCCCACGCGCACGACATGCTGAAAGAGGGAAAACCTGCCAGGAAGGTGCTTCGTTTTCCACTTGGACCGTCGCTGGGGCAATGTTGCGGCGGCGTGACCTGGCTGGCCTTCGAGCGCTTGACGCATGATGATCTGGCGTGGGGCCGGACTCTGCTGGCGGCCCTGGAAAATGGCCATGGCTTGCGGCGATCCCTGTCCATGGCCGACGACCAGCCGCCTCATCTTCAAGTCCTTGACCAGGGACAAGGCGCCGGCATGACGGGCGGCTGGGACCCGGTCGGCAACGGGTGGGTGGATTTATGGACGGTGCCGACACTGAATGTGGTGGTTTGCGGCGCCGGTCATGTCGGTCAGGCCATTGTGCAGCTGCTGGGCGGTCTGCCGCTGCGGGTAATCTGGCTGGACCCGCGGCCGGACTGCTGGCCTGCCAGAGTGCCCGGCAACGTGCGCATCCTGCAGGGTGATGCGGACGATGTTTCCGATCTACCGGACGAGGCGTGCTGGCTGGTGCTTACGCATAGCCATGCGCTGGATCTGCAGATAATTGAAGCTGTTTTACAACATAGGTCTTTCCGGTTTCTGGGACTGATCGGATCCCGCAGCAAAGGGGCCCGCTTCGCGTCGCGCCTGAGGCAACGCTTTCCCGAAGAGCTGGTTCAACGCGTTCATTGTCCGATCGGCGTGGTGGCCACCCCCGGGAAACTGCCGGCGGCCATTGCCATCTCCGCGGTAGCACAGCTGCTTGCCTTCATTCCTGCTTAGTGTTTTTCGCAAAACAACCCCTATAATCAAGAGTTACTTATCAATTAGTGTTTTTCTGCAATGAAAACCTCCGAAATACGCCAGAAGTTCCTGTCTTTCTTCGAGTCGAAAGGGCACCAGGTCGTGCCGTCGTCGTCGTTGGTGCCGGGCAACGATCCCACTTTATTGTTCACCAATGCCGGCATGGTGCAATTCAAGGATGTATTCACCGGGAAAGACACGCGTCCCTACAGCCGCGCCACGTCATCGCAGCGCTGCGTGCGTGCGGGCGGCAAGCACAACGATCTTGAAAACGTGGGCTATACGGCCAGGCATCACACCTTCTTCGAGATGCTGGGCAACTTCAGCTTCGGCGACTATTTCAAGCGTGAAGCGATTCAGCAAGCATGGGAGTTGCTTACTTCAGTCTACAAGCTGCCCGCCGAAAAGCTGTGGGTTACCGTCTATCACGAAGACGATGAAGCCTACGATATCTGGGCAAAGGAAATCGGTGTCCCGACCGAGCGCATCATACGCATAGGCGACAACAAGGGCGCCCGCTATGCTTCGGACAACTTCTGGCAAATGGCCGACACCGGGCCTTGCGGTCCGTGTTCGGAGATTTTCTATGATCACGGCCCCGAAATCTGGGGCGGGCCTCCCGGGTCGCCCGAAGAAGACGGTGACCGCTACATCGAGATCTGGAATCTGGTCTTCATGCAGTTCGAGCGCGATGCCGCGGGCAATATGCCGCAACTGCCCAAGCCCTGTGTGGATACCGGCATGGGCCTCGAGCGCATTGCCGCAGTCCTGCAGCACGTGCACTCCAACTACGAAATCGATCTGTTTCAATCGCTCATCAAGGCAGCAGCGCGAGAGACAGGGGCAAGCGACCTCGGCAACAATTCGCTCAAAGTCATCGCCGACCATATTCGTGCCTGCAGCTTTCTTATTGTCGACGGCGTTATTCCCAGCAATGAAGGCCGTGGCTATGTATTGCGCCGCATTGTGCGCCGGGCCTTGCGCCACGGGCACAAGCTGGGCCAGTCGGGAACGTTCTTCTATCGCCTGGTGGGCGACCTGGTTGCCGAAATGGGCGCCGCCTATCCCGAGCTCGCCGCGCAGCAATCGCGTGTCGAGCAGGTGATAAAGCAAGAGGAAGAGCGGTTCAGCGAAACGCTGGAAAACGGCATGAAAATCCTTGACTCCGCGCTGGCGGGCATTGCCGAGAATGGCGTGCTCGATGGTCAAACGCTGTTCACGCTCTACGATACCTACGGCTTCCCGGTAGACCTGACGGCAGATATCTGCCGCGAGCGCAATGTGAACGTCGACCACGAAGGTTTCGAAGTTGCCATGAACCGTCAGCGCACCCAGGCGCGCGCCGCAGGCAAGTTCAAGGCAGTGGAAGGCCTCTCCTATAGTGGGTCGGATACTCGTTTCGAAGGATACGAAAGCCTGGCAAGCCAGGGCAAGATTACTGCCTTGTATGTCGATGGAACATCGGTCGATACACTGGCGTCGGGCCAGGACGCGATCGTGGTGCTCGACGCCACGCCGTTCTACGCCGAGTCCGGCGGCCAGGCGGGCGATGCCGGGTTGCTGCAGGGCAGCGGATCGCGATTCCAGGTCGCCGACACTCAGAAAATCCAGAATGGCGTCTTCGGCCATCACGGCAAGCTGCTCGAGGGCACGCTCACCGTGGGCGACACCGTCGATGCCCAGGTGGATGCCATTCAGCGTGCGCGCACGATGCGCAACCATTCGGCTACGCACCTGATGCACAAGGCTTTGCGCCAGGTGCTGGGTGCCCATGTCCAGCAGCGCGGCTCGCTGGTCGATGCCGACAAGACGCGGTTCGATTTTGCGCACGACGCTCCGATGACGGCCGATCAAATTGCCGAAGTCGAACAGATCGTCAATGCGGAAGTGCTGGACAACCATGCCACCAATGCGCAATTGCTGCCCTACGACGAGGCAGTGCAGGGCGGCGCCATGGCGTTGTTCGGTGAAAAATACGGCGATGTTGTGCGCGTGCTTGATATCGGTTCCTCGCGCGAGTTGTGCGGAGGCACCCACGTAGCCCGCACGGGCGACATCGGCCTGTTCAAGATACTGTCCGAGGGCGGCGTCGCCGCCGGCGTGCGCCGCGTTGAAGCCATTACCGGCGACAACGCGGTCAAATGGGTCCAGCAAACCAACGACACCCTGTTGCGCGCGGCCGGCCTGCTCAAGACCCAGCCTGCCGAGCTCACAGACCGCATCGTTCTGCTGCAGGGCCAGATCAAAGGCCTGGAGCGCGATCTCGACCAATTGCGCAGCAAGCAGGCCGCCGCCGCCGGCAACGATCTGGCCAGTCAGGCCGTCGACCTGAACGGCGAGTCCAAGTTGCTGGTTGCGGGCCTGTCGGGTGTTGAAGCCAAGGCCTTGCGCGGCATGGTCGATCAGCTTAAAGACCGCCTGAAGTCGGCCGTGGTGCTGTTGGCCACTGTGGCTGACGGCAAGATCAGCCTTGTCGCCGGTGTTACCGCCGACCTTACCGGCAAGGTCAAGGCCGGCGATCTCGTTGGTCTCGTGGCCTCGCAGGTAGGCGGCAAGGGCGGCGGACGTCCGGACATGGCCATGGGCGGCGGTACCGATGTCGCGGCGCTTGCCGGTGCAATAGCCGGTGCCGACGCATGGGTGCGCGAACGCATGGGATTGGCTTGAAGAAATGACCGACACTCATAATTGGCCGGATGCCGACATGGAGGTGGATGCCTCGGGACTGAAATGTCCCTTGCCCATCCTGCGCGCCAAGAAGGCACTGGCGCAATTACAAAGCGGACAGTTGCTCAAGGTTATTACCACCGACACACATGCGTTGCGCGACTTCCAGGCGTTTGCCAAACAAACCGGTAATGCGCTCGAAGCCCAGGTCGAATCGGAAACGTGCGTCACACATTTTCTGCGCCGGCGCTAAATGATTGTTCTTCCTGTCGTTTTTTGGTCTTCACCAGTGTTTCTATACGGTTCTGGTTTGCGGAAGCGGGCCGAAAAGTGCTAGAATCTTTTGTTTTTCACAGTATATTTTTAAGGATTACCAATGGTTGTGATTCGTCTAGCCCGTGGCGGCTCGAAGAAGCGTCCGTTTTACAACGTTGTAGCAGCCGACTCGCGTAATCGTCGCGACGGCCGTTTCATTGAGCGTGTGGGCTTCTACAACCCCGTAGCCAACGAAGGCCAGGAAAACCTGCGTCTTGCCTTGGATCGCGTTCAGTACTGGACCGACAATGGCGCGCAATTGTCGCCTGCCGTTGCCCGCCTGGTTAAAGATTTCTCGGCCAAAGCCGCTGCCTGATAGCAGTGCTTCAAAGCATTCCTAGTGGTCAAGGCTGATTCTTCTCGCGTCGGAGCTCCTGCGGATCTGGTAGAGCTCGGGCGCATTGTCTCGGCTTATGGAGTGCGTGGCTGGGTCAAGATTCAGCCTCATTCCGCGAATGCACAGGTTTTGCTTGCGGCAAAAACCTGGTGGTTGAAAGCGCCCGTTCCGACAGGAAGCACGGGCGCTTTGCCGTCTGCGTTTGCCGCGGACGTTGTCGCGTGCCGGCCTCAGGGGTCCACGGTCGTGGCCGAGCTAAGTGCAGTCGCCGACCGGGATCATGCCGAGGCCATGAAAGGGCATACGGTATGGGTGCCGCGCGCCGATTTCCCGTCTGCCGAAGACGACGAATATTACTGGGTCGACCTTATCGATTGCCAGTTGTACGGCGAACTCGAAGGCCGACCGGCGCTTATCGGCAAGGTGATCGACGTGGTCGATAATGGCGCCCATGCGCTTTTGCGCGTGGCTCGCGCCACGATGGCTCCCGGTGGCGAGCTTGTCCTGATGCAAAACGACAAAGGCCGCAGCATTGATGTCCTGGTGCCTTTCGTCAGTGCGCATGTCCACACCGTAGATATTGCCAACAAACGACTCGAAAGCAATTGGCCGGTCGAATTCTGATTATTTCGTCCCGGTAAGATTCGCGTTACACCAGAAAGGCGGGCGCTATGCGATTCGATGTTGTTTCTCTTTTTCCCGATATGTTCTCCGTGGTGCGCGATCTCGGGGTGACAGGGCGCGCCCACAAGCAAGACCTGTGGTCGCTGCAGTTGTGGAATCCGCGCGATTTCACCCACGATGTCCACCGCACTGTGGACGATCGCCCTTATGGCGGCGGTCCCGGCATGGTCATGATGGTCGAACCGCTGGAGCAGGCCGTAGCCGCCGCGCGCGCAAGCCGCGCTGCCTTGGCGCTAGCCACAGGCCCTTCACCGGCGGAGGACGCTCCGGTCGTGCTCATGAGTCCTACAGGCAGGCGCTTTGACCAGGCCATGGCCCAGGACCTGGCCAGTGGCGCCGGGGCCATCCTGATTTGTGGACGCTACGAAGGCATAGACCAGCGCTTTATCGATCGCAACGTCACCCACGAAGTTTCGATGGGTGATTTTGTGCTGTCCGGTGGTGAGATCGCCGCATTGGCGATTATTGACAGCGCGGTTCGCCTGCTTCCCGGAGCGCTGAACGACTCGCATTCCGCACTTCAGGACTCTTTCAATACCGCGCTGACCGGCCTGCTGGACAGCCCGCATTACACCAGGCCCGAGGTGTACCGGGGCGAGTCCGTGCCCGCGGAATTGTTATCGGGGCATCATGCGAATATTGCTGTCTGGCGCCGCCGGCAGTCGCTGGCCATTACTGCGGCGCGCCGCCCCGACCTGATCGCCGCCGCCCGCGCGGCGGGCCTGTTGTCCAGGGCCGACGAGAAGTTTCTCGATCAATTGAGCAGCCAAGCCTAGCAACTCTGAGCGCAGCGATGATCCGTCACCATGACGACGCCTGTGCATGGCCGCCGGGCGTCATGATGACCCCCGGCATGTCCCGTGCCGGCGCGGAATCCATCAAGCCAGCTTGGCCAACTGATCCTGCACTTTCTGCAGTGTTTCACCGAACTGGACGACGCGCAGCTTCTCTTGTTCGACCACCGCCGCGGGAGCGCGCTCTACAAAGCTTGCGTTCGACAGCTTGCCGTTGGCCTTGGTGATTTCATTCTGAAGACGATCGATTTCCTTGCCCAGGCGCAAGCGCTCTGCATCGATGTCGATCTCGACGTGCAGCATCAACTGCGTCGTGCCGACCACCTGGACCGGCGCGCCCACATCGGGCAGTTGATCCACGATATCCACCGTCTCGAGCTTGGCCAGCGCGGCAAGGTACATGCTGTTGGCTTGCAGGACATCGCGGTCGCCCTGTGCGATAAGCGGAACGCGTTGTGCCGGCGACAGGTTCATTTCGCCTCGCAAGGCGCGGACTGCTTCGACTTGCGCTTTGAGTACGGCGACCTGCGCCTCGGCCTGATCATCGAGCAAAGCGTTGTTGGCGAACGGGTAGGGCTGCACGCACAGGCTGGTCTCTTCCTGGGCGTTGCGCTTGCCGGCCACGACGGCCACTTTCTGCCAGAGCTCTTCGGTAATGTAGGGAATAATGGGATGTGCCAGCCGCAATACGGTTTCCAGTACTCGGATCAGTGTCCGGCGAGTACCCAATTGCTGTTCCGGAGTCCCGTTCTGGATCTGGACTTTGGCAAGCTCGACATACCAGTCGCAGTACTCGTCCCAGACAAAGCGGTAGAGGGCGTTGGCGATATTGTCGAAGCGGTAATCGTCGAAGCCACGTTCAACTTCCGCTTCCAGGCGCTGCAGCTGGCTGATTATCCAGCGGTCGGCAAACGATAGCTCGCCGGGCGCCTGTTCGGTGCCGGGCTGGACAGCCAGGTCGTGGCCTTCGGTGTTCATCAGCACGAAACGGGTCGCGTTCCACAACTTATTGCAGAAATTGCGATAACCCTCGCAGCGCTTCAGGTCGAAATTGATGTTGCGCCCCAGCGTGGCGTAGGCCGCCATGGTGAAGCGCAGGGCATCGGTGCCGTAAGCCGGGAATCCGTTGGGATAGTCTTTGGCGGTTTTCTTCCTGATGCTGGCGGCCTGCTTGGGATTCATCAGCCCGCTGCTGCGCTTTTCTAGCAAGCCGTCCAGTCCGATACCGTCGATAAGATCTACTGGGTCGATGGTATTGCCTTTTGACTTGCTCATTTTCTTGCCTTCCATGTCGCACACGAGTCCGTGTACGTAAACGGTCTGGAAGGGGACTTTGCCGGTCATGTGCATGCTCATCATCACCATGCGGGCGACCCAGAAGAAAATGATGTCGAAGCCCGTCACCAGGACGCTGGAAGGAAGATAGCGGTCAAGGTCGGGCGTTTCTTCCGGCCAGCCAAGATCCGTAAAAGGCACCAGGGCCGAAGAGAACCAGGTGTCGAGCACGTCGGCATCGCGGGTCAGGGGACCGCTGACGCCTGCCGCGTCTGCTTGCTGGCGCGCTTCGGCTTCGTTGCGGGCGACGAAGATCTGGCCGTCTTCCGCATACCATGCGGGGATCTGGTGGCCCCACCACAGTTGGCGCGATATGCACCAGTCCTGGATTTTCTCGAGCCACTGGTTGTAAGTGGTGGTCCAGTTTTCGGGATAGAACTTGATGCGGCCATCCGCTACGACTTCAAGCGCCACATCGGTAATGCTTTTTCCCGGACTCAAGGTGCCGGCCGGCGCTGCTTTGCTCATGGCGACGAACCACTGGTCAGTCAGCATGGGTTCGATGACGGTATTTGTGCGGTCGCCGCGCGGTACCATCAACTTGTGGGGCTTCACCTGTTGCAGCAGGTCTTGTGCCGTGAGGTCCTGGACGATTTGCTTGCGGGCGTCGAAACGATCCATGCCCTGGTAAGCGGCAGGGGCGCTGTCCGCAATTTTGGCGTCCAGGGTCAGCACGCTGATCAGGTCCAGACCGTGACGCTGGCCGACGGCATAGTCGTTGAAGTCGTGTGCGGGCGTTACCTTGACCACGCCGGTGCCGAACTCGCGGTCGACATAGTCGTCGGCAATGACCGGTATCTGGCGGCCGACCAGCGGCAGGGTGACCATCGCGCCGATAAGGTGGGCGTAGCGCTCGTCTTCGGGGTGCACCATGAGTGCGACGTCGCCCAGCATGGTCTCGGGCCGGGTAGTGGCCACGACCAGGTATTGAACATCGCCGACCGGCGTCGTCAGCGGGTAGCGGATTTCCCACATGAAGCCGTCTTCTTCTACGCTGACCACTTCAAGATCGGACACGGCGGTGCCCAGCACTGGATCCCAGTTGACCAGCCGTTTGCCGCGATAGATCAGGCCTTGCTCATGCAGTCGTACAAAGGTTTCCACGACACCGCGCGACAAGTTGTCGTCCATCGTGAAGTATTCGCGCTCCCAGTCGCAGGAGGACCCCAGACGCCTGAATTGCTCGGTAATGGCATTGCCCGACTTCTGCTTCCATTGCCACACCTTGTCGACGAAAGCTTCGCGGCCCAGGTCGTGGCGGGAAATATTCTGTGCGTCGAGCTGGCGTTCGACCACGATCTGCGTGGCGATACCGGCATGGTCGGTGCCGGGAATGAATACCGTGTCGTCGCCCCGCATGCGGTGGTAGCGCACCAGGCCGTCCATGATGGTCTGGTTGAAAGCATGCCCCATATGCAGTGTGCCCGTCACGTTCGGCGGGGGAAACTGCACGGCAAAGGGCTGGCTGCTGCGTTGACCGGAAGGCTGTACATGCTGGCCGCCGCTGAAGTAGCCTCGACGTTCCCACTCTGAATACCAGCGAGTTTCTATCTCTTGCGGTTCAAAGCTTTTGGAGAGTTGTTCGGGGTCGGTCGGTGCGATGTTGTTGGTCATGGTGTAAAAAGTAAATGCAGACAGCCGCAGAGCGGCGAAAGTCTGACTATATATGAAACCTGGAAGCTATGCGGGCCGCGTCAGGCCGGGCCGCGTCAGGCCGGACCGGGGATCAGGCGCAGGGCGGGCGGAAAAACGTAATGTTTGAGCGTTCGCCGGATACCTCTATTTTATGCTACGGCGTCTGTTCTCAGGCATGTTAAAATGCCCGGTTAACAAAAACTTTGCCAAAGCTATTGTTTTTATTAAGAAAACCGTTGTGCAATCCCAAAAATCTTCACCTATCCTCTGGATCTTATATGGCTATTGAACGTACCCTTTCCATTATCAAGCCCGACGCAGTCGCCAAGAACGTGATTGGTCAAATTGTCGCCCGCTTCGAACAGGCCAACCTGAAAGTCATTGCCGCCCGCCTGCAACAGCTGTCGCGCGAAGACGCGGAACGCTTCTATGCGGTGCACAAAGAGCGTCCTTTCTACAAGGACCTGGTCGACTTCATGGTTTCGGGTCCCGTGTTCGTGCAAGTATTGGAAGGTGAAAGCGCCATCCAGAAGAACCGCGACCTGATGGGCGCGACCGATCCCAAAAAGGCTGACGCCGGCACCATTCGGGCCGATTTCGCCGACAGTATCGACGCCAACGCTGTGCACGGCTCCGACGCCGCCGAAACCGCCGCCGCTGAAATCGCTTTTTTCTTCGCCGAAAGCACCATTCACAGCCGTTGATTCCAAAGGACTGCACCTTATTCACTGCGCCAACGTTTATGTCATCTACTGAATCCATCAATCTTCTCGGTCTCGATACCGCGGCCCTGACCGATCTGGTCGGCCAGTGGGGCGGAAAGCCGTTCCGGGCCAAGCAACTGCAGCGCTGGGTACACCAGCGCGGCGTGGATTCCTTCGATCAAATGACCGATCTGGCGCGTGAATTTCGTCAGCAGCTCACAGAGCATTGTTCGATTCATGCGCCACGCGTATCAACCGAACACCGCTCTGCCGACGGCACCCGCAAGTGGCTCTTCGACGTGGGCAAGAACAATGCGGTCGAGACGGTTTTCATTCCTGAAGACGATCGCGGCACGCTGTGCATCTCCAGTCAGGCCGGATGCACGGTGGCATGTCCGTTCTGCTCGACCGGCTACCAGGGCTTCAATCGCAATCTGACCACCGCCGAGATCATCGGCCAACTCTGGTACGCAAAGCGTGCCGTGCAGGCTGATCTGTCAAGCGCGCGTGTCGGCGAGCAAGGCGCGGTTTCACCCGAGCCGGCCCGCGTCATCAGCAACGTGGTCATGATGGGTATGGGCGAGCCCCTGCTCAATTACGACCAGGTCCTGGGTGCCTTGCGGCTCATGATAGACGACAATGCCTATGGGCTATCCCGCCGCCGTGTCACCGTGTCGACTTCCGGCGTGGTGCCCATGATGGACAGGCTGGGCCGCGACTGCCCGGTTGCCCTTGCCGTATCGCTGCATGCGCCGAACGACGCGCTGCGCGACAAACTCGTACCACTTAATCGCAAGCATCCTCTGGCCGAACTCCTGGCGGCGTGCAATCGCTACCTCGAGCACGCCCCGCGTGATTTCATTACTTTCGAATACATCATGCTCGACGGGGTCAATGACACCGACCAGCATGCCCGCGAGTTGATCGAAATCGCAAAGCAGGTGCGTTGCAAATTCAACTTGATACCCTTCAATCCATTCCCGCAATCCGGGCTCAAGCGCTCACCCGCCGCCCGCGTGCGCTTGTTTGCTCAGCGTCTCATGGACGCGGGTCTGGTAACAACCGTGCGCAAGACTCGCGGCGACGATATCGCCGCCGCCTGCGGACAACTGGCAGGCGACGTCAAAGACCGCACTCGTATCAACGAGCGCTTGCCCGACCGAGCAGTCATTGCCATCAAACAGGAGCGTGGATGAATCAACCATTGCTGAAAGAAGCCCGGCTCGAAGTCGTGGCCCCTCCGGTACCCACCGGAATTGGACCCACGTTGCGCAGTCTGCGCGAAGCGCGAGGCTTGTCGCCCGGAGAAGTTTCCGCCAGGCTGAAGTTTACCCACCGCCAGCTCGAGGCGCTGGAAACCGAGCAATGGGAGCGTCTGCCTACAGGCGTTTCACTACGAGGTTTTGTCAAGAACTACGCACGGTTCCTCGAGGCAGATGTCGATGCCTTGCTTACCATGCTCGACAACCAGGTCGGTGTAACGGCCGCGAAAACAGTACCCGTGCCGCCTGTGGGTTCGCTGGGAACGGCCGACCTGCCGATACACGGCGAGCCGGTGCATAGGCCTTGGGGCTGGTTTCTCATTATTCTGGTTTTATTGTTTGTCGCCGGTTTCTACGCGATCGAGCGCGGCTGGATCCCTGATTCATGGCTTATATTCGACTGGCTTAAATCCCTGAAAAAATGAACGATCTTCCAGGCAGCATTCCCCCCAGCAATCCGTCGTCTGTCGGCGCCAGCGCACGGCGCCCTACACGGGCAGCCGTCGTGGGCTGGGGCGGCAAGTCGGTGCAAATAGGGGGCGGGGCGCCCGTAGTGGTGCAGTCCATGACCAATACCGACACCACCGATGCGGTGGCCACGGCTATCCAGGTCAAGGAACTGGCCATGGCGGGATCCGAGCTCGTTCGCATAACCGTGAACACTCCGGAAGCCGCACGCGAGGTCGCTGCGATTCGCGAACAGCTGGATCGCATGAACATCTCTGTTCCCCTGGTGGGCGATTTTCATTACAACGGCCATAAGCTGCTGACGCAGTTTCCGGAATGTGCCCAGGCCTTGTCCAAGTACCGCATCAATCCCGGCAATATGGGGGGCGGAAAAAAGCGCGACGACAATTTTGCCCAGATGATAGAAATCGCCTGCCGCTACAACAAGCCGGTGCGCATAGGCGTCAATTGGGGCAGCCTCGATCACGAACTTCTGGCCCGCATGATGGACCGCAACAGCGCGCTTGCGCAGCCCTGGGATGCGCAGGCAGTGATGCGCGATGCGCTGGTGGTGTCGGCAATCACCAATGCCCGGCGCGCTGAAGAACTCGGCCTTTCGCCCAATGCCATCGTGCTTTCGTGCAAGGTAAGCCATGTGCAGGACTTGATAACGGTATACCGCGATCTCTCCGAGCGTTGCGATTATCCCCTGCATCTGGGCCTGACCGAAGCCGGCATGGGAAGCAAAGGCATTGTGGCTTCCACAGCGGCGCTGTCGGTGCTGCTTCAGCAAGGCATAGGCGACACCATACGCATTTCGCTTACACCCGAACCCGGCGGCGATCGGCGCCGCGAGGTCGTTGTGGCGCAGGAAATCCTCCAAACGATGGGCTTGCGCGCTTTCACCCCCATGGTGGTAGCATGCCCGGGTTGCGGTCGCACCAGCAGCACGGTATTTCAAGAGCTGGCCGACAGCATACAGGCCTATCTGCGCGAGCAGATGCCGGTCTGGAAGAGCCGCTATCCGGGCGTCGAGACCATGAACGTTGCTGTCATGGGCTGCGTCGTTAACGGTCCTGGCGAAAGCCGGCATGCCGATATCGGCATCAGCCTTCCTGGTACGGGCGAAATCCCGTCGGCCCCGGTCTTTGTCGACGGCCAGCGCACAGTGACGCTAAAAGGCGATAGCATCGCCCAGGAATTTCAATCTATTGTCGAGCAGTACGTCGAGCGTCGATACGGCGCCGGCCACGTGGACAATTACAAGGGGCGGGTTTGACCCGCGGAAAATAAAAATTCTATGACGCAGTCGTTTCAAAAGGTCCGTGCCCTGACCGGCATGAAAGATGTATTGCCCGATACAAGTGCCCAGTGGGAAGCGCTGGAAGCCACGGTTCGCGAATGGTTGTCCAGCTATGGCTACCGCAACATGCGCACGCCGGTGCTGGAGCACACCCGCCTGTTTACGCGGGGCATCGGCGAGGTCACCGACATCGTCGAGAAAGAAATGTATACATTTACCGACGCCCTTAACGACGAACAGCTCACCATGCGGCCCGAGTTCACCGCCGGCATGGTGCGCGCCGCGATCGAGCACAATATTCTTTATGACCGGCCTCAACGGGTATACGCCATGGGGCCGGTGTTCCGCCACGAAAAGCCGCAGCGCGGGCGCTATCGCCAGTTCCATCAAATTGACGTCGAGGCGCTGGGTTTTGCCGGCCCCGATGTCGATGCCGAACTCATTGTGATGCTCTCCCGCTTGTGGAAAACGCTGGGCCTTGCCGATATCCGGCTCGAATTGAACTCACTGGGACAGGCCGAAGAGCGTGCCGCCCATCGCAGTGCGCTGATCGAGTATCTGGAGCAGCACAAAGACATACTCGATGACGAGGCGCAGCGACGCATGTACACCAATCCATTGCGCGTACTCGACACCAAGAACCCTGCCATGCAGGAAATGGCCAATAACGCGCCCCGGCTTTTCGATTTCCTGGGCAGCGAGTCCCTGGGCCATTTCGAAGGGGTTTGCGAGCGCCTGCGCGACGCCGGTATCGACTACACACTGAACACCCGCCTGGTACGCGGCCTCGATTACTACAACCTGACGGTTTTCGAATGGGTTACCGACCGGCTGGGCGCCCAGGGCACGGTATGCGGCGGCGGCCGCTACGACGGACTGATCGCTCTATTGGGCGGCAAAGCCGCGCCGGCAGTCGGCTTTGCCATAGGTGTCGAGCGCTTGCTCGATCTCTGCGCACAGTCCGGCGAGCAGGCCGCCTTGCCCGAATGCCAGGTCTACCTGATCCATCAGAGTCCCGATGTGCAGCGTCTTGCCGCCCAATTGGCCGAATCTTTGCGCGATGCCGGCTTGCGGGTCATCGTCCATGCGGGCCCTGCCGGCTTTAAGGCCCAGTTCAAGCGCGCCGACGCCAGCGGCGCCACGGTTGCGGTTATTCTAGGCAGCGACGAACTTGCCACGCAAACAGCAAGCGTCAAATGGTTGCGGGCCCAGGATGGGCGCGATCAGCCACAGCAAGAAACGATCGCGCTCGATCGCCTCGTCACAGAATTGAAACTAAAGGTCTAAGCATGGCATACGATTTAGAAGAACAGGAAAAGCTTGACGCATTGCGCGCGTGGTGGGAACGGTACGGTACGCTATGTGCCGTCGTGGTCTTTGTTATCGTGGCCGGCATTGTGGGCTGGCGCGGCTGGCAGTGGTACGAAGGCCATAAGGCAGGGCAGGCGATGGGCTATTTCGAAGCCCTTGAAAGCGCGGCCGCGCAAGAAGGCGATGACGCGGTGGCCAGAATCAAGGCTGCCAGCACTACTTTGCGCAGCGATTTTTCCGGGTCGGGCTATACCTCGCGCGGAGTACTTGTTGCAGCACAGGCGCTGCAAGAGCGTAACGACCTCGACGGTGCTCGCGAACAGCTCGAATGGTTGATAAAAAACAGCACCGATATTGCGTTGGTGTCGCTGGCGCGGTTAAGGCTGGCCGGAGTGCTGCTGGACCAGAAGCAATATGAACCAGCCCTGGCCCAGCTTACCGATGCCCCGGCGGCGTTTGAAGGTTTGTATGCCGATCGCCGTGGCGATATTCTGCTGGCCCAGGGCAAGCAAGCCGAGGCGAAAGCGGCGTGGGAAGGCGCTCTGAAAGAGCTTGGGTCCGATCCTGTGGCGCAAATCGTTCGATTGAAAATTGATGCTTTAGGTGGAGCCTGACTTATGAGTTTATCCGTTACTCGCCGCGTCTTGCGTAACAGCGTGCTGGCGCTCAGTGTTGCCGCGCTGGCCGGGTGCTCACTGTTTTCCAATCGCAATCCACGTTACGATCCCGCGCCTTTAACTGAATATGCGGCGGGCGTCTCCGCCAATGTGGCGTGGTCGGTGTCCATAGGCAGCGATGGCGGATACGGATTTGTGCCGGTCATGATCGGCGACTCCGTCTACGCGGCAACGCCCGACGGTTCCGTTGCTAAAGTCGATATCGCATCGGGCCGCGTCCAGTGGCGTGGCGATGCCAAAAGCGAACTCACCGCCGGGGTCGGTTCGGATGGCCAGATCACAGCCGTTGCTTCCGCCGACGGTACTGTTGTCGCTTTTGATGACACGGGCGCCGAAAAGTGGCGAACGAAAGCCTCCAGTGCGGTCAATATTCCGCCGTCAGTCGGTGCCGGCGTCGTCGTCGTGCGCAGCAGCGACTACCGCATTCAGGCCTTTGATGCAGCAACGGGCGAGCTGCGCTGGAATATTCAGCGTCCCGGCCCGGCGCTGGCGCTCAAGACCAATATGCAAATGATCATCATCGATGGCCTTCTGATTTCGGGCATGCCCAACGGCAGGCTGATGGCCATCAATGCCGGCAATGGCAGCGTGCAGTGGGAAGGCACCATAGCGGTTTCGCAAGGCACTACCGATCTCGAGCGGATCAGCGATGTGGTCGGTACTCCCCAGATACAAGGCCCCTTGCTTTGCGGTGTAAGCTATCAGGGCAAGATGGTGTGTTTCGACGTGTCCCAGGGCGGGCGTCCCGTGTGGGAACAGGACTTTTCCAGCAATACCGGCATGGCCACCGATGCGCAGCAGGCTTATGCAGCCGATCAGCGCAGTGTCGTACACGCCTACTCGCTGGCTAACGGCCAGGAAGTCTGGAAACAGGATGCGCTGAGCAATCGCCGCCTTTCCGCGCCCGCTGTTATTCCGCAGGCCGTGGCGTTCGGAGACCTTGAAGGATATGTGCATTTTCTTTCGCGTACCGACGGCAAGCTGCTGGGTCGCGTGCAGGTCGGTGGCGACGCCATTACGTCGCCATTGCTGGCCACCAATCGTGGTGTGCTGGTGCAAACAGGTAATGGCAATTTGGTTTTGGTTGGTGTCAATTGAATAGTGTTCAGTTCAAACCGGTAGTCGCCCTGGTGGGCCGCGCCAACGTGGGCAAGTCCACGTTGTTCAACCGGATAACCCGTTCCCGTGCGGCCCTGGTCGCCGACTTCTCGGGCCTGACCCGCGATCGCCACTATGGTGAAGGGCGCGTGGGCAACCATCCTTTCATTGCGGTGGATACGGGCGGGTTCGAACCTGTCGCCAAGGACGGCATCCTGCTTGAAATGGCGCGCCAGACTCAGCAGGCAATTGCCGAAGCCGATGTCGTCATATTCCTTGTCGATGCGCGGGCAGGCGTCAATGCCCACGATCACGAAATTGCACGCTTGTTGCGCAAATCGGGGCAACGCGTGTTCCTCGCGGTGAACAAGGCGGAGGGCATGCGCTACGGCTCCGCCGCGTCCGAATTCCACGAATTGGGTCTGGGCGAGCCCCATCCCATATCGGCCTCGCACGGCGACGGAGTTGTCGACCTCATCGATCTGGCCTTGTCTTTTCTGGATAAAGAAGAAGCCATCGAAACAGAGGCACCCGTTTTCGATCTCGACGAAGCCAATGCGGCATTCGACGACGAAGGCGACATTGACCTCGATGACGAGACCGACGACGAAAGTGAAGCGCCCGTCAACCATCGCATCAAGCTGGCGATTGTCGGGCGGCCCAACGTAGGAAAGTCTACGCTGATCAATACCCTGCTGGGTGAAGAACGCGTCATCGCCTTCGATATGCCGGGTACGACCCGAGATGCCATCGAGATCGAATTCGAGCGTGGCGGTGTTGCCTATACGCTCATCGACACAGCGGGCTTGCGCCGCCGTGGAAAGGTGTTCGAGGCGGTAGAAAAATTTTCCGTGATCAAGACATTGCAGGCCATTGAGGCGTGCAATGTGGTGCTCTTGATGCTCGACGCGCAAACCGAGATCTCCGATCAGGATGCCCATATTGCCGGCTTTGTGCTGGAGACGGGAAGGGCGCTGGTCGTCGGTATCAATAAATGGGACGGCCTGGACGCGCATCAGCGTGAAACCATATTGCGAGAATTCGAGCGCAAACTGCGTTTCTTGTCGTTTGCCAAGATGCACACAATGTCCGCCCTCAACGGCGCCGGCGTCAATGCCCTGATCAAATCGGTCAATGCAGCGCACGCCGCGGCTTTTGCCAAGCTGTCCACACCCAAGCTCACGCGGGTGCTTCAGGCCGCCGTCGAGCAACAGCCTCCGCCGCGCAAAGGGATTTTCAGGCCCAAGATGCGCTACGCCCATCAGGGCGGCCAGAATCCGCCGCTTATCGTCATACACGGCAACGCCCTGGACAACATTTCCGATTCATATCGCCGTTATCTGGAAACGCGTTTCCGCACCACGTTCAAGCTCGAAGGCACACCTTTGCGCATTGAATTCAAGTCGTCTCATAATCCGTATGCACAGGGGGCATCGTGAGTCGTTTCTGGAGTGACCACGTACAAGATCTGTCGCCGTACACGCCCGGCGAACAGCCCAAAGTCGACAATCTGCTGAAGCTCAACACCAACGAGCACCCATTCGGCCCCTCGCCGCGAGCGTTGGAGGCCATCAGGGCAGCAACGAACGACAGCTTGCGCCTGTATCCCGACAATGACGCCATGGCCTTGCGCCAGGCTGTGGCGGCGCTGCATGGCATCGGGGCCGCGCAGGTTTTCCCTGGAAATGGATCGGATGAGGTGCTGGCGCATATTTTCAATGGCCTGTTCCGGCATGGCGACCGGCCTTTGTTGATGCCGGACGTTACCTATAGCTTCTATCGTACGTATTGCAAGCTCTACGACATCCCGTGTCAAACGATTCCACTCGCCGACGATTTTTCCATACGCGTCTGCGACTACACCGGCCCGCATCCGGTCACGCCGGCCGGCATCATCTTTGCCAATCCGAACGCTCCTACCGGGGTCGCGCTGGCTCTTTCCGATATTCGGGACATTGCCGTCGCCAATCCGGATGTGCCTGTCGTGGTGGACGAAGCTTATGTCGATTTCGGCGGAGATTCTGCCGTGGCCTTGCTGCCGGAATGCCCCAATATTGTCGTGGTGCACACACTGTCGAAGTCCCGGTCTTTGGCAGGGCTGCGCGTCGGTTATGCCATGGCCGCAAAGCAAATCGTCGATGGGCTATTGCGCATCAAGGACAGCTTCAACTCCTATCCGTTGGACACCATAGCGCAGGCGGGGGCCATCGCCGCCTTGCAGGATACGACATACTTCGACCAGACTCGGTACGCAGTCATCAAGACGCGGGAGTCCCTCGTGCAACAACTGCAAACGCTTGGATTCCAAGTTTTACCATCATCGGCAAACTTCGTTTTCGCTCGTCATCCCGAACACGATGGCACGGCGTTAAGCCGCGCCCTGCGGGCACAAGGCGTCCTGGTGCGGCATTTTGGCATTGCACGCATCGAGCAGTTTTTGCGTATTACTGTCGGAACTCAAGCCGACTGTGATCGTCTGTGCAATACCTTGTCCGAAATATTACTGAAAACACATTAGAATTAAGTAGAACTGACAGGAAAGCCCTGGGTACGAGTGCGTATTCAGGGAAAACCCTGTACAGTAGACCCCTTCACCAAAATTACTTTAAATAACAACACAATTGGAGCCTAGCCAATGAGCAACAAAGGGCAAACACTACAAGATCCATTTCTAAACGCTTTGCGCAAGGATCACGTGCCCGTATCGATTTACCTGGTTAACGGGATCAAACTGCAAGGGCAGGTTGAGTCTTTTGATCAATATGTCGTTCTGTTACGCAATACCGTTACACAAATGGTTTACAAACACGCCATTTCCACCGTCGTACCGGCGCGCCCGGTCGTCTTCCAAGTGGATGAGCCCTCTGAGTAAGTCCTCTCTTTATTCAGTCAATCAAATGCCCGCCGTGTGCTTCCTGCCGGCGGGTACTTCGTTCATGGCCTTCTCATGAAGGTCCTTATCCTGAATGTGGATCTCGGCAAGCCGGATTACCAAGCGCATGCCGACGAATTCCTGATGCTGGCAAAAGGGGCAGGCGCGGAAGTCGTCGCCACTGTCGTGGCGCGCCGGTCTCGTCCCGATGCCGCGTTGTTCATCGGTACGGGCAAGCTTGACGAAGCGGTTTTGATTGCCGATGAAACCGGCGCCGAAATCGTCCTGTTCGACCAGCCCCTCACGCCAGGCCAGCAGCGCAATCTGGAGCGGGGATTCAATCGCCGTGTCGTGGATCGGGTAGCCCTGATTCTCGATATCTTCGCACTGCGGGCCAAAAGCCACGAAGGCAAGCTGCAGGTCGAGCTTGCCCAGTTGCAGCATTTGTCCACGCGTCTCACCCGGATGTGGTCTCACCTCGAACGTCAGCGCGGCGGCATCGGGATGCGCGGACCGGGCGAGGCACAACTTGAAATGGATCGCCGCATCATCGGCGACAAAGTGCGTCTATTAAAAGAACGTCTGGAGCGGGTCCAGCGCCAGCGCACCACCCAGCGCCGATCACGTTCGCGGGGCAGCATACTTTCCGTATCATTGGTGGGTTATACCAATGCCGGCAAATCCACCTTGTTCAATTCGCTTACCCGCGCCGGCGCTTTTGCTGCCGACCAGCTTTTTGCGACACTGGATACGACTACGCGCCGCATCTGGATAGAAGGTACAGGCCAGGTCGTCATCTCCGACACGGTGGGTTTTATCCGCGATTTGCCGCCGACGCTTATTGCCGCGTTCCGTGCAACGCTCGAGGAAACTGTGCAGGCCGATCTGCTTCTGCATGTGGTCGATGCTTCCAGCCCGCAACGTGACGAACAGATGGCGGAGGTCGACAAAGTGTTGACCGATATCGGAGCGGACGAGATCCCGCGCATCCTCGTCTATAACAAAATAGACGAAGCCGGGTACGAGCCCAGGGTAGAGCGCAATGAACATGGTACGATTGCACGAGTTTTTGTGAGCGCTCTGAAGCGCGCCGGTTTAGATGGTTTGCGTGGGGCAATTGTCGAATCAGGTCAAATCGCGGGAAATAATGCGTCAAATATCGAAAATCTTTAATCTGAATGATCCAGGCTGGGGCCGTGGCGGCAATAACGGTTCCGAACCTCCTCGTCGTCCGAAAGGCGATGGTCCTCCGGACCTCGATGAGGTCTGGCGCGATTTCAATAGCCGGTTGGGCTCCCTGTTCGGGCGCAAGCCCAAGCGTGGCGGTGGCAATCGTTTCGGCGGCGGCAATGGCTCGGGCAACAACGGCATGCCGTCCATGCCCAAGGGTTCGCCCAAGCTGATCGGCGCCGTGGTCGTCATTGCGGTCGGCTTGTGGCTCGCCAGCGGTTTTGTCATCGTCCAGGAAGGCCAGGTCGCCGTCGTGACCCAGTTCGGCAAGTACACCAAGACATTGCCGCCGGGTTTGCAATGGCATATGCCGTATCCCATCGAAAGCCACCAGGCTGTCAATATTTCGCAATTGCGTACCTTCGAAGTGGGTTTTCGCGGCACGGCGCGCAACAAGGTGTTGCCCGAATCGCTCATGCTGACTACCGATGAAAATATTGTCGACCTTCAGTTCGTGGTGCAATATCGTTTAATGCCTACCGGCGCGCCCGATTATCTGTTCAATACCAGTCAGCCCGACGAATCCGTTCGCCAGGCTGCTGAAACGGCAATGCGCGAAATCGTCGGCAGGAAGCCGATGGATTTCGTGCTGTATTCCGGCCGTACCGAAGTCGCGACCGAAGTGCAAGCGCTTGCCCAGAGCATACTCGATGTCTACGAGACCGGCATACAGATCAGTACCGTGGCAATTCAAAACGTCCAGCCGCCAGAACAAGTTCAGGCCGCATTCGACGACGCGGTAAAGGCCGGTCAGGATCGCGAACGCCAGATCAACGAAGGTAACGCCTATGCCAATAAGGTATTGCCCGAGGCCCAGGGCCAGGTCGCCCGTATGGTCCAGGAAGCCGAAGGCTACCGCGCCACGGTCATCGGCGATGCTCAGGGTGACAGCGCCCGCTTCACCAGTGTTGAATCCGAATTCGCCAAGGCACCTGAAGTAACGCGTGAACGCATGTACCTGTCGACAATGCAGGAAATTCTTGAGAACAGCAGTAAAGTCATGATCGACTCCGAGGCCAGCAACAACATGTTGTATTTGCCGCTGGACAAGATTGTGCAGCAAGCGGCGGGTGCAGGCACCCGCTCCAGCAGTTCGGTCGAGAGCACCACAGGGGCGGCTGCCGCTGCTGCTCAACCACCGAAGACGGCCAGTACTCCAGCGAGAACCAGTACGCCCGATAACAGCGCTTCGACCAGAAATGCGCTGACGAATCCGTATTCACGCTAGGAGGCCATGATGCAACGTTTTTTCCCCGCTTTAGTCGGCCTGGTCATCTTGCTGGCAATACTTTCTTCCTGCGTGTTCGTGGTTCGCGAACGTGACGCGGTCCTGGTATTTGCCTTGGGTGAAGTCCGGGACACCATCACCGAGCCCGGCCTGTATTTCAAGTTGCCGCCGCCTTTCGAAAACATAGTGCGTCTTGACAAGCGCCTGCAAACTATCGAAACCAACGATCCGGAACGTATTCAGACTGCAGAAAAGAAAAATCTGCTTATCGACTCTTTCGTGAAGTGGCGCATCGCAGATCCGCGCTTGTTCTACGTTACTTTCGGCGCCAACGACCGTGCCGCGGTTGAACGCCTGCAGGCGCAGATCCGCGATGCGCTCAATGCGTCTGTCAACGTCCGCACGGTTAAGGAAGTCGTCTCCAGCGAACGCGACACCATCATGAAAGAAGTGCTCACTACGGTCGAGGCTCGCGCCAAGCCGCTGGGCGTCCAGGTCGTTGACGTACGTCTGCGCCGCATCGATTTCGCTCCTGAAATCTCCGAGTCGGTCTACCGCCGTATGGAAGCGGAACGCAAGCAAGAGGCCAACCGGCTTCGTGCCACGGGTGCGGCCGATAGCGAACGCATTCGTGCGCAAGCCGATCGCCAGCGCCAGGAATTGGTCGCCAAGGCTTATGCCGAGTCGCAAGGTATCCGGGGCGAGGGCGATGCCCGGGCAGCCGCCATCTATGCCGAGGCTTATGGCAAGAATCCCGAATTCTTCAGCTTTTACAAGAGCCTCGAAGGATACCGTGCCGCATTCTCGGGCTCCAACGATACCCTGGTGCTCAGCCCGAAATCAGACTTCTTCAATTTCTGGACATCGCCCGACGGCGGCAAGCCCGCCACACCTTGATGTCGTCTGCCCCGCAGGTCGGCCCCGCGCACTGGACAAAGCGCGCGGGTACCACGCCGGCCTGGGGGTGGCACCTTCCTCGATACGGGCGCAGCGCGCCAATGACATAACCGGGCTGCTTGGCCCGGTTTCCTTATTGGGTCCTATCGTTTATACTATCGCGTAAGTTTTGTTTAACTTCCTACCGCAAGCGACTTGGCGGGCTTACGCCCCAGGTCGCTTTTTGTTTGGCAGTGCTTTTTGCAATATTTTTCAGGACTGGATGATGTCCAATTGGTTGTTGCCGGAAAGTCTGGCCGATATTCTGCCTGCCGAGGCGCGTCGCATCGAAGAACTGCGGCGCAATTTGCTGGACTTGTACCGCACCTATGGCTTCGAACTCGTAGCGCCGCCATTGGTCGAATACATTGATTCGCTGCTTTCGGGCACAGGCAGCGCGCTGAATCTGCGTACCTGCAAGCTGATCGACCAGCTGTCGGGCCGCACCATGGGCGTACGCGCCGACATGACGCCGCAGGTTTCCCGTATCGATGCGCACTTGCTCAATCGCGAAGGCGCCACCCGGCTGTGTTATTGCGGTTCCGTCCTGCATGCCAGGCCCGCAGGCCTGCTATCCGATCGCGAGCTGCTTCAGATCGGCGCCGAGATATTCGGCCACGCGGGCGTAGAGGCCGACATCGAAGTATTGGAACTGGCCCTGGAAAGCGTCAAGCAGGCCGGCGTCAAAGAAGCCAGGCTGGACCTGAATCACCCCGGAGTCGTACGGGCAATTATCGACTCCGATCCTGCCCTCGAAGGGGCGGAAGAAGCAATATCCGAGTTGCTCAGCACTAAAGATATCCCGGCAATCGGCAGCCTCTCATCCACGATGCCGGGTATTCAGCATGTTACTGTGAAGGCGCTGCTTGATTTGGCGTCGTTGTACGGTGGCCCCGAGGTCATTGCCAAGGCGCGCGCAGTCCTGCCGGCTATTCCAGCTTTGCTGGCCGGGCTTGACGATCTCGAAACCCTGGTTCGCGCCTTGCCCATGCATCAGTTCAGTATCGACCTTGCCGATATGGGTAGCGGATATGGCTATCACTCCGGCGTGGTCTTTTCCATATATGCCGAGGGGTGGCACGATGCCTTGGTCAAGGGCGGGCGTTACGATGGGGTGGGCAAGGCATTCGGGCGTTCGCGTCCGGCCACCGGCTTCAGTCTCGACCTGCGCAAGCTTTCGGCCGGCTTGCCGCCTGCGCAGACCGCCAAGGCAATACGCGCGCCATGGGGCACCGATGCTGCCCTGATCGCGGTGCTGCGCCGGTTGCGTGCGGCGGGCGAGATTGTCATACAGGTATTGCCGGGCCAGCCACACAGCCTGGATGAATTTACCGTCGATCGAGAACTGATTCTGGATGGCGGCGCATGGAAGGTAAGGGCGATTCAGTAATCCGCTACGCGGGACAACTTTATCGTATGGTTTAAACCTGATTTGGCCTTGTATACGTCGGGCCGGAACTTTTTGATACATAACATGAGCAAGAATATTGTAGTAATCGGCACCCAGTGGGGTGACGAAGGCAAGGGCAAGATCGTCGACTGGCTGGCAGAGTCGGCCCAGGGCGTCGTGCGCTTCCAGGGCGGTCATAATGCCGGTCATACTCTTTGGATCAACGGCAAGAAAACGATACTCCGGCTTATTCCGTCCGGCATCATGCACCCGCACGTCACTTGCTATATAGGCAATGGCGTCGTGCTGTCGCCCGAGGCCTTGCTGAAAGAAATCGGCGAACTCGAAGAGGCCGGGCTGGATGTCCGTTCGCGCCTGCAAATCTCGCCTGCCTGCCCGCTTATCCTCCCATACCATATTGCTGTCGACCAGGCTCGTGAAGCGCGCAAGGGCGAAGGGAAAATAGGCACGACCGGCCGCGGCATTGGTCCGGCCTACGAAGACAAGGTCGCCCGGCGTGCCTTGCGCGTGCAAGACCTCTACGATCCCGCCATCTTCGACGAAAAGCTCGCCGAGGTGCTGGATTTTCACAATTTTGTCCTCACCCAGTATCTTGGTGGCAAGGCGGTTTCCGCCGACGAAGTGCGCGACCAGGCCATGGCGCTGGCGCCCGCCATCAAGCCCATGGTGGCTGACGTATCGCAGAACCTCTATATTGCGCAAAAGGCCGGTCACAAGATGTTGTTCGAAGGCGCGCAGGGTGCTTTGCTGGACATCGACCACGGTACTTATCCGTTCGTCACAAGCAGCAACTGCGTTGCCGGTGCGGCCTCGGCCGGTGCAGGCGTCGGCCCGCAGTCTCTCGACTACGTGCTCGGCATCGCCAAGGCCTACACGACACGAGTGGGTTCGGGCCCATTCCCCACCGAATTGCTGGACGACACCGGCGCCCGGCTGGCTACGGTGGGCAAAGAATTCGGTTCGGTTACGGGGCGGCCGCGCCGTTGCGGATGGTTCGACGGCGCCGCCATGAAGCGCTCGGTCATGATCAACGGCATATCCGGGCTTTGCATTACAAAGCTCGACGTGCTGGATGGCGTCGAGCAACTCAAGATCGGCGTGGGCTATCGTTATAAGGGCGAGTTCCTCGACGCGTTGCCGTATGGCGCTCATGCCGCCGCCGAAGCCGAGCCGGTCCTCGAAGAAATGCCCGGCTGGACAGAATCGACGGTCGGCATCACCGATTACGACAAACTCCCGGTCAATGCGCGCCGCTATCTCGAGCGTATTGCCGAGGTCTGCGATGTGGCCATCGATATGGTGTCCACAGGTCCCGACCGTCTGGAAACTATCGTATTGCGTCATCCTTTCAAGGGATAAGCGGCAAGCCGGCACACTCTTGGAGCAGAGTATTTGCGTGTAACTTGCAACACAAAACCCCGAATTCCTGAAGGAATTCGGGGTTTTTCCATTTGCGCCTTTTCCCCTGTTCACTGGCGGTTTATCATAACGGACCTTTTGAATCAGTTATGGGAAGCATCGCCTTATGAACAATCCAAGCACCGACCGGGACCACTGGGTCAGCTGGGATCAATATCACGCGCTTATCGAACGGCTTGCCTTGACCGTACATGAGTCGGGCTGGCATTTCGACAAGATCGTATGCCTGGCGCGTGGTGGTGTTCGGGTCGGCGATGTATTGTCGCGCATTTTCGATGTTCCCCTGGGTATCCTGGCTACCAGCAGTTATCGCGAAGCGGCAGGCACGCAACAGGGCCAACTCGATATCGCCCAGTTTATTACCATTACTCGCGGCACGCTCGATGGTCGCGTGCTTCTCGTGGATGACATGGTCGATACAGGCATGACTTTCGGTCGCGTGCGCGATCACCTCTTGTCGCAATTCCCGGCCATCACCGAATTGAAAACCGCAGTGCTGTGGTGGAAGGGGCATTCGCAGTCCATCCCCGATTACTTCGTGGACAAGCTGCCGACCAACCCCTGGATACACCAACCCTTTGAAGACTACGACAGCATACGTCCCCACCAGTTGGAAGCATGGGTGCGCAAAG
The DNA here is from genome assembly GCA_036675275.1 of Pseudomonas sp. Lineage (GTDB taxonomy): Bacteria > Pseudomonadota > Gammaproteobacteria > Burkholderiales > Burkholderiaceae_B > Pollutimonas. The sequence goes on along the minus strand of JAKFFG010000067.1, from coordinate 52,943 downwards.
GTGTTCGTGGTTGAGCTTTTCGCCCGTTCCTCGCCCGCGCGAGGACAGGCGGCCCAATGGAGATAGCTTAAGATAGAACCACAAATCAAGTATTCGTGGTAAACTCTTAGGTTGTCGTTAATTCACTAATTATTTATAACTTGCAAGGCTTAAGATTACATGCCTATCGTTCGTCTGAAAGAAAACGAGCCGTTTGAAGCCGCACTGCGTCGCTTTAAGCGCACTATCGAGAAAATTGGTCTCTTGACCGAATTGCGCGCGCGCGAATTTTACGAAAAGCCCACTGCCGAACGTAAACGCAAGCATGCTGCAGCCGTCAAGCGCCACTACAAACGCATCCGCAGCCAACAACTGCCTCCGCGTCTGTATTGATTGATCCCTGAATCATTTGTTCAGGATCTTCTCGCCCGAATAGATGTTGTTGACGTCGTCGGGCGATATGTACAGCTGCGCAAGGGTGGGGCCAATTTACTTGGCCTATGCCCGTTTCACAACGAAAAAAGTCCCTCGTTCACGGTAAGCCCGACCAAGCAGTTCTATCACTGTTTTGGTTGCGGAGCGCATGGCAGCGCTATTACTTTCCTGATCGAGCATACCGGTGCCAGTTTTCCTGAGGCAGTTCGCAGCCTGGCCGCGAATGCCGGAATGACTGTTCCCGAAGAGTCGCGCAGCCCCCGGCAACGTGCCGCCGACAAAGCACGCAAAGACGAAACCTCCCGCCAGCAGCAGATACTCGACATGGCCCAGGCGCATTATGTGCGTGAGCTCAAGGGTGCGCGTAGCGCTGTCCATTACCTGAAGCAGCGGGGGCTGTCCGGCGAAACGGCGGCTCGTTTCGGACTGGGCTGGGCTGGCGCCGACAGGCGCGGCCTGGCATCCGTTTTTCCTCAGTACGAGGACCCACTGCTGGTGGAGTCTGGGCTCGTCATCGAAGCCGAAGACGGGCGCCGCTATGACCGCTTTCGTGAGCGCATCATGTTTCCCATCCGCAATCAGCGGGGGAATCTCATCGGTTTCGGTGGCCGTATCATCGGCAAGGGCGAGCCCAAGTATCTCAATTCGCCGGAAACGCCCCTGTTTTCCAAAGGCCACGAGCTATATGGCCTGTGGGAAGCGCGGGCTGGAATCCGTACAGAGGGCTATGTCCTGGTCGTTGAAGGCTACATGGATGTGGTCGGCCTGGCGCAGCATGGCTTGAATAATGCGGTCGCCACGCTGGGTACGGCTACGACGCCGTCTCATATCCAGAAGTTGCTGCGAGCCAGCAATAAGATCATATTTAGTTTCGATGGCGACAAGGCCGGGCGCAGAGCGGCGTGGCGGGCCTTGAATACCTGCCTGCCGCTGGTTCGCGACGACGTGTCGATGCGATTCCTGTTCCTGCCGTCCGAACATGATCCGGATTCTTATATTCGCGAGTATGGCCAGGAAGCCTTCAAGGCGACGGTGGCCGAAGCGGTACCGCTGTCGCGGTTCATGCTGGACGAACTCGCGTCACGCCATGCAATGCACGAAGCGGAAGGACGGGCGGCCTGCGTGCATGAGGCCAAACCCTTGCTGGCATCGCTCCCGGAGGGTACGTTGCGGGTGCAGATCGAGCGTGAATTCGCCAAGCTGGTGCTTCTGACTCCGGAAGAGCTGGGCCAGATGCTGGCGGAAGTGGTCGCTCCCGAACCGGCGGCATCCTTGCCGTCCAAGCGGCCAACGCGTCCCGATGCAGTGCAGCCAGGCGAAAGCGAAGAGCCGCCCGGATTCATGGACGCGCCCATGTTCGATCCGGATGACTATGGTTCGTACGATGATATCGAAGACCGATCTTCGGTGTCATTTTCGCGTCCGGCGCCGACCGCCGTGCGAGGAGGCAAGGCCCGGACGGTTACGCCCATGGCCAAGCGGTTGCTGCGCTTGCTCCTGGCGCATCCGGAACTGGTTTCCAGTTTAGGCGATCAGCAACTTGAAATTCTGGAGCAGGGCCCCCATCTAGTTCTGGTCCGGGACCTTATCGCCTTGGCCAACGCCAGCGGGGCACGACATGCAGGCGCCTTGCTGCAAGCGGCCGATCCTGGCACAGACTTGGCTGGTGTGCTGGCTTCGGTAAGCCCCGAATTATTGGCTCAAGAAGATTTACCAGATCCGCACGCTGAATGGAACGATGCCATGCGCCGTATCGAGCTAGACGCCATAAAGGCCGAGCAGTCGGCACTGGTCAATGCTGGTTTGAAGGACGATATTTCCCGAAAGAGGTATCACGAGTTGACACGACGAATTGCATTGCTGAGTAGTGCTTCTTCGCGTTAAGTGCTGTAAAATTGAGAGTTTTCGCAAAACCTGTGCATATTATTGCCTAATGGTGGTGTAAACCGGCTAGCCCCCTTTGCCTTGCAACGATAGCGTCAAGGAATATTAAATATGGGCTGCTTTGGGTTGCATCAGTGTTAAACGCAGCATGTGCATATTTTTTGCGATCAGTAAGTTCTGCCCTGCAACACTCGTTGGCCATTGGCTGACCGAGTGATTTTGCGCCTACGGAAACGACTATGACCCAAAGTACTGGTAAAACCCCCCTGTCGGCTGAAGAAGCTGTCAAGAAACCTACAACTGTGGCCGCGACCAAAAGCGTCGCCAAGACAGCAGTGAAGGTCGGGGATGGTGTTACGGCAGATAAAGCCTCTACCGTGAAAAAGGCTACGGCCAAGAAAGCGGCGACCACAAAGGCCGCAGCCAAGAAGGCCGCTGAATCGGGTTCGACCGAGGTAAAGAAAGCGGGCAAGACTGCCGCTCGCGCTGTGCCCTCAGGGCGTCGCCCCGGACGGCCGGCCAAGAACGCCAACAACGACAGCGCCGACTTCAATGACGACGATTCCGGCGACGCCGAAGTCATTCCCGATCTCAAGCCGCTGCCCAAGCGCGGCGGAAAGCGCGCAAAGGGCGACAAAGACGTTCCTGCGCGCAACCAGATGACGCCGGAAGAGCAAGAGGCCCGCCGCAATCGCCTGAAAGTGCTGATCAAGCTGGGCAAAGACCGCGGCTACCTCACTTACGGCGAAATCAACGATCATTTGCCTGACGATCTGGTCGATGCCGAAGCTATCGACGGCATTATCAGCACATTCAGCGACATGGGGATCTCGGTATACGACCAGGCTCCCGATGCAGATGCGCTGCTCATGAGCGATAACGCGCCCGTGGCCACCAGCGACGACGACGTCGAAGACGAAGCCGAGGCCGCCCTGACCACGGTGGACTCCGATTTCGGCCGCACCACCGACCCTGTGCGCATGTATATGCGCGAGATGGGCACGGTCGAGCTCCTTACCCGCGAAGGCGAAATAGAAATCGCCAAGCGCATCGAAGACGGCCTCAAGCACATGGTCATGGCCATTGCAGCATGCCCGACGACCGTCAACGAAATCCTTCAGTACGTGCAGCGCGTGCGCGAAGGCGCCGCGCAGATCGATGAAGTCGTGGACGGCCTTATCGACCAGGAAGGCGAGGAATACGCCGGTGCCGGCGTTTCCGTCGACAACGACGAAAACGAAGACGGTCCAGCGGGCGGCATGAGCAGCAAGCAGCTCGAGTATCTGCGCACCACGGCTCTCAAGAAGTTCGAGACCATCGGTGTCTGGTTCGACAAAATGCGCAAGGCGTTCGAACGCGACGGTTATCAGGCCCAGGAATACATCCAGGCACAAGAAGCCATCCTGAACGAACTCATGGGTATCCGGTTCACGGCCAAAATGGTCGAGAAGCTCGCCGATACGCTGCGCGAACAGGTCGGTGAAGTGCGCAAGCTCGAGCGCGCCGTCCTGCACGCGTGTGTCGACCGCGCCGGTATGCCTCGCGCCTATTTCATCAAGGTATTTCCCGGTAACGAAACCAATCTGGACTGGGTGTTAGGCGAAGTCGCGGGCGGGCATGCCTATTCCGAGACGCTCGAACGCCACATTCCCGCCGTACAGGAAATCCAGCAAAAGCTGATCGACCTGCAAACGGCAGTGGTTTTGCCGCTGAAGGATCTCAAAGACGTCAACAAGCGGATGGCAACTGGCGAAGCGAAGGCTCGCAAGGCCAAGCGCGAAATGACCGAAGCGAACTTGCGTCTGGTCATCTCCATTGCCAAGAAGTACACGAATCGCGGCCTGCAGTTCCTGGATCTTATCCAGGAAGGCAATATTGGCTTGATGAAAGCCGTGGACAAGTTCGAGTATCGTCGCGGCTACAAGTTTTCCACCTATGCCACATGGTGGATACGCCAGGCCATTACGCGTTCCATTGCAGATCAGGCACGCACTATCCGTATTCCGGTGCACATGATTGAAACGATCAATAAAATGAATCGCATCAATCGCCAGATTCTGCAGGAAACCGGTGCCGAGCCGGATCCTGCCACGCTTGCGCAAAAAATGGATATGCCGGAAGACAAAGTCCGCAAGATCCTGAAGATCGCCAAAGAGCCTATCTCGATGGAAACACCCATCGGTGACGACGACGACTCTCACCTGGGCGACTTCATCGAAGATACCGGCACCTTGTCGCCGTCCGAATGGGCCTTGCATGGGTCGATGCGCGATGTCGTCAAGGAAGTGCTCGATTCGCTTACCCCGCGCGAAGCAAAGGTATTGCGCATGCGCTTCGGTATCGAGATGAGCACCGACCAGACCTTGGAAGAGGTCGGCAAGCAGTTCGACGTCACGCGCGAGCGTATTCGTCAAATAGAAGCCAAGGCCTTGCGCAAGCTGCGTCACCCTAGCCGGGCAGACAAGCTGAAGAGCTTCCTGGAAGGTCAGTAAGCCCGTGGCGTAAACCTGTGGCGTAAGCCCGGGGCGCCGGGTTCAATGGGCGCCAGGGCGCAGGCTTTGGCTCCATTGTTGTTCGTTCTGGCGGCATCCTGAGGGATGCCGCTTTCTTCTGCGCGGCGGGTCCCTACGGTGCCCCCGGCTCAATGTCCGGGATCAGGAATTGCCCGGACGCCGGCGCAGATAGCGATACAGCGTGCTGCGATGCACGCCCAGGCTGCGGGCGGCATGCGTAATGTTGTTGCGGGATTCTGCAATGGCGCGCGCGATGCTCTGGTCGCTGATATCGCGCAGGGTTGTTGGGGAGCAGCCTGGCGGCACAGGTTCCGCAGGGACGATGCTGTCGTGTTCCCTTAATTCGGGCGGCAGATCGGTGGCCTTGATGGTGCTGCCGGCTGCCTGCAAATGGATGAGGCGCCGCAGCACGCTGTGCAGTTGCCGGTAGTTGCCCGGCCAGGGATAGGCCGCCAGCTTCTGCAGCGCCGAGTCAGTCAGGATCATGGAGCGGTCGCCTCCGCCCAGGCGCTGGAACTCCTGGCACAGATACTCGCGCAAGTGGCGTCGCTGGCGCAAGGGCGGCAAGCGGACATCGAAGTCTTGCAGTCGGTAATACAGGTCGGCGCGGAAAGCGCCTTTTTCCACCATTGCCATCAGGTCATGGTTGGTCGCGCTGATCAGGCCGAACGCTACCGGTATGCGCTTGTCGGACCCCAGTGGTTGCACTTCGCGCTCCTGCAGCGCGCGCAGCAGGCGTGTTTGAAGCAACAGCGGCATGTCGCCGATTTCATCAAGGAAAAGTACTCCGTTGTGTGCTTCGCGCAGGCGGCCCCGGGAGCCTTCCCGGCGTGCACCCGTGAAGGCTCCTGCCTCATAGCCGAAGAGTTCCGACTCGATCAGGCTTTCAGGCAGTGCACCGCAATTGACGGCGACAAACGGACCTCGATTCCATTGGCTAAGGCTATGGAGATGCCGTGCAAAGATTTCCTTGCCAGCTCCTGTTTCTCCTTGCAGCAATACGGCCATTCCGGCGTTGACGGCTGCAATGGCCTGCTGCATGCCGGTTTCCAGATCATCGGCCAGGGGAGGCAGGGCCGGCTTCATGGGTGCAGTGCTGTGCATCCTGCTGCTAGTTGCGACCGGTTCTTGCACAGAGACTATGGGGCTGCGCGGGGAAATGCCATGCGCGCGGCCAGGCCGCAGCGTGCCCGACAACGTGGCGCCCTGACGGGTATGCAGATTCCCGGGTGCATCGCCGAGCTGCTTCCAACCGTCCAGCCAATCGTGCACCGACGTATCGAGCAAACTCCAGTCGCTGCCGAGCAAGTGCAGGGCTGCGTCGTTCGCGCCTACAATCCGGTCCTCTTCCAGCAGCAAAATAGCGCGCTCCACCGAGTCCAGCAGGGATGCCTGGCGCTGGAATACCAGCCGGTGCAGGCGGGTGTCGGTATGATCCAGCACCCGGTTGCCTATCTGGCGCGCGCAAATTTTTGCCAGCCCCATGGCATAGGCATGCAGGGTGGTGGCTTCGCTGGAAATATCCAGCACACCGATGACATCGCCGCGCGGTGAGAATATGGGCGCGGCATGGCAACTGAGGACCTTGTTGCGTTCAAGGAAATGTTCGCCGCCATGCACCCGCACCGGCGCAGCGTCGAACAGCGCCGTGCCTATTGCGTTGGTACCGCGCAGCGATTCGGCCCAACTGACTCCGGGCTGCAGGGCAACTTTCTCGGCCTTGCGCAAAAATTCGGTACTGCCTGCTTCTTGCAGGATGACACCGGTGGCATCTGCCAGCAGGACAATGCTGTCGGCGCTGGCGACCAGGGATGCGAGGGTTTCGATTTCAGCTTGCGCCAGTTGCAATACATTTGCGTGTTGCTCCCGACGGATTTGAAGGTCTGCGCCCGGCATGGGATCAGGGTCGGCGTGCAGCATCGTGGCGATTGCCTCGCAGCGCTCCCAGGAGCGACGGATGCGGTGTTCCGCAATCCCCTGGACCGTGTCCTGCGGCGTGGCCGACGCGAGCGGTTTCAGCAAGGTCATCCGGTGCCTCCTGTTGCATTGTGCGTCACGGCTGTGTCGCAGAATTGACCGTCGACTGTCGCAATACGCGACAACTTCTTGTTTTAAAAACAATTATGCCACCCATGGAGCCGCGTAGGAAAGGCCGGCGGCGGCCTGCCGGTCCACCCTAGTGTCGATTTGAACTGGCATGCGTATTGCTAGCTATAGAGGAAGCCAGTCCGCGACGCGAGGCTGCTTTCAACATCAAGGAGACTAGGAATGGACTTAACAGATCTGAAGCATTTCGGTATCGATGTCGAATACCCCTACAAGCGCCACTATGAGAACTACATAGGCGGGCAATGGGTGCCGCCCGTTTCCGGTACCTACTTCGAAAATATCTCGCCGATTACCGGGCAGGTGTTTTGCGAAGTGCCCCGGTCCGATGCCGCCGACGTCGATGCAGCGCTTGACGCCGCGCACGCCGCCCGCAAGAAGTGGGGCGAGACCTCGGTTACCGAGCGTTCCAACCGGCTCCTGCGCATGGCCGATAAAATGGAACAGAATCTCAAGGTGCTTGCGGTTGCCGAGTCTATCGACAACGGCAAGCCGCTGCGTGAAACCATGGCCGCCGATGTGCCGCTGGCCGTGGATCATCTGCGTTATTTCGCCGGATGCATCCGCGCGCAGGAAGGCGGAATATCCGAAGTCGACAACGACACGGTGGCCTATCATTTTCCCGAGCCGCTAGGCGTCGTGGGCCAGATCATTCCCTGGAATTTTCCGCTATTGATGGCTATCTGGAAACTGGCGCCCGCATTGGCCGCTGGAAACTGCGTAGTGCTCAAGCCCGCGGAGCAGACTCCCGCCTCGATTCTTGTGCTTATGGAACTGGTGGGCGATCTATTCCCGGCCGGCGTCATCAATATCGTCAACGGCTATGGCAAGGAAGCCGGGCAGGCGCTGGCAACCAGCAAGCGTATCGCCAAACTGGCGTTCACCGGCTCTACTCCCACCGGCAAACATATATTGCATGCGGCAGCCGAGAACCTCATTCCCAGCACCGTCGAACTGGGTGGTAAAAGCCCCAACATTTTCTTTGCCGATGTCATGGATCAAGAGGATGCCTTCTTTGACAAGGCACTGGAAGGCCTGGCCATGTTCTCGCTGAATCAGGGCGAGATCTGCACCTGCCCATCGCGCGTCCTGGTCCAGGAATCGATATACGAGCAGTTCATCGAACGGGCGATCAAACGGGTCGAAGCCATCAAGACAGGGCATCCCCTGGATTCGACCACCATGGTTGGTGCGCAGGTGTCGCAGGTGCAAATGGACAAAATATTGTCCTACATCGATATAGGCCGTGGCGAGGGCGCCCAATGCCTGACGGGCGGTGCACGCAATGCACCGGGTGAAGGCTTGAGCGAAGGCTTCTACGTCAAGCCCACCTTGCTCTTCGGGGACAACAGCATGCGCGTTTTCCAGGAGGAAATCTTCGGGCCGGTCGCTTCCGTCATGACGTTCAAAGACGAAGAGGAAGCGGTGGAATTGGCCAACGATACGGAATATGGCCTGGGTGCGGGGGTATGGACCCGCAACGGTACCCAGGCATATCGCGTAGGGCGCCAGATACAGGCGGGCCGGGTGTGGACCAACTGCTATAACCTGTATCCGGCCCACGCGGCGTTCGGTGGCTACAAGAAGTCAGGCATCGGTCGCGAGAACCACAAGATGACGCTGGCTGCGTATCAACAAACGAAGTGCCTGCTGGTCAGCTACAGCCCGGATGCGCTGGGGTTCTTCTAGCCGCAGTTGTGTAACGGTCCCGGTTCTATCGAATCATCAATGATTCTTTGTGTTTGCTGGCCCCGGCGATAAACTGTCGTCTATCCCGACCAGCAAACCTTTCGAGTTCATTATGACCTTATCGATAGACCTCAACTGCGACATGGGCGAGAGTTTTGGCGCCTGGAAGATGGGGCAGGACGATGAAATCCTGCCCTTTGTCACGTCCGCCAACATCGCCTGCGGCTTTCATGCCGGCGACCCCGGCGTCATGCGCAAAACCGTTGCGGCGGCGCTGAAGCATGGTGTTGCACTGGGTGCGCATCCCGGTTTACCCGATCTTGCAGGATTCGGGCGCCGCAACATGGATATCACGCCTGACAACGCCTACGACATGGTGGTCGTGCAAGTCGGTGCAATGGCGGGTGTTGCCGCCAGCCAGGGCAGCCGCCTGTATCACGTGAAAGCGCATGGCGCCTTGTACAACATGGCCGCCGGCAAACCGGAACTGGCCAAAGCCATTGCGCAAGCGGTCTACGATGTCGATCGTTCACTGGTGTTCTACGCGCTGGCTTCCAGCGCGCAGGCCGAAATTGCCCGCGACATAGGCTTGAATGTGGCGCAGGAAGTCTTTGCGGACCGCAGCTACCAAAGCGATGGTTCGCTGACGCCGCGCAAGCAGGCAGGCGCCATGATTGTCGATGTGAACGTCTCGATCCGCCAGGTTTTGCGCATGATTACCGAAGGCAAGGTGGCAACCATGCAGGGTATCGACGTTGCGGTTCAGGCCGATACTTTATGCATACATGGCGACCAACCGGGTGCTGTCGTATTTGCGCGGGCCATACGCCAGGCGCTCCAGGACAACGACATTTCGGTAAATACTGTCAGCGACCGAGCCGGCATGCTGTCTTGAATTGAGTACGTTCACCGACCGCCTTGACCGGCGGCGGACTGCGGCGCAGTGCTTGCAGCGGCCTTCGGCATACGCTGTCTTGTGACCAAGTAATGCACGGCAATTCCCAGAACCAGGCCCCAGAACGCGCTGCCTACACCCAGCAGGCTTGTGCCCGACGCGGTGCACAGAAAGGTGACTAAAGCTGCTTCCCGACCGGTTTCGTTGGCCATTGCGGCGGCAAGGCTGTTGCCTATCGTGCTCAGCAAAGCCAATCCTGCAATCGCAGCGACCAGTTCCAGGGGGAAGGCCGTGAATAAGCCCACGACCGTCGCGCCGAACAGGCCGGTAGCCAGATAGAACAAGCCGGCCCAGACCGACGCCATGTATCGCTGGTGGGGATCGGGATCGGCGTCCCTGCTCATGCATATTGCGGCGGTGATTGCCGCGAGATTGAACGAATAGCCACCGAATGGTCCGAGCAGCAGGCCAGTGATGCCGGTCCAGCTGATCAGGGGCGATGCCGGTGTGTCGTAGCCGTTGGCTCGCAGCACGGCGAGTCCCGGAACGTTCTGCGATGTCATCGTCACAATGAACAAGGGAATGCCCACACCTATGAGTGCGGAGAAGGAGAATTCCGGCACCATAAGCACCGGCATTGCCGGCGCCCAGTCCAATAATTCCAGATGCAAGAGGCCTTGGAGGCCCGCGCAAGCCACACCGGCCGCCAGCGCCAGTGGCACGCTATATCGTGGCAACGCTATGCGGCCCAGCCAGAAGACGAGAAACATGATTGCGGCCAGTACAAGCTGGGATTGCATGGCGGTGAACAAGTCCATGCCGAAGCGAACCAGAATCCCGCCCAGCATGGCGGCGGCGATATGCCGCGGTATGTAGTGCATGACTCGCTGAAACCAGCCTGTAATGCCGCAAAGGGTGATCAGCAAAGAGGAGAACAGGAAAACGCCTATGGCCTGGTTCATGCTCAGGCCGGAAAGCCCGGTGACCAGCAGGGCGGCCCCCGGCGTGGACCATGCCGTAAGCACCGGACTGCGATAACGCAGCGACAGTGCGATGCTGCTCGCGCCCATGCCTATGCCCAGAGCCCACATCCATGAAGCCAGTTCGGCGGGTGTCGCGCCCGCCGCATTGGCGGCCTGGAAAATAATGGCGACCGAACTGCTGTATCCCACCAGCACCGTAATGAAGCCGGACGAAATGTGCGAGATCTTGAAGTAGTTGGTCATGACGTTTTCGTCGATGGGTTGAATGTGCGTTATAACGGTCGGATGTATGGCATGCTAGCATCGTACGTTATAACGCACAATGCATATTTAACTAACGCGTGCATTCCACACATCTCGATGAGGCCACTATGCAAGATTCTGCGGACTATCTGGCGCAGGCGTTGAAGCGGCTGCGCAGGCGACGTGCCTGGAGCCTGGATCAGGCCGCACAGGAAACCGGCGTCAGCAAAGCGATGCTGGGCCAGATCGAAAGAGGTGAGTCCAGCCCCACTATCGCAACGCTCTGGAAAATTGCCAATGGGTTCCAGACACCCATTTCGAGCTTTCTGCATCCTCCTGTCGAGATGAGCCTCGATGGGAACAACCGCGCGACCGCCGATACAGACCGGCGCAGCTTGGCAGTCGATCCGGGGATCATCGTGCGCTCTCTATTTTCCTACGACAAGCAGTTCGGGTTCGAACTGCTTGAACTTATACTGATTCCGGGCGCCGTCCGACTGTCTGAACCGCATGCAGCAGGTGTAACCGAGCACGTAACCGTCATCAACGGCACGATGGAGTTGCTGATCGAGGGCCGATGGACTTTCTTGCACGAAGGCAACGCTGTGCGATTTGCGGCCGATCGCCCGCATGGATACCGGAATCTCGGCACCCATGCGTCGATTTTCCATAATCTTATTCATTATCCGGCGGACTATGAAAAGTCCGGCGGGTCTGGATCAACACCATGAAAACAGCCTTTCCCGATGCCGAGCGGCGTCACGCGCTTCAGGAAGCAATACAACAGGGGCAAGCCTATACGCTTGCGCAGGAAGATATCGCTTTTCTTGCCAGCGAGGATCTGCGTCCGGTGCGCATGCAGCTGGAGCTACTCAAGGCTGAACACGCTCTGCGCGAGCATGGCGTTAACGCCACCATAGTGGTATTTGGCAGCGCCAGAATCATGTCGCCCGAGGACGCAAACGCCGCGCTTGCACTGGTTGAGGAACAGTCAAGCATACAGCCGCAAGATCCAAGCCTGCAGCGCGCGCTTGCATTGGCAAAGCGGCGCGTTGCGCAATCGCACTGGTACGACGAGGCATACCGTTTCGCACGAAAGGCATCGCAGTGTTTCGAGCACGAGGGGCCCTGCGACCTTGTCGTGATGACCGGCGGCGGGCCAGGCATCATGGAAGCAGCCAACCGCGGCGCCTTCGAGGCGGGAGAGCGTTCGATCGGGCTGAACATCACCTTGCCGCATGAACAATATCCCAATCCGTTCATGACGCCCGAACTGGCATTCCGGTTTCATTATTTTGGGCTGCGCAAGATGCATTTTCTGCTGCGTGCAAAAGCACTCGTGGCGTTTCCGGGCGGATTCGGGACGCTGGACGAACTGTTCGAGGTTCTGACACTGGTGCAGACGCACAAGATGGGGCGAATCCCCATTGTGCTTGTGAATAGTTCGTTCTGGCGGCGTCTGGTCGATTTCGAGTTCCTGATCGAAGAGGGCATGATTGCGCCGGAAGATGTTCAGCTTTTCGTCATGGTGGACAGTGCCGACGATGCCGTGGATGCGCTACGCGAGTTTTATGCGATGACGCCGCCGTAGCCGTGGGCGGGCATCACGCTTGCTAAGAAGCTGCAGAGTACTGCGGAACTGATACTAAAGGAGGCCGACATGGCTACCAATGACCGGAAAGACCCAGATGCAGCAACGAACTCCGAGTCCGGCCGCCCGGTGCCGGCACCGGGTTCCAATGATTCTTCCCATACCTTCACCGATATGCCGGAATCAGGGAAAAGCCCGGAGGACGACCGCAAGGTCGATATTTCGTCCGCTGACGACGTGGATGTCGATAAAGGCACACCAGCCGACGATGAGGATATGCCGAAAACCCCGCCCGATCCGGTTCGGGACGGGGGTTAGTGTGCTGTTTGCCGATGCGAAGGCGCTCAGTCGGGAACCAGATTAATCGTGGTTTCCGCATTGGCCTCGACGGCCTCCCTGGAATAAAGCAATGGAAAATACTGGCCCGCAGCCCATAGCGGCGCCAGATCGCGGTAGTGTTTGCTTGCTACATTGCCCGATTGTCCGGGCGTGTTGATGACCTGCGACGCATCCCAGTTTCCTACGTCCAGTATCATTCGATACGACGCGCCGGACCGCAATTGGAAGTTGTCGTTGTAGCTTGCAGCCAGCGGCGTATAGGCCGACCCGGCCAGAGGCCATGCCCCCACATTGAACCTTTCCTTGGAAGGGCCATCCAGGACGGAACTCAACGGATGGGTAAATACAGCCTTGTGCAGATTGCCCCATTGCCAGGCTTTCGGATCCTCACCCAGCAGTTCCTTGGTCTGAATTACGGCTAGTTTGAGCGTATCGGTCAGCACTTGGTCGCGCGCCGTACGGGACAGCCAGCCGTCCGGATTTTCCAGTACCTGGATGACCCGTTCCACATCGCCTTCACCGACCAGCTTGGCGGCAGCGGGGTCCAGCGCGGCCTTGACCAAGCCTGTCCTTAGGTGTTTGCTGAACCACACTTCAAACAAGGCCGCTTCGGGGCTCTCGACCGTTTCATTGCCATCCCAGCCTTTAAGCAGATCCAGGCCAAGCCTGGTTTCGGTATCGGTACTTGCGGGCACCTTGTCCAGCAACGATACCAGCCGCACAGCGGGCAGGGATGTGGTGTCCAGTTGCCATGCCTTGGAGTCTTCAAGCGACGATTTATCGTTTTCGCCTATCAGCGTTTTCAAGCGCTTGGAACGTGAACTATTGCTCCATTCGTATCCTATGCCTTTCTTATAGGCCGGGTGATCGGGCGGGATGTTGTTTTCATTGGCCGTGACAATATAGCCGGCTTCAGGATTATGCTGCCACGGAAGTTCATCCATGTTGCGGTAGTCGGCCCATTCGTAGCGGCCATCGCCGGGCACGGGCGTCAGGCCGTCCCAATTCGGGCGGTTTACCGTCAGCCCGCCGGGCATCCATGCAATGTTGCCGCTTTTATCTGCATAGACCTGGTTTTCTCCCGGTGCGCCCCAGCGGTTCATCGCAGCCCGGAACTGGTCCCAGTTTTGCGCACGCATATAGTCCATGGAGCCGAAGTAGGGCGCCATGCCGAAATCCAGCCAGGCCGCGCGCAAAGCCCACGCCTGGTTCTTGGCTTCATCCTTGTAGAGAACGGGTCCATGGCGGGTAAAGGTGATATCGACCTTGCGCGGGGTACTCTCGCCCTTCACAGTGATTTCTTCTGAGATTACCTCAAACGGTTCCCAGCGATCCTTGTATTTGTATTCGGACTTATTTCGAGGATTCACTTCATAGGCATAAACGTCTTCCTGATCCATATAGAACCGCGTGAGTCCGAAACCTATGGTGCCGTTGTGACCGATGGAGATACCGGGGAGGAAGGGCTCGCCGGCGCCGATGACGCTGAGCCCGGGTGCATTAAGATGACTGATGTAACGCAGGCTTGGCGCGCCGTGGGATCGATGCGGGTCGTTCGCGAGTACCGGTCGTCCGGTGGTGGTGCGTGTGCCGGCAATGACCCAGTTGTTCGAGCCGAAACTGCGGGCGTCATCGCTGTTGAAGTCCACGACGTTATAAAGTGTGGCGACGTCCGCGGCTTTGCCCGGGGCGGCATTAATGGATTCTTTGGTGAACTTGGGCGTGGCCGTGGCAAGATCGTAGGCTTTTTTCAGCGCGGCATAAGGCACGTCGCAGGGATCCAGGCCTTCCGCGATGGTCGGATCGATCTCGGGCACGGTTTCCCGGCGCAACCAGTCCACCCGGACAGGATCTCTTTTGATTTTGCAGAATACTTCGGCCCGGTCGATTTCGTTCTTCGCATTCAGGGTTAAACCGTGGTGACGAATGCGAACGATATCTTCCGCTTTCCATTTTGACGGCTTATAGCCCAATAGCTTGAATTCTTCCGATAAAAGGGCCGCGTCTTTCTCGGTTTGATCGATGTAGGCATTCACCCCCGCCACGAAAGCTTCAGCCACGCGTTTTGCATCAGAACCATAGGCCAACCATTCCCGGTACATATCGCCGCGGAAAAGCACCGCTCGGGCCATGCGGTCGCCCTCGACATACGCGGGGCCGAAATCCTTGGCCATTTCGCCCAGGCCGCGCTTGCGCCAAGTATCTATCTGCCACAAACGATCGCGGGCGGCCATGAAGCCCTGCACATAAAAAGCGTCGTAGAAACTATTGGCATAGATATGCGAAATACCCCACTGATCGACCAATACGCGCGCCGGCTTTTCGATTCCGGCAGCGGCATAACGCTCCTCGCTTGCGTTAGACGTTTTTGCCTGGACCGCGCCGACGCCGGCCAGGATCAATGCGACGCCCGTAGCCAGCGCCAAGCCGTTTAAACGATGTGTAGTCACTTTTTGTCCCTCTCCGTGATTAAGATGCTTCCTGCTCCAAACGAAACGTAACGGTGTCACAGAAAGCTATGACCGTGTCCAACCATGAGTAACGATACGTTCGGCCGCCGGGTATGCAGCTTGCTGTCGAAGGGCTTTCATCAAGTAGATAACGGAGAACCGTCATGGGTAAATGCGACAACTGCGGAAACGAGTACGACAAGTCCTTCCAGATGTCGGCGCTCGATGGAAAAACTTATACGTTCGACAGCTTTGAATGTGCCATTCATACCTTGGCGCCTCTTTGCGCGCATTGCGGCGTTCGCATTATTGGCCACGGTCTCGAACAGAACGGCAGAATGTTCTGCTGCAACCATTGTGCGCAGGGCGAAGGAGTAGGCGAGTTGCGTGATCGCTCGTAATCTTAAAGGAAATACTATGGATAGCACGCAACGCCGGCCGGGCCTTATCGCAACAGCCATTGTCATTGCCGTTCTGGGACTGGCTCTTGCCGTCGGTGGAGGATGGCTCATTGCCCTGGGCGGGTCATGGTATTACCTTTGTGCCGGTCTGGCGCTACTGGCGACCAGCATCCTGTTGATCAAGCGCAACCCGGTCGCTTTGTATCTGTACGCCTTGCTTGTGGTTGCGACACTGGGATGGGGCCTATGGGAAGCGGGGCTGGATTGGTGGCCCCTCGCCGCGCGTGGCGATGTGCTTTTCGTAGTCGGCGTCTTTCTATTGATGCCCTGGATTACCCGCCCATTGTTCACAAATAGAACGCAGGGCGCAGACGCCAAGTCGATCACGAAAACGGGCCGCGGTGGAGGGCTCGCGCTGGCCATGGCGCTTGGCCTGTTTCTTGTCGTGGCAATTGCTTCGTGGTTCGTCGAACCGCGCCGCGTGGAAGGGGAACTCCCGGGCGCGCGCGCGCAGCCTGTGGCGAACGCAGAAGGCACGCCCGACGGAGAATGGCATGCATATGGCCGCACTGGATACGGACAGCGCTACTCCCCGCTGACACAGATCACGCCCGATAATGTCGATAAACTGGAGGTCGCATGGCATTTCGAGACCGGCGACATACGTGGGCGTCCCGGAGATCCCGTTGAAACGACTTTCGAAGTCACTCCATTGAAGGTCGATGACACGCTTTATCTGTGCACGCCGCACCAATCGGTGATTGCGCTGAACGCCACCAACGGCGAGCAGATATGGCGCTACGAGCCGCAGGTGCAAGGTAATCTTGCGCTGCAGCATCTTACCTGCCGCGGCGTCTCTTATCAAAAGCCGACGGCCAGTTCGGCGACTGCGGCGTGCCCGGCGAAACTGTTCATGCCTACGGCTGACGGCCGTGTCATTGCGCTCAATCCGGAAAATGGCGAGGTATGCAGCGCCTTCGGACAAGGCAAGGGCTACATCGACCTTTGGGAAAATATGCCTCACAAGAAGCCCGGCGGTTACTACTCCACATCGCCGGTCGTGGTCACTGACTCGTTGCTCATTGTGGGAGGCACCGTGCTGGACAATGTTTCCACTCAGGAGACATCCGGGGTGATCCGCGCTTACGACGTCAATACCGGTGATCTGGTGTGGAACTGGGACGCTGGCAACCCGGATGAAACGGCTCCCTTGCCGCCGGGGGAAACCTATACCCCCAACTCGCCGAACAGTTGGTCGATTTCCAGCGTCGATGAAGAACTGGGCATGGTCTATGTGCCGCTGGGCAATCAACCGCCCGACCAATGGGGTGCCGAGCGAAGCGAAGCCGTGGAGCGATATTCTTCATCCGTGGTTGCGCTTGACCTGGCCACGGGACAAGTTCGTTGGCATTTCCAGACGGTGCACCACGACTTGTGGGATTATGACGTTCCGTCGCAACCCAGCCTCATCGATCTGACGATAAACGGCCAGACGGTGCCGGCTTTGGTCCAGCCGACCAAGCAAGGCGAACTCTTCGTCCTGGACCGTCGCAGCGGCGAACCCTTGTTGCCGGTGACGGAAGAACCTGTGCCCCAGGGTGCCGTTGAAGGCGAACGGCTCGCTGCGACACAGCCTGTCTCCGCGCTGTCCTTCGACCCGCCCGCATTGACAGGGGCCGATATGTGGGGTGCAACGATGTTCGATCAACTTGCGTGCCGCATAGCGTTTCAGAAGCTGCGCTACGAGGGTCGGTATACGCCGCCTTCGATAGAAGGTTCGCTGATCTACCCTGGAAATTTCGGCGTTTTCAACTGGGGCGGCATTGCCGTTGATCCGCAGCGTCAGGTTGCATTCACGACGCCTACCTACCTGGCATTTATCTCCCAGCTGGTTCCGCGTGCGGACGACACGACGCTTTATGTGCAAGGCGGGGAGCGGCCGGAGGACAGCTTGCCGGCCTTGAACGAAAACTTTGGCGCTCCTTATGCAGTCAAATTAAGCGCCTTCACTTCCGCGCTCGGCTTGCCGTGCCAGGAACCTCCATGGGGCTACGTGGCGGGGGCCGACCTGACCACCGGCGAAATCGCATGGAAGCACAAAAACGGAACCGTCATCGACAGCTCGCCGCTGCCTTTGCCTTTCAAGATGGGTGTGCCGAATCTCGGCGGTCCCATCATGACGGCCGGGGGCGTGGCATTTCTGTCCGGTACGCTGGACTACTACGTACGTGCCTATAACGTGACGAATGGCGAGCAACTCTGGCAAAGCCGGCTTCCGGCGGGCGGGCAGGCGACGCCCATGACCTACACCGGCGCCGACGGGCGCCAGTTCCTGCTTGTCGTTGCCGGGGGGCACGGTTCGCTGGGCACAAAAGCTGGCGATGATGTGATCGCCTATGCGCTACCCGATGGAGGTAAATAGCCATGGCAGCTACCACTACTTATTGCGCTGTCGAACCTGATCGTTCAGAGATCGATACCCTCGCCGGAGCTATATTGCTGGAGTTTGGCACGCCGTGGTGCGGCTACTGCCGTGCAGCCCAGCCTGCGATCATTTCGGCGCTGGAGGCGCACGACAATGTCCGCCATATCAAGGTCGAAGACGGCAGCGGCCGCCGTCTGGGCCGGTCGTTCACCATCAAGCTCTGGCCGACCTTGGTGTTTCTGCGCGATGGAAAAGAACTGCTGCGGCTTGTGCGGCCAACTGATGAGCAAGCCATCGCTCGCGCACTATCGCAGATCGACCCCGCAGCGGCTTAAGTGCTGACTTATTGGTTCTTCCGATTCAAGGCTGCAATCAGTCCGTCTACCCCATTCTGGCGGATTTGCTGCGCGAACTGATTGCGGTAGTTTTGAATCAGCCAGATGCCCTCGACATTGATGTCATAAATCTTCCATCCTTCGGGCGTGCTTTCCATACGGTAGTCGACATTCACCTGGGGGCCATTGCGTTGCGAGAAATAGCTTCGAACGACGACGTCCTTGGCCTTGGGGTCGCCGCGGAATGGCAGAATGTTCAAGGCTGCAATCTTGTCGACATCCGCCAGCGCGCCGGCATAGGTTCGAATGAGCGTGCCCTTGAAGGCCTCGACAAGATCCTTGCGCTGCTGTTCGGTAGCGGTGCGCCAGCCCTGGCCTGCGGCGAGACGCGTGGTCTTCTCAAAATTGACATAAGGCAATAAATACTGATCCACCAATTCATTGATTCGGCGGGTATCGCCTTGTTTGGCCGCGGGATCCTGCCGGACTGCCTCCAGGGCGTTATTGCCGACAGCCTGGACGAAGGCGTTGGGCTCTGCTCGGGAATCCACCGTATTCTGGGCATAAACGTCATTGTTCAAGGCCAGGACCAAAAGTCCGACGATGAAAAATATCATGGACATACTGCGCCATGGCCTCATTTCGAAGGCTGGATTTTCGCGGAGTCGTTCGACTATATGCTGGTTCATGTATATACGCGCTTGTGACAAAGACCTTTTTATTCTATTTCGCCACGACCTTCGGAGACGGACTTGTTTGGAAACTACTTGTTTCGCGGTAGTTCTGTCGGGCGTGGTCGCGCCCATGGCATGTTGATTGCTGGTGTCGAAGCATGGGGTAGAGGAAGGGGCATGCTGATCCAACACTACGAAAAAAATCTTGCGGGCCGGGACTATGCCGTAGGCGACATTCACGGCCATTTCAATCGTCTTCGACAAGCGATCGAGGCGATCGGTTTCGATACGGAAAGAGACCGCCTGTTCAGTGTGGGTGATTTGGTGGATCGAGGACCGCAGACCGAGCAAGCGCTCGATTGGCTCGCTTTACCCTGGTTTCATGCGGTACGGGGCAATCATGAGGACTATGCAATACGGCACAGCTTGACCGGCCGAGTTGATGTAGAGAATTACAGGATGAACGGCGGTGGATGGTTTCTCGACATGGCAGAGGCACGTCAAAAGGAATTCGGCCTTGCCTTCAATGAGTTGCCATACGCCATGGAAATCGAGACTGACAACGGTCTGGTGGGCGTTCTCCACGCTGCCTGCCCGGTGCACGACTGGAACCTGCTATCGGCTGCACTGCAAAAGAAGGCTGTACGAATGAACGCGATATGGTCGCGCGAGCGCCTCCAAAGCCTCGATGCAACCGTGGTCAGGAACATCTATGCGGTGGTGGTGGGGCACACGCCTCTCCAGGAGGTGGTTGCGTTGGGAAATATTGTTCACATTGATACGGGCGGCTGGCTTGAAGAGGGACACTTCACCCTGCTTGACCTGGGGAATATTTGATTCGTGTCCGCGTGCTTGCGAGGGCGCGGGTTCAGGATTTTTCATCAACAAAGAAGGGGCATACATGAGCATTTCCAAAACCAAATTCATTTCCTCGGCACTCGTCATCGGCGCCGCAAGCTTTGCCCTCGCTCCGGCCGCGGCGCAATACACGGGGCCATCCGAAAAGGTCACGGCAGCGACTGTTGCCGACGTCATGGAAAAGTCCAAGGACGACGATAAGGTGGTGCTCAAGGGGATGTTGATCAGGAAATCTTCGGACGAACACTATATTTTCTCCGACGGGACGGGCGAAGTATCGGTGGAAATAGACGACAAGATATTCCCCAAGGTCCCGGTCGATGACAAAACGACCGTTCAGATCAGTGGCGAGGTCGATAAAGGCCTGGTCGGCAAGACCGAAGTCGATGTCAAGGCAATGGAAATTCTTAAATAAGAATTGCGTGCCGGGGCACAGTATTTGCTACGAGTGGCTTAACGGCAAGGTGCCGTTTGCATATGTCCTCCGGACTCCCAACACATTGCTTGTTGCAATCTATAAAGGTGATAAATATGAGAACACTACAGAAAACTCTTTTAATTGCGGCCCTCGTGGCCATTCCATTTGCTGGATCCCAGGCGCAAACCCAGGGCACCAACAAAGTCGGCGAGATGCCCGAAAGCTCCAAGCCCGATCCCACTCCGCCGCCGACCAAGAGCCCGCATACAGGTACGCCAGCGACCTCGGGTACGGCCACAGGCGAGGCGCCTCACAGCACCGTGCCTGGCACCGACAAGCCTGCCACCACGAATACCGCCAATCCAAAATTGCACGGGTCTGATGTTCCCTCCAACAATGCGCCGCCATCTTCCGGAACCGGCACGCCGCAGCAAACCGCACCATCGGGTGAATCGCCACCTCGGGCGGCACCGATGCGCTCCGGTGCGGACGCCAATAGCAACCAGGGCACCAGCACCATATCGGGAAGTGACAAGAAGTAAAGCAAGAGGGCACGCGTTCGGCCATGCATCGCACCGTGGCCGAACGCAGCGCCCAGCGTAGGGCTTCACGCTACTTTCCTACATAACTCAAGAGGTAAATATAATGAATAAATCACAAATTCCTGTTGCCCAGAAAGAAGTATTGAGCCTGCTGTTGGACGACCACCGGAAGGCCAAGAAGCTGTTCAAGGAATTCGAAGAGGTAAAAGACGCGGCGAAAAAGCAAAGCATCGTTGCCGAGACCTGTATGGAATTGACCGTGCATACGCAGATCGAAGAGCAACAATTTTATATGTTCTTGCGTGACCAGGATCCCGAGGCCTTCGGCGATCTACTGGATGAAGCGCTGGTTGAACATGCGAGTGCCAAAGACTTGATACGTCAGTTGCAGGAAATGAAGCCGGGCGACGATCTGTACGACGCGAAATTCATCGTATTGGGTGAATATATAAATCATCACGTCACCGAGGAAGAGGACGAGCTTTTTCCAAAAATCATTTCCAGGAAAATTGATTTGCGCGAGCTTTTTCCGGTGATGACGCAAATGAAGGAAGACCTGCTTGCTGAGGCTCACGCCTAGTCGACATCGTGGGCGTCGCCCATTGTCTTGCCCTATGTCGTGCCCGTCATGTGTTGCAGCTCGGTGAATAACCTGGCCCGGTCTTCCGGCTTTGTGCTCGCTGCCACATAGGCGTCCGGACGAATCAGGTAAACATAACCGGCGCGGTAGTCTTCAGTGGCTACCGCGCTGGCCGTTGTGGCAATCGTTTCCAAGGCACCAGGCAACGTGATGGCGGGTGCTGAAACTGAAAGCACGGCAAACTTGCCGTCCGCAAGCACTTCATGAAGACGGGCAGCGCCGCTGTCCGTCTGGCTTACAGGAAGGTCGGGCGCCCGCTCGCCGGCTGCGGGTTTTGGAGAGGTTCCCGGCAACAGGCGCGTGAGCGGGCTATCGCGATAGTGCAGGTCGATCTCGCTCAATTGGTTTGCCAGCATTTGGCGCAGGGTGGGAATACGGCCCAGGGCGCCAACTGCCTGGTTGCGGATCGCCTGCAGAACAGGATTGCGCAATATGGCGACTTTGGTCATGTTGCCGGCATTGCGCAGCACCTGATCACCGACTGCGCTGCGCTCGGGCGAATAACTTTCAAGCAGACGCGGCGATGTCTGCTCATGCCAGACCATGGACAGTTTCCATGCCAGGTTAATGGCATCCTGCATCCCGGTATTCATTCCCTGTCCGCCGGCAGGACTATGAATATGCGCGGCATCCCCACAAAGGAATACCCGTCCATGGCGGTAGTCTTTCACCTTGCGCTCATTGATCCTGAACCGGCTTGTCCATACAGGATTGCGTGCCTTTAAGCTGGTGGGGCCACGTTCGTCCAGCAAGACCTGTACTTCCTCCAGAGCAGGCGCAGGGGCGCCTTCTGTAGCGGCACGCCCCACATCGGCAATGACCCGGAAGCGTGCGTCACGGATAGGTACGAGCACCAGAACGCCATTGGGTGTCCAGCAAATCGTGAGTTCGTTGCCGGGCAGATCACCATCGAGCTCTACATCCGCCAGCAGCCAGTCGGATGGAAGGGTGGTGCCCTCGAACTGCGCGGCCAGCCCATGGCGCACAGTGCTATGCGCGCCATCGCAGGCGGCCAGATATGAACAGTTGAAAATTTCTTCACGGCCGTCCGCGTGGCGCAGGACCGCCGCGACGGTGCCCGAGGTGTCTGTAAACGATATCAGCTCGAGGCGCCGTTCGACATGAACATCCAATAGAGCCAGCTGTTCTTCAAGCAGGCGCTCGGTGTCGCTTTGGGGAATCATCAGGGCATAGGGGAAGGGGCTGCGGGCTGCGTCCAGCCGGACGCGTACCAGTGTATGTTGCCGAGCCAGTATGTGCGCGCCGATGGCTTGCATGCCGGCGCCAATAAAGGGCTGAGCACAACCCTGAATATCAAGCATTTCCAGCGTGCGCGGCCACAGCACCAATGCCTTGGATTTGTCGGTGCGCGCGGCAGTCTTGTCGATGATGCGCACATCGACGTTCTGGCGCTTCAATGCCATCGCCATTGTCAGACCTACAGGTCCGGCACCCACTATCAGTACGGGTTGATTCATGCGCGAACTCCGGCTAGCATGCGCTTGCGATGATAGCACCGGTGTCGCATCTACACACCACAGGAAGACGAAAATGGAACCATGGCAAAGTGACAATCGCTTTCTAACCAGGGCCTTTGCCCCGGTCTTCGATGAACGAGACGATACAGACCTGATCATCGAAGGTGAGATACCCACGAGTTTGCGCGGCGTTTTCATGCGCAATGGTCCCAACCCTCAATTCAAGCCTGATGAGCATTATGGGTATCCGTTCGATGGAACGGGCATGCTACACGCCATATATATTGAGGATGGGCGGGCGCAATACAGAAATCGCTGGGTATTGACCAAGGAGTTGGCCGAGGAGCGCGCGGCGGGCCGTCGTATCTACAACTCAAGTTTCTCTGCTCCGCCTCACGCCAATCTCGTCAATACCAATATCGTCCATCACGCGGGACGTTATCTCGCCCTGTACGAGGGAGGAACTCCCTATGAAGTCGATCGTGAACTGAACACGGCGGGACTATTCGATTACGGTGGAAAGTTGCCGGGCGTGATGTCGGCCCATCCTAAAGTCGATCCGCTCAGCGGTGAGCTGCTCTCGGTGCAATACGACCTTGACACGGGAGACCTCCTCTATTTGCGCGTCGACAAGACGGGAAATCCGGACCGCATCGTACCGTTCCACTCGCCGTGGCCGGCCATGGTCCACGACATCGCCATTACCCAGAGCCATGTGCTTGCCTTCATCTGCCCATTGGTATTCGATTTCTCGAAAAAGGGTCCGCCGGCAAACTGGGAGCCGGAGCGAGGGGCGATGGCGGCCTTGATACCGCGCGATGCGAGAGTAGCGGACGATATAAAGTGGATCAAGGCACCCGCATTCTTTCACTGGCATATCGCAAATGCGTGGGAGGAGGGCAGCCGTATCGAGGCTGTCATGCCTTGGTACGACTCCTTCTCGTTGACTGGGCCCTCCAAAAGGCTGGAGCTTCATCGCCTGATGATACACACCGATACGGGTACGGTGGAAGATCAGACGATCGATGATAGGGCCTGCGAGTTCGGCCGCATCAACGATGCCTATCTTGGCCGCCGAGCCCGATATTGCTACGTGGGCCTGCGCAGCCCCCTGAAGGGCGACACACCCCAAGCCGGGGCGTTCGAAGCGATTGCCCGCTACGACTTGACGACAGGGCAGAAGAGCGTTCATCAGTTTCCCGCTGGAATGACGGTGTGCGAACCTGTATTTGTTGCCGATCCTCAAGGCAGGCAGGAAGATGACGGATTCATTTTCACCTTCGTCCATGACGCAGCCAGTTCGGCGGGCAGTTTCGTCATTCTCGATGCCCGCGATCTGGCGGCCGCGCCACTGGCTGTCATACGCTTGCCGCGCCGCGTACCTGCCGGCCTGCATGGGTCGTGGACGCCCATGTGAGGGCGCATTCGAGTGCGCCTTAACGAGGCAACTGCGCAGAGGATGAAGGAATGTTTCCCTCAAAGTCCATGGTATCCATGTCCGTATCAGTCGCTACCGGCTTTCCGAAGATCTTCAACCAGATGAAACCAATGATGCCGGCAGTCAGGGAAGCAAGAAGAATGGCCATTTTCGAGGCGTTGATGACTTCTGCTTCTCCTGTGAAAGCGAGGTTGGTTATGAAGATGGACATCGTGAAGCCTATGCCGCCCAGCAGACCGGCTCCGAATACATGGCGCCAACGCAAGTCGAGTGGGAGCTTGCAGATGCCGGCGGCGACGGCAAGCAGGCACAACAGTGTTATTCCGACTGGTTTGCCTATGACCAGGCCCGCCATAATGCCAAGACTGTTTGTCGAGGCAAGCTCCTGGGTCCAACCCGAACTGATGATGATCCCGGTATTCGCCAGGGCGAATATGGGCAGAATGATGAAGGCTACTGGCTTGTGCAGAAAATGCTCCAGCTTATGCGATGGCGATTCTTCATCATCTTGCTGGGCTGAGAAAGGAATGGTGAACGCCAGAAGCACGCCCGCGATCGTTGCGTGAACGCCGGACTTGAGCATGAAAACCCACATTACGGCGCCGCCCAGCAGGTAGAGCGGGACAGACATAATGCGCATATAGCGGTTCATGCAGGCCAGCAGGGCGAACACCGCTGCGGCAGCCAGCAAGTAGGCGAAGGACATCTCCGCGGTATAGAAAACAGCGATGACAATAATGGCGCCCAGGTCGTCCATGACGGCAAGCGCAGCAAGAAATACCTTGAGCGAGGCCGGGACCCGGCTTCCGAGAAGCGCGAGTACACCCAATGCGAACGCAATATCCGTAGCCATGGGGATACCGATGCCGGCTTGTGTCGGTGTTCCTGCGTTTATGCTGAAATGGATCGCTGCCGGTACGCAGATTCCGCCCGCGGCGGCCACAATCGGAAGAAGCGCATTCTTGAAGTCCGATAGTTCCCCGTTGTACAGCTCGCGCTTGAGCTCGAGGCCGATCAACAGGAAAAAGATGGCCATCAACGCATCATTCACCCAGTGTTCTATGCTTAGTCCGCCCACATATATATGCCATATCTGGAGGTAGCCTGCTCCCAGCGGAGAGTTTGCCAGGAGCAGCGAGACTACGGTACAGGCGATCAACAGAATCCCGCCTGCTTTTTCCGAATCGAAAAACTGCTTGAAGGTTTGCGATAGTCTTTTTTCTATAATGGCCATGTCGTCCCTTATGTTAGGAAAAAACGATAGTATTTGTCGGAGATAGGGCGGCTTTGGACACAGCGGAGCCTAAGCCGGTTGCTCAATGGATTTTGTTTTGGGACAGGGTGGGGCCAGCCACGCCGGAGAAAGGGTGGAAGCTGACGATGGAATAGTGGAGGGTGCGGCCATAGGGTCGTAGATAAGGCGCGTGGCGGCCCGACCATCGCATACCCTGCCACACAGGAAGTGTGAGCACCCGCATAAAGTATAGACGATTCGGTTTTGGAAAACGCCCATGCCCGGGAGTCAGACATGGCAGCCATGAAAATGCTTGTAAATATCGACGTTCCGCAGCTTGGTCCAGCCATCGATTTCTATTCAAGAGCCTTGCCGCTGACTCTTCGTCGCATTATTGATGACGATGTTGCAGAGCTGACCGGCGCATCGGCGAACATATATCTTTTGCAAAAGGCGGCGGGCTCCAGACCGGCAAAAAACCGTGATGATGTGCGTCAGTACATGCGGCATTGGACGCCGGTTCACGTTGACTTCGTCGTAGACAATATTGAACAGGCGACAAGGCGTGCCCTTGATGCCGGCGCCCTGCAGGAAAGCGACTGCGTCGTATGGAGGGGATCACGCTGTATAAGCTTCTCGGATCCCTTTGGCCACGGCTTCTGCTTAATAGAATTTGCGGGTGATGGCTACAGTGAAGATGACTGAACCCAACGAGTCTCTTAGCCTTCCTTGCTGATTCGTGGTAAAAATACTGTATATTTGAACAGTATTTTTACGAGGCGCTCATGTCCATTCACGAAATTGCTACGCCAGAGCGCATTCATCCTTCACTCTGGCGAGCATCCCAGCTTTCCCGCTCGCAGGGTCGTTGCGCCAATACGGGATATACCCAACTTTCGGCTGAATTACCTGGGGGCGGATGGCCGCTGGGAAATTTAATCGAAGTGCTGGTGCAGCAGCCCGGTATTGGCGAAATGCAGTTGCTGCGTCCTGCCCTGAAGCGCTTGAACGGCCGATCCGTCATGCTCGTCCAGCCGCCGCACCTGCCGCAAACAGCGGCGTGGGCCAATTGGGGGTGTGCGCCTTCTTGCCTTCTATGGGTTCATGCCCAGCGCACGGCCGACGCATTATGGACTGCCGAACAGGTTTTACGCAGCGGTACGTTTGGCGCGCTTCTGCTTTGGCAAGACCGCATGCGCAATCAGGCATTGCGTCGGCTGCAGCTGGCTGCCCAGGCGGGCGACACGCTTTTCATTGTCGTGCGTCCGCTGGCTGCGGCGGAACAGTCCTCACCCTCGCCATTGCGCCTGGTACTGCAATCCACCCTGCGGGGACTGGATGTTTCCATCCTGAAGCGGCGAGGCGCCACGCATACAGAGACTATCAGTCTTCATTTATACCCTGACACCCGATTTCCCGAATTCGATCATGCGATTATGGATAGGCGTGCACTTGTCGCACGCGAGCCTGGACACACACTGCTTGAACTGGCGCACTGAGCCTGCTGTCGTACTGGATCGCGACCATGTCAAAGCCGTTACGCCGTCTGCCGCCAAAGCAGGGGTGCGGCCAGGCATGCGTCGTGGCGGTGTCAGCACACTATGCCCGGCGGCCACGCTGATTCAATACAATCCGCACACTGAAAAGCGTGCATTGGATGAAGTCTCTTTGGCTTTGCTTCAGTACACCCCGGAACTGACGCTGTCGGAAGACAATACGCTTTTACTCGATGTCTCGGCCAGCCTGAGCCTGTTCGGGGGCGTGCGCCAGCTCTTTCGACGCGTGCGCGGCACCCTGAAAGGGTTGGGATTCGCGGCGCGTATCTCGATAGCGCCTACGGCAGGCGCGGCGTGGCTGCTGGCGGCCCGGGCGCCGGGGCGAAAGCGGGTGCTGCAGCTGTCTTCGCTGGCCAAACGTCTGGATGCACTGCCTTGCGCCTGCCTGTCGGCAGCCGGGCCTTATCGCGATTGGCTGGATGGCATTGGTTGTACGACACTGGGATCCCTGCGAGCGCTGCCGCGCGCCGGCCTGCAACGGCGTACGGATAAATCCGTACTTCAGGCCCTGGACGCCGCATACGGCGAAGCGCCTGAGCTCTTCGAATGGATCGTGGCGCCGCCGGAATTTACCGGCCGCATCGATCTGATGGAGCGTATCGAACATGCCGAAGCCATCATGTTCTTTGCCAGGCGCCTCATCGAACAGCTGTGCGGCTGGCTGACGGCCCGTCGACGCGCTGTCACCCGGGTTGTATTCGAACTGGGGCATGAGCGGGGACGCCACGCACGTCCTCCCACCGAGGTAGAGCTGGCATTGGGCGCGCCCACCTGGGAAGCAGATCATCTGCTGCGGCTTCTTGTCGAACGTCTGCACAATCTGGAATTGCCCGCGCCTGTCGTTACGGTAGATTTGCATGCGACCGATACAGAGGCCATGGCTCCGGTGCCTGAAGACTTGTTCCCGGATCCCGGCGGCAGCCCCGCTGACCTCCAGCGCCTGATCGAAGTGCTCGTGGCGCGCTTGGGGCGAGACAGCATCTTGCAGCCCAGCCCTGTTGCCGACCATCGTCCTGAAGTTGCCAATCGCTGGGTGCCGGTCGATGAGAAGCCGGCTTCGGCCGGCTGCATTGAAGGTGCGGAACGACCGTTCTGGCTGCTTGCCGACCCTGTACCCCTGCCGGTGAAGCAGCACAGGCCTTTCTATGGTTCGCCGCTGTATATCGTACGGGGCCCCGAACGCATCGAAGACGGCTGGTGGGCGGGCCTTGCGGTGCGTGACTATTATGTGGCGCAAGCCGAAAATGGCGCACGCTACTGGTTGTACCAAGAACGCGGTGGCGAAACCGGCTGGTTTCTGCATGGTCTGTTCGCTTGAGGTAAACAATGTATACCCAACCGATCTTGCCGCCCTATGCCGAACTGCATTGTTTGACGAACTACACATTTTTGCGTGGCGCCTCGCATCCTGAAGAGTTGGTGGAACGTGCCGCCGAACTGGGTTATAGCGCAATCGCCATCACCGATGAGTGCTCGGTTGCGGGCGTCGTGCGGGCCCACGTCGAAGCCAAGAAACAAAAGTTGACGCTCCTGATCGGGTCAAGCTTTACGCTGCGCAATGCGGCAGGCGATGCCGCTGTGTCGTTGGTCGTGCTGGCTCAAACACGCCGCGGCTATGGCAACCTGTGCGAATTCATAACCCTGGGCCGGCGTCGGGCTCCAAAAGGGGAGTACCGGCTTTCGCCCTCAGATATCGAAAGTCCCGCCGATCCGAATCTTCTACATCTGAAAGGTCTGCCCGAATGCGTGGTGCTGCTGGTACCCGAATACGGTGCGCCTTTTGAGCGGCTGGTTGCGCAAGCCGAGTGGGCGGCCGCCACATTCCCGGGCCGCTGCTGGATGTCGCTGACGCTTCTGCATCGTGCCCAGGACGATCGCCACAAGGCCGCCGTGCTGGCGGCCGCCCGTCACGCAGGCATACGCGTTGTTGCGACGGGTCAGGTCGAGATGCATGTAAGATCGCGCAAGCCTTTGCACGATACGCTGACCGCGGTGCGCCTGGGTATGCCGATACAGGAATGCGGCTTCCAGCGCGCGCCCAATGCCGAACATCATCTCAGGGCGCGGTTGCGCCTGGCCAACCTTTACCCGCGCGAAGCGCTGGAAGAAACGCTGGAAGTGGCAACGCAATGTCCCTTCAATCTTGTTGAGCTGAAATACGAGTATCCGGACGAGATTTGCCCGGAAGGTCTGACGCCAAAGGCTTACTTGCGCCAGGAAACCTACACAGGCGCGCATCGGCGTTTCCCCAAGGGCATACCGCTTAATGTCCAGGAACAGATCGAGCATGAACTGGCGCTCATCGGCGAACTTGAATATGAACCTTATTTTCTGACGGTCTATGACATCGTGAAGTTTGCCCGTAGTCGCCAAATACTCTGCCAGGGCCGCGGCTCAGCGGCCAATAGTGCGGTGTGCTATTGCCTGGGCATCACCGAGGTGGATCCGGCACGCGGCAATAATTTGTTCGAGCGCTTCATCAGCAAAGAGCGTAACGAGCCGCCCGATATCGACGTAGACTTCGAACACCAGCGGCGCGAAGAGGTTATCCAGTACATCTACGAAAAATACGGTCGAGACCGCGCCGCGCTCACGGCCGTGGTCATTACCTACCGTGTCAAAAGCACGATACGCGATACCGGCAAGGCACTGGGTATCGACCCCATGATCGTCGACGCAGTGGCCAAGTCCTATCATTACTGGGATGGCCGTAGCAATCTGGCCGCGCGCATGGCCGAATGCGGTCTGGATCCGGACTCTGCCGCCGCCCGGCAATGGATCATCCTGGCTGAACGCCTGATGGGATTTCCCCGCCACTTGTCGCAGCATCCCGGCGGCTTTGTCATATCGCGCGGACCCTTGTGCCGTCTGGTGCCGATAGAGAATGCGGCAATGGCCGATCGCAGCGTCGTGCAGTGGGATAAAGACGATATCGACGCCGTAGGCCTTTTGAAAATCGACATCCTGGCGCTGGGAATGCTTAGCGTGATCCGGCGGGCGCTGGAAGCAGTTTCGCAGCGACGGGGCGAACCATTCGAATTGCAGGACATACCGCCTGAAGATAGCGACACTTACGACATGATTTGTGAGGCCGACACCATTGGTACATTCCAGATCGAGTCGCGCGCGCAAATGACTATGCTGCCGCGCATGCGTCCGCGTGAATTCTATGATCTGGTCATCGAAGTGGCCATCGTCCGTCCCGGCCCCATTCAAGGCGGCATGGTCCATCCTTACCTGCGGCGCCGGCAAGGTCTGGAAAAGGTCAAGTATCCGAGTGACGAGGTGCGACTAGCCCTGGAGCGTACTCTGGGCATACCCATTTTCCAGGAACAGGTCATGCAAGTGGCCATGCTCGCCGCCGGTTTTACCGCCGGCGAAGCCGACGAGTTGCGCCGCTCTATGGCAGCCTGGCGGCGCAAGGGCGGCCTGGGCAGGTTCTACGACAAAATCATCGACGGCATGACCAGCCGCGGCTACGACAAAGAGTTTGCGGAACAGATTTTCAAGCAGATACAGGGGTTTGGGGAATATGGCTTTCCCGAAAGCCATGCCGCCAGTTTTGCGCTGCTGGCTTATGCAAGCTGCTGGCTTAAACGTCGCGAGCCCGAAGCTTTCCTGATGGCGCTTCTGAATAGTCAACCCATGGGCTTTTATTCGCCTTCCGTGCTGGTGCAGGACGCCAGGCGTCATGGCGTTACGGTATTGGCGGTCGACGCAACAATAAGCAATTGGGAAGCGCAACTCGAACCAACAGGACAGGCACGCCCTGCAGTGCGCCTGGGCCTGAATCAACTGAAAGGCATGCGCCAGGAAAGTGCCTGGCGCATCGAAGAGGCGCGTGCCGTACGAGCGTTCGAGTCCGTTGCCGACATGGCCAGGCGTGCCGACTTGAACCGGC
Organism: Pseudomonas sp.; assembly: GCA_036675275.1. Classification (GTDB taxonomy): domain Bacteria; phylum Pseudomonadota; class Gammaproteobacteria; order Burkholderiales; family Burkholderiaceae_B; genus Pollutimonas. The sequence continues at coordinate 21,936 of JAKFFG010000067.1, read as the reverse complement.
ATGATTTGAACAGCCTGGCTGCCGGCGATGCTTTACGCGCGCTGGCTGGCCATCGACGCGCAGCGCTATGGGAATCGGTAGTCAGCACGCCCGAGCGCGGCCTGCTGAAAGAGGCGCAGATCCATGAGCAGATCACACCTCAGTTGCCATTGCTCAGCGAAGGGCAGGCACTGGTAGCGGACTATCGCAGCCTGGGCTTGACGCTGGGGCGGCATCCCTTATCGTTTCTGCGCGACAAGCTGGCAACAATGCGTTTTTCTTCATCAGCGCAGTTGCGCGAACAACCGGACCGCCGCTTGGTGCGCGCCTGCGGGATTGTCACGGTGCGCCAGCGCCCCGGAACCTCCAAAGGAGTGGTTTTCGTGACCTTGGAAGACGAGACGGGTCAAATCAATCTTGTGGTCCGGCCCCAGATCATAGAGCGACAGCGGCGCGAACTGCTCACGTCCCGATTGCTGGGCGCCTACGGCACGTGGCAGTCTCAAAGCGGCGTGCAGCATCTCATCGTGGGACGGTTGGTCGATTTAACGCCAATGTTGGGTGAACTGGAAACTTCGAGCCGGGATTTTCATTGATTTCAGACTGTTCGTTCATCCCCGACAGGACATAATTCAGTCATGCTCCTTCGTTCCATTCTCCGCAGCCGGCGTCTGTGGCCTCGGCGGCTCGACAACACCTTTTTGTTGCAGCCAGCGCTCGACAAGCCAGCACAATCCCGCCCATGCAGCACCTACCGTCCATCCTGCGACCACATCGGTAGGCCAATGCACACCCAGATAAACACGGCTTGCACCCACCAGGACGGTTATGAACAGGGCAGCGATCAATAGGAATGCCCTGAGCCGCCACGGCGACACGGCACGGCTCAGCAGTGCGGCAAGCGTCAGATAGGTGACAGCCGACATCATGGCATGACCGCTGGGAAAGCTTGCGGTATAAACGACGGCCTCGTGGGAGACCAGGTCGGGCCGGGGCCGGTCATAACCGAGCTTGAGCAGATTGCTGACCAGCCATCCGCCGCCAATGGCAGCTATGGTGAATAAAGCGGTCCGTGTCCGATCCGACAGCAGTAGATAAATGCAAGCGCCCAGCGTGAGCAGAACCAGCACGCCGACGCCGCCAAGGGCGGTAAAGTCGCGAAACATTTCTTCTACCCAGCCCGGCCCCAGCGGATCTGAATGATCGGCGGGATTGCGCAACGCCAACAAGATCATTTCATCGATTGCCACCGTCTCCTGTTCCTTCACTTCGTCCGCAAGGCTGAGAAAAGCCCATATGGCGGCAAAGACTGACGCGGCGGCAATAAGCATTTTCAATTCGCGGCGTTGCAGCCAATCGAAGCCGTGTTTTATTACTTTCCTGGGATTTCGCAGCGACACGAGACTCTCCTTACCCAATAATGACAACACAGGTGCAATAGTGGCAGATTTATGTCCGTTCGCAAGGTTGAGTTGCTTACAATTTAACGAAGATGCCGACTACGCGCGGAAGATTACCAATATGACGCGTAGCCGGATTCTTCAGCAGGCGGGAACCGCCGTGCTCGCACAGGCAAACCAGCTACCCCAGCAAGTACTCTTGCTGCTGGCATAGCTCTGCGGCAACAGTCAGCGAGATTCGCTATATGGCGAGAAGCGCCCGGTGATAGGATCGCGGATAAAAAGCACGCCTGTACCGACACCAAAATAGGCGCCATGCAGGGTAAGCGTGCCTTCTTTGACAGCGTCCCGCACGGCTGTAAACGTTATCAGATTTTCAAGGCTGTACTCGACCACACCCCATTCCAGTTGCCTTATCCAGCTTTGCCGGTCTTCGGTAGGGGGACCGACGCGCTCGACGACGGGCGCGATCTGCGACATCCACTTGCCGATGAAATCACGCTTGGTCAATGGCGCGGCATTGTTGGCATAGGCTGCAACGCCTCCGCAACTTGCATGGCCGAGCACCACGATATGCTTCACCTTCAGTGCGTTCACGGCGAATTCAATTGCCGCGCTCGTGCCGTGAAACGAGGTTTCGGTGTCGGGCTCGCAGGGCGGGACAAGATTGGCGATGTTGCGTATTACGAATATTTCTCCCGGGTCCGCGTCAAAGATGGTTTCGGGCGCAACGCGGGAGTCGCCGCAGCCAATGACCATGATCTCCGGATGTTGTCCGGATTTGGCAAGCTCTTCATAACGCTCCCGCTCACGCGAGAGGCGTCCGTTCAAAAATGACTGATAGCCGGAGGTCAATCTTGATGGAAACACTTTTTGATCCTTTTTTATTTGAGGCCTTAAGATTTTACCGCGTCAGTGCTTAGCCGCCATTTCGCCGCGGCACAGCCCTGTATGGATCCGTCACGTATCGATGTCAGGGGAGTGCGGTATTGCCTTGCTTTCCAGTATTTTGAACTCATCAGAGCTATCGTCATAATCCCAACGTTCGATGACGCAATATCGGGCCATACCTTCGAATGCGTAACGAATGAGATTGATGGAATTATTGGAGTCGTGGCGGATCCGGGACGACACCGCGGTGCCGGCCTGCACCGCCCAGACTTGGCGGCGCATATTGGCGATGTGGTCATGCAAGCCACAAAAGTAAGGACGGTGGATGTGGCCGCCCAGTATCAAGTCGACTCCGGCATCTGCCCACGCGCTGATCGCCAGCTTGTGGCCGCGCAACAAATGTTCATGGTCGGCAGCGTGCGTGACAAAGATGGGCTGATGTGTGACAACGACGCGCAACTGGTTTCGCCCCGCCTGCCTCAAGCGCTGTGCCACACGTTTGATTTGCGAGCTCGAGACCTCACCTTCAATATGCCGATAACGACGCGTTGTCCGTACACCGAGGATCAACAACTCTGGCGTCTCATAAGTCGGTTCGAGGTCTGGACCGAAGGCACGCCCGTAGCGCGAGTAGGGGCGGAATAGGCGGGTAGCCACATCAAATAGCGGGATATCGTGGTTTCCTGCTATGACGAGTCTGGAAGGGATCGCGAGACGGTCCATAAAGGAGCTGGCGGCCGAGAATTCGACTTTGCGTGCGCGTTGCGTGATGTCGCCGGACAAAATCACAATATCAGGCGCTTGTGCGTGCGCCAGACGTTCCAAGGCTTTGACCACGCCCGGTCGTTCGGTCCCGAAATGAAGGTCGGAAATATGCAGCGCCACCCTCATGCCGGATCGCCTGGCATGCCGGGGCGCGGAGCCGGTTGCGCCAGAGTCATGGATTCACCCGTCACCGGTTCATTAACCTGCGCATTCAGATCTTCATCGTGTACCCGTTTGAACAACAGCAACGGCTCCGGTGCGACACGGAACTCCAGCGGCGCCTGCAGCCACATGATTTCGCCATCGGCTGCTACCTTGATGCGATGCTTGGCCGAGCTTTTCCTGCCCGCCTCATGCTCGGTTCGGTGCGTGCTGCGCTTACCGCGCAACAGCCCGCGTGGGACAACAGTAAGACTGCGAAAACTGAAACCAATCACATTATCGGCATCGCCCAGCTTTCCCAGCGCGCCGCGGGCAGCAAGCCACAACATTGCCAATGTTCCGACGGGATTTACCGCGATTCCGGCGAGTTGGCCCTGCTTCAGGGACTCCGCCTGCAAGATGCCGACCTGCTCGAGTTGGAGGCGGTTGTTGCCAATGAACAGCGTAGTGGTTCGCAGATAGATGCGTTTACCGTCCTGATCCAGCGTCATGTCCAGGTATCGATGGTCGCCCAATGCTGTGATCAGGGCAGACCATAGGGCGACAAGCCGGCTGCGGCCATAGCGCTGCTTGAAGGCTTCCCTGTCCTCGAGCAGTTCAGGGTACAGGCCTACGCTGGCGTTGACGAGAAAAACATGGTCATTGACCAGGCCGACCTGCACAGGCAACAACTGCCCATGCAGCAAGTCCTCGATTGCGGCGTCCCTGTCTTCCGGGATGCCATGGGTGCGGCCGAAATAGTTGAACGTGCCTTGCGGAACAGCGCCGAACATGCAGCGACTCGCCAGCGCAGCCGTTGCCACGGCGTTGATCGTCCCGTCTCCGCCGACGGCCACGACGACGCCGTTGTCTTTCATGGCGGCGTCGACAGCGCCTTGTACGGTTGCCTTCAGGTCGTCGATGTTCTCGATGACGAATACACGGTGCGCGCGCGCGGCCAGACGCATTGCGGAGTCAATGGCCAGGCGGGTCTCGCTCAAGTCATGGCGCCCCGAGGCGCCATTGATGACGAAGAATAAAGGCGGGCTGGAATTGGTATGAATGATCGGGCACCATCAGGTTTGGAATAGGGCAAGAATCAGATGAGTTTGCGTTCATCGTCTCTCGGGGTCAGTATATCTCGAGCTATTGAAGTCCTTGAGCAAGCGGCGTTGCCTGCGTACCGCTGCCCGTACATCGCCATATGTTTCCAGCCCCCGCGCCTCTAGCGCGGAGATCAATTTCAGGAATACTTCGGCGGTTGCGGTAGCATCGCCGATGGCTGTGTGCCGGGCTTCTTCGGTAATCGAGATGCCCAGTCGATGGCAGAGTGCGTCCAGACTGTGGTTTTCGCTTTGGCCGTATACAAGCGCCGACAGCAGCACGGTATCAAGCACTGGATTATCAAAGCGATGGCCGATTCCTCGCTCGTGCCGTCGAAGAAAAGCTATATCGAAGGGGGCGTTGTGGGCTACAAGTACGGCGCCTTTGACGAATTGATGAAATTTGCGGCCGACCTGGTCCATTGTTGGAGCCGAGGCGACCATGCAGTCAGTAATACCATGCACAATACTTGATGAACGTGGAATGGCTCGTCCCGGATTGACCAGTGTGTTGAACTCTTCTTCCTGAATCCGCCGTCCGTTGACGATACGAACAGCGGCAATCTGAACGATTTCATCACCTTGGTCTGGCCGAAGGCCAGTCGTTTCAGTATCTACTACAACGTAGGTGAGATCCACGACTCGTGTCGAAGGCAAGTCGGCGTTGTGAGTCTTGAACAATAACTCAAAATCGTAGACGGGAGCTTGCGGTATCGATGAGAGGACACAAGCTTGCGACGGGCTCCCAACTTCGTGCAGGGTCAGCATATAGCCGGACATCGCTTCTTTCCTGGGGCTGGGTAATAACCGCATACGAGTCAAAAGTGCTGTGCCGGCAAGCTGGGTTGTGCAGAGAAAGTCCCGTGTGGCATCAGGGTCGTTCATGGATTGAAGCTGCGAGTATGCCGCCTGTATGGGAACAGGGTGCAGATAATCAAATAACGACCGGCCAAGGCCCGGCGTGGTGTCTGCGCTGAGGCCGCAAATCAGGCTCGCGGCGCGCGCGCTGTAGAAAGCAAGTTGATGAGATCCCGAACACATCAGGACACCGACGGGAATATCGGCCAGTAAGGTCTCAAGCAAGGTTTTTTCGCGAATCAGGTCGGTGGTCTCCCGAACTGTGAAGCCGGCAAGGGACTGGCGAGTGTCATGGAGCGCCCGGGCGATCTCGTGCGCCGCAGGCGCGAGGTCGCCCAGATAGCGGGCGGGTACAGGGTCTAGCGCGGTGGCAACATGTGTATGGGCACGGATTCGCAGGTTGCCCGCCATCCGTTCGATGGGCTTGGCAATATGGTCGTCAAACAGTATCCAGACCCATACTATTAAACCGACGATGGCAAGCCCTGCCACGATACCGCCGATGATCAGGGCATCGGGTGAACCGGCATGATCCTGTTTATGAAAACCATAGTAGAGGCCTGCAACGAGGGCGGCGACGCTGCCCGCGGCCAGCGCTGCGAAGATCAGGGAGATGCGTAATCTAAGGCTGAGACGGTTAATCATGACCACAAAATACGGTCTGGGTCGATGCGATATTTATAGCATTCACGCTAACTTGCAGGCGGCCCGAAGTGCGGGGTCGCTGGGGGCGGCGGCCTGCCATCGTGCGCCGGTAAGAGTGCCGTCGGGAGCCAGCCTCGCATTACCCGGTAGTTCGGCACGCAAATGGGCGGCGCAGTCGAAAGCCACTGCAACGGTACGCGTGGGCTGCCAGCGCTCTACCAGTAAAAGTCGACCTCGAACCAGCTGTGGCTTTTGTTCCGACCATGAAACGGCGTGAGTATCCATGGCTACAAAGCGCACGGTAACAGGTGCAAAGTAAGTCCAGGGAGCCCACGGAGCACTGCGTTGGCCGGTACTGAGTACTACGACATTCTGCGGCAAAGCCGTTCGTATGCGCGCAAACCATGAGTATTCGCTCCAGACTGAATACGCAATCATTGTGCACCCGATAGCGGCGGGCATTATCCAGCGCGGCACATTGCGTTGTGATTTCCGCAAAAGCCGCCCCAGTATGAAAACCAAGCAGGCCGCCAGGGCTGCGGCTGCCATCATTGAAAGTAAGTCAACCCACATATTTTTTTCTCATCAAGTTAATGCGCTTTTGCCTTGGCCCAGCGCCGTCTGCATAGTCCGTACCACCCTGAAAGCATTGCGTAGATGATTACGTTGAAAGCTGGAAAGTTCGGCCGGGTCCAGATAGTTGTTGGGCTTGCCGCCAGATCGGATGGAACGGGCCTGGCTCTCGATGCGCAGGGTCGAGATAACATCGTAAGCTTCGGTGAGGTCATGCGCGCCTGAGGCTGAAATAATGCCTGCGCGTTCTGCAGCCTGCAAGCGCGCACGCGTATTGACATCCGGCAGACCCGCTTGCAGGGCGTAGATGCGAGCGATGTCGGTAATGGGGATGACGCCGTTGAATTTCATGTCGATATGGTTGCGGTGCGGACCGGATCGCGCCGTGGAAAATTGCCGGATAAAGCCCAGTGCCGGTGTACGTTTCAGGCTGTTCGCGGTCATGTGCGCGACAAAAATGGAGTTCTTTGATGCTGCTTCGAGTGTTTCAACCTGGAGCGTCTGGTGCAGGCTCGTTGTGCCTCCGATGGGCCGCAGGTCGAACATGACGGACGCCAGCATTTGCGCTTCCGGATTCGGCTTGGCTATCCAGCCGTGGAAATATTGGCGCCAGACCCTTACAGGCTGACGCCAGCGTGGATTGGTGGCCATCATGTCACCCGGACAGTAAACATAGCCGCAGGCATTCAGCCCCTGGGAGACGATCTGGGCCAGCCGTTCGAAGTACGGCATGTCGGCTGTGGAAACGGCATCGTCCAGAAACAGGCAGTTGTCTTGATCCGACAGTCCGGTTTGTTCTTGTCGACCTTGACTGCCGCAGGCCAGCCAAAGATACGGAACGGGTGCCGGTCCAAGTTCCTGCTCAGCCAACACCAGCAAGCGGCGCGTGATGGCATCGGCAATGTCGGAAATAAACCGTGTAACGACTTCATGGCTTTGGTGCCCGGCGGTCAGTGACAAAAGCAATTCGGGAATGTATGCCGCAGCAACGACCATGGCACGCAGGTCCGGGGCAGCGGCGATCTCATGCACCAGGGCGGCAGCGTTGACTGCATGGACCCGGATGAGGTCGGTCTGGGTAATCATGCCGTCGAACTTGCCGTCGTTGCTAATCGGTAGGTGGCCTACCTTGTTTCTAAGCATGAAGTTGAGAATGTCCACGCCCAATGCGGAGGAGGGCAGTGTGAGGGGGGCGGCCGTCATGATGTCGCGTACCGGCGTGTCTGGACTGCGGCCTTCAGCCAGCACACGGCCGGCCAAGTCTCGTATGGTGATGAGGCCGACAAGTTTACCGCTGTCGGGATCGATGACCCCCAGCGATGAGACATGGGCGTTGCGCATGGTCAGTGCGGCCTGGCTGGCTGCTGTTGCAGGCATGCAGGATAGTGGTGAGCGTGTGATCAGATCTTGAGCGGTGTACGTCTGACCCAGCATGGCCTGGGCTGCAGGCGCAAGCGCTTCGCGCCTCAGAATTTCTTTGGAATGGACGGTATGCAGTGAGCCGGTCAGGGCTGTATTGTTTTCATCCATTTAGGGCGTTTCGGTGTCGATGACGTTAATGCCGGGGTAAGAAAGCGCCGGGCGGGTTGCCCGCCCGGCTTTCTGATTTACTGCTTAGTGCTGTATAGCGGTGCCCGATCCCTTGGGAACGCGGATGGACTCGACCAGGTGCTGGATATGATCTGGTGGAGCGGCAGTCATTGAAGACACCACGTAGGCGGTGATGAAGTTGACCAATGCGCCAATAGCGCCAATGGATAGCGGTGAAATACCGAACACATAATTGGCGGGAATATCGGCCAGGTTATTGGTACCGGGTATAAAAAACCAGCCCTTGTAGATGAAGATGTAGACCGCTGTAAACACCAGCCCCAGCAGCATGCCGGCAATTGCGCCTTCCTTGTTGATGCGTTTGGAAAAAATGCCCATCATGAGGGCAGGGAAGATAGTGGCGGCGGCCAGACCGAACGCCAACGCCACCACCTGTGCCGCGAATCCGGGAGGATTCAGGCCCAGCCAGGTAGACACCACAATGGCGAAGGTCATGGAAAGGCGGGCTGCCAGGAGCTCACCTTTTTCCGTGATATCGGGCTTGATGGAGCCCTTGATCAGGTCGTGCGAGATGGCCGATGAAATCGCCAGCAGCAGACCGGCAGCCGTGGAAAGAGCGGCGGCCAAGGCTCCCGCGGCAACAAGCGCTATAACCCATCCCGGCAAGCCGGCGATTTCCGGATTGGCGAGCACCATGATGTCATTGTCGATTGTTACGAGCTCATTACCTTTCCAGCCTTGCTCGGCCGCTGCCTTCATGATGGGGTGGTCGGCGGGTGCCTTGTCGTTATAGTACTGGATGAGACCGTCACCATTCTTGTCTTCCATGGCCAGCAGTCCGGTGTTTTCCCACGTGCGGATCCAGGAAAACTCGGGTTTGGCGTCGATGTCTGCACGGGCAATGGCGGGGCCGGAAAGCGCGGTGCTGGATATGGACGCGGGCCACATGGTGGTGGTCAGGTTCAGGCGAGCCATCGAGCCCACTGCCGGGGCCACCGTATAGAGTAGGGCGATGAATACCAGAGCCCAGCCGGCAGAGGAACGTGCGTCGGCCACTTTCGGAACGGTGAAAAAACGGATGATCACATGCGGCAGGCCTGCTGTGCCGATCATGAGCGACATGGTGAACAGAAACATGTTCAGCCGATTGCTGGTGTCGGCGGTGTAGGCGGTAAACCCAAGTTCGGTCACCACCATGTCGAGCTTGCCCAATAAAGTATGCTCGCCTCCGGTGGGCGCATAATTGCCGATCAGACCGAGTTGCGGGAAAAAGTTGCCCGTGAGTTGCAGCGAAATGAAAATTGCCGGCACGGTATAGGCAATGATAAGCACGACGTATTGCGCCACCTGGGTATAGGTAATGCCTTTCATTCCTCCGAACACCGCATACACGAACACGATGGCTGCGCCGATATAAAGCCCTACGTCGGTCGAGACTTCAAGGAAGCGCGAAAACGTCACCCCTACGCCGCGCATCTGGCCGATTACATAGGTGATCGAAATCACGATCAGGCAGACGACGGCAAGCAGCCGTGCTCCATTCGAGTAAAAGCGGTCGCCTATGAACTGGGGAACGGTAAAACGGCCGAACTTTCGCAGGTAGGGCGCAAGCAGCAGCGCCAGCAATACGTAGCCGCCCGTCCATCCCATGAGAAAGGCCGATTGCGTATAGCCGCCGGCTGGCGACAGGGCAATGATGCCCGCCATGGAAATAAAGGAAGCCGCGGACATCCAGTCGGCGCCGGTTGCCATGCCGTTCAGGACAGGGTGAACCCCTTGGCCTGCCGCATAGAATTCGGAGGTTGTGGCGGCGCGGGCCCAGACGGCAATGCCTACGTAAAGGGCGAACGTTGCGCCGACAAAAATAAGGTTTAGCGTGAACTGATCCATGTCGGCTTCCTTATTCTTCAACGCCGTGTGCGCGATCTATACGGTTCATGATTGATGCGTAGACAAAGATCAATACGATGAAGATGTACATGGATCCGTTCTGAGCCATCCAGAATCCAAGGTCTGCTCCGCCCACCATAATGCCTGACAGCATCGGGCGCAGAATAATGCCCATGCCGAAAGAGCAGATGAACCAAACAGCAAGAGAGATGAGTATGATGCGGATGTTCGCCTTCCAGTAGGCGTTGCGCGATGAGTCGTCTACCATTTGTCATTCCTTTTTGTTGAATTCACAGATCGTGCGTATGAAAGGCCTTGCTTCTCCTTGGGTGCCCGAAGGCCGTACACGGCGATGCCCACGGCATTGACCGCAATTGCAATACGCCGGCATAAGCAATGGGCATGGCGTTCGACGGCCATGCCCATGCGTTGGTTTCCGCAGCCTGTCTTGCGTCAGAGTGCCGAATATTTTCGATTTTCTTGGTGTCGTTGCCGCGGCGGGAATATTTCCAGGCGGGCTCATACCCCGGTCGCTCCGTGCAAAGATATGACGGACGGGCAACGGTGCGGCGGACTGTTGTAACGAGCCCATTTTGGCGTTTCCCTACGCTACAGGATATTTTCTGCTTCAACCTTCGACATTTGCGAAGGCGCTTCTTTGGATTCTATACCTGGCTTTAAGGAGTCTGTAAGCAGGGCTTACCCGTATTGGACACAGGTGTGCCTTCTTCGTCCTGGCGCCATTTTTTCAGTTTTTCCAGAAAGATTTTGATTACTCTCTCATAGTTGCCGGCCGAGTGACCGGCCGAATGAGGCGTGACAATGACATTTTCCATGTCCCACAGGGGAGAGTCGCTGCCCAAAGGCTCGTGTTCGAAAACGTCGAGGAACGCCGAAGACAGTGTCCCCGCGCGCAGGGCAGCGATCAGATCCTGCTCGACGACCACTTCGCCTCTTGCGACGTTCACCAGGCTTGCTCCAGCAGGCATCAGCGAAAGGCCTTTCCCATCGACCAGCCGGGAGGTGCTCTCCGTCAGCGGGCACGCCAATAGCAGCCAGTCCGCCTGCGGTAAAACACGATGAAGGTCCTGGTAGCTGACACAGGCCTTTGCTTCGGCTACCGGCTGTCCGCTGTGCCGCACAACGATGATGTCGAGCCCGACCACCTTGATCAGTTCGGCCAGATAACGGCCTATGGGGCCCCAGCCCACGATGACGGCAGTCTGTCCTTTCAGGTCGCGCGGCAAGCCGGCAGCAATCAGCGATGACCATTCGTGCCTGGCTTGAGCCCGCATGAAATGCGGAAACCCGCGTGCCAGTGACAGCATGCCCGCGAGCGCAGTGTGAGCCACGATTTCAGCATTGGCGCCGGATGAGGCGGTCACGCTGACACCGCGGGCTGCCAGTTCGCCAAAGATCGGACGGTCCAGGCCCGCAGAATGGGTGTGAACCCATTTCAGATGCCGCGCCGACCTTAATACCTGATAGAAGCGTTCAAGGCTGTCGCTGACCACGTATTTGGTGGATAGGCCGGTGACGTCGCGAGAGATCAGCGCAACATCAATATTGCGCAATGCCTCAGGGCTCGCTGATTCTATGGTGACCAGCCGGCATGGGCGGCCCTCCACCCGGGCGGGCAATGCATTGCCGATATGGTCGCGAGCCTTGTCCGAAACCAGAATATTCAATTCGTTCATTTGAAGCTCCGTCGGTCGGCCGCTGTGCGGACGGCCGCCCATTGCACTAGTTGCTGGCTGCGCCGGACTCGATCACGATAGTCTTCCAGCGATCGTACTCGGATTTGATGAACGCTTTGTACTGTTCCGGCGTTCCGCCGATAGGATCGGCGCCCTCATGCACCATCTGTTTCTCGATATCGGGCTGCTTGATGATGCGGTTGACACTGGCGTTCAGTTTCTGGACGACTTCGTCGGGCGTGCCTTTGGGCGCAAAGAACCCGAACCAGGACCCGGCCTGGAAGCCCTTGAAGCCGGACTCGTCCATCGTCGGCACATCGGGCAGTGACCTGGAGCGGTGCAGGCTGCTGACAGCAATGGCCTTCAGCTTTCCGGCTGTGATCAGCGGGTGCACCGACGGGATGGTGGCGAACATGAACTGCACGCGACCGGCCAGCAAGTCATTGAGCGCGTCCGCACCCTTGTATGGAACGTGCGTAATATCCAGCCCGCCTTCCTTGCCCATCATGTAGCCGGAGAGGTGGGATGAAGTTCCCACGCCCGTGGAGCTGTAGTTAAACTTGCCTGGATTGGCCTTGATCTGCGCAACCAGGTCGTTGATGTTCTCAACGCCCAGTGCGGGATTGACGACGAGGACGTTGGGCACATCGGCTATTTGCACGATGGGCACCAGGTCGGTCAGAGGATCGTACTTCAACTTGTACAGGGTAGGATTGATGGCGATCGGGCCTACCGAGTTCACGATAAGCGTATGGCCGTCCGCGGGCGAGTTCACCACATTGGCCGTGCCGATATTGCCGCCTGCGCCAGGTTTGTTTTCCACCACGAAGGACTGCTTGTATTCGTTGCTAAGGTGGGTGGAAATCAGGCGGGCCAGGATGTCGGTGGTACCGCCGGCCGAGAAAGCCACGACAACCTTGACGGTCTGCTGCGGATAATCCTGTGCCGCCGCTGACGTCGCGCCAAGCAGCGACGCTGTGGAAATGGCGGCGATTGCTGTCAGCGATTTAAGGATGCCCGGCTTCAAGGGCATGCGGCGGTTGAGTGTTCTCATTTTTTGTCTCCGTGATGTGTTGTTGGTTTGCGTAGCTGCTAATTGCGATAAGAAGGGTCGATACGATCCAGCTTTCTAAGTAGTGCCGGCCACTCCATGACGCCGTAAGGGCGCCGGGTTCCGGGCTGATAGTTGTTCCAGGTATCTTCCAATATTTCGGGAGGCACTTCGCGCAGCGGGGTGTTGGCAGCCATTGCGGCCAATTGCGACTTGCACGCCAGTTCCAGCCTGTGCATCCAGTTGAACGCTTCTCCTACCGTACGGCCAACGACAAGCGCACCGTGATTGCGCAAGATCATGGCTTCGTTCGAACCCAGATCCTTCACCAGTGATTCTTTTTCTTCGTCTTTCAGCACAACACCGACATAGTCGTGGTAGCTAATCTTGAGAAAGCGCATGGCGGTTTGCGTGATGGGCAACAGGCCGCATTCCAGCGCGGAGACCGCCATCGATGCCCAGCTATGCGTATGGATCACACAGGCCACCTCGGGGCGCGCTTCGTGGATGGCGCTATGGATGACGTAGCCGGCCTTGTTGATGCCGTACTTCAAGTCGCCAAAGTCTGGGGCCGACAAGACGTTGCCTTCGAGATCAATTTTGATCAGACTGGACGCCGTGATCTCTTCGTACATCATTCCGTACGCGTTGATCAGGAAAGCTTCTTCATCGCCCGGTACACGCATCGAAATATGGTTGGCAATCATGTCCGCCATGCCGTACATCTCCACCAGCCTGTAGCAGGCGGCAAGGTCTACCCGTGCCTGCCATTCTTCAGGCGAACACCTGGATTTCATCGAATTGATGTTTAAAGCGTCCGGACTGGACATGGTCACTCTCCTGAATAAAATCGCCGACGAAAATAGGCATTACATCAAACCTATATTGTCCAAGCTTCAAGAGTAGTGAAACCACCGATACGTCGATAGTCTATTTTTCTGCAACAGCCCTTCACGGTTTGTGAAGAGTTGGGTCGACCGTCCGCAGTGAATACCTCATACCGAACGATGGGCGCTAAAAGAGGGATGCGTATCAAGAGACGCCGACCAAAGTCCCTTTGGAAATCTATTTTCGAGCGCTGAGTGACAGCGCGATCCCAATGGCCAAGCCAATACCGATTCCGCCGGCAACGTTGTCCATGGCGACGCCTATGATCACGCCTATCGCTAGTCCGACGGCTATTGATGATCCTGATTTCATGAATTTACGATAGCACGCGACTGATCAAATTGTTTCTTCCGGCTTACCATCGGATTTCAGCGCCTGCGTAGATAGAGCGCCCGGCACCGGGATAATAAGCCCGCTCATTGTTTCCAGCGGCAGCCATGGCAATGTATTGACTGGACGCTGCGTACCGCTCGTCCCCGAGGTTGCGTCCTTCGATGAACAGCAGGTATCGCTCAGCTGGATCGGCATACCCGACGGTCAAATTCGCAAGGCCGTAGCCCGGTGCTTGCAGCGTGTTCTCCTGATCTGCGTACCATGAAGATGCAAAGTCCAGACTCGGGGTAAGGTAGAGCCCTGAAGGATGCCGGTAAGTGATGCCGATGCGGCCATAGTGCTCTGGAACGCCAGGCACGGCATTGTCGCCAAAAGCGGGGTCGTTGACAAAACGCAGCCTGTTCCACGTATAGGCCAGGTTCCACTCGATGTCGCCGGGCATGCCATCGAGGCGCGCACCTCCTCCCAGGCTGACTTCCAGACCCGTGCTTGAAGAATCGTCGATATTTCCGCCTTCATAGCCTCCGCCTGGTGTGCCCGCAGGTTTGGGAATACGCAACAACTGATTGCTGATACGACTGCGGAACAGCGCAATCTCCCAATGAAGTTTTCCTGCGGTTCCGCGTGTTCCAATTTCGAAAGTCGTGGCGCGCTGGGCCGCGGTAGTGCCTGCCGAGTTGTAGAACTCGATGCCGGTCGGGGGTTCAAAGCTACGGCTCGCGCTGGCATATAGCTGTGCTTGCGGCGTCGCTTGCCATACCAGGCCGGCTTTAGGGCTGATGCCGGTATAACGCTCCGAGACGTCCACATTCTTGAAATAGGACAGGCGCGGCGGGTTGCGCAAGGCATTTATCGTCCGGCCGCGGGTTGCCGTTACTGCCTGCGCGCCGCCGACAATGGCCAGCCGGGGCGTCAGCTGGAAGCTGTTCTCGCCATAGATTTCAGTCGTCTGGCTGCTGGCGTGTATGTCTTCGAACTGGTCGATGGAGGAGTCGTAGACTCGGCCGCCCGGAAGTGTAAATGGGCCGAAGGTCTCGCTGCTGTTGCGGCCACGGCTGACGTTGATGCCCCAGATCAGTGTGTTGCCGCGCTCCAGCCAGCTGCGTCTAAGCTCACCGCGTACGCTGATCCCATAGTCCACGGCATCATAATAGATGGGCACAGCGGATCCCAGCAGATCAAAACGGGACTGCGTGTAGTACGCGCCTAGCGTCACGCGGTCGCCACCGTTGTATCGAAGCGTATGCTGATAAGCCAGCCGCATGTGCGGATGGGTCGAGGTTCGGCTGTAGGGATAGTCGGCGTATGGGTCACTGGCGCCCGCCTGCAATTGCGCCAAGGTGACCGGGCTTGCTATATCCTGGTCGAGCCGATCAAGATTCAGGTGGAAACGGCCTTCTGAGGCGGAGCTGTACTGAATTCCCAGGTTTGCGTAAAGCCGTGTGGTTTTCTGCCCGGTATCGTGGTCTGTACCGTCGTAGCGTGAACGGCTTACCGAAACGAACGCATCCATGCCGTTTTCGAGCACTTGGCCGGCACGAGCCTGGGTCTGCAGATAGCCGTGCGATCCGGCCTGAACACGCATTTCAATGCCGGGATTCGAATAACCTGTGGGAGATACGATATTGATGGCTCCGCCCAGGGTAGACGCACCATATCGCAGGCCTGCTGCACCGCGCAGCACTTCGATATAACGTGCGTTGAAGGGATCTGCGTACATTGGGTTGACCGATCCGTCGGCTTGGCCCAGCGGCATGCCGTCGCGCAGGATTGCCACGCCTCGCGTGCCCAGCGGCGAGTTCAAGCCGGATCCTCGTATCGATATCTGGGTGGACTGCCTTCCGGCGTCGGGTTGTACGAAAACCCCTGGCATGCCCGATAACGCGTCGCGCAGGCTTAGCACGACACCATCTTCATAGTCGACGGAGCGTATTACGCTGGCGTTCTCCGGCGACGTCCAAAGACGCTGCAGGGCGCGTCGCCAGGACGGTGACAAGGGATCGTTGTCATCGTTGTTGTCGGCCCCCCGCACAATCACCGGGGCGAGCGTGTCGGCCGCTACTTGCGTGCTTCCTGCGAACGCAAGTCCGCCATGCACAATGGCAGCGAACCATATCAGGGTGAGGGCACCATGTCGGAAGTGATCCGTAGTGGCAGATGAGCAGGATTTCATGGCAATACATGGAGTGAATGGAATGCATCGCCCATGCGGCCGGATGCTGGTAGGGATATGCATGGTTGGGCAAACTAGAGGGGCTTGGGCGGGCGCAATGGGCGGCGGTGGGTTGAACTAACTTGTGAGCGAATATAACAACATTCGGTCGGCCAGGCTGTTGAGAGGTATTCCCTCATCCCGCTCGCAACCTCGTCCTTCGAATCGGACGTTGAAATAGTATGTCAGTTGTAAGATTAAGCAAGGACGGTTGTCGTGTGGTGCCCGGCGCTGTTACGGTGGTCACTCGACCATGATGTTCATAGGAGATCGCGATGGCACCACCAATATCCGATATCGCCGCTTCATTGAAGTCTCTAAGCGTGCGGCGTGCCCTCTGGTTGAATCGGGGGCGCTCAGAATCCAGCGAAACACCGTCCCATCGCACGCCGGTTGACTTGCCGGCTGTTCAACCAAGTCAACAAAGCTGGACTGCCCGGCTGGCGGGAGCGAACGGATTCAAAGCCAGGTAGGAATACCTACGTTCGCCTTAGCTCAATATCTTCTTGTATCGCGTCACGGGGCATGCCCCTGACGCGATTATCAATTTAATGCGCTCTCCTCGTTTTCCAGGGTCAATACGCCGTCATGCATTCCGACGATCAGTTTTGCTTTGTCGGGCAAGCCGCCGAGAATTCTTGTTTGAAGGAAAGGGACCAATTCACTTCGGCAGGACGTGAATATATTGAAGGGAACGAAAATCGTTTGGGCGACGTCACCGAGGTACATCCGGCACCCTTGCTGATGGAAGCTACTGTCATAAGCGACAATAGCGTCCGCGGCTCCCTTGTTCACTTCGCGAATAAATGCGCCATAAATCATGGTAGGACCTCATCGAGTTGGCAACTATGAGCAATTCGCGTACCGTCGTTGCGCGAATTCACTCGTTACTGTTTGCAAGGCAATGACAGGACACAGCGCAATAGAATGAACAGCGTAAGTCAAACGAAGGAGCCGCAATGAGACTGATATGGATTGCACTGATAATTTCGGCCTTATCAGGCTGCGGAATGCTTCCGCAGGGGTCTGCTGACAACAATGGGTCTACTGACAACACTGTTAGTTCCGGGGATTACATCCCGTCAACGGGCAATGGTGGCTGAAGCGCCTACCCCGCTCGGATAGGCGACGAGCGGGGATTCGTCAGGGCGATACTGGCGCGAGCCACTGCTTGCTCCTGGCTACTTTCCGATGCGCACATGGAAAGCGTGTGGCGCCGGGTCGTGCTCGTTACTTCTCGTAAGGCTTGAGACCGATATAAATGGCTAGAATCGCAATCGATTCCAACTTTTGAGATTCCCATGAGAATAATTGCCGTGCTTGCCTTTGTGGTTTCCATCCTTTCCGGTTGCGCGGTCTATACGCCGTCTGGATCGGTTGTTGTAGATCCGCATGGAGGCGACCGCGGCGGCTTCTGTCCGCCGGGGCAGGCCAAGAAAGGCAATTGTTAAAGTAGGGTAGCAGTTCACTTGCAGCCCGCCGCTCGAAGGATCGGTGGGCTTTACGTTATTGGAGCCACGCTGCATGCCCTGTCACAGGCGTTGTCATCTGAAAAAGTATGCAGAAAGCTGGTATAAAAATGGCACGCATCTCTAGAAAGGTTAAAAATTTATGTCCATACGATCGTTCAGCCAATGCGGCGCAGCGATGTTTCTCGCAGCACTGTTGTCTGGGTGTTCTTACATCGGCCTCGGAACTTCGGATCGGGGTGACGAGTGTGCGTGGAACCGTAGCAGCTGCATGTATGAGGGAGCGTACGAGCCAGATGAACGGGACTATGCAGAAGAGGAAGCGAAGCGACTGAATCAGGCCGCATCGGGAAGGCTGCGGCGTAGCGCTGATTAGTTGGATATGCATGCTATAAGCACAAATTTACAGACTCTTGGAGAGGTTGATGACTGCGTATGCCGTGGCTGTAATTCGTGAAACTCGATTCAACGATGAAGTAATCAAGTATTTGCAGGGCATCGACGAGACGCTGTCCGCTTTTTCCGGCAAGTATATTGTTCATGGCGGCCCATATAAGCCGGTCGAAGGATCCTGGACGGGGGATCTGGTTGTAATCGAGTTTCCGTCGATGGAGAAAGCGGAAGCCTGGTATCTGTCCGATGCCTATGCGGCCATCCGCCCGCTGCGCACCAACAACACAGAGGGCGACGTCCTGCTGGTGCCAGGCGTACCGTCGGACCACAAGGGCGCCGATATCCTCGGCTAATCGCCTTTATTGCGTCCATCTCCATCAGGCACAGGGCTTGCCCTGCAAGGTACACAAAGCCTGAAGCTTGTTCGGCCGAGCAACTCAGACGATGCTTACGGAGAGATGTTATGGAACAGGATCGGAAACCCACGAAACCTTCACAGCAAAACCCCGAACAGGGCAACGAGATAGATCCACGTCTGAAGGAGCCCTATGGCCCTGAAGGGTATCGCTCGGGCATAGACGACCCCGGCGCTCCAACGAAAAAGAATCCCGGCCATGCAAACCCTGCTCACAACACGCCGGGGCATATGCGCCAAGACCAGTCAGGCCAGCAAGACCTTGGGCAGCCCGGCCAGGGCCAGACGCAAAGCTATCCCGGCATCAAGGGGCCCGGCGCGCGCGAACTTCAACACGATAGCGCTATAGATAAGGAAGAGGTGAACGCCGTCGAGAAGAACGTGGACACTTCTGGGCGCAGAAAGAAGAGTGCGAAAGATGATGCTCTGGATATGCCGAAAGAATAGTCTTCCTTACGGTAAGGTCGGTTCTCTTCCGACTGCGTTTTCACGCTCATTCCCCCACACTGATAAGGCCCACGGCATGCGAGCAGAGACCGGTCTAGCAGCAAATACGCCAGTGTTCAGCCCCCACAGCTTTTTACCGCTGTCTCCGCAGTGTAAAGCAGCATTTGAAGTCCGCCCTTCGCAAGATCGGCGGACTTTGTCGATTCAATCGCTCAGTCGCTGCGGCGTAGCACTGCTTCTTGTGATAATCGTCTCTGGATGTACTGTGACCGGTCCCGAGGCTTCACATATAAGCCCAAAGACCCAGGATAGTAGCGTTGCCGCCTCGGATCGCGGGAACGATTGCAAGCGGAATCGCAGCAGGTGCATACACGAAGGATCATATGAGCCAACGGAACGGGATTACGCGGAACGGGAAGCGAAACGCCTGAACCGGGCCGCACTCGACAGATTGCGCCGCAGCACTGGTAGTTGAGCCTGGGCGATAGAGGCTGATCAAGAATGATTAAATGCCGTCCTTTATTTTTGCGTACCCCTTGCGCTACCTCGCGCGATGCAGGCGAGCATTCCTCTGTGTACTGTGAAAAATGGGAGAGCGTCAGTAAGCCGGATAGATAAGCAGTGGCTTTGACAATTGTTTGCCTTTTGCCCAGTAGTGATTCCCGATGTTAGTCGATAGACTCAAGCCCATCGAAATCACTAAGGGGAAAATGCCATGTCTTTAGCAAAGCGGTGCGCCGCAGAGTCGCTGGGTACTTTTTGGTTGGTATTTGGGGGCTGCGGAAGCGCCCTGTTTGCAGCGGCTTACCCCGAACTGGGTATTGGTTTTGCGGGCGTCGCGCTGGCCTTCGGCCTGACTTTGTTGACCATGTGCTACGCCATTGGAAATGTCTCCGGCTGCCACATTAATCCCGCGGTTACGTTTGGGCTGGTTGCAGGCGGACGCTTTCCCGGCCGCGAGCTATTGCCTTATGTCGTGGCGCAAGTGGTGGGCGGTGTATTGGCCGGCGCGGTGCTTTATTTGATCGCAACCGGCAAAACAGGATTCGATCCGCTGGCCGGGTTTGCTTCAAATGGCTATGGGGAGCACTCTCCCGCCAACTACAGCCTTATTGCTGCGTTGGTAGCTGAGATTGTCCTTACTGCTTTCTTTCTATTCATTATCATGGGCGCCACCCATAAGCGTGGCCATGCTGGTTTGGCAGGAGTTGCCATTGGCCTGTCGCTTACCTTGATACACCTTATAAGCATACCTATCACGAACACTTCGGTTAACCCCGCGCGTTCTACAGGCGTGGCGCTGTTCCAGGGCACTTGGGCGGTTGAGCAGCTTTGGTTGTTCTGGCTGGCTCCCTTAGTGGGAGGAATCATCGGCGCGCTTATTTATCGATGCCTTCATTCGAACGATGATTGAGCGTTGCGTATAGGTGTTTATTTAATCGCCTTCGGGCGTTGAGCGAGGGTACTCATTGTCCAAGGGACGGCTTTCTGAGGATCATGAGTTTCATTACAGCAGATACATCGGGATATAGCTGCGTTGACTGTTGCCATTTGCGTAACTACAATAATTATATGGAAATCACTTTTGATCCGGCTAAAGATAAAGCCAACCAAACGAAACATGGTGTCTCGCTTGGGCTGGCAACTGAGCTGGATTGGTCGGAGGTGCTGGTTAAGCCAGATACACGACGTGATTATGGCGAGTTGCGCGAGATCGGTTACGGCGTAATCGATAGCCGTCTGTATTGTGTGGTGTTTACGCAGCGAAACGACCACATGCATATTATCAGCCTGCGCAAGGCAAACAGGCGCGAGGTACAAAACTATGTCGACCAAACGTAAATTAATTATGCCTACGGAGGCAGAAGATGCGGCGATCAATACCGGCATCGCTGCTGATCCCGATACCTATGAACTCAACAAGTCCGAGTTCAAGCAATTGAAACGAGTAGGGCGGCCTCCCAGCGAATCCCCAAAAGTGGCCCTGACAGTACGATATGACGCCGATATTATCGAAGCGTTTAAGGCAGGTGGTGACGGCTGGCAGACTCGTATGAATCATGCCCTGCGGGATTGGCTGAAGACGCATAGGGTGTAGGCGCGAAAAACGGCCCATATCACTATTTAAGCTAACTTATATGCGCCGCTCTTTAATTGGCTGCGCTTTTATCTCTTTTTTCAGCTTTTACGCCTAATTTGGGCACACCAATCTTGATTAGGAGCATTCCATGCTTAATCAGTTTGAAACAATCGAAGAGTTGTCTGTTCAGCCTGAAATAGCAGGCACTACAGTCAGGATTCGCTTGCGCCGCAAAATCGACTATAAGCCAACCCAATTTAGTCAGGGGCCGTTCTGGCTTGATTTGCATGCTGGCCGCGTACATGTGCCGCACTATGGTGTAGACGAGCAGGTCGCCAAAGAGGCTGCGACCCGTTTTTTACTCGAGCACGTCAGCGGGATTACTCCTTCAGTACATTGATACAGTATCTACTTTGTCCGCTGCCGGGCGTTAACCCCGTTGTAAATGACTATTCAGCTTAGAGCGAACTGACCGACGGAAGCCTTGCCTTTGATGCGATCATGGAGTTGCTCAGTCATTACACTCTCGAACGAGGCCACTACTTTCGCTGGGGTGTCTGGCAAGCGGTATTCGAACAGAAGGGCATCGTGCATAGGCAAGACTATGGTCACATCATCGATGCCGCCGACCTCGAGAAGGGCCTTCTTGAATATCAATGAGGCAGTGCCCTGAACCACTTGACTCACTGCGGAGCGCTTCTCTTTCGCTGACAGTTGGCCTTTTCCGCTTCTCTTATAGTGATTGCCTTGGATCGTAGCCACACGGCCTTCGCGCTGAAATTCAGATTCGACCAGCTTCTTCCAATCTTCATATTTGGAAAAGAGTTTGAAGGCGGCCTTTGCTTGCTCACGATCGGCACCCAGTGTCACCGCTGCGTCGATCAAGGCTTTTCGGCTCATCCCATAGGCGTATGAGAGAAAGAGCTGTTTGGCGGCTTTTCGATTTCCGACAAGCCCAAGGTGAGTCGTCGCGAAAAGGTCGTACATGTCGCCTGCACGATAGAGGGCTGCAAGCTCCGGATCGTCGGAGAGTGGGTATTCCGGCCTATCGTGACCAGCGATTCCGGTCCATCGTGACCGGTCGTTCTGGTCCATCGTGACCGGCCATTCCGGTCTATCGTGACCGATATCGGTGGGCCACCGGAATCGGCGGTC
>JAKFFG010000056.1:0-1519 GCA_036675275.1 Pseudomonas sp. | reverse complement strand
AAGCGAAACGGAATGTCTCCTTCAAAGCAACTGCAACTTTGCGATCGCATGCGCGAACTCTAATCACAAGGCGCAGTGAACTTCACGCTCAGTAGATTGCTGAAACTAACCAAAATATGTGTTGCTGCTAAAAGCACATTTCGTGCTGGCATGCAGATTGTGACCTGCGTCGCATCTGCGGCGAGCAGGGGCTTTGCAACGGAATGAATCCGGGCTTCGCGTACTGCGGGAATGTGTGCGACGGGGGATTACATGGCGTACGACGGGCAGCACCTAACACTGCATTCTTGTGTCTGAAGACGACCATGGAATGCACGAAGACATCCTGATACCAGGTGCGAACTCAACCGGTCGACGTAGCGGATTGCCCGTATCATTCGGCCGGTGTTTCATAGTTCAGCGTCTTCCAGGTGCGTTAGTTCAATCGTCTCGCCACGGCGTTGAGCTTTGCCTGCAAGAACGTAGGCAAGTCTGTGTCCTTGAGGGAAGTACTGCCTCAGTAGACCTTTGGTGTTTTCGTTCGTACCCGTCGCCAGGGATGTTGTGGATCGCAGAGGTAGACCTTGATGTCCGTCGCCAGATCTGGGCAATGCCGCGCGCATCATTGCGATCGGTCTTGTTGCGCATGGCTGACAACGCCGCGGCCACCTGCAGCCCACCTTGAAGCCAGCGGCCTGCAAGCCGTACGTGAGGTATTGCGTTAGCGCGCCGGCCTCAACCCCACGACGGCGATGTCCTGGCTGAAGGCGCGCAGGCAAGCCGTAACCTCGTCCACCTCTGCAGCGACCTTCGCTCGTGCCGAACTGCTCCCGCGTCGTCAATGACGCAGACCGACACGGAGCGTAGTGAAACATCCAACCCGGCGTAGTACGTCATCTTGTCTCTCCTGCCAAAGCCGGGCTTTGGACTCTAGGGAGAGCTCGACCATGGTCTGGTCCGCCCGATTGCCGATGCTTTGGGTCGGTCATTGTTAGCGCATGTCTAGGCCAGCCATTAGTCGTAGCGGCCACTTTATGGTTGCTCGCACACAGGTGTTTTTGGCATCTGCGGGATGGTGGGCCCACCAGGACTCGAACCTGGAACCAAAGGATTATGAGTCCTCTGCTCTAACCATTGAGCTATAGGCCCGCGCTGTGCATTTTAGGGCAGACGCGCACTCGCATCTCATCGGGTCGACATCGAATACGGCCGCCGGTCGGCAGCCGTCGCCCACTGCTTGTCGGGCGCCGTCTGCATGACGAAGCGCAACTCGCCGCCGGCCATGATCTCTTCGTGGCGCAGATAGCTGCGTTCGAGCGGCTTGCCGTTGAGCGTTGCGTCGCCAAGATACGGGTGCGCGTCGTCCAGATTGTCGGCGACGACGCTGAAGCGTTTGCCGTTGGGCAGGTTCAACGTAGCGCGCGACAGGAATGGACGGCCGATCACGTATTCGTTGCTGCCCGGTGCCACCGGATAAAAGCCCAGCGCGGTGAACACGAACCAGGCCGACATCTGGCCGAGGTCGTCGTTGCCGGCGAGC
>JAKFFG010000050.1:0-8321 GCA_036675275.1 Pseudomonas sp. | reverse complement strand
CGGCCGCTTTCGTCATACTCGGACGTAAGCTGCTGCGAATCGCGTTTGCTCTCTGGAGAACAAAAACAGATTTCGACATTGAGCGATGGGAAAAAAATGCTTGCGCTCAACTATAGAATCTCAGACAGCCGCGGCCTTGCACCCTCGATGGGACTGACCGAAACGGCGTGCGCGAGGCGCCTGCACAGCCCCCGACACACCCGCCTTTTTGCGTGGGTGAGGCTTGGACCAGCTTATTAATCACCGTGCAGGTTAAGCCAGCAATGCAGGCCGTAAGGCCGGCAAGTTTCGTATTGCGCAGTTGTCCGGGGTGGATAGGGGCAGTCCGGCGTGTAGGCGTGCGCCGCGGCTGACGAAGGGAAGCCGGGGGGTGTCGTCGGCCGCTGTCTGACCGGCGCGCAGCGCCGGGAGTTCGGCCGACGCCCGGGTGAACGAGGCAGGCGCGGAAACAAGCACGCCGTGCCGGACTGCCCCTACCCACCCCGGACAACGTCATCAGAACAGGCCAGCGTCACTAAGCAAAGTGCCGTAAACAGTTGGACCGAAGATGCGCTAATCGGGATCTGCAAGTGCAGGCAAACGCAGTCGGAACTCGGTTCCGGTCCCGGTTCCGGTTCCACCATCGGTATCGGCATCGGCATCGGGTTCGCTTTCGAGCCCGATTGAACCGCCGTGCCTCAGGACCACGACGCGCACGAATGCCAGGCCCAGACCGGTGCCGCATGGGTTTAGCGGTATGTCTTCATCGATGCGGGTAAACCTGGTGAACAGGGCCTCTTGCTGCTCTGTGCTCACGCCGCGGCCC
The DNA here is from genome assembly GCA_036675275.1 of Pseudomonas sp. Taxonomy (GTDB): domain Bacteria; phylum Pseudomonadota; class Gammaproteobacteria; order Burkholderiales; family Burkholderiaceae_B; genus Pollutimonas. Next base: position 7,516 of record JAKFFG010000050.1, on the reverse strand, counting down.
TGATCGCGTATGCTGGCAACCCAGTGGGCGTCGTCGCGCGCAACCCGGAAAATGATGGCGCTGTGGTCGGGGCTGTACTTCAGGGCATTATCGAGCAGGTTCCCCCAGGCGCGCCGCAGCAAGCCCTGATCGCCGGCAACCCAGGCGGCTTCAGGATGATCCGTGAATGTCACACGGATTGATCGTTGCCGGGCCTGCGTCCAGAAGTCTGCACAGACCTGTTCCATAAGGTCGACCAGGTCCACCGGCTGTCTGTTTATCGTCATCGCCTCGGCCCGCGCAAGCTGGACAAAGTTCTCCACCAGGCTCAAGGTTTTGTGGGCCTGATTGTTGATCTGGCGCAGCAGTTCCGTCTGAGGCAATGCACAGTCTGGAAGCTCCTGCAGCTCAGTCAAAGCCAGAATGGAATTCTGGGGTGCGCGCATGTCGTGAGAAAGAAACTGCAGTGTTTCTTCACGAGCGGCCTGGGCTTGGCGCAACTGGGCGATAGCAGTATGCAGCAGGCCCACGCGCGCTGAAAGTGAACCGTCAGGAATCGCGGGTTCGTTGGCCGGCAGGGCGTCATTTGAACTTGCCCGATTCATGTCCCGCAGCTCTCGGTCGATATGCTGGAGCGCGGCCTCCTGGCTGCGCCAGCTCCATACCGGATAAGTCAGCACCGTGCCGATAATACTTGCTGTGAGAGGCACCCAGACACTGGCGTAGCGCATCAGTATCCAGTTTCCCGCGAACTCAATGAACAGGACGGCCATGGCCAGCAGAAAGGAATATCGGGGCGAAAGGCGGCGCATCAGAACGCAGATCAGCAGCACCGGAAGCGTGGCCAGCAGGGCTGTCAGGCCGCGGCCTGGGCTGGTGATCCAGTAGTCCTGGAGCGAGCTTTGCAGCGCGTTGGCCAGAATCTCGACACCCGCCATGCTTGTACCCTGACGGGAAAGCGGTGTAGGAAAGGCGTCGCCCAGGCCGGATCCCCAGGATCCGATGAGCACATACTTGTCCTTAAAGGCGGATGCGGGGATTTGTCCGGCGAGTACTCGCGCGTACGGGTAAACGGTGAAGTGGGCCGGCGTGCCGGCATAAGGAAGCAGCAATGAAGGAGGTTTGCCCTGCTGCGCTACAGGCCGCGCGGCGTCGTCAGCGGCGACTTTCATGGCAGTGGCGAAGTGGTCGACCCGTTGCCCGTTCCGGAACTGCCAGGGGACGATAGACCGTATGACGCCATCCCCATCAGCATATACATTGATGTAGCCCAGACGTTTCGCTGCTGAGGCGAGCAAAGGGAGCGGCGCGATGATGCGGTCGCTGGTTTCTTCCAGTATCAGCGGCAATACCACTCTGCCATGCCGCCGGATCGCTTCGGCCAGCAGTTTGTCGTCGTCTGGGTAAGCCGGATTCAAGTCGCTTAAAACCAGATCCAGGCCGACCGCACGAGCATGTGCCAGCCTTGCCAGCAACTGGGCATGCAGCGCCCGTCGCCAGGGCCAATACCCCAGCTCCTCGATACTGCTGTCGTCGATCGCCACGATGACGATGTCCCCGGTGCTGATGGCGGATGCCAGTGTCTTATCGTAGAAGGCATGGTCCAGCCTGGCCAGTCCGGTCGCCGCGCTGAAGTAGCTGAGGGTTCCGGTAAACACCATCATGACAATCGTGACAAACAGCCATTCCACTCGAATTCGCCGTTCGAGGCCGCCCCAAAAGCTTTTTTGTGGTGTGGCGGGGCGCGCCACCTCAGTGGTCCGTCAAGAATACGAACTGGCCGAAACTTGCCTTGACGGCTGAACCGTCGGAGGTATTCAGCAGCGGGACGCCGGGAAACGATAGTACGGCATCTTTGCCCATGACTCCGTCGCGGTCGATGGCCCTGACCATGACATAGTGGATTCCGGCGCCAGGGGCGCGGAAAGTAATATGAGGCGACGCAAACACGCGGCTGGAAACAAGGTGGCTGCCCTGGGCGTTTGCCGCTACGCGGACCAGATAGGATGTGGCTCCGGACACAGCAGGGAACTCCAGGGTCCAACCCTGGCTGCCACGTATTGCGGGAGGTAGCTCGGGGGCTGGCAACAGCGTTCTTACACCGACTAGATTTCCCTGCGCGTCCACGGCGGCGCCCTGGTTCTGGCGTAGGGTAGCATCATGCTCATTTCCGGATCCAACCTGGGCGCTACCCGAGATCACTTCGCTTTGCGCCGCTCCATCGGCGGTGCGCACGCGCAGGTGGGTGCCGCGTACGCCAGTGATGCTGACCGGGGTGCGGACTTCGAAACGGCCAACGCCGTTCTCGTGGGGCGCAACCCTTGACTCGACAGAGCCATCGCTGATGGTCAGGATGGTATCGATCAAGCCGGTCCCCTTGAATGTGCGCAGCCGTTCAACAGAGAGCAATGAATTGGCGGGCACGGACAGCACGCTGTTGTCGGCAAGGACAACAGCGACGAAACCGTCAGGGCCTGTCGCGACCCGATCGCCTTCCGCAAGAGTGCCTTCGACACTGGCTTGTTGTCCGTTGACCGCAACGTCCCCCACGACGTGGCTCAGTTTCGCTTGCGAGGCGAGCTCGGGAATGAGCGAAAACGGGATCCTGAGTCTTGCGCCGATGGGAAGGCGGTAGGGATCCTCGACTGAATTCAAGGTCTGAAGCGGACGCCAATTATATAGATCGCCGGTGTACCGTTGCGCCAGGGCGATCAGGGTGTCGCCGGATACGACGTCGTACAGGAAATAGTCGCCCCGGGCGCCTGCTGCCTGTGAGAAGGCCGGTGGCATATGTACGGCCAGCATGAAGCAGGCGAAAACGAGAAGACTGCGCCGCCGCAGCGTGGAAAACAGTTTCATGGCGGGCTCAAGAAGGACTATGGTTGGCGACCATTTCAAGGCGGTAACCCAAGGCATATGATGAATTCAGGCGTACCCCGTGTTCGGCCCCCAACTCAAGCTTGCGGCGCAAATTGGACAGGTGGGTGTCCAACGTACGGGATGTGGCGGGTATATCGCGATTCCAGATGCGCTTGCATATTGCATCGCGCGAGAAAAGACGGCCCGGGTTGCGAAACAGCAGCAATGCCAGCTCGTACTCTTTTGGCGCGAGCTCTACCTTTTTGCCGCGCAGCCGTATGGTGTCGGTCGCCGGATCGATTTCATAGACTGCGCAAGAAAACGGCATTTCCAGCGACCCCGTCGGATTATGACGGCGAAGCAGGGCGTCTACCCGTGCGAGCAGTTCGCCGGCACGCATGGGCTTGCTTATGTAATCGTCGGCGCCCGCCTGCAGGCCGACAACGAGATCCTCTTCCATGGTCCGACCGGTGAGAAACATGACGGGAAGCTTGTAACCCAGCCGGGCGCGCACCCATCGAACCACTTCAAGTCCGCTGATATCGGGGATTTGCCAGTCCAGCAAAAGCAGGTCGAAATTCGCGGAGCCCGACAATGCGGTCAGGAGATCCTGGCCCAGCGTGAAATTAGTGCAGGCATGTCCGGCGGTGACCAAGGTATTGTGGATCAATTGCGCTTGCGCGGGATCGTCTTCCAGGGATGCTATATTCATAAGAGTTGAACGTGCTGCCATAGTAAGAGTGCGGCAATATTACGACACCAATGGTGACATGTCGAACTCGCGATGCCTTTGTTGCAGGCGCTGCCTTGCCCGTTATCGCCGCATACCGCGATATTGTTGACCTTTTCGTCTTTGCTGTGCTACGATGGCGAGCTTGCCAAAGGGATTATTTGCCAAAATACCCTGGTAAGGTTAATAACAGCTGGGCTAGTAGTGGCCAGCTGGCAATAGCCGCAAGAATCAATAGCAAGAATTGCCGCAAGACCCGCTCTTTTACGTTTTTCGTGTCTGGCGGTTTTTGCGCAAACCGCCTGGGGCTCCCATTAGTGTTTGGCATCATGCCGAACCTATCGCAGCAGGCGTCTCATTCAAATTATGCAAACAGGTGCGCAAGCGCCCTATGCATAAAAAGTCACAGGATGCGTAAAGGTCATGCCAACCATTAGCCAACTCGTGCGCAAGCCGCGCGAAGTCTCCCGCGAGAGCAGCAAGAGCCCCGCGCTCGAAAACTGCCCTCAGCGTCGTGGTGTTTGCACACGCGTGTACACCACAACCCCCAAAAAACCTAACTCGGCTTTGCGTAAAGTCGCCAAGGTACGTCTTACCAACGGTTTCGAAGTCATTTCGTACATCGGCGGTGAAGGCCACAATCTGCAAGAACACTCGGTGGTTCTTGTTCGCGGTGGTCGTGTCAAAGACTTGCCGGGTGTTCGTTACCACATCGTTCGCGGATCGCTCGACTTGCAAGGTGTTAAAGACCGCAAGCAATCGCGCTCCAAGTACGGTGCGAAGCGTCCGAAAAAAGCCTAAGTTTTTCCATAGTCCAGCCCGTCTGGTCGTATCAGTGCAGCCATGGGCATGAGCCCATAGCATGTAAGTGACCCTTTCCAATAAAGTGGTCGTGGCCGTGTAAATACGGTTCAACTGAACTGTCACAAGGAAGTTAAAATGCCTCGTCGTCGCGAAGTCCCCAAACGTGAGATTCTCCCCGATCCAAAATTCGGCAGCGTAGAGCTCGCCAAATTCATGAACGTTGTTATGTTGGCTGGTAAAAAAGCAGTAGCCGAGCGTATCGTCTACGGTGCTTTTGAACAGATTCAGGCTAAAACTGGCAAAGAGCCCATCGAGGTTTTCAATCTCGCCATCAACAACATCAAGCCCCTCGTTGAAGTGAAAAGCCGCCGTGTAGGTGGTGCAAACTATCAAGTGCCGGTTGAAGTGCGCCCTGTGCGCCGCCTGGCACTGGCCATGCGCTGGTTGCGTGAAGCAGCCAAGAAGCGTGGCGAAAAGTCGATGGATTTGCGCCTGGCCGGCGAATTGCTTGACGCCTCCGAGGGTCGCGGTGGAGCAATGAAGAAGCGTGAAGACACGCACAAGATGGCAGAGGCCAACAAGGCATTCAGCCATTTCCGTTGGTAATCTAAGGACATTTTTATTATGGCCCGCAAAACCCCCATTTCGCGCTATCGCAATATCGGTATTTCCGCGCACATCGACGCAGGGAAAACGACGACCACCGAGCGCATCCTGTTCTATACCGGTGTCAGCCACAAAATCGGTGAAGTCCACGACGGCGCAGCCACCATGGACTGGATGGAGCAAGAGCAAGAGCGCGGCATCACCATCACTTCAGCTGCCACCACGGCATTCTGGAGCGGTATGGCCGGCGATTACCCCGAGCACCGCATCAACATCATCGACACCCCCGGGCACGTCGACTTCACTATTGAAGTCGAACGCTCCATGCGTGTGCTCGATGGCGCCTGCATGGTTTATTGCGCTGTGGGCGGCGTTCAGCCTCAGTCGGAAACCGTATGGCGTCAAGCCAACAAGTACGGTGTGCCACGCCTGGCGTTCATCAATAAAATGGACCGCACCGGCGCGAACTTCTTCAAGGTCTACGACCAGCTCAAGCTGCGCCTGAAAGCCAGTCCCGTGCCTATCGTTATTCCCATTGGCGCCGAAGACACCTTCAAGGGTGTGGTCGATCTCGTCAAAATGAAAGCCATCATCTGGGATGACGCCAGCCAGGGCATGAAGTTCGAATATGCCGACATTCCTGCCAACCTGGTGGACTCCGCCAACGAATGGCACGAGAAGCTGCTTGAGTCGGCCGCAGAATCGTCCGAAGAGCTCATGAACAAGTACCTGGAAACAGGTTCGCTGACCGAAGCCGAAATCAACCTCGGCATTCGCACCCGCACTATCGCCGGTGAAATCCAGCCCATGCTTTGCGGTACCGCGTTCAAGAACAAGGGCGTTCAGCGCATGCTTGACGCCGTCATCGACTACCTGCCCGCACCGACGGATATTCCGCCGGTCGAAGGTACCGACGACGAAGGTAATGTTGTTCATCTGCCCGCCGACGACAACGCCAAGTTCTCGGCATTGGCGTTCAAGTTGATGAGCGATCCGTTCGTGGGTCAATTGACTTTCGTGCGCGTTTATTCGGGCGTCCTCAAATCCGGTGAAACGGTCTATAACCCTATCAAGGGCAAAAAAGAACGTATCGGCCGCATTTTGCAGATGCACGCAAACAACCGCGCTGAAATCAAAGAAGTTCTGGCTGGCGACATCGCCGCCGTGGTGGGTCTGAAAGACGTCACCACCGGCGAAACGCTTTGCGACCTCGATCAGCACATTCTGCTCGAGCGCATGGAGTTCCCAGAGCCCGTGATTTCGCAGGCTGTCGAACCCAAGACCAAGGCCGACCAGGAAAAAATGGGCATTGCGCTGTCGCGCCTTGCACAGGAAGATCCTTCGTTCCGCGTACGCAGCGACGAAGAATCCGGCCAAACCATTATTTCGGGTATGGGCGAGCTTCACCTTGAAGTGCTGGTCGATCGTATGCGCCGTGAGTTCGGTGTGGAAGCCAACGTGGGCAAACCCCAGGTGGCCTACCGCGAAACTATTCGCAAAACTTGCGAAGAAATCGAAGGTAAGTTCGTCAAGCAATCCGGCGGTCGCGGCCAGTACGGTCACGTCGTGCTCAAGCTCGAGCCCCTGCCTCCTGGCGGTGGTTACGAGTTCGTCGACGCCATCAAGGGCGGTGTGGTTCCTCGCGAATACATCCCCGCGGTGGACAAGGGTATTCAGGAAACCTTGCCGGCTGGCGTGGTTGCCGGCTACCCGGTCGTCGATGTCAAGGTTACGCTGTTCTTCGGTTCGTACCACGACGTCGACTCGAACGAAAATGCGTTCCGCATGGCTGCTTCCATGGCATTCAAAGACGGCATGCGCAAGGCCAGCCCAGTGCTGCTCGAGCCCATGATGGCTGTTGAAGTCGAAACGCCTGAAGACTACGCCGGTAACGTGATGGGCGATCTGTCCTCGCGCCGCGGCATGGTTCAAGGCATGGACGACATTGTTGGTGGCGGCAAGGTCATCAAGGCCGAAGTGCCTCTGGCCGAGATGTTCGGTTACTCGACTACTTTGCGTTCACAGACGCAAGGTCGCGCAACCTACACCATGGAGTTCAAGCACTACGCCGAAGCTCCGAAGAACGTGGCTGACGAAGTGATTACCGCTCGCGGTAAGTAATATACAGGTCCTGCCCATCTTGTATGGTGGGCAGGGAAAATTTTGTTTCCTTGAAAACATTGATGGATTAAATCATGGCAAAAGGTAAGTTCGAACGTACCAAACCACACGTAAACGTCGGCACGATCGGTCACGTTGACCACGGCAAGACGACGCTTACGGCGGCAATCACCACCGTGCTGGCAACGGCATTCGGCGGCGAAGCCAAGGGCTACGCGCAAATTGACGCGGCTCCTGAAGAAAAAGCACGCGGCATCACCATCAACACGTCGCACGTCGAGTACGAAACGCAAACGCGTCACTACGCGCACGTCGACTGCCCGGGCCACGCCGACTACATCAAGAACATGATCACCGGTGCGGCGCAGATGGACGGCGCAATCCTGGTGGTGTCGGCCGCTGACGGCCCAATGCCCC
>JAKFFG010000001.1:0-1585 GCA_036675275.1 Pseudomonas sp. | reverse complement strand
CACCTCATTACCGGGCGGATGATTGATTTCATCGAGTTTGATGACGGCTTTGCAATCGCCAAAATTCACGCCCCGCTGCCGACTCAAAACAACACACTTGCCGACGCCAATATTCGTGAAAAACATGGCGTAACGGTTGTAGGGCTCAAGCGCGCCAACGAAGACTTCCAGCATGCCACGCCTAGCACCCTGATCCTGCCGGGCGATTTACTCATCGTCTCTGGCTCGACTCATCTGATTCAGAAATTTGCGGGCCGCTCAAAATGATCAGAAGGACCTCCTGTTGTGTCGTGAAATCAATCGGAACGGCGCGCTAGTTGATCTGCACAATGACCGGCCCTTCCGTTACGATCGGCGGGTTCGCATGGATATTCGAGGCATTTTTCTGAATCCATTCGCGCGCGACTTTCAAGCTCGCATCGGTGCCGGCCTTGTCCGTGCAAACAGTCACCGACGTACCGCCATCACCCGTATTCAGCAGTGTGTAGCTTACAAGGCCAGGCACTGTCCGCAGGGTCGCTTCGACGTCGGCGTTGCGCTCTTCTAAAAGCTCGAAAAGCTGCTCTGCTCCAGCACCCAGGTAGGTTCTTATAACCGCATACATAGTCGTCTCCTTTGGGAGTATCGTCTTGATGCCAATCCAGATCCGCTAATGGTCACTATCACTCAGATTTCAGTTCGCCCCGATTTATTCAGCTTAGCCAAACGCCGGCGACAAGCGAAATGCAACGACCACCGGCACGCTTTTGGCCGATTGCAGCCCGTTACCAAACGGCAAAACAAACCTAGCTTTGAGCGTACGTCGAACGCCTTCGCAATTGCGCTGGACTGACTCCAAGGCGTTGCTTGAAAGCGGTCGTCATGTGCGCTTGTGAGTTAAAGCCGCAGGTGAGTGCAATCTCCGACAGCCTGGCTGTCGAATCGCGCATCGACGCTCGGGCCTTGGCCAGGCGTCGGTCGATTAGATAGCTGTGAGGGCTTTTGCCCGTCGAGTTCTTGAATGCACGCATGAAATATCCTTCGGACAATTCAAGCAGCCTCGCCATTGCCTGGATACCCAGTGGACCGTCGAGTCCAGCGTCAATGAATTCATCGAGCAGGCGCATCCGGCTGCCGGTTATAGCGCCTTGGGGCGGCGCCGACGACGCGTCGCGGCCCTGCGCCCGTTCAGCCAATGCGAGTGCCCAGGCTTCATAGTCGTCGTCCACGCAGGCCTGCAACAACGCGCGGCGCATGCGCAGGGCGAGATTAATGGCTGGCTGATCGATGTGATTGTTGAATGCCCGGTCACCCATCAATGAAATACCGTCGGTGCGCATGACCCGCAGGTATTCACCGCCGTTGGGTGACTCGGACAACACATCACAGCCAGCGGGGACGAACGCCAGGCCATTGGGTATGGCATCGAAGGGGCGCACTCGGTCGCTGCCGATCGCGTGCAAGCCTCGTTGGCTGTCGAAGGCAAAACCGATCGCCGCCTGGGTCGCAACATACCGGGTCGCGTAGGCGGCGCCGGGTAGCAACTCGATCGCCCACGGCCCTGCCTCGACACGACGAATCGGTTCAGGGATGAGCGCGGGATGCA
>JAKFFG010000082.1:0-1623 GCA_036675275.1 Pseudomonas sp. | reverse complement strand
TCCACAGGGTGGCCAGAAGATAGAGCGCCAGACCGGCGATCAGCACCGGGCGGCGGCCGATGCGGTCGGACAGCGGCCCGAGCAGCAGTTGGCCGAGGCCGAACGCCGCGACGAAGGCCGACAACGCCAGGACAGCGCTGCCCGGCTGGGCCGCCATAACCCGCTCGATGGCGCCCAGGCTGGGGATGATCAACTGGGTCGAGATCTCCCCGAGTGCGGTCAGGGCGACCAGGATCAGCAAGAGGGTTCGGGATGGTGCGGTATGGTCGGGCATGGGCTGGCTCCTGTGATCGGGCCGGCGCAAAGAGCCGCCAGCCACCAATATTTCGACCATAATATAAACGATTGAATTATGTCCATCATTTAATTTTCGACGACCTCCCCCCTCTTCCTGGCGAGCCCAGCTTCGGGGCGCTGTCGCCGCGGACTAAGCCCGGCGGCCGAATGCGCTCTGGCGAGAATGGCCACCGCCGACCTTGAGCATCCACCCTGGTTCGCTGCGACCGCCGAACTGCGTCCCCTACAGACCCAGGATGAGCAGCGAGTCGCCGCGCAAATCGGCTGCACACGATTGGGCAGCAGCCTTGCAATCGGGCAGTCGCGTGGGAGGCAATTACGCAACTACTGGCTTAACTCTGAAAGTATCGTTTCATTTGTCACGACGAGAATATTTCTTAGAAAATTTCGGACTTCATAAGGCAGGGCGTAGGAAATCCCCATTGACTTGGTTGACTTGAATGTTCCGCCGGTGGCAAAGATCCCCAGATTCCCCATGACCGAAGCACAGTATTTACAACAGGGCTTCGCCGTGCAGTGTATCGTGAGCGTATAGCCGTTAAAGTTTGCGACGTTCCAACCAATTGATTTTAAAAACTGGTAGAGCGCGTCAATTTCTGCATGTCCGTGCAGGTTCTGGGTTGAGCCGTAATAGGTGATAGTGTGCCCAGTTGCATTGTTGGTGGCCTGAAGTTCGGCCTCACACGATTGATCGCCATCATTGAACTCACGAACGGGCGTGACAAATGCGTCCCAGCCGTCTTTGAATATTCCCATTGCAGTCGCTCCGGTTGTTGGATCATCACGAAAAAGGCTTGCCGCTACAGTGCGGCCTTGCTTCTGAGCATGAGATCCATCGTTGCGGGCGAGCACGAGACATCCCATGTCCAGCCCCCTGAGCGGGGGAACAATCAGCATAGTGGAGGATTGCAGATCGCCCCTGCCGAAGCATTGAATCGCCCTGAGGTGGTTGACCGCCGCCACGCCTGAGCGGACACCGATCCTGAGTGCGCTCAGCTTCGCCTCGGTCAATGATTGGTACGCTCGTCCCGCCCCGGCAGCAGGCATTCGAGTTAAACAAGACCCATCTTGTTGACACTTGGCAGCATGATCCACAGCCCACCGCCATACTGGCACTTTGCAAGTATCTACACGACACCGAAGTATATTAAGAAACGCACTATTCACTATCGCGTAATTGTTTATGAAAAGCCTGTCAGGCATCCAACAGTGCTAGTAGCTTTATTGCTCTGACACTTTTCAGGTCTGGCGCACGTTATTGGAGTCACCGCTTTTTTACGCAGCACACAGCGTTGTATGAATGCATTGGAGTCAGGAACAGGGAGT
>JAKFFG010000024.1:0-1712 GCA_036675275.1 Pseudomonas sp. | reverse complement strand
GTCGACCTCTTGCATGCCATGCAAGCGCTCTCCCAGCTGAGCTATAGCCCCTCATCGCTGAGGACGGGGCGAATCTTAATGGCGCATCGGAAGGCTGTCAAACTTATTTTTAACAATTTCCAATATTTTTTGCCCACATAACAATCACTTACCGCCCTCCCCCTAAAAACAGGGGCTTGGGGAAAGATCGCAGGCCCTTAGGAGCTGGCGCAGCCTGCGATCTTTTTGGGGCCAACAGGAATCAGGCGATGTTGCCCAGAAGTTTTTCCCACTCCTTGTTTTCCTTCTTCGACACGCCGCCCAACAGGTCGATAGCCTGGCGCAGACGGAAACGGGTCAGGTCCGGACCGAGGATTTCCATCGCATCGAGCACTGATACCGAGCTGGCCTGGCCCGTGATTGCGCCGAACATCAGCGGCATGGCATCACGCAGTTTCAGCTCCAGGGATTCGACCACCGCCTGGATGGTTGCAGTGATGCTGTCCTTCTCCCACTGACGCAGGCTTTCCAGTTTCCACAGAATCAATTGCATCAACTGACGAACCTGATCGCCCGAGAGCTTCTTGGATTCGAACAGCTTGGCGTCCGGATTCACGCCACCGGCGAAGAAGAAGCCGGCCAGCGGTGCGACCTGGCTGAAGGTTTCAACCCGGCCCTGCACGTGCGGGGCGATCTTCATCATGTATTCAGGGTTCAGTGCCCACTTCTGCAGGCGAGCAGCGAACTCTTCCACCGGCAGGTCACGCAACCACTGGCCGTTGAGCCACGACAATTTTTCGATGTCGAAAATCGGCCCGCCAAGGGAAACGCGCTTCAAGTCGAAGTTGTCGACCATTTCCTGCAGGGAGAACTTCTCGCGCTCGTCCGGCATCGACCAGCCCATGCGACCCAGGTAGTTGAGCATTGCTTCCGGCATGAAACCCATACGCTCGTAGAACGTTACCGAGGTCGGGTTCTTGCGCTTGGACAGTTTGCTCTTGTCCGGGTTACGCAATAGTGGCATGTAGCAAAGCTCCGGCTGTTCCCAGCCAAAGTATTCGTACAAGAGGATCAGTTTCGGCGCCGAGGGCAGCCATTCTTCACCGCGCAGTACATGGGTGATGCCCATCAGGTGGTCGTCGACCACGTTGGCCAGGAAGTACGTCGGCAGGCCGTCGGTCTTCATCAGCACTTGCATGTCCATGCGATCCCACGGGATTTCGACATCGCCACGCAGCATGTCCGGCACCACGCACACACCTTCGGTCGGCACTTTCATGCGGATGACGTGCGGCTCGCCGGCGGCCAGGCGGCGCGCGACTTCTTCCTTGGACAGCAACAGCGCACGACCGTCGTAACGCGGGGTTTCGCCACGCGCCATTTGCTCGGCACGCATCTGGTCCAGTTCTTCGGCGGTGCAGAAGCACGGGAAGGCATGACCCATGTCGACCAATTGCTGGCAGTACTTCTGATAGATATCGCCACGCTCGCTCTGACGATATGGACCGTGCGGGCCGCCGACGTCCGGGCCTTCGCTCCAGTCGATACCCAACCAGCGCAGCGCGTCGAAAATCTGCTGTTCGGACTCGCGGGTCGAACGCAATTGATCAGTGTCTTCGATCCGCAGGATGAACTCACCGCCATGCTGCTTGGCAAAGCAGTAGTTGAACAAAGCGATGTAAGCGGTACCTACGTGGGGGTCCCCGGTAGGCGATGGCGCGATGCGAGTGCGG
>JAKFFG010000062.1:0-133183 GCA_036675275.1 Pseudomonas sp. | reverse complement strand
TGTTGGGTGATTTGCTTCACCGCTTCGAGTTTGAATTCTTCCGTAAATCGGGCCGTGCTCATAATCATCTCCTCAGTGAGTATTATGAGGCTAAAAAGTGTCTAGCAAACCCTGGCCGATTCAAACGCAGCCTCATGGCAATCGGTTAACGTCTTGAATTGTTCGTCTTGCACGAAGCGCACAAAGCTCATTCTGCTGTAGCCCAGGACCGCAACGAATGCCGATAGCCTGTGGCTGCCGCGTCGGAACACCGCCCAATCGACTTGCATCTGACGACCGGGTTCGGTCTCGAAGCGAACAATCGGCGCTGTCGTGGCCGCTGGCTTTAGCCGGCCCACATACTGCCGGACCATACGTTCACCTCCGATGTAGCCTAATGCCTGTATCTCGCGGTACAGAACCGCGGCTGGAATCCAATCGGGGGATGCATGCTGCAGTCGGGACTGAATGTAGTCTTCAAACGCGGATAGCTTACCCCGCTTGGCTGCACGGGGCGCGTACCGAGGCGCTACGTCCGGTTCACGCACATATTTGCGAACCGTGTTCCTTGCTAGACCCGTGCGTCGGACGATCTCTTTAATGCCAAGCCCCTGCTTGGCCAATATCTGTACTTCCATCGATGCTTCCTGTGACAACATTCTGCGGTTCCCTTAGGTTCGGATGCCGCAGAGGTTAATACACAGGGGTCAAAATTCATTTGCCGATGGGGGGTCATTATTACAGTGCCGACGACATGATCACGCACTGCCACCCCGCGGGCGCCGAACGGCACGGACTTTTCCGCTAGTTCCGCCGCCGCAATAGAAGAGATCCGCGCCGTCGGACTCGAGCCCGCTGACACTGAGGCCGGCCGGCATTTGCACCCGCTCGAGCACTTCACCGCTGTCGGGATCGATGCGGCGGATGTCGCTTTCTTCTCCCTCCGATGTTCCGTGCCATAGCTGACCGTCCAGCCAGGTTACGCCGGTGACATAGCGGTTGGACTCGATGGTACGGATTAGGGCGCCGGTTTCTGGATCGATCTGGTGAATCTTGCGATCGCGGTACTGACCCACCCACAGGCTGCCCTCGGCCCAGGCGAGTCCCGAATCGGACCCGTGGCCAGGAGCGGTGATCGTCGAGACCACTTTGCCGGTGCTGGGGTCGATTTTGTCGATGCGTTCCTCTGCGATCTGATAGAGGTAAGTGCCGTCGAACGCGGTGCCTGCGTCGCAGGCGCGGTCCAGCGAGCGTTCGGGTTTGCCGCTGTCCGGGTCGAAGGCAACCAGGCTGTCTCCGGTGGCGGCCCAGACGCGCTGGCCGTCGTAGGTCACGCCATGCACGGGACCGTCGGCAAAGGGGCCGTATTCACGCACGATGTTTGCCGCACTGGTCATAGTCTGGACGGGGTCTCTGCTTGTCACTTGATTCATCACTTTCTCCTTGTTGGCGCCTTGATTGGGCCCGGTAGAACAACTTTATTCCATTGGGATCAGAGTGGGGAGTAACAAGATTGTCGTGAATTCCGTCAGCGGCGGCGACAGCCAGCGTTGCGTTCGCGCGCGTCCGATTGAACGCACTTGTCCCGCAGCCTCTAGCTCGCCGAGCGCGCGCTGGACGGTGCGCTGACTGGTTGCAAGGGCCAAGGCCAGTGCGGAGCTCGACCATGCCGCACCATCGGCGAGCAGCGCCACGAGGGAGGCCTGGTCACCATCTATGGGCGGCGCCAACACGGCAACGGAATGCCCGTTGAGTGGTTGAAGCACAAAGCCCCGGGCGGTCGCATTGATCTGCGCCATGCCGGCGACGAGTCCGCGCAGACGACCGATCTCAACCCTCAGGCGCGCCCGGTGCGACTCATTGCCATGACGGGTGCGGAACGCAAACCCGATCAAGGATTCTCGATCGATATCGCCGGGCCACGCCTGCGCGAGCGCGCGTGCCAGCGCGAACAGAATCGGCCGGCGGGCCAGTGGCCGCCACATGGGGCCGCTACGCAGGCCGCGCTGGCAGGCGTCAAGCACCAACGTATTGGAAGCCAGCAGTGCGGCGACCTCATCAAGGTCCAGTTTGCGCTCACCGCCGGAAAAGAAAAGCCGGGCAGCGGGCTGCTTGAGCACTTTGCGCGCGTGCGCTACCTCGGCCGACAGCGCCGGTACGCGCGAGCGTTCGGCCGCATCCCGCGCGCGATCCAGCGCCGCCCTTGCCGTATCGATTTGCAGCGAACGCAGCGCCAGTTCCATGGCAGCCAGTTCCGCCACCGCAGCCAGCGATGGCGGCACGCCCTGCATATCCAGCTTTGCCAGCGCGGCCGCAGCTTCTTCAAGACGGCCAATAAGCAATAGCCTGCGCACCGCAATCAGGCGCGCCTGCTGAGCGTTGGCATGATCGGCGTGGGCATCCAGGACGTCCAAAGCCGCCGCCAGCGGGCGCGGCGATCCGCCCAGGTCGCGAACCGCCAGCGCCACCTCAGCCTCGGCGACCACACAACGAGCACGCGCCACCGCTTCATGCGCCCCAAAGCCGCCGCCGGCGCGCCGCAGCAGCTCACGGGCGCGCCCATACTCGCCAAGCTGCGCCATGGCAATGCCGCGCAAGGCCAGCGCCGGCGGATCGTCACGCAGGGCAACCCGCTTAAGCGCACCAAGCGCGTCGCCAGACGCAAGAGCACGCGCGGAGGCAGCAATCAAGGAATCCATGGCAAGAGAATACACCGCTGCCTCTACGGACGGCCTGCGACTTAGACAATAGCGAAGTGATTCTGCGGGATTATCTCAGAGGCTGCGGCATCTTCCATCAGCCGCTATGAACACGCCAGAGCGCATAGTCTGCATGGGCCAATCAGTTATCGCATACAAACAACAATGTCCATAAGACGATCCGGCGAGAGCAATCATGGACGGCCATGCAAAACTTTCCATCAGCCGCGACCATCACACCAGAACCGCCAAGCACCCCAACCGCCCCAGCGGCATCGCGCATTTCCATTCCAGAGTGGGGCAGGGCGCGGGGTGAAGCTTTTCAGCGACTTACGGGGCCGAGCCAGTCGTACGCGAAGGGAGCCGCGTAGGCGGCGGACGAGCAAGACGGTGCGACGTTCGGCGCGAAGGCGCCGAACCGGCCACGTGGAGCGAAAAGCTTCACCCCGCGCCCTGACACACGCCCAGAAGAAACAAATCGTCGATTGCGCCTGACGTAAGTCAAAAAAAAACCTACCGGAACACCACCGTCCGTTGCCCATTAAGCAGAATCCGATGCTCCACATGTGATCTCACAGCTCGCGACAGCACCAGCGACTCCACATCGCTGCCCACCTGCGTCAGATCATGCGCACTCATCGCGTGATCCACCCGCTCAATATCCTGCTCGATAATCGGACCCTCATCCAGGTCGCCCGTCACATAATGCGCCGTCGCACCGATAATCTTCACGCCGCGCGCATGCGCCTGGTGATAGGGCCTGGCCCCCTTGAAGCTGGGCAGGAAACTGTGATGAATATTGATCGCCTTGCCCGATAAAGCCTGGCATAAATCATTCGACAGAATCTGCATATACCGGGCCAGCACCACCAAGTCTATATTCTCTTGCCGCACCAGATCCAGGATCTGTTGCTCCTGCGCTTGCCGCGTATCCGGCGTCACCGGGAGGTGATAAAAAGGTATGCCGTATGCGCCGGCCATGGCCGCGAAATCATTATGATTCGACACAATGCCGGCTATCTCCACCGGCAGCTGTCCGCTGTGCTTGCGGAACAGCAAATCATTCAGGCAGTGCCCCTGGCGGCTTACCAGAATCAGCAGGCGCGCCTTGCGCTGGGCATCATAGATTTGCGCTTCCATGTCGAATTTCTCGGCCACCGAAGCAAAAGAGCGCTCCAGTTCCTTGGCATCCGCGGGTAGGGGAAGGTGAAAATGCACGCGCAGGAAAAAGCGTTCAGTTTCCAGATCGCCGAATTGCTGCGCATCGATGATATTGCCGTGCAGGTTCAACAGCCAGCCGGTAACGCTATGCACAATGCCGATGCGGTCGGGACAGGATAGGGTAAGGATGTAATCGTTCATTTTTTTATCGGTCAAGCCTGGTGGGGCGTTTGCATGAGTGCGGAGCGGGTCGTTTGCGCCAGCGCCAGGCACGCCGTGAGCCCTGGCGATTCGATGCCGAACATGTTTATCAAGCCGGGGATGCCGTGCGTGGACGGCCCCGCAATCACGAAGTCTGCGGCGAGCACGCCGGCGCCCACTATTTTAGGTCGTATTCCCGTATAGCCGGGATTCAAGGCGCCGTCGGGCAGAGCCGGCCAATAACGCCGCACAGCCTCATAGAACGTATCGGCCCGCCGGGCATCCAGCGTGTAGTCTTCGCGGTCTATCCATTCAGTGTCCGGACCGAACTTGGCCTGGCCGCCGAGGTCCAGCGTAAGATGCACGCCCAGGCCGGCGTTGTCCGGCATCGGGTAGATAAGGCGGCTGAACGGCGAGCGTCCCGACAGGGTGAAGTAGCTGCCCTTGCAGAAGTAGGCCTGCGGAATGTGTTGCTGGGGCTGCCCCAGCAGTTTTCGTGCAACGGAGGGCGCCGACAAGCCGGTGGCGTTGATGACGCAATTGGCGGTAAGCTCCATGGCGTCGGCGCCGTCGAACTGCAGCAGGAATTCGCCCGAGTCCAGTATTTGTCCGGCGCGGAAAGGCGTATGAAATACGCATTGGGCGCCGTGGTTCTCGGCGTCGCCCTGCAGCGACAGCATCAGCGCGTGGCTGTCGACAATGCCGGTGGAAGGCGAAACCAATGCCGCGTCGCACACCAGGGCGGGTTCCAGTTCGCGCGCCTGCGCGCCGCTGATCTGGTACAGGTCATCGACGCCGTTCAGCGTGGCGCGCTGGGCAATCGCGGCAAGCTGCCCGCTCTGCTCAGGCGTGGCAGCCACAATAAGTTTGCCCAGGCGTTGATGCGGTATGCCGCGTTCGATGCAATAGTCGTAGAGCATATGCTTGCCTGCCACGCATAATTGCGCCTTCAGGCTGCCCTGCGGGTAGTAGATGCCGGCATGTATCACTTCGGAGTTGCGCGAACTGGTGCCCGTGCCGATTGCCTCGGTCGCTTCGACCACAAGGACTTCCCGTCCCGCCATGCTGAGTTCCCGCGCAACGGCGAGGCCGACTACACCGGCTCCAAGGACGACGCAGTCTATATCTGCTGCCATAGTATTTCCTGCATTGTTTGTGTATACGTATCGATGCCTAGTCGTTCGACAAGGGCTCGGTAGAGGGTGTGAGATCAAAATCCCCGGCATGATATACCAGGGGTTGGCCGGAGTCGCGGTGGCAGCGTTCCACCTGGCCGATAAAGACAAGGTGGTCGCCTGCTTCATGCTGCTCGAGATTGTGGCATTCGAACCAGGCGGCGCAGTCCGGGTCGTCCAGCATCAATGTGCCGCCGGGGGCGCGCGTCAGGGCAAGGTCGGCGAAACGATGCGCCTGCGGACCATAGGCGAATCGTTTCGCCAGATGAAGTTGCGTTGCGGAAAGCACGTGGATGACGTATCGCTGCGCACCAAGGAAATGGCGCAAGGACGACGCGGCTCGCGATAAGCTCCAAAGGATAATGGGTGGATCCAGCGACACCGAATTGAATGAACTTATCGTCAGGCCCACGGGCCGCTGGTCATCGGTTTCGGTGGTGATGATGGTAACGCCGGTCGCAAAGCGGCCTAGTGCCGAACGAAAGAAGTCGGCATCGAAGTCGGGTGGCGTCGCTATCATGGCTTCCTTCTGTGTGCCGGCGCTCAAGGCGCCAGCCGCGTGCGCGCCCAGTTTTCGTCGCTGCCGAGCTGGAATGCCAGGCGGTCATGCAGGCGCGATGGCCGGCCCTGCCAGAATTCGATGTAATCGGGCTTCAAGCGGTAACCGCCCCAGTGCTCCGGCCGTGGCGGCTCTGCGCCCAGCGACTCGGTCAGCGCGAGCTGCCGTGCCTCGAGCTCGGCGCGGGTGATGGGTTGGCTTTGGGGCGAAACCCAGGCGCCTATGCGCGAACCCAGTGGCCTGCTTTGAAAGTATTCATCCGATTCCGCAGCGGATACTTTTTCTATGCTGCCTTCAATCCGGACCTGCCGCTCAAGCTGGGGCCAGAAGAACAACAGGCTGGCAAACGGATTGGCCGCCAGTTCCCGGCCCTTGCGCGAGGTGTAGTTGGTGAAGAACATGAAACCGCGCTCATCGAAACCCTTCAGCAAGACTATGCGGGCCGAGGGACGGCCTTCCGGCGTGGTGGTGGCCAGCGTCATTGCGTTGGGTTCGGGCACGGCGGCCTGCAGTGCATCGTTGAACCATAGCGTGAACTGTTCCAGCGGCGTCGTAGCAAGGGACGCCTCGAGCAGCTCGAATTTTTCATATTTCTGACGAAGATCGGCAACAGACATGATGGCACGGTAAAAAGGTGATGAAATACTAGTTTACTGGACTCAGGGATATCAGGGCGTGCCCGCCGAGGACTTGTGCAGTTCGTGAACCAGCAGCTGCAAGCGCTTGTCCTGAATATTGGACTGCTTCAGTGCCCGGGCGGTTTCAAGCACGTACTCAATGCATGGGCCGTAACTGCCATGCGCGTTCCGCACAATCTCAATCAACCGGTCGGCCGGCAGGTCGCGCACATAGGCATCGGTGTAGCGGTTCATGGTGAAGGTCAACGCGCTGACTATCCCGTGTTCTGTGCGGCACTTGAGCCACCGCGGAATGTAGGCGCCGCTGGGCATTTCGCGACGCCAAAGGGCTTCCATCGTGGACGGGACGTCGCGGGCCGGGATTCGATAGGCCATGCCCCGGCACGAGCCGCCGGCGTCAAGGCCGAACACCAAGCCCGGTTTGTCCGGCGTACCGCGGTTGACGCGCGACCAGAGGCATAGTGCGCGATGGTAGCCGTGGAGCAGGGCCGCTCGCTGCTCGATGAATTGAAACTCGGGCCGCCAGATAAGCGAGCCGTATCCGTATATCCAGACGTCTTCATCGTCTCTCCAGCCGGCGAGTGCGTCCATCATGGACGCATGGCGCTCAGCTTCAGTCAACAAGCGAAAAGTGCTGGGAGCAGTGGCAGAGTGTGGCGCAGGTGTAAAGGCGTGATTCACGTGTTTCTGACTAGAACATGATTCGAGTTGCGATATACCGACATATTAAATCAGTTGTGCGGCCTCAGGCGTTGCTCCGACGTGATACCGTTGAGCCAGTCATTTTTTTTCGCATACGCCCGACCCCAACATGTCCGAGACTTGTCAATTCGATACCGAACGCCGCTTTGCCGGCCTTGAACGCCTGTATGGCCCCGGCAGCCTGCAGAAATTGCGCGACGCGCACGTTGTGGTGGCCGGCATAGGAGGGGTGGGGTCCTGGTGCGCCGAGGCGCTGGCCCGTTGCGGCGTGGGGGCCATAAGCCTCATCGACCTCGATCATGTTGCCGAATCCAACATCAACCGCCAGCTGCATGCGCTTACTGAAACGCTGGGCAAGTCCAAAGTCGCGGCCATGGGCGAGCGCGTGCAAGGCATCAATCCCGGGTGCCGCGTCCGGCTGGTTGATGATTTCGTAAGCCCCGATAATGTCGCTGAAGTTTTCGGCGCCGATGCCGGCCTGATCATCGATTGCACCGATCAGGCCCAGGCCAAGATCGCCATGATACTGGAAGCGCGTGTACGCAAAATTCCAGTTCTGGTGTGCGGCGGGGCAGGCGGCAAGACCAATCCGCTCGCTCTGCGAGCCGGCGACTTGTCCGCTGCCATCAACGATGCCTTGCTGGCTAAGCTGCGCAATACCTTGCGCCGCCAGCACCGTTATCCCAAGGCTTCCGACCATGCGGGCAAGCCGCGCAAGCGCGTGCCCAAGATGGGTGTTCGCGCCTTGTGGTTCGACCAGCCTGCCTTGTTGCCGGCCCAGTGGCTGTCACCTGACGACCTGAACGTATCCGACGAGTCTTACGTTACGCAACAGCCAACCGATACACTGCAGGGCTTGTCCTGCGCAGGATATGGCTCGGTTGTTACCGTGACGGCGGCAATGGGTATGGCCGCCGCCAACGAGGCGGTGCACTGGCTGCTGAACGGAAAATTTGCCTGAGTAAGCCTTTGGGCTGTGCCGGCGATTACACCGGTTCCAGCGGCTGCCGCGGTCCATCGGGCAGCGCAATAACTATGCGGTCGTTCGGAAAAACCGTGCCTCCGCGCAACACTATGCCCATCACGCCTGCCTTGCGTATCAGCCGTCCCTGTTCGTCGCGCGACAGCACGGCTGCCATCAGGCCAGCCTGGAATGAATCAAGTTGCGAACAAGGGTTGCGCAGGCCCGTGACCTCCACCACGGCAGTTGCACCTATGTGCAGCCTGGTCGACCTGGGCAACTGCAGCAGGTCTATGCCGCGGGTGGTGATGTTCTCGCCTATTTGCCCCGGTCCGACCTGAAAACCCTGTGCCGCCAGTTCCTCGTGCAGCTCGCTATGCACCAGATGAACTTGTCGCAGATTTGGCTGGTCGGGGTTTTTTGCGACACGGGAGCGATGCTTGACGGTGACGCCGCAGTGGGCGTCTCCTTCTACGCCCAGCGCGGTGAGCAAAGTAATGCTGTCATGGAGGTCTTTGCTGAAAGTGTGGGCGGGGCGTTTGCTGACGGCGATGACCGACGGAAGCGGGGAATCAGGCACTTTGGACCTCGGCGAATGAGTGTGGCGATATCTTATCGCGGCTTGGCATTGTTTGCCGGTGCAATTCGCTTATTCGAGAGAAACGTGCAAGCATACCGCCTGCCGTACGATATTTGAATAAACTATGCTTTGAACAACCATGCGGAGTAATGACACTGTGAACCATCAGTCCATCCCCGACGGCGCGGACATGCACGAAGATGAACCGGAGCAGGACGCCAGGATACAAGAGCCGCGTCTTTGGTGCGATGATGGCTGGACGGCGCGTGTCATCAAAAACGAAGACGACGATGGTTGGGCCGTGGAAATGATCATGGATGGGGAGGATGAGCCAGCGCTGGTCGGTCCATGGACCATGGGCCGGGACAAGAAGAATCCCAAGCCGCTGGACGCTGCCGCCTTTTATACCCTGGTTAAGACGGCTTCCGAAGTCTTGCGCCGCCACGAGCAACAGCTGCACGCCATGCTGCACAAAAGCCTCAAAGTACGAACGGCGTCCGCACGCCTGACCATCAAGCTGGATATCGTGCCGGATGACGATAATCCGTCTGCAACGCTAAGTGCCTGCGATGAGGCGGGTGAGCAGCTTGCCCAGGTCGAGGTGCCGACAAGCTTCAAGCTGACGCCCGATAGTGCCGCAGCGTGGATAGCAAGCGATTTCAGAAAACCGGCCGATAGGGGCCGGTAGGCGGTAGCTGTACACCTTCCATGCATGGAGCCACATTGAACCGCAACCGTCGACATCGATACACGGCCTGGCTGGCCTTGCTGGCCATGCTGATGATCTTCGTCGCGCCGGTTGTTTCCCAGTCGCTGGCCATGGCGCACGCACCTGCGCGTCACGAGGCTGCCATGTCGCATGCATCCGCGGGTCACGAGGCCGCGATGCACGAAGCCATGAGCCACGAAGCGGGTATCTCCGCTCACGACCATGGCGATCCCGCTTCAGCTCCTGCTGAACATTCGGGCCATGACCTGGCCAAGTGCGGCTATTGCCCACTCCTGACGCAGCTGCCGGTTCTGGGGGGCTGCAGCAGCGTGGCGGTGCATGTGGCTATGCTGAGCCGCGAGCCGGTCCCGCAAGCTTGCTCCAACCATCACGTCATCACCGACAGTTTCCCCGACGCATTGCCACGTGCGCCGCCTGGCTCCTCCGCCAACAACGAACGCTCGCCTCGGGCGTGAAGACTCGCGACAATCCGTCAAATACGGTCGATCCTGCCTTCTCTGACAGAGTGTGAAGGAGGGCTGCCGCGCCGCCCGGGCATTCCTGCCATACATCCAGGGTGACTTATGTCGACCGATACGACTACCGTTTCGAAATTATCCGCTCCCGCGCAGGCCAAAGCCGCCGGGACTTCCGCCTCTGTTGCACCCGGCGACCAGCGCTGGGGGCTGGCATTGCTGACAAGGCTGCATTTCTATATTGGCCTGCTGGTGGGGCCGTTTCTCTTTACCGCCGCCCTCAGCGGCATTCTGTATGCCCTAACTCCCCAGATCGAGGACCGGGTCTACAGACATGAGCTTTATACCGACAGCACCGGAAAGCCGGCGCCGTTGCGGGACCAGATAGCCGCCGCGCGCAAAGTGACTGACGAGCAGGCTGCGCTGGTGGCCATCAGGCCGGCGCATGAGCCCGGCACCACGACGCGAGTCATGTTTACCGAGCAGGGGATGGGACCCTCGGAAAGCCGGGCCATTTTTATTGACCCCGTGACAGCCGAGGTCCGCGGCGACCTTGGCGTGTATGGAACCAGTGGCGTCTTGCCGATACGGGCATGGATAGACTTGTTTCACCGTGGGTTGCATCTGGGCGACGCGGGTCGCCTGTATAGCGAACTTGCCGCCTCCTGGCTCTGGATTGCGGCGCTTGGTGGGCTCGCTTTGTGGATGGTGAAATATCGCCGCCAGCGGCTTGCTCGGGCCGTTTCCGGCACCTCACCGGTGCGCCGCCATCGTCTTCGCGATTGGCACGGCCGGCTGGGGCTCTGGGTCCTGATCGGGGTGCTGTTTTTTTCGGTAACCGGTCTGACGTGGTCGCAGTGGGCCGGCGGAAATATTTCGGTATTGCGGGCTTACTACGGTTGGGGGACGCCCTCTGTGGCGACCAGCCTGGATTCGACGCCTGGCGGGTCAGTGGCCGACGAGCATGCGCATCACCATCACGCCATCGCGGCACCGCCCGGCGTGGATGATGCGGCCATGTTTGATTCCGTGCTGGCCGCGGCGCGGATGGCGGGCATTGATGCCGGCAAGGTTGAGATCCGGCCGCCGGCCAAGCCGGGCAAGGCCTGGACGGTTACGGAAATCGATCGCAGCTGGCCGACGCAAGTGGATGCTGTCGCGATCGACCCGCGCAATATGGCTGTAGTCGACCAAATCCGTTTTGTTGATTTCCCGCTGGCGGCCAAGCTTACCCGCTGGGGTATAGACGCCCATATGGGCGCGCTGTTTGGACTGGCCAATCAGCTTGTGCTCATATTCTTTGCTGCAGGCCTGCTTACCATGATCGTATGGGGTTATGCCATGTGGTGGCGCAGGCTGTCGTCCACCGCCGCGGCAACCAGCAGGCGCACGGGCCTGCTTTCTTTGCTTGGCAAAGCCCCTGTTCGAGCGAGAATAGCAATACTGATAGTAGCGGGACTGACAGGCTGGTTCCTTCCCGTGATGGGTGTCAGCCTGGTCTTGTTCCTGCTCGTTGACGGTATCCTGCTGGCCGTTTCCCGTCGCAGGAACAGACCGCGCTTAAGCTGACGACAGCAACGCTGGGCGTGGCATGCCTGGCAGCGCTGGGTGTGCACGGGTGTCCCGCATGCCTGGCGGCGCCGGTCATGCAGGGCAAAGCTAGTTGACGCTGCGCAGGCTCTGCTCGTATCGAAGCCTGGCTTCTTCTTCCAAACGCGCGTCTTCAAGGTCGTCCATCAGCGCTTCGAGGTCTACGGGGCGCGTGTCGACCTCGACACGGCCGCTCAACGCCGATTCGGCAGTGAGTTCGCCGGCCTCGAAAAGCGCCCAGATTTCCTTGCCATAGTCGGTGTCCAGCAGTTGCGGTGCGAATTGCCCGAAGAAGGTGGCAAGGTTTTCGACATCGCGGCACAGCATGGCGGCTGCCTCATTGTTGCCGGCGGCGTCTACCGCCTGCGGCAAGTCGATAATGACGGGGCCGCCGGAAGCCAGCAGGATGTTGTATTCAGAAAGGTCGCCATGAATGATGCCCGCGCACAGCATGCGCACCACCTGGTTGATCAGCAAAGCGTGCAACTCCAGCGCGTATTCCGGCGTCATGTCGACATCGTTCAAGCGGGGTGCTACGTTGCCAATGTCGTCGACCACCAGTTCCATCAGCAACACGCCATCGGTGCAGATATATGGCTGCGGCACACGCACGTCTGCATTGGCAAGCCGGAACAGGGCGTCGACCTCGGCGTTTTGCCAGAGCTCTTCCTGCATCTGGCGTCCGTAGCGCGTTCCTTTTTCCATTGCCCGCGCCTGGCGGCTGTTCTGAACCTTGCGGCCATCGCGATACGAGGCGGCCTGGCGAAAACTGCGCTGCTTGGCGTCTTTGTAGACCTTGGCGCAACGTATGGAGTCGCCGCTGCGCACCACATAAACAGTCGCTTCCTTG
Organism: Pseudomonas sp.; assembly: GCA_036675275.1. Lineage (GTDB taxonomy): Bacteria > Pseudomonadota > Gammaproteobacteria > Burkholderiales > Burkholderiaceae_B > Pollutimonas. Next base: position 120,903 of record JAKFFG010000062.1, on the reverse strand, counting down.
CCGCTCATCAGTTGACTGATTACTTCATCGATGAGGCCCTCTTCGAGAAGAGGAGCGAGACGCTTGGGCACCTTCATGCGATGCGGAGATAAGATTTGCTCATGCCCGATTATACGGGAGGAGGGCTTGCAGAAACGCGTGGGCCGACACTATAGGGCCGAATTCCCGTTCAGCGGTCTAGGGCCCCACTCCGGGTCAGCGGCCGCCGACATTGCCCAGCTGACGCGGGCCGTCCGGCGTCTGGATATGCGCGACCAGATACGGCTGCGTGCCTGCTGGCACGGCATGTGCCGAAAAACTTCCTTCAAAACCAATGCGGCGCAACATGTCATCAATGGCCGGAGCCTCGGGATGATGAGATTCCAGGCCGATCAAGGAACAGCCCATGTCCTGCATCGATGCGGCCGGATGCTGGGAAGCACTCCATTGAATGAATGCAGGCATGGCGCCTTCCATAGTTAAGCTGCCGTCTTCGGTAATCGTTATCAGCCACTCCAGCTCACCGCGCGTCATCGCATGAATTTCGCCGTTAGAGATACCGGCTACCGCTTGCGCCGCACGAATATCGCTGCTGCGCACCACCCAGGTCGCCAACTGCGGACGGTCATTCCAACTGGCATCATCAAGCTGAAACCAGCGCGGCCGGCCGGGCGCAGCCGCATCCGGATCGGTGGCGATCACTTCCGCATACAGATCCGGACCCAGCCGCAGCACGCAGTTATGCGTACCCATGCGCGGATGGACACCGCCCGCTTGCGGACTCACGCCCAAGGCCTGGGACAGATACTGCACACCTTGCGCCAGCGTGGGCGCGGTGATGACCAGATGATCGATGCGGGAAGCGAGCATGAGCGGATTCCTGATTTATGGGTAGTGGCTTGCCGAAGAGTATCGCGAAATCGTACGGAACGTCATACTGAACGACGGAACGACGGAACGACGGAACGGCATCTCGGCTATACCAGCGTATGACTCTGCATCACCAACGACATTCCAAGCTTCCATCCCCCAGCGGGGCAGGTCCTATGAGGTCCTGTTGCAGCGACTTTCGGTGCCGAGCAAGCCGCACGCGAAGGAAGCCCCGGAGGGGGCGTACGAGCGGGGCTAAGCGATGTTCGGCGCCGCAGGGCGACGAACCGGCAACGAGGAGCGCAACAGGACCTCATAGGACCTGTCCCGCGGCGCAAGAATAATAACCCCGTGATTACAAACCAACGGCGCCAAGCAAAGCCTACACCGTCAACACCGTCAACACCGTCATTCAGCGCCAAAAAGCCCGCCTTGTACAATCCTCCCTGAGTCATCGATCAGGAAAGTCAGGCCTCACCATGAACAGATACGCGGTACAACTCGCTTTTGCCTACATGGGCGTCATCATCGGCGGCGGATTCGCTTCCGGCCAGGAAATCCTTCAATTCTTCACCGGCTACGGCCTGGCCAGCGTCGCCGGAACCGTGCTCGCCGGCTTACTTTTTGCCTTTCTCGGCATGCAGATCGCACGCATCAGCACCACACTGCAGGCCCAGTCGCATAAAGACGTATTGCGCCTGTTGTTCGGTCAGCGCGCCGGCACCGTCATGGACATTCTGCTCACCTTCTTCCTGGTTGGCGTTGGTGTCGCCATGCTGGCAGGAACCGGCGCGCTGTTCAAACAGCAGTTCGGCCTGTCGCCCGTGGCCGGCGGCATTTTCATGGCAGTCCTGGTCGTACTGACCCTGTGCCTGAACGTCAAACGCATCATCGATCTGGTGAGCCTCGCGACGCCCCTGCTGATCGCGCTGGTGCTGGTCATCACCACCTATGCCTTGTTTACCAGCGATGCCAATTTCAATGAATTGCTGGTGCTGAGCCAAGCCCAGGAAACAGTCGCGCCGCATTGGGCCTTGGGCGCGGCACTTTACGCGTCCTTCAATATTGCCGTTGGATTTCCCATGCTGGCGGTGATTTCGGGACGCACCCGCGATATCAAGACCACCTCGCGGGGAGGGATGCTGGGCGGAGTGGGCCTGGGCCTGCTGATCCTGTTGCTAAACGTCAGCCTATTTTCCAATCTGAACCAATTGCAGGGTGCGGAATTGCCCACGCTCATGCTGGCGTCGCGGCTTTCGCCCATTGTCGGCATACTGATGACAGTGTCCATAACCTGCATGATTTATAGCACCGCCGTGGGCATGTTCTTCGCTTTCAGTGCGCGCTTCGCCCGCCCCGAGACGAACCGTTTTCGCGTGCTAAGCCTGTTGTCCTGCGCCATCGGCCTGGCGCTGAGCTTCGTTGGCTTTACCACGCTGATCGGTACCGTTTATCCCTTGCTGGGCTACCTGGGCCTGCTATTGATAGGCGCCATTTTCGTCAACTGGTTTCGCGGCCGCGGCAAGGCGGTCGGCGTCGTGAGCGACGCCGCCTGAGGTCGAACGTGATCATGGCCCAGCCCGGCGTTCGCCTTATCGAAACCATAAGAATAGAACCAGGGCGGCATGCGCCCTTGCTGGCCGGCCACTGGCGACGCTTGCAAGACTCGTGCGAGGCGCTGGGTTACATCTGGCCCGCCGATGCATTGTTGCGCGACGCGCACGAACACATCGGTAAACTGGATGCCGGCAGCAGCCACCGCCTGCGCTTGTTGCTGGATCGGGACGGCCGCTATTCGCTGGAATCCGATTCTTTGCCTCCAACGCCCCAGCCTGTACGCCTGACAATCAGCGAGACACCGCTGCAAGGCGACATGCTGTGGCTGCGGCACAAGACCACCCATAGGCCCTGGTATGACGCAGCCCAGGCCTGGCTCGCGCGTAACCCTGCCTTTTTCGATATGGTCTTCTGCAACGGGCGAGACGAGGTGTGCGAAGGGAGCCGCAGCAATATCTACATTCTGGATGCCGCCAGCAATACGTGGCTTACGCCGCCGCTGGACTGCGGCCTGTTGCCGGGCGTCCAGCGTCGCGACTTGCTGGATAGTGGACAGGTCCGGGAGGCCCGCATCACACGTGAACAGTTTCTGGCGTCGCCCGCCATCCGGGTATCCAATGCATTGCGCGGCTGGCTGGCCGCCACGCTATGAGTCTGGATGGGGAAACGCTAGGGAAAATCGCCAAGCTGCAGCAGCCGGGCTTTCCAATGACATTCCTGCCACTCCAGTTCCGCGTCGGAGTCGTACACAATGCCGCCTCCTACGCCGAAAATGCCTGACCCGTCTTGCCGCATGGAAACGGTTCGTATTGCTACATTCAGGGAGCAGTCGCCATCGGGGGCCAGCCAGCCCACGCTGCCGCAGTAAATGCCTCGGGGATGCGCTTCCAGTTCGCGGATTTTTTTCATGGCGGCGATTTTCGGCGCGCCGGTGATCGAGCCGCAAGGGAAAAGGGCCCGCAGCAATTCCTCCAGGCTTTTATCCGGCGCTTGCGCGCTGATAGTGGAAGTGAGCGTCCAGACGGATGGATAGCGTTCCAGGGAAAAAAGCGTATCGACCTTGACTGAACCCGACGTAGCCAGCCGTCCGAGGTCGTTGCGCAACAGGTCCACTATCATCAGGTTCTCGGCACGGTTTTTTTCGCTGTGCAAGAGTTCTTGTGCCGCCCGCTGGTCCAGTACTGGATTGGCATGGCGCGGCGCCGTTCCTTTCATGGGGCGTACGGTCAACGTCGCGCCCTTGCGGGCAAAGAACAGCTCGGGGGAAAACGACAATATCGTGCGCGTACCGTCCTCAATATAGGCGGCATGGCCGGCGGGGTGCCGCGCCGCGATGGCTTGATATAGGTCCCGGTGCGGCGTGGATGTGGCAATCCTTATCGAAAACGTATAGTTGGCCTGATAGAGCTCGCCTCGGCCTATGCTTGCCCGTATGTCTTCTACCTGCCGCAGGTACTGACTCTTTTCGATCAGCGGATGGATATCCAGGTCCACAGTGCTGCCGGCGGCCGGATCGCTCCATACCGGTACATGCGCCGCCTGTTTATAAACCAGTGCGGTAAGGCGCGGTACATCGGCAGATCCCGCGGACAGCGCCCCGACTCTTGCCCATGCCGGGTCTGGGGCTGGGTCCAACCCCGCGTCCGGCGCCACGTCCGGTCTCGCGCCCGAAGTCATTACCGCAGGTTCCAGCCATTCGCCCAGCTCGTAGTCCAGAAGCAGTGCGACCCAATACCCCTGCCGACGGGCAGCCTCGATGTCCGCAAACGCGGCCGTCAGCTGGGCTGCGCTGCATGCATGAATACGATGGCTGAAATCGAGCAGCTCCAGCGCCTGTCCCGACAGGCGGTCCTCGAAACGACAAAGCATCAGGGCCTGCTAACACTACTAGAGGAGATCGGGTTGGCGCCGGAACCGGCTGCTCGCAGAAAGGGACCGAGCACCGCTCCGGTATGGGATTGCTTCTTCAGGCTGACGATATGCTCGGGTGTTCCTTCGGCCACCAGGCGTCCGCCGCCGTTGCCGCCTTCCGGTCCCAGGTCCAGTATCCAGTCTGCTTCTGCGATCACGTCCAGATTATGTTCTATGACCACGACGGTGTTGCCCGCTTCTACCAGGCGATGCAGCACATGAATGAGTTTTTCGACATCGGCCATGGAAAGGCCGACCGTGGGCTCGTCAAGCACATACAGGGTATGCGGGATACGCGAAGCCCGGCCGGTCTTGATCACGCCATCGGTCAGCCTGGCCTTGGTCAGTTCGGTAACGAGCTTGATGCGTTGCGCTTCGCCGCCAGACAGCGTGGGTGAGGGCTGGCCCAGGGTCAGATAGCCCAGGCCCACGTCCTGCATCAATTGCAAGGGGCGGGAAATTTTCGAGTGGGCCGCAAAGTAGCTGATGGCCTCGTCGACTTCCATTTTCAGGACCTCGCCCGCGCTCTTGTCGCGCCAAGTCACATTGAGCGTGTCGCGGTTGAAACGTTCGCCGCCGCAAGCGTCGCAATGCACTTTGACGTCGGGCAGAAAGCTCATTTCGATGGTGCGCAGGCCTTGGCCCTCGCACACCGGGCAGCGTCCTTCACCCGTGTTGAACGAGAAGCGCGCCGCGCTCCAGCCTCGTATGCGGGCATCGCGGGTTTCGGCAAAAAGCTTGCGCACATCGTCCCAGAAGCCGATATACGTCGCCGGGCAGGAGCGCGGCGTTTTTCCTATGGGCGTCTGGTCGACTTCAAGTACGCGATCTATATGTTCCCATCCGGTGATCTCGACGCAGCCGTGCCATGTCGGAGCCTGGCGCTGCGATACGGCCTGGGCGATGTTGTCCAGCAACACGTCGCGGGCCAGGGTGGATTTGCCCGAGCCGGAAACGCCGGTGACCACGCTGAGGCGGCCGACGGGCAGGCGTGCTGTCACGTTGTGCAGGTTATGCAAATGCGCCTTGCTGACCTGGATCATGGGCGTGTCCTTGTCCACGGGGCGGCGTGCCTGCAAGGGATGGTGCAAGGGCGTTTTCAGATAACGTCCGGTAATCGAGGCAGGATTGTCGATGATGTCCTGGGCGCTGCCTTGCGCCACGACCATGCCGCCGCGTACGCCCGCGCCGGGACCGATGTCGATAATGTGCGAGGCGCGCCGTATGGTGTCTTCATCATGTTCCACGACGACCAGCGTATTGCCATTGCCTTCCAGGGCCCCAAGCGCGTTCAGCAGAATCTGGTTGTCGCGCGGGTGCAGGCCTATGGTCGGTTCGTCCAGTACATAGCATACGCCCTGCAGGTTCGAGCCAAGCTGGGCGGCAAGCCGTATGCGTTGTGCCTCTCCGCCCGACAAGGTCGGTGCGGCGCGGTCCAGTGCCAGATAGCTCAGGCCCACTTCGTGCATGAAATTCAGGCGGCCCTGGATTTCCGTCAGGATATCGCGTGCGATTTCGACCTCGCGGCCTTGACTGATCAGGCCCGTAAAAAAGGCTTGCGCGTCGGATACGGGCAGCGCCGCCAGTTCGGCGATGGAGCGCCCGCGCCAGCGGAAGGCCCGCGACACGGGATTGAGCCGCTCGCCATGGCAGCTGCTGCACGTTTCCGTATTGCCTTCGTACCAGGCGTTCCAGGCGGTTTCTTCACCTGTCTGCTCGGCGTCGAAGCCCGAAAGCTGCAGCCCCGTGCCAAAACAGGCGGTGCACCAGCCATGCTTGGAGTTGTACGAGAACATGCGTGGATCGGGTTCAGGAAAGCTGGTGCCGCAGCAAGGGCAAGCGCGCTTGACTGAGAAATGACGCTGTTGTGATGCCTGGCTGAGTCCAGCCAGGCGGCGTTCGTCCACGGAGGAAGCGTCGCCGTCGGTCAGGCCGACGAGTATGCTCAGGCTGCCCTGGCCGTGTTCCAGCGCGCTGCGGATCGCTTCCCGCAAAGCGGGTTCATGCTTGGGATCGACCAGCAGATCGGCGATGGGCAGCTCTATGGTGTGTTCCTTGTAGCGATCCAGCCGGGGCCACGGCGCTACGGGAATGAACTCGTCGTCCACTCGCAAGTGTGAATAGCCTTTGGTAGCGGCCCATTTCGCCAGATCGGTGTAATAGCCTTTGCGCGCGGTGACCAGCGGCGACAGCACGCCTATATGCTGGCCCTTGTAGTCGCGCAGCAGCTGGGCAACGATCTGTTCGGCTTTCTGCGGCTCGACCGGGACATTGCACGTCGGACACATTTGCGTGCCCAGCTTCACATAAAGCAGGCGCAGGAAATGATGGATTTCCGTCATGGTGGCCACGGTGGATTTCCTGCCCCCCCGGCTTGTGCGTTGCTCGATAGCCACCGTGGGCGGTATGCCGTAGATGGCATCCACATCCGGCTTGCCGGCCGGCTGGACAATGGCGCGCGCGTAGGCGTTCAGCGACTCCAGATAGCGGCGCTGTCCTTCATTGAACAGGATGTCGAAGGCCAGGGTCGACTTGCCGGACCCCGAAACCCCCGTGATCACGGTGAAAGTGTCGTGGGGAATGCTGACATTGATGCCCTTGAGGTTGTGCTCGCGGGCGTTGACGATGTCGATGCTTTGCGCCTGGCCCCGCTTCTGTTTGACGAGTGTTTGCAAGGGAGTGCCGCTTTCGCTGGCATACTGCGCTGCCGGTTCGGCCAGCAAGCGGGCTTTCTGGGACTTGTCCTCATAGACAATCGCACTGGTGTAGTCGACCAGCGCCTGGCCTGTATGCGAAGCCTTGTTCTGCATGAGGTCTTCCGGCGTGCCCACACCCACCACCATGCCGCCGGCGTCGCCGCCTTCCGGGCCCAGGTCGATCAGCCAGTCCGCGGCCCTGATGACATCGAGATTGTGTTCGATGACAAGCAGCGAGTGGCCGGCGCCAAGCAGCTTGCGGAACGCCCGCATCAGCCGCGCCACGTCGTCGAAGTGCAGGCCGGTCGTTGGTTCGTCGAACAGGAAAAGGCTGCCTTTCTTTGCAACCTTGGCCGAGGAAATGCCGCTGCGCGTCGCCGCAGCCAGGTGACCGGCCAGTTTGAGCCGCTGCGCTTCTCCGCCGGACAGCGTGGGTACAGGTTGGCCGAGCTGTACGTATTCCAGCCCGACATCGGCGAGCGGCGCCAGTCCCCACTGCACATCACGCAGTCCGTTGAAGAACGTCAGCGCTTCATTGACCGTCATGGTCAGGACCTGGTCGATGGATGCGCTGCGCCCGAGGTGTTCTACTTTCACCTCCAGGATTTCCGGGCGGAATCGCTTGCCGTCGCAATCCGGACAGCGCAGGTATACGTCCGAGAGGAATTGCATTTCGACGTGTTCGAAGCCGGTGCCGCCGCAGGTGGGGCAGCGGCCGTCGCCCGTGTTGAAACTGAAGGTGCCCGCCGTATAACCGCGTTCCCTGGACAGCGTTGCCTGGGCGAACAGCTTGCGTATGGCGTCAAAGGCGCCGACGTAGCTTGCCGGATTGGAGCGCGCCGTCTTACCGATGGGCGTCTGATCCACCATGACGACGTCGGCCAGTTGCTCCACGCCCAGCAGGTGCTGATGTTCGCCGGGTGCTTCGGTGGGTCTGCCTTTTTGTTTGAGGATGGCCGGGTACAGCACATCCTGTATCAGTGTGGACTTGCCCGATCCGGATACGCCGGTTATGCACACCAGCCGGCCCAGCGGAATCGAAACCGACACGTTCTTGAGATTGTTGGCGTTGACGCCTTCGAGCACCAGGCGGGGCGTGCTTGCTGCCACCGGCATGGGCCGCGGCGCTTCCACCCGCAGGCGCCCGCCCAGATAACGCCCGGTCAGCGTGTCGGCACTGCGCAATTCCTGGGGAGAACCGTCGAAAACGATCTGCCCGCCGCGCTCTCCCGGTCCCGGACCGATATCCATGATGCGGTCGGCCGCTATCATCACTTGCGGATCATGCTCGACCACGACCAGTGTATTGCCGTTGGCGCGCAGCCTGTGCATTACCTCTACGACACGATGCATATCGCGCGGATGCAGGCCGATGGATGGCTCATCGAGTACAAAAAGGGTATTGACCAGCGAAGTGCCCAGCGCTGTGGTGAGGTTGATGCGCTGTACTTCGCCGCCCGACAGCGTCCGGCTTTGACGGTCCAGGGACAAGTATCCCAGACCGACGTCGCACAGAAACTTGAGGCGGGTGCGCACTTCATCGAGCAGCAGATCGATGGCGGCGTCGATGCTGGTCCCGAAACTGATCTCAAAAAAATGATCGCGGACGCGCTCGATGGGCAGACGCATCAGGTCGTGCAGGCCGAGGCCGGGCAGGTTGTTGAGTGTTTCGCGGCTCCAGCTGGCATGCACCGGCATGAAGCGCGGGTAGCCCGTGTCGTCGTCGTGCGCGGTGTCATTGCCCAGGCGCCAGAGCGTGGCGTCGGGCTTCAGCCGCGCGCCTCCGCAGGACGGGCAGGGCGTATAGCTGCGGTATTTGGACAGCAGCACGCGCACATGCATCTTGTAGGCCCGTGATTCGAGCCAGTCGAAAAAGCGTTGCGCGCCATACCACTGAGTTTTCCAGGCATTCTGGCCGCCGCGCCAGTCGGGTGTCCCGTCTATGACCCAACGCCTTTCATGTTCATCCAGCGCTTCCCACGGCACATCCAGCCGGACGCCCGCCGCGGGCGCATACTGTTCCATTTCGGTCTGGCATTCTTTATAGCTGGCGGTCTGCCATGGCTTGATCGCGCCGCCGCGCAAGGTCTTCTTTTGGTCGGGCACGACCAGCCCGTAGTCTATGCCCATCACGCGGCCGAAGCCGCGGCACGATTCGCAGGCGCCCAGGGGCGAGTTGAATGAAAAAGTGCTGGGCAGGGGTGTGGTGTATTCAATGTCGCAGTGGGCGCAATGCAGTCGGCTGCTGAAGCGCCAGGCGGTTTCCTCTGCGGACGATTCATCCATCGCGTAAACGGTGATGTGGCCATCGCCCTGTTTCAGCGCGGCGTCCAGCGCCTCCATGACCCGCTGAGGCTCGGCGGTGCCGTAGCGGAAGCGGTCCTGGACGACATACAGCACCCTGAGCTTCTCCGCCTTGGGCGCACGCTTGCCTTTATCCTTCGCCTTCTTGACCGGAGGCGCCTGCAGGCGTGTTTCCTCGTGGTGGACACGGGTGTAGCCCTGCTGGTCAAGAAATCCGCGCACCTCTTCTTCAGTGAAGTTTGCCGGTACGACGATGGGGAAAGTGATGATCAGGCGCGGGTCGGTGGCTTGCGTTCGTACGGCCAGCTGCCGCTGGATGGACTCGGGATTGTCGCGCAAGACCTGAGTGCCGCAGCACTGGCAGTACAGCCTGCCCAGGCGCGCATACAGCAGCTTGAGGTGATCGTTGAGCTCGGTCATTGTGCCCACGGTGCTGCGCGAATTGCGTACCGGGTTGACCTGGTCGATGGCGATGGCGGGCAGTATGCCTTCGATCCGGTCCACTTGCGGCTTATCCATGCGGTCCAGAAACTGCCGCGCATACGGCGAGAACGTTTCAACATAGCGCCGCTGTCCTTCGGCATACAAGGTGTCGAAAGCCAGGGAGCTTTTCCCCGACCCGGATACGCCGGTCAGGACCAGCAATTCGCCCGTGTTGATGGACACGTCAAGATTTTTGAGATTGTTCTGGCGCGCGCCGAAGATGCGTATATTTGAGCTCATGCCGTTATGATAATCGTTCTTTTCAGGGCCGGGCTGGGCGCTCGTTTTTGTGTGTAAACCGGTTTTTAAGGTAGAATGGCGAGTTAACCAAATTCAGGGCCCGCGTCTTTGCGCGCCTATGCATGTAAAGATCGGAGATCATCATGGCAGAAATCAAACGTACGCGTCGCAATACTCTTGAGCGCCGTTGCTTGGGCAAGGCTTTCAAGCGCCTTTTCATCCGCGCGCCCAAAGGCGTGTTCAAGATGCTGGAAAAGGTCAAGCGCGCCTAAGCCACAAGCGCAGGCCGGCATCGGGTAGCTTGCACTTATAGGTTTTTGTTGCGAAAGCCGTATTTGTTGCACAAGGCATGACCGGATGTAAGTAAGGCAAGGAAACCGCAGATTCAATATCTGTGGTTTTTTTTTCGCCTATCATCATTTCAATCACAAAATAGATAGAACGAGACAATGCAAACCTGGCGTCACCTATTCACGGTAATCACGCCCACTTATAACCGGGCTCATACGCTGGAAAGAGTGTATCTTTCCCTGCGCGAGCAATCGTTCCAGGATTTCGAGTGGGTGATCGTCGACGACGGGTCCACCGACAACACGCGTACTATGGTAATGGGTTGGCAGCAGGAGGCCAGCTTCCCCATTCACTATGTATGGCAGAAAAACCAGCACAAGAAGACTGCCTTCAACCGCGGCGTGAAAAAGGCGAATGGCGAACTGGTGGTGGCGGTGGACAGCGACGACAGCCTCGACACGAATGCGCTGTATGCCATGGCGGGCGCATGGGCGGGAATACCGCCGGCTGAAAGGTCCAAATTCGTGGCCATTACAGGCCTGTGCGCGCGTCCGGACGGACATGTTGTCGGCGATATGTTTCCCAGCGATATATTCGACGCCACTGCGCTCGATATGACGTTCAAATATCATATAAAGGGCGAGAAATTCGGCTGCCTGCGCACCGATGTGCTTCTGCAGTTTCCTTTTCCGGAAGAAATTGCCGGCTTCGTGCCCGAAAGCCTGGTGTGGCGCGCCATCGCCCGCGCCGGCTACCTGACGCGGTTCGTGAACCAGGTGTTCAGGGTTTACCACGACAGTACGGATTCGCTGTCCAGGCAGAGCAGGGAAGGCCAGCAGCACGCGCTTGGCTTATGGCTGCTGGCGCACGATACTGTCGTGGAGTGCCTGCCCTGGTTTCGTTACCAGCCGCAAACCTTCCTGATGGCCGCCGCGCGGTATACGCGCTTTGCGCTGCATTTGAAGCATATCGACCAGCCGCTGCCGGGCGACCGGACCTTGCGCGGCATGGGGTCGCGCGTGCTGGTGGGCCTGATGTGGCCGGTAGGCGCCTTGCTGTATATGCGGGACCGCGCCCGCGCATGACCGCGCGGCCGGACAGGGCCCGTAGTATTAACAGGCTCTGGTGCAGCGTAAATTAACAGGCCCTAGTGCAGCGTGCGGGGCGTTCCGGTGTCGTGAGGATCGAACATGTCGTCATCGTCGTCCGGCTTGTCGTCTTCAAGGTCGTCGATGTCGTCGCTGACGGCTTCGTCGGCCATGACGAAGGGCAGGACGTCGCGTAGGTTCTCGGACCAGGCGATTTCCTCGCCTTCCTGGTCGACCTTGATGAATCGCACGCCTTCCAGGTCAGACAGCTGAATGGCCCACAGGTATTCGCATTCGAATACGTCGCCGTCGGCGATGACCAGCCCGCCCTGATTGCCGATGATTCTGGAGTCGGGGCCGCCCACCTGCACAATGACGAGATCGTCGGCCTTGTCTTCGACGTCCAGCGGTACGGCGAAGAGGACCCATTCGAATCCGGTTTCGTCGGCATCCACGACTTCGGCCAGGACCGGCTTGCCCATATAGGCGCTCAGCGCGTCGGCGGTGCGGCCGATGAGATCGAGTTCGTCGGTCGTAAAGACCAGCGGCGATTCTTGATTGGTAGGCATGATGCTCGGGGATCCAGGATGAATCACTTATTTTAAAGCATGCTTGGGGAATATGGAGGAGGCCTTCTGACTCGATGCCGACACTTTATTTTCCCCGGCGGCCTACAATCGATGTTTTCACATTTCTTGGCTTTATAGGTTATGGCTCAATACGTATACACGATGAACCGGGTCGGCAAGATCGTGCCGCCAAAACGACAGATTCTGCGCGACATCTCCTTGTCGTTCTTTCCAGGCGCGAAAATAGGCGTGCTGGGGCTGAACGGCTCGGGCAAATCCACTCTGCTCAAGATCATGGCGGGCCTGGATCGCGAAATCGAGGGCGAGGCCATTCCCATGCCGGGAATCAAGATCGGCTATTTGCCCCAGGAACCGATGCTGAACGCGGAACACACCGTGCGTGAATCGGTCGAAGAGGGCTTGGGCGAGCTCTTCACGGCCAGAAAACGCCTTGAGGAAGTGTACGCAGCCTATTCCGAGCCCGACGCCGATTTCGACCAGCTGGCCAACGAGCAGGCCGAACTGGAAGCCATCATTTCCGCGGCGGCCTCCAGCGGCGCCGACGACATCGAGCTCCAGATGGAAATCGCGGCAGACGCCTTGCGGCTGGCTCCGTGGGATGCTGTGATCGGCAAGCTCTCCGGCGGTGAAAAGCGCCGTGTGGCCTTGTGCCGCCTGCTGCTGTCCAAGCCCGACATGCTGCTGCTGGACGAGCCCACCAACCACCTGGACGCGGAAAGCGTGGAGTGGCTGGAACAGTTTTTGCGCAAGTTCCCAGGCACGGTCGTGGGTGTGACACATGATCGCTACTTCCTGGACAACGCCGCTGAATGGATACTTGAACTCGATCGGGGTTACGGTATTCCCTGGAAAGGCAACTACAGTTCCTGGCTCGAGCAAAAAGACGATCGCCTGAAACAGGAGGAATCGTCGGAGTCGGCGCGCCAGCGCACCATCAAGAAAGAGCTGGAATGGGTCAGGCAGAACCCCAAAGGACGTCAGGCCAAGGCCAAGGCCCGCCTGGCACGCTTTGAAGAATTGTCTTCTCATGAATATCAAAAGCGCAACGAGACCCAGGAAATTTTCATTCCAGTGGCCGAACGCCTGGGTAACGAAGTCATCGAATTCGAGAATGTCAGCAAGGCATTCGGCGATCGTCTGCTCATCGATAATCTAAGCTTCAAGATGCCGGCGGGCGCGATCGTGGGCGTCATAGGCCCCAATGGCGCGGGTAAGTCGACCCTTTTCCGCATGATAGCCGGGCAGGACCAGCCTGACTCCGGTTCCGTCAATGTCGGCAAAACGGTCAAGCTGGCATTCGTTGATCAGTCCCGCGAATCCCTGCCCGACGACAAGACCGTGTTCGATGCCGTATCCGATGGCGCCGACATTCTTACCGTGGGCCGCTTCGAGATGGCGTCGCGCGCCTATCTGGGGCGCTTCAACTTCAAGGGCGGCGACCAGAACAAACTGGTCGGCAAGCTCTCCGGCGGCGAGCGCGGTCGCCTGCATCTGGCCAAGACATTGATTGCGGGCGGAAACGTCCTTTTGCTGGATGAGCCGTCCAACGACCTGGACGTGGAAACCTTGCGCGCGCTGGAAGACGCATTGCTGGAGTTTCCCGGCAGTGTGATGGTCATCAGCCACGATCGCTGGTTTCTCGACCGTATTGCCACCCACATTCTTTCATTCGAAGGCGATTCCGAGGTGGTATTCTTTGACGGCAACTATCAGGAATACGAGGCCGACAAGAAACGCCGCCTGGGTGAGGAAGGCGCCAAGCCCAAGCGCTTGCGTTATAAGGCACTCAAATAGGCTAGCACGGAGACGCCATGCCCACGCTCAGCACCCATGATTCGATGATTCTGTTGGTCGATATGCAGTCGGCCTTGTTATCGGCCATTCACGATAGCGAACGGGTGCTCTCCTGCGCCGAGCGCCTGGTGCGCGCGGCGCAGTTGCTGGGTGTTCCAGTCGTTGCCACCGAGCATTGCGCCGACAAGATAGGCGCGACAGACCCCACGCTGCGGCGCTGGGTCGATCATGTCATCCACAAGACCCACTTTGATGCGACCCGCGAGTCGCATTTTCGCCCGGACCTTCCCACCGGCCGGACCAATGTGTTGTTAATTGGCACCGAAGCGCATGTGTGCGTGTTACAAACCGGACTGGGGCTGGCCGGTATCGGATTGAACCCGATTCTGGTCACCGATTGCGTGGGATCGCGCCGTCTGGACGACCAGCATGCGGCAGGCCTGCGTTGGTCCCATTACGGATTGGAACAAATCACGTCCGAAATGGCAATGTTCGAATGGCTGGAAACGCCGGCTCACCCTCAGTTCAAAGAAGTGCTTGCGCTCATCAAGAGCGGCTGAATCGGGGTTGATACAACTGTTTCTCCTGTTAACCACGCACTTTTTTCAAAGCCGCCTGTCCAACAAGAACTGGAGTAACGTAAAGCATTGCTTGTAATGTCTGGAGATTAAAATATGAAATTGACTACCTTCACAAAGCTCGGCGCGGCAGGCGTGCTGGCATTCACCATGGCAGGCTGTTCCACATGGGACAACATGAGCAGCCGTGAGAGAAGCGCCGCGACTGGCGCTGGTGTCGGAGCCGTAGGCGGTGCAGTCATTACTGGTGGTGGTGTGTTGGGCACTGTGGGCGGAGCTGCCATCGGCGGCGTCATAGGCGACCAGATCGGCAAGAACCGATAACCTCCCTATGTAAAAAAGCCGGTTCATTTGCGAACCGGCTTTTTTTTTCTTTACGCTTTTCTGCTTAGCGCGTTTCGGGCTGGGGCATCTCGATTTTGACTTCGAGGATTTCAAGTGAATCCTGACGATCAAGGTTGACCTTGATGTCTTCCGGGTTGATCTTCACGTAGCGCGAGATGACCTCGACCAGTTCTTTTTGCAAACGGGGCAGGTAGTCGGGGGTGATGCCGTCGCCACGTTCGTTAATGAGAATAAGCTGCAAGCGATCTTTGGCGACACTGGCAGAAGTCTTTTTTTCACCGAGCAGGAAAGACAGAAAGGACATATTATTTTCCCCCGAAGAGGCGCTTGAACAGGCCTGGCTTTTCATAGTCGACGAAACGCAAAGGCTTCTCTTCGCCGAGATAGCGCGCCACGATGTCTTGGTACGCAGCCGACACGTCGCTGTCGCGTATATGAATGGCCGGAACGCCTTGGTTGGATGCCTGCAGCACGGACTCGGATTCGGGCACTACGCCCAGGAGCTTGATGCGCAGGATATCTTCGATGTCTTTGAGCGACAGCATTTCGCCATCGGCCACGCGCTTGGGGCTGTATCGAGTGAGCAGCAGGTACTCCTTGATGGGGTCCTCGCCTTTTTCGGCACGGCGCGACTTGGAGGACAATATCCCGAGAATGCGGTCGGAATCACGTACCGACGAAACTTCGGGGTTGGTCACTACCAGGGCGTCGTCGGCAAAATACGATGCCATCAATGCCCCGGTCTCGATACCGGCTGGCGAGTCGCATACGATGTATTCAAAGCCCATCCCGGCAAGGTCTTTGAGCGCCTTTTCCACCCCTTCCTTGGTCAGGGCATCTTTGTCGCGTGTTTGGGATGCAGGCAGGATGAACAGGTTTTCCAGTTGCTTGTCGCGGATAAGAGCCTGATTCAGCGTGGCTTCGCCCTGGATGACATTGACGAAATCGTAAACGACCCGGCGCTCGCAGCCCATGATGAGATCGAGATTGCGCAAGCCTACGTCGAAGTCGATAACCACTGTTTTATGGCCCCGCATCGCCAGTCCGGAAGAAAAGCTGGCGCTGGTGGTCGTTTTGCCCACCCCGCCTTTGCCGGAAGTCACCACAACAATTCGCGCCATGACGATTGAATTCCTTTAGTTTGGTAAATCACGTAATCGTATAGCAAAACCGCAGCATAGTGCCCGATCTTGCTTCTATTTGTACTTAGCTTGGCAACAAAAAATGTCTTACTTGCCCAGCGCCGTAATTTTCAGCTGATCGTCGTCCAGATGCACAATCGTGGGCTGATTGAGCAGGCCTGGATCGAGCCGGGTCTCGATAACCCGGTAGACTCCTGCAATTGCCAGCAGCTCGGGGTCGAGCTGCGTCGTGAATATTCGCGCACTGGCGTCGCCCCGGGCGCCTGCCATGGCCTTGCCCCGCAAAGGCCCATAAACGTGAATATTGCCGTCGGCGATAATTTCGGCGCCCTGGCTTACAACACCAATGATGATCAAGTCGGTATTGCGCGCATAAATTCGCTGGCCTGACCGCAGTTGCCGGTTGATGACCATGGCGGCTGGAGCCACTTCAGGTATTGCCGGTTCGGTCGGCAGGTTGGCCGGCACTTCGTCGGCAACCGGCGGCGCAACAACGGGTACATCTTTATCGGGTACCGGCGCGCTGGTTGGGCGTGGTGCCGGATTGGCCAGGTCGACCGTGACCAGGCCGCAGCGGCGGGCTGCCTCGAGGTTCGACCCTTGCGCGACCACACCGACCGGGTGCAGGCTGTGTTCGCTTAAGGCCTGGATCAGGGCGGTCCAGTCTATGGGTTCGGCTATCTGGTTGGCGTCGATGACTACCGGTTCGTTCTCGAAGAAAGAGCCGGCGTCGCGCATGCGCTGTGCGAGCGCCCCGACAAGTTCAGTCGTATCGTGGCTGTGCAGCACCACGCGAACGGCATAGAGCGTGGCGCTTTTGAAGTCCAGTGCCAACTGGCTCTTGCGGTTTGAAGTTGAGTCGCTCACGGCTTGGGTTTCACAAATGAAAAGTTGGGCATGATTTGGTTCAATCTTTTTGTACCCAGGAATCCCTGAGCGTGACGGCACGGTTGATGACGGGTTTTTCCGGTGTGGACTCGTGGCGGTCTGCCACGAAGTAGCCCAGCCGTTCAAACTGCCAGGTGGCGCCTGGCGCCGCCTGGGTGCCCGGCTCCAGCCAACCCTGCACTATCTCGCAGGAATCGGGGTTCAACGCTGCAAGAAAGTCTTTGTCGCCCGCATCGGGATGCGGATCGCTGAACAGGCGGTCATACATGCGGATTTCTGCCGGAATGGCGTGCGCCGCACTGACCCATGTGATATTGCCCTTGACCTTGACCGAGTCCGAGCCCGGCGTACCGCTTTTGGTTTCAGGAAGATACTCGGCATGGACTTCGATCACGCGTCCGGTCTCGTCTTTGACGCAGCCCGTGCATTTGACGATGTAGCCGTACTTCAAGCGCACTGTATTGCCGGGAAACAGGCGGAAGTATTTTTTGGGCGGGTTTTCGTGAAAGTCATCGCGCTCTATCCAGAGTTCCCGGGTCAAGGGGAATTCGCGGGAGCCCGATGCCGGGTCGTGCGGATTGCGAGGGGCATGGCATAGTTCGGTCTGGCCTTCCGGATAATTGGTGATGACCAGCTTGACGGGATCGATGACGGCGACCGTGCGCATGGCCTTGGGGTCGAGATCGTCGCGCAGGGCCTGTTCCAGGACGCTGTAGTCGATGCGCGAATCCGCCTTGGAAACGCCCAGCCGATCGCAGAAAAGCCGTATGGATTCCGGTGTGTAGCCGCGGCGGCGCAAACCGGCCAGTGTAGGCATGCGGGGGTCGTCCCACCCGTTTACCCGGCCTTCGCGCACAAGTTGCAGCAGCTTGCGTTTGCTGGTTACGACATAGCTGAGGTTCAGCCGTGCGAATTCGTACTGTCGCGGCAGCGGCAGCGCGAGCTGGCCCAGTTCGGCAAGATGGTTGAGTATCCAGTCGTAGAATGGCCGCTGGTCTTCGAATTCCAGAGTGCAAATGCTGTGCGTAATGCCTTCCAGCGCGTCCTCGACGGGGTGCGCCCAGGCGTACATGGGATAAATGCACCACTCGTTGCCGCTGCGATGATGTGCCGTATGCCTGATGCGATACATCACCGGGTCGCGCATATTGATATTGGGCGAACCCATGTCGATCTTGGCGCGCAGCGCCAGGCTGCCGTCAGGATGCTTGCCCTGGCGCATTTCCTCGAGAAGTGCAAGCGATTCCTCGGCCGGGCGGTCGCGCCATGGCGAATCTTTGCCTTTTTCAGTAAGCGTGCCCCGCATCGCGCGTATCTGCTCGGCGTTCTGTTCGTCGACATAGGCATGACCGGCGCGCACCAGATCTTGCGCAAACTGATACATAAATCCAAAGTAATCGCTGGCGAAATAGCAGTTGGATTCAGTACCGTAAGTCCAGTCGAAGCCCAGCCATTGCACCATGTCGATAATGGCGTTGACGTATTCGTCTTCTTCTTTTTCGGGATTGGTGTCGTCGAAGCGCAAATGGCAGGCGCCATGGTAGTCGCGGGCCAGGCCGAAATTCAGGCAAATTGCCTTGGCGTGTCCGATGTGCAGGTAACCATTGGGTTCGGGCGGGAAACGCGTGCGGATCTGGGCGGTGTCGACGCTGCCTTGCTGCTGCACCGACGCCGGCCCGGGCTTGCCCGCCCAGCGCTTGCCCGCATAACGGCCTTTGGCAAGGTCGTTATCAATGATGGTGCGCAGAAAATTCGAGATGGGAGCGGGGCTCGGTACAGAAGTCATACGGGATAAGCAATGAAATAGCGGGCGAAGTAAGCATTTTGCCACGTTCGGGCTTAATTGCCTGTCTGTCGCGGCAGAAATCGCGAACTGGCTCTAAACTAGCGCACATTATGACGTACTCGACCTTGTGGTTATCGCAGATCCAGTTCTTTTCGAGCCTGGGCTTTATGTTGCTGTTTCTGGTCATAGAACTGGGACTGGCGTGGGTGCTGCTGTACTTCAAAGTACGCTCGCTCGGCGCGGACAATGCTCCATGGACCGAGGCCTATCGTTTCTGGGTGCGTGTGTTCGCGCTGGCATTCGTCCTGAGCCTGGCTTCTGGCATGCCCGTGCTGATCCAGTTCGGAAGCCTCTGGCCGGCCCTCATGGAAAAGATAGGAAACGTGGCGGGCCCATTGCTGGCCGCCGCGATTTTGTCGACCTTCATATTCAAGTCGTGCTTTCTGGGCGCCATGCTTTTCGGGCAGCGCTACGTTTCGGACAGGGTGCATGCACTGCTGGTCCTGATGGTTGCCATGGGGGTCCTGATTTCCTGCTTCTGCTTGCTGGTTCTGGTGTCGTGGATGCATACGCCGGCGGGTGTGAACTGGACAGAAGGGCAATATCATGTGCTTGATTGGTGGACGGTGCTGTTCAATCCCTCCTTGCCCTGGTATGCCGCCATTTTCGTTCTTGCCAGCGCACTGACCGTCGGCTTTCTCATGCTGGGCGTGGGCGCGGCGCAGGCCCTGCGCCGGCCCGTCAACGAAAGCGAACGCTTCGTCTTCAGGACTGCGGTCTACATCGCGTGTGTGGCCACCGTGCTTCAAGGGTTGGCAGTTGCCGGGTCGGGGCAGGTGACGGCGCAGTACCAGCCGGCCAAGGCTGCCGCCACTGCCGCGTACTGGCGCAGCGGGCCTCAGGCGGATCTGGTCCTGTTTGCGGTGCCCGACGAGCAGGCGGCCGCCAATCGCCTGGCCTGGACGTGGCGTAATGCCGGCAGTTATTGGCTGCAGCGCGATGACAGCGGCAATCTGCGGGGACTTGACCGGTACGCCGGGATGGCGCCGCCGGTGGGCCTTACCTTCTGGTCATTCCGGTTGGCGCTGTTGGTGGGACTGGTCATGGCGCTGGTTGCCCTGATTACGCTGCGGCGCACCCGCCGCGCTCACTATGATCCGGGCGCCCTGTCGCGCGGGTGGCGGCATGTGCTTGCCTGGATGACGTTTTCCGGCTGGGTATTATTATTGGCCGGCCTTGCCTACATGTTTTTCGGATCTTTTCCTTATGCCGTCACCGGTACAGTCACTGTAAGCGAGATCATGGGCGATATCCATTTCGATGCGCTGCTGGGCGGGTATATCGCCTATCTGGTGCTTTATGGCGTGCTGCTGCTGGGCTTCTTCCAGCTGCTGCGGCATATTGCGCGGTACGGCGTGGTTCCCATAGCCCGGCGCAGGGGGCGCGCATGATCACCGAACTTGCCACGGCGCTTGGCGTAAATGCCCATGATCCGGCTTTCTGGATGCCACTGGTGTTCATGGGCCTATTGTTTGCCATCATCGTGGCTGGAACCATGCTGGATGGATTCGATATCGGCGTGGGGTGCCTGGCTTTGTTCGCGCCCGCCGACTTGCGTCCGCGCATGCTTTCCTTGCTCAGTCCCTGGCGCGATGCCAATGAGTTCTGGCTGTTCCTGGGTATGGGGCTTTTCGTCAGTGCATTTCCCCACGCCTGGGGCAGTGTCATGGGCGAACTTTATTTGCCCCTGTGCCTGCTGGCGTTGGGTGTCCTGTTGCGCTCCGTGTCTTTCGAGTTGCGCTTACGGTCGCCGCAGGAGTTGCAGTCGCGCTGGTTATTCGGCTTTGCGCTGGGTTCGCTTATTACCGCGCTGGCGCATGGCTTCTTGCTGGCTCAGGTCGTCGTTACCTATCAGGACGACGCCGGTTATTTCTGGTTCTCCGTGTTCGGAGGATTGTCGGCCCTGGCCGCGTATTGCCTGCTGGGGTCGGCATGGCTGATCATGCGGGTTGCGGGAGAATTGCGCGCCCGGGCCGTGATGTGGGGACGGCGTGCCGTCCGTTGGGCGGCGGCTGGAGCCGTAGGTGTTTCAGTGGTGCTTGCTTTCTCCAACGCCGGGATTTTCCTGAAATGGAGCGACGGCCCTCACTGGCCCATCGCCGTGACGCTGTGGGTTTGCTTGCTGGCATGTTTCGTATCCATCGAGATGTGCCTGCAGCGCATGATCAACAGCAGCTACCGCACGACGGCGCTGCCCTTTGTCATGACCTTGCTGGTGTTTCTCATTACCTTGGGAGGGTTGGGCTACAGTTTCTTCCCTTACCTGGTTCTGGACGACATAACCATATGGGATGCCGCAGCGTCCGTCGATTCTTTACGGCTGGTGCTTGCCGTCGCGGTGGTGGCTTTACCCGTCGCCTTGATATTCAATATCTGGGTTTATTGGCGCATGTTCGGCTTGTCCATAGCGCCCACGCCTCCGGAGTTCAAGGAGCAGGCCCCCAACGAGGGCGGTACCGTTGCCTGATGCGTCATGAGCGTGGGCGGGGCAGGGTAATAGTGACTTGCAGTCCACCCCAGGGAGCCTGACCCAGGTCCAGGCTGCCGTGATGCGCCTTGACAATGGCATCGGCCAACGCCAGCCCCAGTCCTACCGAGCCGGTCAGGGTACGGGCTTCATCCAGCCGCGAGAACGGGCGCAAGGCTTCTTCCCGCCGCTCGGAGGAAATTCCAGCGCCGTGGTCGGCGACGGTAATGATGGCGTGGTCTTCCGTGGCGTCCAAAGCAACTTCGACCGGCGGCTTCCCATGGTTCAGCGCATTGGTGATCAAGTTATCGAGCAGGCGGCCCATCGCCAGGCGGTCGGCTTCCAGCGTTACGGATTCCGCGCACAGGCGGATCAGCTTCACGGGACTGCCGGTGCCTTCCCACGCCGCAACCTGCTCTTCCAGCCATGTGTTCAGTGCCAGGGGAGTGAACTGGTATGAGCCCGGGTCGGATCCGCGCACGAAGCCGATGAACTGGTTGACCATGCGTTGCATGTCCTGCACGTCCTTGAGCATGCCGTCCTTGAAGGTCGGGTCCTCGACCATTTCGATGCGTAGCCACATGCGCGACAACGGTCCTTTCAGGTCGTGAGGCAAGCCGGCGAGCAAGGTGCGCTGTACCGCGGCGGATTGCTCGAGTGTGTCGAGCATGGCGTTGAACCGCTCGCCCAGGATGCGTGTTTCACTGGGTCCGGATGGCGTTACGCGTTGAGGCTGCCCGGCGGCCAGTTGGTCGGCCGCCTTGGCCAGTCGGGTGAGGGGGCGCGTAATGTGCCAGGAAAACGCGGCCGCCAGCAGCAGAAAGAATCCCATGCCTGTCAACCATACGGCGATCAAGGGTGTTGCCACCGGCGGGGCGATCCGGTCCAGCGGGATCACCATCCATTCCCGATTGTGACGGGACTCGTCCAGATTCGGATCAGGC
The DNA here is from genome assembly GCA_036675275.1 of Pseudomonas sp. Classification (GTDB taxonomy): domain Bacteria; phylum Pseudomonadota; class Gammaproteobacteria; order Burkholderiales; family Burkholderiaceae_B; genus Pollutimonas. The sequence continues at coordinate 98,890 of JAKFFG010000062.1, read as the reverse complement.
AGCATGGATATATAGAGGCGAGGTTCCGGTCCGCGGGAAAGGGCCACGCGCGTGTCGTCGCTGAGCCGCTTGTTCAATGCCTGTACGAATGCGCGCAGATTGTTGCGGATGTCGTTGGGAGGAGGGGGGCGGTCATGGCGCTTTTCCCTGGCTGGCCGCCGCTCCTCGAGGCTGGCGTCGGAAGGCAGGCTGCGTGACCATATATGCCATTGATTTTGCGAAGCGCTGCGTACGAAGCCCGGGCGTTGCTCAGCCGGGATTTCTGCAAGCGCGGCGCGCAAGGTCCGGATGGTGGTTGCCGTGAGCTCCACGGCGATTCCTTCGGTGTATTGCTTGCGATAGTGGGAAACCGTGGCGAAGGTGGCCGCCTGGACCAGCAATATCGTGCCAAGGATAAGCAACACCATGCGCGCGCGCAGTGAACGGGGTAATAAAGAGCGCAGTGTCATGTTGCGGTTCACGGCGAGAAGCGGTAACCGACCCCCCAGACAGTCTGTATCCAGCGTGGCTGTTTGGGATCGTCTTCGATGGCGCGACGCAGGCGCAGCACGGCGATGTCGATGGCCCGGTCGTTGCGTTCGCCTTCGTCATCGTCACGAGCCAGGGCCAGCAGGCGATCCCGCGACAAGGGCTTGCCAGGATTGTTGATCAAGGCCTCCAGCAAATTGACTTCGCCGCCCGTCAGTTTGATGACTGCATTTTCCTTGCTGAGCTGCCGTGTCGAAGGATCGAAGACGAAAGGACCGAATACCACGGGCTGGTCTTTGGTAAGTGCCGATGCGCCTTTCTTGCGGCGCAAGACCGCTTCGATGCGCGCAAGAAGCTCGCGGGGGTCAAAGGGCTTGCCCAGGTAATCGTCGGCTCCCGCTTCCAGGCCGATGACGCGGTCCACGGTCTCATCGCGTCCGGTGAGTAAAATAACGGGGATGTCCTCGCCTTGCTGGCGCAAACGGCGGCAGGCTTCCGCGCCATCGCCGTCCGGCATCATGCGATCGAGCACGATAAGGTCGGGCGAATAGCGCTGAATCCGTGCCGCCAGATCGCTGGCGTCAGGCGCAAGCAGCGTGTCGTAGTTATGACGGTTAAGATAGTCGGCAAGCAACTGCCGCAAGGCCGGGTCATCATCAACGACCAATACTTTGACTAGGGGATTTTCCATAGGCCAAAGTGTGCCCCTTGGCCCCGCGTCTGGCAAGCGGTGGAAATGGACTGAAATAGGTGTCGGCGTAAGCCGGGTATAGTCGCGATGCTTCAGATGTATTTACACAGGAACCAAATGACAGGCCAACGCATACAGTCCATCCGCAAGCGCCTCGCCGGCTATTCCTGGTTATCCGATCTTCCCGCGATGCTGTGCTGGGCCGCCTTGACCGGTGTGCTCGGCGCGTTCAGCACCATCCTGTTCCACGAAGGCATGCACCTCATACAGGATCTGGTCACCGGCCATAGTGGGTCCATTGTGGGCGTTACACAAGGTTTGCCATGGTATGGACGCTTGCTGTTTCCAACATTGGGCGGACTGGCGGCGGGTACGCTGTTGTGGCTTGCTTCCCGGACCAGTGCAGGGGCCAATTCCGACTATATGGAAGCAGTGGCTATCGGAGACGGCCGGCTGTCCTTGCGGCAAGGCCTGTTACGGTCGCTGTCGTCGCTATTCACGGTCGCGTCGGGCGGTTCCATCGGGCGGGAAGGGGCCATGGTGCATATGGCCGCGCTTAGCGCGTCGGCGATAGGCCGCTTCACGTCTTTCGGCACGTCCCGTCTGCGCCTGCTGGTGGCATGTGGCGCAGCCGCGGGGGTGGCATCGGCTTATGGCGCTCCCATTGCGGGCGCGCTGTTTGTGGCGGAGATCGTGCTGGGCACCATGACCATGCAGAGCTTTGGCCCGCTGATGGTTGCGGCGGCATCGGCGAATATCGTCATGCGCATGACGGGCCACTACCAGACTACTTACGCCATGGTGGATATGCCCGAGATCCCGGGCGTGGAAGTGCTTCCTTTCGTATTGCTGGGCGTGGTGACCGGCTTGACCGCTCCCATGTTTTTGAAATTCCTGGATTTCTCGCGCAACCGGTTCAAAAGGACCGGCCTGCCTCTACCCCTGCGCTTGGCCCTTGGCGGTGCCTTGCTCGGCTTGTTGCTGATGGTCATCCCGGAAGTGGCGGGCAATGGCTATAGCGTGGTGTCTTCGTTGCTTCATACGTCCTGGACCTGGTATGCCGTTGTATTGATTTTGATCTGCAAGGTCCTTGCCACGGCGCTGACGGTGGGGTCGGGCGCGGTAGGAGGGGTGTTCACGCCTGCGCTTTTTGTGGGCGGGGCCGTCGGGACTCTGTTCGGTCAGGTAATGGGACTGGTCTCGCCCGGAATGACGACGGAAATTTACATGTATACATTGGTCGGCATGGGGAGCTTTCTTGGGGCGGCGACCAGCGCTCCGCTCATGGCAATATTGATGATATTCGAGATGACCCTGAGCTACCAATTGGTCTTGCCCTTGATGCTGACCTGTGTGATCGCCTATTTCGTGTCGCGTGCGGTGGCCGAAGTGGCCATGTATGATGTGACAGTAGTGCGCGAGCGCGATGCCTTGCTGCGCCAGCAGCTGCGCAGCACCATGCTGGACGAATTGCTGCGCCCGGCCGCGACCGTTGTCACCACGACCTCGCCGATCAGCGAGGCTTTGCAGATGTTTCTCGACTATCCGGTCAAGTATCTGTACGTGGTCGACGAGCAGAATATTTTCCAGGGCGTCATTGCCCAGCAGGATTTGACCAGCCTATTGCTGGGTCAAACCGACATACAGGAAAAGCGGGCAGGAGACGTGTTGCGACGCGATTTCGTCAAGACGCTGTATCCCGGCATGACACTGGACGAGGCGCAGGATCTCTTCGTACATTTCCAGGGCGAGCGCCTGCCCGTGGTAAGTCGTGGCGAACAGCCCCGCTTGCTTGGTGTGGTCTACAAGTCATCGGTGCTGGAAAAATACAGCGCCATCAAACGGTCGCTGGATGCCAGCGGCGAAGCAATGCTGGCTTTCGGCCCAATGCGGCGGCGCCCGCGCAATTGAGGCTATGCCTTGAATTTACCGATAAAACGATTTCCCTGGTTTCAATGACGTTTTTTCCAACGATACCGCGACAAGTCTGCATAGCCGTGTGGTGCATGCTGTCGGCGTCCGCCTGGACCGATACCGCCTCGGCGCGTGGCGGCCCAACATTGCGCGACCTGGCGCCAATACAGTTGTATGCCGTGCCAGAGATTTCCGTGGACGCGCCCCGGCCGCTGCCGGATCCGTCCGATCCTGATTCGATGCCGGACGATTCCGTGCCAGGCGCAGCGGTGGCGTCCGATGCGCTTGCCGTCCCGGATATTCCTTACGACTACTTCTGGGGCGAGACCGACTTCAAGAAATGGCATCAAACCAAGGTTTCCCGGACGTCGCCGGGCCTGCTCGGATCTCGCGGTTGGCGACGCGCGCCCCGATTGGGGCCCAGATGGCTGTCGACGCCTTCTCTGGATCCATGGACGCTTGGCGCCAGCAACTGGCGCTACACCGGCGAACAAGGCTTGGGGGTCAGTCTGGGCAATAACGAGATTGAGGTGCCGGCGTGGGGCAACACGGCGCGGATAGGCGGTATCAGCGTGTCGCAATCATCCCGGGCCGGTTCTGATAGTCAGCAATGGCAGTACGCCATGGCTGTGGGAGCGCTGGATTACTCCAGCCAGCCTCAAGGCGATCTGAACTACGGTCCCACCGCAAGCAATACGGTCTTGCGTTATCAGCTCAACCCTCAGGTCACGCTCGAGTCGCAACTGGAGACGGCGCCCGATTTGATCACCACAGGCGTGGGCGGGCGCTATGCAACGCAGGACTGGGGCGCCTGGAGCGCAGGGATCGCCAAAGCCAGCTACGGCATCCATCAGGGCTGGCGGTATCAGGCCGCCTACGAGGTGGATGTGCTTGAGACCCTGCAGCTCTCCTGGCTGAGCGAGCGTCACACCACGGGCTTCGCCGACCTTAGCCGCTACGCGGACGGAGTAACGGTTGGCGGCATCAGGCAACAGGTATCGGCCAGCGTGCCTTTGGGGCGATGGGGGAACGTGGCTGGGATGTACGAAAGTTCCCGTTCTTCCGTGGGAGACACACAACGCAGTTTCGGGCTTACGCAACAGTTCTGGTACAGCCCCAATCTGCGTATCGGCCTGAAGGCAGAGCGCGAGCTCGTCACTGGCGACTATGATGTAGGCATTCGTTTTTCGGTTCCCATTAACTAGCACATGACTATCTCGTCCCTCGAAACGCTGCAGCAAGTCTTTGGTTACGATTCCTTTCGTGGTGACCAGCAGGCCATTATCGACCATGTGGTGCAGGGCGGCGACGCCTTGGTTCTCATGCCCACGGGCGGCGGAAAATCACTTTGCTATCAGATACCTGCGCTGGTCCGACCCGGAACCGGCGTGGTGATTTCGCCGCTGATCGCGCTTATGCAGGATCAGGTCGACGCTTTGCTCGAGCTGGGCGTCAAGGCCGCCTTCCTCAATTCGTCACAGGATTGGCGTACCTCGCGCGATGTGGAACAAGCCTTCCTGGCCGGCGAACTCGACTTGTTGTACGTTGCGCCGGAAAGACTGCTGACGGATCGCTGCCTTGACCTCTTGTCCAGCGGAAAGATATCGCTTTTCGCCATCGACGAAGCGCATTGCGTGTCGCAGTGGGGGCATGATTTCCGGCCGGAGTATCTGGGTCTGTCGCTGCTGCATGAGCGGTGGCCCAATGTGCCGCGCCTTGCCCTGACGGCAACCGCGACAGCCGTTACGCGGCGCGAAATCGCCGGGCGCCTGGCTCTGGATGATGCGCCGCATTTCGTGGCAAGCTTCGATCGGCCCAATATCCGTTACCGCATCATTGAAAAGAATGAGGTCAGGCGGCAATTGCTGGCCTTCGTCCAGGCCGAACACAAGGGCGACTGCGGCATTGTGTATTGCCTTTCCCGCGCTCGCGTGGAAGAGACTGCCGAATTCCTGTGCCAGAACGGAATCGATGCGCTTCCTTACCATGCGGGACTGAGTCCTGCCGTGCGCGCCGCCAATCAGGCGCGCTTTCTGCGCGAAGAAGGCATGGTCATGGTCGCCACCATTGCATTCGGCATGGGCGTGAACAAGCCCGACGTACGATTCGTCGCGCATATCGACCTGCCCAAATCGGTAGAGGGCTATTATCAGGAAACAGGGCGCGCCGGGCGTGATGGCCAGCCAGCCACCGCGTGGCTGGCTTATGGCCTGCAGGATGTGGTGCAGCAGCGCCGCATGATCAACGAGTCCGCTGGCGACGACGCGTTCAGGCGCCGCCTGGGCGCTCAGCTTGACGCCATGCTGGGCCTGTGTGAAACCGTAACGTGCCGGCGCCAGCGCCTGCTGGCCTATTTCGAGCAAACCATTGAACCTTGCGGCAATTGCGATACATGCCTGGAGCCGCCCCAGGCATGGGACGGTACGATTGCGGCGCAGAAGATCTTGTCGGCGGTCTATCGGTTATGGCGTGAACGGGGCCAGCGTTTTGGCGCCGGCCACCTGATCGATATTCTGCGCGGCAAGTCGACCGACAGGATCCAGCAGTATCAGCATGAAACGATGACGGTGTTCGGCATAGGCGCCGACTTGTCGGAACAGGCGTGGCGCGGCGTACTGCGTCAGTTGCTGGCGCAAAGCCTTCTTGCTGTCGACCAAGAGGGTTACGGCACCCTGGCGCTGACGGATTCCAGCCGGGCTGTACTCAAGGGCGAACGCACTTTGATGTTCCGTCGCGAGCCCGAGAAAAAGGCGCGCAGCTCACGCGCCGCGGGCGCATCGAAAAGCAAGGAAGCTATTGTTCTGCCGGGCGAAGCCCAGCAGCGCTTCGAGCATCTCCGGACGTGGCGTTCGGAAGTGGCGCGCAGCCATGGCGTGCCGGCGTACGTCATCTTTCACGACGCCACCTTGCGCGAAATCGCATTGACCTGCCCGCAGACGCTGGATGACCTGGGCGGCATCAGCGGCGTGGGCGTGCGCAAGCGCGACGCCTATGGAGAAGAGCTGTTGCGCTGCGTGCGCGGCTAGGCATTTTCGATTCAAGTGTTTACGGCACTTTGCTTTAGTGACGCTGTCTTGCTTTGATGGCATTGTCTGGGATGGGTGTGGGCAGTCCGGCACGGCGAGCTTGGTTCCGCGTCTGTGACGTGTGTCCGTTTTTGTGATGTCTACCGATGCTTTGCGTCTGCCGGTGCTTCTGACGTTTGCCGGTGCTTCTGACGTGCGTCAGGGCGCGGCGTGAAGCTTTTCGCTCCACGTGACCGGTTCGTCGCCTACGCGCCGAACACCGCTCGCCTTGCTCGTACGCGCCTTCGCGCTTCCTTCGCGTCCGGCCCGCTCGGCCCCGTAAGTCGCCGAAAAGCTTCACCCCACGCCCTGCCACACTGCTAATCGTAATGCCTCACGACGCTGGTATTGCGTGACGTCACGGATGTTGACTCAGGACGCTGGAACATTCACGAACCTAAACGACGGCTCGAGGATATTTGAGAATGCGCGATGTGACGTCAGTGCTCTCGCATTCGGTTGACGGAGGGCGAGTGCAATAGCTCTTCCATGCCTGAGTAGTCATTCGCAAGAAGGCCAAGCACTAGCCCGGTCCCAAAACCCGTGGCGTAAACCGATGCAGCTGTCGGGGTGGCGGTGAGGTGGCCGGGACGTTCGGGGCCCTCCAGCGAGCCGGATGCGAAGGCAGCCCGCATGGGCGGACGAGCGAGCGACGCTGGTTCGGCGCGCAGGGCGCCGAATCGGGCCACGCGTCCCGGCCACCTCACCGCCACCCCGGCGGCGTCTAAGAAATACAGCGGCAACACCCAGGAACTACAGAAGCATCCAAGAGACCAAAAATGCTCTAGTCGCCGGCGAATTCAAGTCAGGAAAATAAGTCGGGTGTTCCGGCAGGTTTGGGCGGTGCAAGCCCAAGGTGCTTCCAGGTGGTTTGTGTGGCCATGCGGCCTCTGGGGGTGCGTTGCAGGTAGCCATGCTGTATAAGGAAAGGTTCGATCACGTCTTCGATGGTGTCGCGCTCTTCGCCGATGGCGGCGGCCAGGCTGTCGACGCCGACCGGCCCGCCGTCAAACTTATGGACTATGGCTTCCAGCAGCTTGCGGTCCATGAGGTCCAGGCCTTGCGGGTCGACTTCCAGCATGGCCAGCGCCGCCCCGGCCACGGCCACATCGATGCGGCCATCGGCCTTGACCTCGGCATAATCGCGCACGCGGCGCAGCAGCCGGTTGGCTATGCGCGGCGTGCCGCGTGCCCGGCGCGCTATTTCGGCGGCGCCGTCGGGCGTGGTGTGAGCGTTCAATAGCTGCGCACTGCGCTTGACGATATGAGTGAGATCTTCGGCGCTATAGAACTCCAGGCGGGACACAATGCCGAACCGGTCGCGCAGGGGGTTTGTGAGCATGCCGGCACGTGTCGTCGCCCCGACCAGGGTAAAGGGTTGCAAGTCGATTTTTACGCTGCGCGCGGCCGGGCCTTCGCCGATAAGGATGTCGATCTGGAAATCTTCCAGTGCCGGGTACAAGATTTCTTCCACGACCGGCGACAGACGGTGGATTTCGTCGATGAACAATACGTCGTTTTTTTCAAGATTGGTCAGCAGGGCGGCAAGGTCGCCGGGCCGCTCGAGCACCGGACCCGATGTTTGCCGCAATTGCACCCCCATTTCGTGCGCCACAATGTGGGCCAGCGTAGTCTTGCCCAGGCCGGGAGGACCGAACAGCAATACGTGATCGAGGGCTTCGCCGCGATTCCTGGCGGCCGCAATGAAGATTTCCAGTTGTTCGCGCACCCTGTGCTGCCCGATATATTCACTGAGCGCGCGCGGCCGCAAGGCGCGTTCGATGGAGTCTTCGTTGGGCGAGGCGCTTTGCGGCGCCACAATGCGCTCGATGGCGGCAATACTGGACAGTGAGTCGGAATGAATGGCCATGGGATCTTTGCTGATTATATTTACAGTGCTTATCGTACTCTACTCGGGAATAGTTGCGCAGCGTTGCTGCGATTGCAGCATAATCCCGAGTGTCGTCTTTATTGCATTTCTCTTGAGCCGAGCGTACCGCTGATGAATCCTGTACTACCCACTTATGATGATGTTATTGCCGCCAGCCAGATACTGAGCCAGGCGGCTCACCGCAGCCCGGTCCTTACTTCCCAGACACTCAATCAGCGCCTGGGCGCAGAGGTGTTCTTCAAGTGTGAGAACTTCCAGCGTATTGGCGCCTTCAAGTTCCGGGGCGGCTACAACGCCGTGGCAAAATTGTCGCCGGCGCAGCGCAAGGCCGGCGTCGTCGCGTTTTCGTCGGGCAATCACGCGCAAGCCGTTGCCCTGGCTTCGCAGATGCTTGGTGTTTCCGCCACTATCGTCATGCCGCATGACGCACCGGCGGCCAAGAAAGCCGCCACCATAGGCTATGGCGCGCGCGTCGTTGGCTACAATCGCCACACCGAAGACCGCGAGCAAATAGCGATGTTGCTGGTAAAAGAGCACGGCCTGACGCTGATTCCACCTTACGATCACCCCGATGTCATCGCGGGCCAGGGTACGGCGGTCAAAGAATTGCTCGAGGATGTCGGCGGTCTCGACTCGCTGTTTGTTCCCTTGGGTGGGGGCGGTTTGCTGTCGGGGTCCCTGCTCTCGGCGCATGCGCTGGTTCCGGAGTGTGCGGTGTATGGCGTGGAGCCACAGGCCGGCAACGACGGCCAGCAATCATTTCGCACAGGCCAGGTCGTGACTATCGCGCCACCGGATTCCATTGCCGACGGTGCCCTCACGCTGGGCCTGGGCAAGCTTACTTTTCCTATCATCAAAGAATATGCGCGCGATATTCTTACTGTCGAAGATGCGCAACTGATACAGACCATGCAGTTTTTCGCCGAGCGCATGAAAATGGTCGTCGAACCCACCGGCTGCCTGGGCGCGGCAGCGGTACTCAATGGCATCGTACCGGTACAGGGACAGCGGGTAGGCGTATTACTGAGCGGCGGCAATGTCGATCTATCGGCCTACGCGAAGTTCCTGCAGTTGGCCTGACGCATCCGCCGGCGCCGCGCCGGGGCTGTCCGGGGAGGGCAAAAGATCAGCCCCGGGCCAGCGATTTCAACGCAAGCCGTATCCCTTCGGCAACTTCCAGACCTTCGGGAAGATTCTTCAGTGCGGCTTGCGACTCGCTTGTGGAGTAGCCCAGCGACAGCAAGGCATTGAGAATGTCGTCGCGGCCGGCCGAATGCGAACCCGGTGTGTTTCCCAGGTCGGCCCCCAGCTTGCCACGCAATTCCAGCAGCAGACGCTCGGCGGTCTTCTTGCCTATCCCCGGAACCCGCGTGAGCCGGCCGCTTTCTTGCTGTGTGATTGCGCCGGCAAGTTCCTCCACAGTCATGCCCGACAACACCGCCAGCGCGGTGCGCGCCCCGATGCCGCTTACCTTAATGAGCAGGCGAAATGCAGTGCGTTCGCCGGCAGTGGAAAAGCCGTATAAGGTATGGGCGTCTTCACGCACGGCCAGGTGCGTGTGCAAAGTGACCTTGGCCCCGTTCTCCGGCAGGTTGTACAGGGTGCTCATGGGGACATCGACTTCGTAGCCGACGCCGCCCACGTCAATACAAACGACGGGAGGTGTTTTTTCCAGCAGCGTGCCGGTAATTCTTCCGATCATGAAGCCGTCCTCTTAACAAGTTCTACAAATTAGCTGACCAGGCGCCCGCTGCGAACCCGGCTGGTATGGCTGGACTTGAGCTGCCCGGTTTCTTTGAGGCGCTGGGTCAGCGGATTGAAATGCGCATGGCAAATGGCGCAAGCGAGGGCGTCGGCCGAATCGGCTGCGGGCAGGCCGCTCAAGGCCAGCAAATGCTGCACCATTTTCTGAACCTGCTCTTTGGCGGCATGGCCGTTGCCGACTACCGATTTCTTTACTTGCAATGCCGTGTATTCGTACACGTCCAGGCCGCTGTCGGCCAGGGCGCACATGGCGGCGCCGCGAGCCTGCCCCAGCAACAGCGTGGACGCGGGGTTGGTGTTCACGAACACCTTTTCCAGCGCCGACACGGTGGGTTGAGTGCTTTGCACGATTTCCCGGATGTTGTCCAGGATGACCTTCAGGCGTTGGGCCAGAGGCTGGTCGGACGGCACGATGATAGTGCCGCTGGCCACGTATTGCAGGCGCGAGCCCTGGATGTCAATGACGCCAAAGCCGGTGCGCCGCAATCCCGGATCGATTCCCAGTATGCGCATCAGTGACGGAAGTGCCGCGCCCCGGTCAGGACCATGGCGATACCCCGTTCATTGGCAGCGGCAATCACTTCTTCGTCGCGCATGCTGCCGCCGGGCTGGATCACGCAGGTGGCGCCTGCATCGGCCACCACATCGAGGCCGTCGCGGAAGGGAAAGAATGCGTCTGATGCGACTACCGAGCCGGCGAGCACCAGCCCGGCATTCTCGGCCTTGATGGAAGCAATTCTCGCTGAATCGATACGGCTCATCTGCCCGGCGCCTACGCCCAGCGTCATGCCGCCGCCGACGAAAACGATGGCATTGGATTTGACGTACTTGGCCACCTTCCAGGCGAACATCAGATCCTGCATTTGCTGCTCGGTGGGAGCAACTGCCGTGACCAGCCTGAATGCGTCTTGCGGTACCTGATGGCTATCGGGGTTCTGCACCAGCCAGCCGCCGCCCACCCGCTTGATGTCGAAGGCATTTTGCGCATCGCCCTGGGGCACCTGCAACACACGCACATTTTTCTTGGCGGCGAAAATAGCCAGGGCTTCGCTGGAGTATTCGGGCGCCAGCAGCACTTCCACGAACTGCGCGCTGATGGCGTTCGCAGTCGCTTCGTCCACGGGGCGGTTAAAGGCGATGATGCCGCCGAAAGCGGATATTGGATCTGTCTTGAATGCTTGCTGATACGCATGCAGAGGGCTGTCGCCTATGGCAACGCCGCAAGGATTGGCATGTTTGACGATCACGCAGGCGGTGGTTTCAAAGCTGCGCACGCATTCCCACGCGGCATCCGCATCGGCGATATTGTTATAAGAAAGCTCTTTGCCCTGCAATTGACGATAACTGCCCAGCAGTCCGGCGCCTATGGGTTGATCCACATAAAAGGCGGCTGCCTGATGCGGGTTTTCGCCGTAGCGCAACACTTGCTCCTGCTTCATCTGGACGGTAAGCGTGCGCGGCCAGGCGCTGCGTTCCGGGACCTGGTCCTGTGCCGGTTCGGCAACGGAAAGGCTGCTCAAGTAGGCGGCGATGGCGCCATCGTACGCCGCCGTGTGCGCGTAGGTCTTGGTTGCCAACTCCAGGCGCAGGCCATAAGAGGGGTGGCCCTGAGGGCCGTCCATCTCGGCGAGCACGCGTTGGTAGTCGGCGGGATCGATCACCACAGTAACGCCACCCTCGGGCGTGCCATGATTTTTTGCCGCCGCACGCAGCATGGCAGGGCCGCCGATATCGATGTTTTCGACGGCGTCGGCAAAGGTGCAGCCGGGTTTGGCAATGGTTTCGCGGAACGGATACAGGTTGACGACCAGCATATCGATGCGGTCGATCTGATGTTCTTCCAGGGTCTTCAGGTGGGCGGCGCTATCGCGACGCGCCAGCAGTCCGCCATGTATTTTCGGATGCAGAGTCTTGACACGCCCGTCCAGTATTTCCGGGGATCCGGTATGCGCTGCCACCTCGGTCACGGCCAGGCCAGCCTGGGACAGCAGCTTGGCGGTGCCTCCGGTGGACAGCAGGCGCACGCCCCGTTGGGCCAACGCCTGGGCAAATTCAACAATACCGGTCTTGTCCGAAACCGAGAGTAGGGCTGTCTGGATTTTCATGATGAGGTTTAAAAATTAAAGAAGATTATGGTTGCAAATTATGGGCGAGCAGTTTCTTGCGCAAGGTGCTGCGCGTAATACCCAGCATCTCGGCCGCCTTGGATTGATTGCCGTTGGATTTTTCCAGCGCAACCTGCAGCACGGGGCGCTCGACGCAGTTGACCACCATGGCCAGCATGTCGCGCGGCTCGGAGTCGCCCAGATCCGTGAAGTAGCGTTCTAGCCGGTCGCGCACGGATTGCTCTAGGGGGTTTGTGTTGCTCATGATCCTTGCTATTGAAAATATGCGACGTGCTTCAGGCTTGCGCCTGGGCAGTCTGAGCCTTTATGGGCTCGTTGGATGGATGGCGGTCAAACCAGCGCTGGAGCGCCAAGGTTTGATCGCGCGTGTTGCCGATTTCATTAATGCCCGGGAGCCAGTCGGCGGCGTCCGGCATGGACGATAGATACCAGCCGATATGCTTGCGCGCCGAGCGCACTCCTGTATATTCGCCGTAGAACCGGTAGTGGTCTTCCAGGTGTTCCAGCAGGCAGTCCCGCAATTCGCCATAGGTGGGTGGCGCCAAATGCCGCCCCGTGACCAGATAATGACTGATTTCCCGGAAAATCCAGGGCTTGCCCTGGGCAGCCCGCCCCACCATGACGGCATCGGCGCCCGTATACTCTAGTACGTATTTCGCTTTCTCGGGGCTGTCGATATCGCCATTGGCGACTACAGGTATGGTCAGCGCCTGTTTTACGTCCCGTATCGTATCGTACTCTGCCTGTCCTGAATACAGGTCGCAGCGGGTGCGGCCATGCAGGGTGACTGCGGCAATTCCAATATCCTGGGCCAAACGCGCAACCCTGACGGCATTGCGCGACTGGCGATCCCAGCCGGTACGGGTCTTCAGGGTGACGGGCACGCCCATGGGCGCACAGGCCTTCACCACGCTGTCCAGTATCCGCGCCACGCGGTCTTCGTCGCGCAGCAGCGCTGAACCGGACGCGACATTGCATACTTTCTTGACCGGACAGCCCATGTTGATGTCGATGATGCGGGCGCCCTTGTTGACGTTGAACACGGCCGCCTCCGCCATCATGTCGGGATCCGATCCGGCGATTTGCACGGCCACGGGGTCGATTTCTCCCTCGTGATCCAGACGTCGCGAAGTTTTAACGCTGTCCCAGAGCTTGGGATTGCTGGCCGCCATTTCGGATACGGCATAGCCCGCGCCCAGCGCCTTGCAGAGCTTGCGGTAGGGGCGATCGGTTACGCCCGCCATGGGGGCGACGAAAACCGGATTGGGAAGAGACCACGGGCCAATGAACATCGGAGGATTTTAAACCCGAACGGATTTCCTGGCTGAGGCTCAGGTGCGCAATCCCTGCAGCAGTTGATGGGCCAAAGCGTTACGCAGTGGCGGCACGAGGTCCAGCGTCAATAACGCCACACCGCAAGCATGTTCCACCAAGGGGTTCGAAGTGGAGAAAATGCGTGGCAGGAAGTCGGTGATACCGGCCGTCAGCCAGCGGTCGGGACGGCGGCTGCGCGCAAACCGGTCAAGCAGATGGGCCGCATCGCCGTCAGGTCTGGCCAGCCATGGCGACAGGGCCTGAGCCAGCTGGGCCGCATCGCGCAATCCCAGGTTTAGTCCCTGTCCGGCGACAGGATGCAGTGTCTGGGCTGCGTTGCCGATGGCAATCGTACGCGCATTCACCAGCGACGGACCGGCATGCAGGGACAAGGGAAATATGTGCCGTTCGCCAAGGCATTGGAATTGGCCCAGGCGGTCGCCAAACGTTTCATGCAGGATTGCGCTGAAGGCCGTATCGGTCTTGGCCATGAGCGCTTGAGCCTGGGCCGGTGAACAACACCATACGATTCCGTACAGGTCTTCGCCTTGCGGTTGCGGCAAGGCGGCCAACGGTCCCTGCGCGGTGAAGCGCTCGAAGGCCCATCCCGGTTTTGGCCGGGCTGCGCGCACGGTTGCCAGAACGGCATGCTGGTTATATTGACGCTGAACTCCACGCGGTCGGGAACCGTCGGACTGAACGGCAAGCGCGCTGCTGATGTCCCGGTCGCCGAGCTCGAACCGCACATGTCGGCCGGCGACGCTTGCGGTGGGAGAGGCGTCGATAAGCGTCACGCCGCTATCGCGCAAAGCGCGATGCAGGCTGCCCAGCAAGGCATCATAGGCGACGACGCTGCCCAGGCGCGGAACGCCGAGCTCCTGATGATCGATCAGTGTACGCCCCAGCCTGCCTCGCTGCGAAACATGCACCACATTGATGCTTGCGGATTGATCGGGCCATGCGCCGAGTTGCTCCAGCAGCACGCGGCTGCCGTGATTCAGTGCCAGCGTTCGCGGGTCGGCCGTGGGCTGGGCTGCCGCGGTGGAGGCGAGCTCCCGCGCCGCGAGATGGCGGCCCATCAGCGCAATGCGCGAAGGATCTGGCGACTTGCTCGCCAGAATAAGAGCCAGTGCGCTGCCGGCCGGACCTGCTCCGCTTATGGCGATGTCGTATGTGGGGGAATCCATGCGTGTTCCATGCTCAACTACAATATGAACAAGATTTTCTTACGTTTTCTGTGACCGGGGTTCTACATGAAGCAATTTAACACTCCTGTCCGACACCGAAGCAAGGTGGTTGCAGCGTGGCTGGCCTGTATGCTGGGCGTCATAGGCGCGCAGTGGTGGTATATGGGGCGGCGCGGCGCGTGGCTGCTTACGGCGTTTGCCCTGGTCATGCTGGCGCTAACCCAGCTCTACCCTGTGTGGTGGGACAGCCCTCCTTTTCTTGTGCTCATCGTGCCCATCACCGCCGGCTTCATCGAGGCGCTGGTCTTCGCGCTAATGGCTGACGAAAAATTCGACGCCAGATACAACCCGGATTCAGGCATCGCTACGCGCACTGGCTGGAATGCTGTGATTGCCGCAATCGTTACGACCTTCGTGGGCGGCAGCGTGCTGATGTTCGGAATCGCCTTGATCGTGATCCATGTATACACTGCGATGGGATGGCTTGATGGCTACGTACTGTAGGCAACGCCGTTGTTTATCGTCCTAATGTCTTGTAAGTTCAGGAATTCGGGCTTGTTTGTGCCTCGCCAAGACGCTACAATGGCACGTGTTCAATTTATAGGAGCTGTGCGGTGAATTCCGACCCCGGCGATAGTAGCAGTCGATCTAGTATCGGCTATATCATTTCCAGGCGCGTCCAGGCAGAAGCAGCTTAAATTCAGCACAGCTTAGCCACGCCCTGGTTTTCATGGGCGTGGTAGTTTGAACACATAGCGTATTCGAACTCCCGTCGTTTCAAAGAAACAACCTGTCGCGCTCGCCGCGTCAGGTTCGCGTGTTTTCAGCACGCCGATAGCGGAGGGCATATGCGCCTTTTCAATTTATTCCTGCGCCGTGCAGGCGTCCAGACTGCGCCGGTTCGCGTCCCCAGCTCAGTCTCGCGATTAACCGTGGTGTGCCCGCGCCACATTCTGGCAGACGTGCGCAAGCAGATCTACCTCGATTTCGAAGCGGCTGGCCTAAGCGTAGCCAACCTGCTGGTCGATCAGGCACAACAGCACGATATGGCCACGGCCTGCGTCACGGTAAACTGCCCTCCGGAACTGCGTGCAGTGCTTATGTCGCAGGCGCGCCAGCTCAGCTCATATCCGGGCGTGCAGCGGGTGCAATGGGGCGATCGCCGCCACATTGCTTTAAACTAGCAGGGTCGCGCTTACCGGATCTTTACCCATGACTGTTATTGATTGGCTTACACCCTGGGAATTGTCTCCAGCGCTGTTGCTGATGTTTTTCGTGGGAAGCTGGGCGTTCGTGCGCGGTACGCGCGTCCATAAGGTTACGGCAACCCGGCAGGCCTTTTTCTGGATCGGCATGGTGCTGCTCTATCTGTCGATGCACACTCGCGTCGACTACTATGCCGAGCGCATGTTCTTCATACACCGGCTCCAGCATCTGGTGCTGCACCACCTCGGGCCGCTGTTCATCATGGGGGCCTATCCCGGCCAGGTCATGCGCGCCGGCTTGCCCAAATCATGGCGCCTGCGCCTGCGCGACTTCCGTGCAAGCCGTCCGGGGCGCATACTCGTTGCCATCCTGACCAACAAAATTTTCGTGCCGGTGCTTTTTGTTGTGTTGGTGCTGGGTTTCCTTATACCTACCGTACAGTTCTATTCCATGCTGGATTGGCGCTTGTACCGATTCATGAATTGGTCGGTAGTCATAAGCGGTTTCATGTACTGGAATCTCATCCTGGACCGGCGCCCAAGTCCTCCGGCGGTGCTTTCGCCCGGTGGGCGCATCATTTCTCCCGTCCTGACGATGGTCCCTCAAATGATCGCGGGCGCCATCATTACATTCACTGAATACGACCTTTACCCGATCTTCGATTTATGCGGACGGGCCATACCTGGCATGACGGCCCTCACCGACCAGGCCATAGGAGGCCTTACCATGTGGGTGCTGGCGGGGTTTGTCGAAGTGTTCGGCTTGTTGTTTGCCCTGGCAACGCTCATGCGGCTTTCCGGCAAGAACCGCCTGCCGAATAAACAAGACGTCTTGCGCGCCCGGCAATCCGAAGTGGCCACGGTACCCTGACATGACTTTTCTTCGCCCATGACGCTTATCCGGCCCGCTACGCGTATCACTCCATGCGCTACATTCGTGTGTGCGAGTCTGATTTCGCTTCTGTGCTGGTCGGTTCCCGTACAGGCGCAGCCTGTCGGCTTGCCCAGCATGGGGTCGGCTTCGTCGGCCGAACTTCCGCCTTTGCTGGAGCGCACCCTGGGCGACGCCATCATGGAGCAGGGGCGCCGCGATCCCGATTACATCGGGGATCCCGACATCAGCCAGTATCTCACTGCCATGGGGCGCGAGCTTGCGGCACATGCGCCGGTCAGCCCTGAACAGCGCATTACCGTCTTTGGCGTACGAGATCCGCAAATCAATGCGTTTGCCTTGCCGGGCGGTTATATCGGCATCAACAGCGGGCTGCTGGTGACGGCGCAAAGCGAATCCGAGGTCGCCTCGGTTGTGGCGCACGAAATCGGTCACGTCGCGCAGCGCCATATTGCACGCGGCATGACGCAAAGGTCACAAAGCAGCGGTGTCATGATGGCCGCGGTGGCGGCCGCGCTTCTGGCGGCGCTTTCCGGCAGTGGCGACCTGGCCATGGGCATTGCCGCGTTCGGGCAGGCGGCGGCAGTCGACAGGCAACTTGGATTTTCCCGTCAGGCAGAACAGGAAGCTGATCGGGCCGGATTCGAAATGATGCGTAAAGCGGGCTACGATCCTCGCGGCATGGTGCGCATGTTCGATCGATTGTCGAACTCGGCGCGGCTCAACGAAGGCAGGGGCGGCGGCGATTACGCCAGCACTCACCCTTTGTCTATCCAGCGCATGTCGGATATCGAGAATCGCGTCAGCGAAGTTTCGCCGACACATCCAAAGGGCAGCGATTCGTTCTGGTACATACGCGCCAAACTGCGTGTCATGCAGGCACGAAGCAGCCAGGCGCAACGTACCGCCATCCAGAAGCTGGAGCTCGATGCGAAGCGCGCTACTGGTCCGGAACAATCCGCCGCCTGGTACGGCCTGGCGTATGCCGCACTCCAGAAGAATGATCTGGCGCAGGCGGAACAGGCTTTGCGCAATGCCCAAAAAGCGGGCCAGAATTCATCCGAAGTAGCAGGGCTCGCCGTTTCGCTTGCGTTGGCGCAGGGCGATAATACCCGCGCGCTTGCACTGTCCCAGGATGCCTGGCAGCGCTGGCCCGATAGCCAGGGTATCGCGTTGAGTCGAATCGAATCGTTGCAGAAGACCGGGCAGGACGCGGCCGCCGTAGCTTTCCTGCAGCAAAGAATCAAGCAGTGGCCCGATGTTCCGCGTCTGCACCAGTTGCTGGCGCAAAGTCAGGAACGCCTCGGGCAAAAAGTGGCGGCCCGGCGCACCATGGCCGCTTATTATGACCTCACGGGTGCCTTGCCGACCGCCGTGGAGCAACTGCAGCAGGCTCGCGGCATGACCGACGATTTCTATGTGCAGTCGGAGCTCGATGTTCAGATACGCACTCTCAAAGAGCGGCTCAGGGCCGACCGTGCGCTGCTCGAACGGTTCAAGTCCTAGAGCATTTTTGGCCGAGGAGTTTACAAGGCTCGCTGCAGCGGAGCTCGCTCGATCGGGCCAGTGATGTCGCTCAATTTCTTAGATGTCGCTATTTCTTGCGACGCCGTCGGGGTGGCGGTGGGGCGACCCCGGACGCGTGGCCCGATTCGGCGCCCTGCGCGCCGAACCAGCGTCGCTCGCTCGTCCGCCCATGCGGGCTGCCTTCGCATCCGGCTCGCTGGAGGGCCCCGAACGTCCCGGCCACCCCACCGCCACCCCGACAGCTGCAATGGGTTTGCGCCACGGGTTTTGGGACTGGGCTGGTGCTTGGCCTTCTTGTGAGAGACTAACTTCGACATGAAAGAGCTATTGCGCTCGCCGTGAGTGGCCCGACAGCCGGGCCACTCAGGCATCGGGATATGTATTGCCACGGACGTGTGACGGGCACCAGCACGTCTGTAATGGCATGTACGCATGCGTTCGCCCTTCATCAGCCGAATGCGAGAGCACTGACGTCACATCGCGCATTCTCAAATATCCTTGAGCCGTCGTTTAGGTTCGTGAATGTTCCAGCGTCCTGAGTCAACATTCGTGACGTCACGCAATACCAGCGACGTGAGGCAATACGATTAGCAGTGTGGCAGGGCGTGGGGTGAAGCTTTTCGGCGACTTACGGGGCCGAGCGGGCCGGACGCGAAGGGAGTCCCGAAGGGGACGGACAAGCGAGGCGAGCGGTGTTCGGCGCCGTAGGGTGACGAACCGGTCACGTGGAGCGAAAAGCTTCACCCCACGCACTGACGCACGTCAGAAGCACTGGAATACCTCACCAAAATGCTCTAGCCGGGCGCCTTAGGTACCTGTTTCAAAGAAGCGGGCCATGCGCCGGGGCAACCAGCCCAGGTGTCCCGGAAACGCACCTGTAACGAACCCCACATGTCCGCCTTCGGCCGGCTGGTGCAATATGACTTTCGCGGAACAGTCGTGCGAACCCGGTAGCGAAGGCTCGGGAATGAATGGGTCGTTGCGTGCGTTCAGGACCAGCGTGGGCACGACGATGGTTTTCAGATGTGGCTTGCTGGAGGCCCGCGTCCAGTAGTCGAGTGCATTCTTGTAGCCATGCATAGGAGCTGTATACAGGTCGTCGAATTCGCGCAGGGTCTTGACCTGGCTTAGGCGCAAGGCATCGATATTGCCGGGAAAGCGCTTGGCTTTCTCCATGATCTTGTTCCTCATGGTCATGAGGAAATGACGGGAATACAGATGCTTGCCCAGGCGCGTTTCGGAAAGACAGATGCCGCAGGCGACAAGGTCCAGCGGGACTGAAATGGCGGCGCTTGCGGCAAGCCACGACAAGGCTTCGCCTTGTTCGCCGATATACTTGAGCATGGCGTTGCCGCCCAGCGAGACCCCCGCGGCATGCCACCTGGCATTGGGAACGCGTTGTCGCAGCGTGTCGAGAATAAAGCGGATGTCGTCGGAGTCACCGGAAAAATAAGAGCGCGCCATGCGGTTGGGAAAACCGGAGCAGCCGCGAAAGTGAGCAATGACGACTACCCATCCCCGTGCGCGGAAATGCTGTGTGATGGCCTGGGCGTAATGGCTGTGGCTGCTTCCTTCGAGGCCGTGAAATAGCACAAGGGCGGGTGTGTCCGCAGAGTCGGGCAAACTGGCCCAGTCATCGTCCTGCATCCAGCGCCTGGCCGCAGTTTTCGCCAGACGAGCGTCAGGTTTGGACGCGGTGCCGTTGGCCTGCTTGTCGGAAAAGAGGCCGGGGCCGGCCCAGTCTAGGTCGAGAAAGTCGCCGTCCGGCGTGGTTACACGTTCACGCACAAATGAAATATGGTGATAGCGGGCCGCCAGAGCGCCATAAAGCGTCTGCAAATGGCCGCCGGGCAGCCATGCGGGGTTCGGGCACGGAGAGGTGTCAATCTGCGCTGTCACGAACCGCCTTCAATGCAGGGTATCCGGATGATCCTGCAGACCGAACATGTCGATATCCTGCGGAGCATGCGATGCGTGATGAAGCACCATTTTCCAGCCGCTGCGGCCTTTATGAAAAATGTTGGTCGTGTAGCAATTGGCGGTCTTGTTGCCTTCCGGTGTATTGACCGAAATCTGCTCTATCAGCACATGCACGGAACTCATGACCGTGGTGAGAACCATGGGCCGCACGGGGTTTATGGCCATGGGACCGCTGCCGAATATCTGCTGCCATGCGCTCTGGATTGCATTCAAGCCTATGACCCGCATGCCGCCCGGATGTACGCAGACAATTTCTTCGTCGTCCGCCCATACGCGCATCATCAATGCCAGGTCGGCCTTGCGGATTGCTTCATAGAAAGCATGTTCAGCTTCTTGCGGGGTAGTAAACATAAAAGCGCGTATCGTAATGTGGTGTGCCGGGGCAGAGGCATGGGCCCATGAAATGATGCTTAGTGGCCGTGGGCCTTTTCACCTTCTTTCAATTCGTATGCCGTGCCGCAGTAGGGGCAGATTGCCTTGCCGGTTTTGACCACTTCGATGTAGACCCGTGGGTGCATGCTCCATAAGGGGGCATTCGGGCGCGGGCAATAGACCGGCAGGTCTTTGGCTTCGACGAATATGGTTTCATTGTGTGGAACGACGTGTGAGGGGGCGCTGCTCATGATGGGTCCTGGAGTGAATGTATGCTGCGGTCAGACGGATGCTTATACTTTGCTGAGCCAGTGGTGGTATTTGGGGTTCTTGCCGGTTACCAGGTCGAAAAAGGCGTTTTGCAGTTTTTCGGTAACAGGGCCGCGTGTGCCTGAGCCAATCACGCGCCGGTCGACGTCGCGTATGGGAGTGACTTCGGCCGCGGTACCTGTGAAAAAGGCTTCGTCGGCGATATACAGGTCGTCGCGTGTAAGCCGTTTGGTGTGTATGGGGATACCCAGGTCGGAGGCCAGCGCATGGATGGTGGAGCGCGTTATGCCGGTGAGGGCGGATGCGATTTCGGGCTCGCACAGCACACCGTCTTTCACGATGAAAATGTTTTCGCCTGAACCTTCTGCGACAAAACCATCGGTATCGAGCAGTATGGCTTCGTCGTAGCCGTGATCGAGCGCCTCGGCATTGGCGATGATGGAGTTGGCATATGTGCTGGCCACCTTGGCGCGCGGCATGGTGACATTGACGTGCTGGCGCGCATAAGACGAGATCTTGACCCGTATGCCCTGTTTCAGTGCTTCTTCGCCCAGGTAGGCGCCCCATGGCCAGGCCGCTATGGCGATATGTACCTTGGCGCCTTTGGGCGAAACACCCATTTTCTCGGAACCATAAAACACCAGCGGCCGGATATAGCAGGATTCCAGCTCGTTCTTGCGAACGACTTCCAGCTGCGCCGCATTGATGGCGTCCTGGTTGTAAGGCATTTCCATTTGGTAGATGTGCGCGGAATTGAACAGCCGCTTGGTGTGATCCTGCAGGCGGAAGATGGCCGTGCCGATGTCGGTGTTGTAAGCACGCACGCCTTCGAAGACAGACAGTCCGTAGTGCAGCGAATGGGTCAGCACATGGGTTGTGGCGTCGCGCCAAGGCACGAGCTCGCCGTCATACCAGATGAAACCGTCGCGATCAGACATGGACATTAGGCTCTCCCAAAGATGAGGCTTGATTGTACCAAGGGCGGCAGCCTTACAATACCGACTTTCCGAAAATATGCGCTGCGCGCTTTTTCTTGAAAAGCGGCCTGATTTTCGGCATGGCTGAGTTGCGGCATGTCTTGTTGGCTTGCCCGGTTGCGTAAGGTATGCGTGGTGGCACAGATCCGATTTATTCCTGGATGGCGGAAGTCCCATAAGTGGCATTGTTTCAAGGCGGGCGTGCGCGATGCGGTTCCCGCGCTTATCGCCACCGGCACCTGGGGATTCGTGACCGGCATCGCGCTGGTCAAGTCGGGCCTTACCGAAACCATGGCAACTTTGATGACTCTGCTTGTGTATGCAGGCTCGGCTCAGTTGACCTCGCTACCGCTGATTGAGTCCGCCGCTCCGTTGTGGCTGATTTTTGCGGCCGGACTGGTGGTCAATATTCGCTTTGTCATCTTTGGCGCCGCGCTGCAGCCGTTCTTCAGGCATATGCCGTGGCGCAAACGCATGGGCCTGGGGTTTTTCTCGACCGATGTGTCATTCGTGCTTTTCATGGGCCGCTACGGAGAGAGCAAGGAGCGCGGCGGCGCCGATCAGCTGTGGTATTTCCTGGGCATCATTGTTCCCGGTTGGTTTGCCTGGAATGGCTCTTCGCTGCTCGGCATTTATCTGGGCGCGCTGGTGCCGGCGTCCTGGTCGCTCGAGTTCGCGGCGGTACTGGCCCTGATGGCCATTATCGTGCCCCTTATCCAGACACGGCCCATGGCGATGTGTCTTTTGATGGCCGGGCTGGTCGCATGGATAGGCCAACCGCTGCCGCTGCGCCTGGGCTTGGCCGCGGCGGTAGTGGCCGGCGTGGTGGCCGGTGTAGTGACCGAGCGCCTGACTGAAAGGGCGAAGACTTCATGACCGGCGACCTGCATTTTGATCTGTATGTCCTTGGCGCAATTGCTCTTTTGGCTATCTGCAGCTTTTTGACCCGGGCCGGATATTTCCTGTTCGGCGATTATTTCCCCTTGTCGGATGGCGTGCGAAGGGCGTTGCGGTACGCGCCGACCGCGGCGCTGGTAGGCATTATCGTGCCCGAATTGCTTCCATGGCGTGCCGATACCGGCCCTGTATTCGACATTAAGGCGCTGGCCGCGCTGGCAGCCGTGGCCCTGTACTGGCGCACGCGCAGCAGTTTGCTGGTGATTGTGGGCGGGATGCTGGCTTATTGGATATTGCGTCTGCTTTCCGATCTGGTCTCGTAGGAAGCTCGTAACAAACCGTATGGTTTTAACGACACTATCCGGTTTTTATGGCAATGCTTGGCCGTTGACAGTTCTTAAATATGGATACGTCGTTGGGCTGAGTTAAAATTACCGGGTTATAAATGCTTTACGCGGACTACTGCTGCGTGGGGCGCAACCACTTTCAATGACAGACACTACCAACACTCACGTCGACACACCTGCCGCCACCTTTTCCGATTTCGGCTTGCATCCCAGCATACTTTTGGCGATCGCTGAAACCGGATACACCGTTCCTACGCCCATTCAGGCCCAAGCCATGCCTATCGTCATGGATGGGCGGGATGTCATGGGAGCGGCTCAAACCGGCACCGGCAAAACAGCGGCCTTTACGTTGCCCATACTGCATCGCTTGATGCAGTTTGCCAACACGAGCGCATCGCCGGCCCGCCACCCTGTGCGGGCTCTTATCCTCACCCCCACGCGTGAGCTGGCCGATCAGGTTGCCGATAGTGTTGTCAAGTATGGCAAGGCTACCCCGCTGCGCTCCACAGTGGTATTCGGCGGGGTCGATATCGGTCCCCAGCGCGACGCGCTACGCCGCGGCTGTGAGGTGCTTATTGCTACACCGGGTCGTCTGCTCGATCACGTGGAACAAAAAACCGTCAATCTCAGTCAAGTCGGAATTCTTGTGCTGGACGAAGCCGACCGCATGCTCGACATGGGCTTCCTGCCCGACCTCGACCGTATCATGCGGCTGCTTCCGGCCAATCGCCAAGGGTTGCTGTTCTCGGCCACCTTCAGCAATGAAATCCGGAAACTGGGTCGCACCTACCTTAACAATCCGGTCGAAATCGAGGTGGCCGCGCGCAACGCCACGGCCGAGAACGTCACGCAAATTGCCTATGCAATGCCTGTCAGTGAAAAACGTGCGGCGGTCGTGCATCTGGTCAAGTCTCGTGGATTCAACCAGGTCATCGTTTTTTCCAACACAAAAATCGGCACCGGCCGTCTGGCTCGTGAACTCGTCCGCGATGGCATCAAGGCCGAATCCATACACGGCGACAAAAGCCAGATCGACCGCATGAAAGCGCTCGAGGCCTTCAAGGCCGGCGAGCTCGAAGTGCTGGTGGCGACTGACGTCGCGGCTCGTGGGCTGGACGTTGCCGGCGTACCGTGTGTCATCAACTACGATCTTCCCTACAATGCGGAAGACTACGTGCACCGTATTGGCCGTACCGGCCGAGCCGGCGCCTCGGGTGAAGCCATTGCCTTCTATGCGCCCGACGAAGAACGCTTCCTGATCGATATCGAAAAGCTGATCAAATCCAAGGTTCCGCGCGGCCAGCTCAGCGTGCCGGCGGCGGTCCGGCAGCCTTCCGCAGGCAGCCGCGAGCGTCGGCCCTATTCATCGGGCGCCGCAACGCGCAAGCCGGTAGACGATTTCTTCAGCAGGCCTTACGTGCCGTCGCCGTCCAGCAACACTGCTGAAGCAAGCAAGGCGATATCCACGGGTACTGGGAAGAGATCCGTGGGCGTGCTATTGGGCGGCCGGCAATAATAAGGTACACAGCATGGCAGGCCCGTTGTCGATAACGGGCGAGTCATCGTCCAGATGGCTTATCAGCCGCTCAAGGTGGCCAATATGCGGCAACATAGTGCCGTAGAAGAGGTTGCCCTTTTCGGGATCCTGAATGAGCAGGGTCGGGAAATTCTCGATATCGTCATCGTCCAGCAGCTCCGGATTTTCTTCGATATCCACCCATACAAACGTGTGTTGCGGCAATCGCCGGGCTAGTTCGTCGAAAGCCGGCCTGTATTGGGTGCAGGTATCGCACCACGCGGCACAATAGCAAGCGACGGTCAGCCCCTGATTCAGTTTCAGGCGGGCCTGCAGCGCGAGCGCATCAGTTTCAGAGTTGAACACTGGCATAGAGACAAATGGCATCCGGTTTGACTATGATAGTCGTGTCATCAATTCAAGACTTCTTCAATGAATAATACTAATTTGGCAGTACGCACCCAACGGCCGGCCGTTACAGGCATGGCGGCCGTAGGGGTGGCCTTCAAGCGGGCAATGGTATCGCAATGCCACCCGAAGATGCTGGCGGCACTGTTTCTGCCCTTCATTATCGCCTTGCTTGGGGCCATTATATTGCTTTGGGCCTTCTGGACGCCGCTGACCAGTTGGCTCAACGCCGAGGCGGCTAATTGGGAAATCGTCAACCAGATCGACGAATGGATGCTGGCGCTGGGCCTGTTTTCGCTGAAGTTGTACCTGGTGCCCTTGCTCGCCGTGGCCATTCTATTGCCCATGTCCGGAATACTTGGTCTGGTGATTGCAGCGGTGTTCGTAATGCCTATTGTCCTGCGTCATCTTGAACAGCGCGAATACCAGGGTATATCGCGGCAAGGCAAATACAGTACGGCGGTGGGTGCCTGGAACGCGGTCTGGGTCGGCACGCTGTTTGTCCTGGCGTGGCTGGTAACGATGCCCTTATGGCTCATTCCCCCTTTACCCCTGGTGCTGCCGGTAATATTGTGGGCATTCGCCTTTACCCGCATGTTGCGCGTGGATGCAATCGTCGAACATGCCAGTGCGCAAGAGCGCCGGCTGATTTGGCGTCGGCACAACCGCCAATTGTGGCTGATCGGTTTTGGGTTGGCGTTAATTAACTTGTTTCCGCCCGCCTGGCTCGTTCTGCCGGTATTCTCGGCCCTGGTGTTTGCACATTTCAGTCTCGAGTCGCTGCGGCAATTGCGCAGCCAGACCGTCGTCGATCAAATAGAACCAACCCGGACAAGACCATGACCATGCCTGCTGCCGCAACACCCAAGATTCGTCTGATCATCATCGGTGACGAGATACTTTCCGGGCGACGCCAGGACAAGCATTTTTCCAAGCTTGTCGAGCTCTTGTCTCAGCGCGGCATGCAATTGTCGGGAGCTGAATTTGTCTCCGATGAACGCGACGTTATTGCCGCTACGCTGGTGCGCAGCTTCGCTACACCGGATATCGTTTTCTGTTGTGGCGGCATCGGTGCCACGCCCGACGACCAGACCCGCCAGGCCGCAGCGCAGGCGCTAGGCCTGGAGCTGGTCCTGCATCCCGAGGCCGAGCGCCTGATTGCCGAGCGCTGTGCCGACAATGAACGCCGGGGTCAGGGCAGCGGCGACATGTCTCTGCCGGAAAACCAGCAGCGCCTGCAAATGGGCGTGTTTCCCGCTGGCGCCGATATTGTGCCCAATCCCTACAACAAGATCCCCGGCTTCTTCATACGCAATCATACTTTCATGCCGGGTTTCCCGGTCATGGCCTGGCCCATGATGGAATGGACCCTCGACACTCGGTATGCCTCGTTCCAGCACACTACGACGCGTGTGGAGCATTCATTTCTGGTGTTCCGCCTGCCGGAGTCGCGCATTACGCCGGCGCTGGAAGAGCTTGAACAGCGGTGGCCCGGCGTCAAGGCATTCAGTCTGCCCAGCATGGGCGATACCGGCCACCCCCACATCGATCTTGGCGTCAAAGGCGAGCCGCAGGCGGCCGCCGAGGCACTTGTCTTCCTGCGAAGCGAAGTCATAAAACAGGGCGGCCAACTTACACCGCCGGAAAAATAAGGCTTGCAGAACGGCTTTTTGTTTCATATTATGGAATTGTTGCGTTGCGACATAATCTGACTATGACTCGAACTTCCATGCTTCCTTCTTCCCACGCCGGGTCGACCATAAGCGATTCACCCATCACCATCCAGGTGTTGGAGCGTGCCATGCGTCTGCTCGACGTGCTGGCAGGGCATGCCCATCCCATGCCGCTGAAAGACCTTGCTGCCAGCACGGGCCTGCATACCTCCACAACCCATCGAATTTTGAACGACCTGGTGGTGGGTCGATACGTCGAGCGCGTCGATAGTGGCCTGTATCAGCTTGGCATGCGCTTGCTGGAGCTTGGGTCTTTGGTCAAGGGGCGCCTGAATGTGCGCGAGGTTGCCGTCGAACCCATGCGTGAGCTGCACAAGATAACCGGTCAGACCGTGAATCTGTCATTGCAGCAAGGCGATGAAATCGTGTATATCGAACGAGCCTGGAGCGAGCGCTCCGGAATGCAGGTTGTACGCGCCATAGGCGGGCGTGCGCCGCTGCATCTCACTTCTACCGGAAAGCTGTTCTTGTCGGTCAGCGATCCCAGGCAGGTAAGAGCCTATGCCATGCGTACCGGCCTGGCCGGTACGACGCGCAATAGCATTACACAGACCGACCAGCTTGAACGGGACTTGGCCTTGATACGCCGCCACGGTTATTCGCGCGATAACGAAGAACTTGAAATGGGTGTGCGGTGCATTGCCGCAGGCGTGTACGACGATACAGGAAAATTGCAGGCGGGTTTGTCTATTTCGGCGCCCGCGGAACGCATGCGCGACGAATGGATACCCATTCTTCTTGACACCGCTGCCCAAATTTCAGAAGCCTTGGGCTACGAAGCGACGTAGTGTTGCGCTGACGTAGTGATGTAATGGCTTGCCTGAAGGTGAGGGGCGACGGACCCGCGTTTGGGCGGATCCGTCTGTTGCTTGCTGCTTATTGTGGTTTTATGCCTACCTTCTTGAACAAGTCAGCCCACTGAGGAACTTGTTGTTCGACCTTCTTGGACAGTGCCTCAGGATTGGCTTCCGACGTCAAGACGGTGGCGCCGAGTCCGGCCATGCGTTTCTGGAAGTCGGGATTCGCCAGGCCGGCCTGCAAGGCGGAAACGAGTTTTTCGGTCACGGGCTTGGGTGTGCCGGCGGGAACCCACATGCCATGCCAGATACCCACTTCGAAATCCTTGTAGCCGGATTCCTGCATTGTTGGGAGGTCGGGCAGCGTGGCGACGCGTTCTTTGCTGGTGACGGCATAGGCTTTGACCGTGCCTGCCTTGATGTGCTGAGTGGTATTGGTGGTCTGGTCGCAGAGGAGATCCACCTGCTTGCCCAGCAGGTCATTCATGGCGGGACCGGTTCCCTTGTAAGGAATAGTCAACAAGTCGACACCGATGGCTTCGGTGAACATCGTACCGCACAGGTGGCTGGCAGCACCGATTCCGGCGTTGGCCAGGGATACTTTGTCTTTGTTCGCCTTGACGTACTCGACCAGTTCCTTGAGGTTGTTGGCCGGGAAATCTGAACGCGCAATGATGGTCATGGGAACGTCAACGACCAGGCCTATGGGCTGGAAGCTGGTCTTTGCATCGTAGTTGGGGTTCTTATACAGCGAGGGCGCCGTCGAAAAACCGATGTGCATAAGCAGCAATTCATAGCCGTCCGGCTTCGCGCGTGCAACCTGGGACGTACCGATCGTTCCGCCTGCACCGGCTTTATTTTCGACCACGATAGTCTGGCCCAGTGTTGGACGCATGGCTTCGGCCAGCGAACGTGCCACGTTGTCGGTGGGGCCGCCTGCCGAGAAAGGAACGACCATATTGATGCTGCGGTCAGGGTAGTCGGCGGCGTGTGCAGCACCTGCGGCGAGCAGGGTGCCCATAACTAATACGGAGCTTAACTTCAGGGTGCGATACGTCATTTGGTCTCCCTTTGCCGATAGGCAAAGTAAAAATGTAGATCTTTAATACAATTGGCTGCTAACGGTGTCATCAGGCTGTTCGAATACTAGGACAAATTCCCCGGCCTGTCGCCTAGGTATAGCCCTTATATGCTAATTCAATCCACTGGTTCATATGATTGTCATTATTTTTTCTGAATGTTGCAGCGCAACATTTAAATGTTGACAGGCCAAATTAATCCGGTAGAATTTGTTTTGTGCATTGCAGCATGGAAGGTTTTCACAGTTGCAGGTGATTTGCTTAACCTTCTTTTATTTTTACGCTTGAACCTTAAGTTCAACCATTACGAAACCGTACGGACAATCCGGCGGTTCATATATAAAAGGAATTACTATGAGCGCGATCCCTCAACAAGTTCTGGCCAACCAAAAAGCCACCCTGGACAACTTTCTGGCCATCCAGGGCACTTTCTTCAGCGGCTTCGAAAAGCTGGTCGACTTGAACCTTAAGGTCATCAAGGCAACCATGGACGAAGTGGCGCAAAAGTCGCAGCAAGCGATTGAAGTCAAAGATGCCCAGGAGGCACTGAGCTTCACGACGGCCTTCCAGCCCAACGCCGAGAAAGCTCTGGCCTACAGCAAGCATGTATATGACATCTTCTCGGGCGTGCAAGTCGATCTGTCCAAGCTGACCGAAGAGCAAATTGCCCAAGGGCAACAGCAAGTCTCGGCTGCTATTGACCAGATCGCCAAGAACGCTCCTACTGGTTCGGAAGGCGCCGTGGCATTGCTCAAGTCATCGCTGAACACCGTAAACAGCGCTTACGAATCGGTTGCCAAGGCCACTCGCCAGGCTGCCGACGCTGCTGAATCCAACATCACGGCAGCGACCAACGCCACATTCAAGGCCGCATCGGATGCCGCCGAGGCTGCCGACGCAGCCAAATCGGGCGCCGCCCGTGCCCGCCGCTCCGCTGCCTAAGCCTGGTCGGTAAAAAAGAAAGGCCCCGAAGAAGAGATTCTTCGGGGCCTTTTCCATGCGCGGCCAGTATTGCGGTGGACTCGATACCTTGCCAGGTGTGGGTCAGCCCAGAGCCTGCACGCATTCCGATATCAGCGCCGGACCACGATATATCAGTCCGGTGTACAGCTGTACAGCATCTGCGCCTGCGGCGATTTTTTCGCGCGCCTGCGTACCCGACAAAATACCGCCGACGCCGATAATGGCAAAGGATGCGCCGAGTTGCTGCCGGAGCCGCGAAATGACGAGCAGCGACAATTCGTGCACCGGCGGGCCCGACAAGCCGCCCGTCTCTCCGGCATGGGGAAGCCCCAATACTGCGGCGCGCGACAAGGTGGTGTTGGTAGCGATTACGCCGTCCACATCGTAGCGGGGTAACAATTCTGCAATGATGTCTATCTGCTGGGTGCTGAGGTCGGGCGCTATTTTCACCACCATAGGAACCCGGCGCCCGTGCTGGTCGGCCAGTGCCTTGCGTTTTTCCTGCAAGGGCAGCAACAGTCCGGCGAGTTCGTCCTGGCCTTGCAGCGCGCGCAGGTTTTGCGTATTGGGCGACGAGATATTGACGGTGACGTAATCCGCATGAGGGTAGACGCCCTCGAGTGCCAGCAGATAGTCGTCAACCGCACGTTCTATGGGCGTGGCGGCATTTTTTCCGATATTGAGTCCGAGTATCCCGCCTGTGCCGCGCCACCGGCTATTTTGCACATTGGCGATAAAGGCGACGAGACCCTGATTGTTGAAGCCCAGTCGGTTGATCAATGCCTGTGCCCGTGGCAGCCTGAACATGCGGGGCTTGGGGTTGCCTTCTTGGGGCTTGGGAGTAACGGTGCCCACTTCCACGAAACCGAAGCCGAGGTGACCCAACGCATCGATATGCGCGCCATTTTTGTCCAGCCCGGCCGCCAGTCCTACCGGGTTGCGCAGCGACATGCCCATGAGCGTGCAGGGCTTTTGAGGCCGTGCGCCAAGCAAGTTGCGTGTAAGAGTGCAGTCGTAAGCCTTCTGCAAGGACGACAAAGTAACTTCGTGCGCGGTCTCGGCGTCTAGCGAGAAAAGCGCGGTGCGCGCCAGCGGGTAGGTATTGAATAGGAATGACATGTTTGGATTATGACGTAGGCGGCTCGATCCAGACGCCATTCTGCAGGGTCTGGTAGGGGGTGTACTGTGATTTGTACGCCATTTTACGGCTTTCGCGGATCCAGTATCCCAGATACAGCCAGGGCAAGCCCATGGCGCGGCATTGGTCGATTTGCCACAAGATGCCATAGGTGCCCAGACTGCCACGAACGTCGGGATCATAAAAGGTATATACCGACGACAGCCCTGTTTCCAGGACGTCGACCACCGACACCATTTGCAGTGCGCCATTGGGCTGGCGGAACTCGATCAGCCTGGAGTCGACACGGCTTGTAAGCAGGAACTGCTTGTATTGGGTTTGGCTGTCTTCGTCCATGCCCGCGCCTGGATGGCGACCCTGCTGATAACGGTCGTAGAGCTGGAAGTGCTGGGCGTCCCATTGCAAAGGCATGACGCGGGCGTGCAAGTTACTGTGCCGGTTCCAGGCTTTGCGTTGGCTGCGATTGGGGGTGAAGCGTTCGGTGTCTATGCGTATGGGCAGACATGCGCGGCACGTGTCGCAGTGCGGGCGGTAAGTGAAGAGGCCGCTACGGCGGAAGCCCTGTTCCACTAGCCCCGAATACGTAGGCGCATCAATAAGATGTGTAGGGGCTGCAACCTGGGAGCGGGCATCCAGCCCGGGAAGATAACTGCAAGGGTAAATAGCCGTGGAATAGAACTGCAGGGCTTTGAAGGTTAGTTCGGTCGGATGGCTCATGACTGGACCCAGTAAGGCTACACAGCCATTATGGCGTTATTTATCCGGTGCTTGCAAGCGCGCCGGAATGCAGTATTTGGCCGGACCCCCATGGTGGCGCGGGGTCGCGCATGGCGCTGTTCAGCAAGGCCAAAAAGTGCTGTCGAGGCATGGGTTGGGCACCCAGGCTTGCCAGATGGCCAGTTTGCTGCTGGCAGTCGATGTGACGGACGCCACGGGCCTGCAGAAACTTGACCAGATAGGCCAAAGCCAGCTTGCTGGCGTCGCTGGCATGGCTGAACATGGACTCGCCAAAGAAGAAACCGCCCAGATTGACGCCATAGACTCCACCCGCGAGTTCGCCGTCTATCCATGTTTCGACACTATGCGCGCTGCCGGCATAGTGCCAAGCCAGATAAGCCGACTGGATTGCGGGCGATATCCAGGTTCCCGGCTGTGTAGTTCTGGGCCCCGCGCATGCTGCGATCACACGCGCAAAAGCGGTGTTGGTGGTGATCTGTATTCTGGCGTCGGAAGCGGACTCATTGCGGGCGGTCTGTCGCAACTTCTTGGCCAGCGAGCGAGACACTTTGAAGTCGTCGCACGCCAGCACCATGCGGGGGTCCGGGCTCCACCACAGTACTGGTTCGCCTTCATTGAACCATGGAAATATACCTTTGCCGTAGGCCTCGGCGAGACGCGCCAGCGTCAGGCTTCCTCCCGCGGCCAACAGGCCGTCGGCAGAGGCGTGTTCTGGTCGTGGCAAAGGCGTTTGTTCGTCAATCCAGATCAATCTTGCCATGTCGGGACGTAGTGCTGCTTGAGCCGGGCAGGGGTATGTCGTAATGGTGCATCGGAAAGACGCCGGTCTTTACGTCGACCAGATAGTGTTCCAGTGTGGTGATGATGGTGCGGAACGCAAGTTCTTTCCAGGGTATGTCGTCTATGGAAAAGAATGCCGCCTCCAGGCTTTCGGGACCCGGAAAAAGGTCTTCGCTCAAGACTTTGGCCAGATAGAAAAAATGCACCTGTTCAGCATGCGGAACATCGATCACGGTATACAGGGGACCCAGTTCGATTTGCGCCCCGGCTTCCTCCTGTGTTTCGCGCATGGCGCCCTGAGCCGTCGTTTCGCCAAGCTCCATGAAACCCGCGGGTAGCGTCCATTTGTCGTAGCGGGGCTCGATGGCCCGGCGGCACAGCAGAATCTTGTCTTGCCAAATGGGCAATACGCCGACCACATTGCGTGGGTTTTGGTAATGGACGGCACCGCAGTTCTCACACGCGTCCCGCAACCGGTTGTCATCCGGTGGAATCAATTGTTTAAGGACGGTGCCGCACTGGCTGCAGAATTTCTGCGCGCGGGGGGCTGGAAAGTAAAAACTGGAAGCTTGCGATGTCATGTCTTGATTCTACCCAAAGCGCGGTCGTGACGTAACGCCTTCACTTTTCAGGGCGTGGGTTGCCCACGAAGCCGAGTCTTGCCGGTATGTCCGCCGCGCGGCACATTCGAAGCGGAACCGATGGGCTTGTTGCCGCCGTTGAAGCGTCCAGGGCACGCAAGGCCAGGACCTCGCACGAACCGGGATCAGCGTCGAGAACATCCATGAGGCTCAATCCTTCAACTGTGTACAGGGCATCCAGGATTGCCGGCAGGTCGCGACCGGCGATAAGGCCGGGGCCCTGCGTGGTGCGCGCATAAAGCCGTCCGCGGTCGTCCAGCCACCATTCCTGAACTGTCACGTCTTCCAGGCCTGTATGAGTATTCAGCTGTACCGAGTCGCCACTCGTATTGCCGACGGTGTGCAGGATGTAAGGTGCCGCATCCAGACGAACATAAACCTTTTGCGGCCCGTTCTGAAAGAACCATCGCCCCTGCTCATCGCAGGTATAGTTGCGGTCGATGAATCGAATGATCTGGGGACTGCTGATTGATTCTCCGGCTGCTTCACTATTTTGCTCTTGCCAGGCGTCGCCTCGTGGATGCAGGCGCCATAGTCCGCTTGCTGTAAGCGAAAGCCAGCCGTACACGTCCGGCACATTGGGCCAGCGCGCCATTGCGGCAATTACGTTTTCGTCCATGGTTAGTGTTCAGTCCGGGCATTTATACGTGTCAAAGATAGTACTACCGGACGAGTTCAAATGAACGGCGCATGATGCATTCCGGTATCGCGAAACAAAATTACCGGTGCTGCAAAACAAAAACCCGCCCTGCGCGCATTGGCAGGGCGGGTTTCAAGTCTGCGAGACCGCTGGACGCCGGCAGTCGATTACCAGGAAGTGATGACCGAATTCTTGAACGTGGATGTCACGAATTCCTTGGTTTCAGGAGAGTGGTAGGCTTTCAACAGCTTGGCGACCCAGGCCTGATCTTTGTCTTCGCTGCGTACGGCGATCACGTTTGCGTAAGGGCCTTTTGCATCTTCAATGGCGATGGCATCCGTTACCGGGTTCAGGCCGGCCGATGCCGCATAGTTGCCATTGACCGCCGCGGCGTCGAGGTCGGACAGGGATCGCGGCAGCTGAGCAGCGTCAAGCTCAATGATGTCCAGCTTCTTGGGATTTTCAACGATGTCCAGGGGAGTCGCCTTCAAACC
Source organism: Pseudomonas sp. (assembly GCA_036675275.1). GTDB lineage: Bacteria > Pseudomonadota > Gammaproteobacteria > Burkholderiales > Burkholderiaceae_B > Pollutimonas. The sequence goes on along the minus strand of JAKFFG010000062.1, from coordinate 65,076 downwards.
GGCATCAGCCTTCAATTTCAGGAGCCCTTGCGATTGCAGGACCAACAAGGCGCGCCCGCCATTGGTCGGATCGTTCGGCACGCCGACACGTGCGCCGTTTGGCAACTCGTCCAGCGTCTTGACCTTTTTGGAATAAATTCCCATTGGGAAGGTGATGGTGTAGCCGACATTGGCAAGCTTGTACCCGCGGTCCTTGATCTGGGCATCCAGGTAGGGCTGGTGCTGGAAGCTGTTGGCATCCAGGTCCCCGGCGGCCAGTGCCGCGTTGGGTTGCACGTAGTCGCTGAATTCGACGACTTCGATCTTGAGTCCGTCTTTGGCAGCCAAGCCTTTCACGAACTCCAGAATCTGGGCGTGTGGACCTGCGGTGACGCCGATTTTGTAGGTTTTGTCCTGAGCCGTCGCCGGGGCGGCGGCAAGACTGGCCACAACGCCGAGTCCGGCGATAAATTGCAGCAATTGACGACGTTTCATTTTCTTCCTCTTGAGAAACAACACTGAATTCGCGTAGGACTCACGGGCCTAGCGATGGCTTAGACGGCGGACCAGGATATCGCCCATGGTCTGCACCAGTTGAACAAAAACAATCAGGATGAGCACGACCAGTAGCATCACTTCGGGCAGGAAGCGCTGATAGCCATAACGGATGCCCAGGTCGCCCAGCCCGCCGCCGCCTACGGCGCCCGCCATCGCGGAGTAGCCCACGAGGCTGACCAGGGTGATGGTGAGGCCGGCGATAATGCCGGGAAAGGCTTCGGGCACCAGCACTTTGTAGACAATTTGCCAAGTGGTCGCGCCCATGGCTTGCGCCGCTTCGACCAGGCCGCGGTCAACTTCGCGCAGAGCCGTCTCCACGAGCCGTGCGACAAAGGGGGCGGCGGCTATCGTCAGCGGCACGATGGCGGCCGCTGTTCCGATGGATGTGCCGACAAAGAAACGGGTAAGCGGAATAATGGCCACGAGCAGAATGATGAATGGCGTCGAGCGTACGGCATTCACGATGATGCCTACGGTTCGATTCAGACTCAGCGCCGGCAGGACGCCGTTCCTGTCGGTCAGGTGCAGCAGGATGCCCAGTGGAACGCCCACCAGGGAACCGACGATCCCGGACACGCCCACCATCAGCACTGTCTCGAGAAATGATTTTATGAATAGATCAATCAGCTGTGATGACATGATTCAGCTCCTCTACCGTTACACCGCGCGAGCGCATGAAAACCTTCGCCTGTTCAATTTGATCGTCGGTGCCCCTGGCCAGTATGGCCAGGGAGCCGAAAGCCTGTCCCTGTATTTCGTCGATCTGGCCATGCAGGATGTTGAAATCCAGGCCGAAGCGGCGCACCACGTCGGAAAGCAGGGGATCCTCGACGCCGGCGCCGGTGAAAGCCAGGCGCAGCAAGTGATCTTGGCCCTCGCCGTCGCGGGTCTGTGCCAGGCGCGTGCGCACGCGCTGCAAAACGCCTTTGGGCAGATCCAGGGAAATAACGTCGCCTATCATCGCCCGCGTCACAGGGTGTTGCGGGGACCGAAATATATCCAGCACGGAACCATGTTCAATAAGCTTGCCCGCCTCCATGACGGCCATGCGATCGCAGATCAGCTTGATCACTTCCATCTGGTGCGTGATGAGCACAATGGTCAGCCCCAGTTCCCGGTTGATCTTCTTCAATAGCTCGAGAATGGACTTGGTCGTTTCCGGATCGAGAGCCGACGTGGCTTCGTCCGAGAGCAGCACTTTCGGGTCGTTGGCCAAGGCCCGGGCAATGCCGACGCGCTGCTTCTGTCCACCGCTGATCTGTGCGGGATAGCGGTCCGACAAGGCGGAAAGGTCGACGAGGTCCAGCAGCTCGCGCACTTTGCGATCGATTTCCGCTTTGCCGACGCCGGCCAGTTCGAGCGGCAATGCGATATTGCCGTATACGGTTCGCGATGAAAGCAGGTTGAAGTGCTGGAATATCATGCCGATTTGGCGGCGTGCATTGCGCAAGGCTTCCGGCTTCAGCGAGGTCATGTCCTGGCCATCAAGAATGATGTGGCCTGAGGTAGGGCGGTTCAATAAATTGAGCGTGCGCACGAGCGTGCTTTTGCCAGCGCCGCTGCGTCCAATAATGCCGAATATTTCTCCCTTGCGTATCGATATGCTGACGTCTTGTATGGCGTCGATGGGCCCGGAAGGGCCGTCGAAACGCTGGGATACTGCTTGTATTTCTATCATGAGGGAAAACAAAAAAGCAGCAGTCCGCTGTAGAGCTACGGTTCTGCTGCCGTGGGTGCTGTAAAGGTTAAGGAATTGTAATAGTGGGCGTTATTATATCTAAGTAATTTATTCGTACATTGATATGCGATATGGTTATAAGCGATTGGCGCTTATAACGCCGATCATTGGATTCGTTGGATGTGGCGCTTGTGGGTTTTGCCTTCGATCAGTTTGTCGGTTTTTCACTGTGTGGATCTTTAGACGTCGCATGCACGGTGACAAGGATGTCCGCTCCTCGTGGCCCTATTCGGCGCGCAGTGCGCCGAACAGGGCTCCGCGGGACCGGATAGCCCAGGGCCACGTCCGCGACGTGTAAGCACAAATGCCTGGCAACCGCGGGCACGAAGAAGACGAATCGAACAACGATCCCATATTAGACATGCTTCGACGGCTGCCTGCGCCGCTCGTGGATAAGATCCACAATGCCGCCCTCCGGCTTATACCCATCCACCAGCCTGAAAAACAACTCTCTCACTTCTGCATAATTGTCGTTCTTGATCGCCGCCGACAGCTCCGCGAGCGACATCTTCAACACACCCCAGCCCAACTGTTTTTCCTGCGCACGCATGATCATAGGATGCTCGGTCTGCGTCACGTTGTCACCGATCAGCAGTTCCTCGTACAGCTTCTCGCCCGGGCGCAGGCCCGTGAATTCAATCGCGATGTCGCCATCCAGGTTGCGGGCGGAACGCACGCTCAGGCCGGATAACTGCACCATTTTTTCAGCCAGTTGCGCTATCTTTACCGGCTCGCCCATGTCCAGCACGAACACATCGCCGCCCGAACCCATCGACCCCGCCTGTATCACCAGCTGAGCCGCTTCCGGTATCGTCATGAAATAGCGCGTGATGTCCGGGTGCGTCACCGTTACCGGGCCGCCCTTGCGGATCTGCTCGCGAAACAGCGGGATCACCGATCCCGAAGATCCCAGAACATTGCCAAAACGCACCATGGTGAAGCGCGTCTTGTTCACCGTGGGGCTGGCGCCGTCGCTGCGTTCATAAAGGAAAGGCATGGATTCGCTGGCAAGCGCCTGCAGCACCAGTTCGGCCAGCCGTTTTGTGCTTCCCATGATGTTGGTCGGGCGCACCGCTTTATCCGTTGAAATCAGGACGAAGTTTTCCACTTCCGCGCGCAAGGCGGCCTGCGCCGCATACAGGGTGCCGAAGGTGTTGTTGACTATTCCTTCGGCGATATTGCGTTCCACCATGGGCACATGCTTGTACGCCGCGGCATGATAGACCGTATTCACTTTCCAGGAACTCATCACATCGAACAGACGACTCTGGTTGCGCACCGATCCCAGGATAGGAACGATATGAAGCTTGCGCCCGGACTTGCGCAAATGTGTTTCGAGTTCGATATGTATGGAGTAGAGTCCGAACTCCGAGTGTTCGAACAATATCAATACTTTGGGGCTGCTGCGCACGATCTGACGGCATAGCTCTGAACCTATTGATCCGCCCGCGCCGGTAACCATTACCACTTGATCCTTGATGCAGCGCTCGAACAGGTCGGGTCGTGGCTGCACCGCATCGCGTCCCAGCAAATCGTCAATATCGACCTCGCGCAGTGCCTCTACATGGACTCGGCCGCTGGCGAGGTCCATGAAGCCGGGAATTGTCCGCACATAGACGGGGTAGGATGCCAACATGTTGATGATTTCATTGCGCCGCATACGCGACGCAGATGGAATGGCAAGCAGGACTTCATCCGCTTCGGTGTCTTCGAGCACCCGGCCAAGGTCGCTGGGCGGATGGACAGTCAACCCGGCCATGATGCGGCCGCTCAGCTCGGGGTTGTCATCGATGAAGGCGACTGGAATCATTTCGCGCCCGACACGCAATGCAAGCAGCAACTGGTTGCCGGCCGCGCCCGCGCCATAAATTATGACGCGGGCGCGCGCATCCTTGCGCTTGCCGTCGCGGCGGTCGGATGGCCGGGTGCGAAGGCTGATGCGGTCGCTGCTGAAATATTGCCTCATGACGACGCGCAATCCGCCGACCAGCATCAGGCACAGCATCCAATAAATGATGACTATGGATCGCGGGATGACGGCCGGCGGCCTGCCATAAATGTAAATGGCGAGCGCAAGCAGGACGGTTGCAGCGGTGATCGCCTTGACTATGGTGGTGAAAGCCTGATTGCCGAAATAGCGCATGACGGCCCGATACAGGCCGAACCGCAGGAAGAGGGGCACGGCAAGAACGGGTGCCAATACGAAGAGCCAGGCATGTCCCCGCAGCGGCTCTATCTTCGACACATCGTCGAGCCGTATGAAAAACGCCAGCCACAGTGCAATCCAGATCAGCAGCGTATCCGCAAGAATCTGCAGAAGGCACTTCTGGTCGCGGGAAAGGGCAAGCAGGCGCTCCCGCACGTCGGGAATATGGCTTTTAAGTTCAGCGAACATCGCGTTCACCCGTTGCGGCGGCTTGGCCCATAACTCGTTCCAGCGCCTGGCATGTTTTGTCGATTTCCGACGTGGTCAGTGTGGGATGCACCAGAAACATCAAGGCCGTCTCGCCCAGTTCGCGCGCGCCCGGCAGGCGCTCGGCCGGACGCCAGCCGGTTTCGTCGAATGCTTTTTCCAGATACACCTCGGAGCATGATCCCGTATAGCAGGGCACGCCCAAAGCAGTGATTTCATTCTGTATGCGATCGCGGTCCCAGCCTTGCTGCAACTGCGCCGGCTCCACGAAGACATAGCATTTATATGCCGCATGGCGGATGTCGGCGGGCGGAAAGGGCACGCGTAGACCGGGCAGCCGCGCGGCGCAGTCCCAGATGCGCCGCGCGTTATGGAGGCGTTGTGCTTGCCAGTCCGGCATGCGACGCAACTGTATGCGCCCAATGGCGGCCTGGGTTTCCATCATGCGCCAGTTGGTGCCGAAACTTTCGTGCAGCCAGCGAAACCCTGGGGGATGGTCGCGCTCGTAAACGGCTTCCCAGCTTTTTCCGTGGTCTTTGTAGGACCACATTTTTGACCAGAGGTCGCGGTCACGGGTCGTCGCCATGCCGCCTTCGCCACCGGTGGTCATGATCTTGTCCTGGCAGAAGGACCAAGCTCCGATATGCCCTATGGACCCGACGGGCTTGCCCTTATACAGCGCGCCATGGGCCTGTGCGCAATCTTCGATGACATAGAACCCCCATTCATTGGCAAGCGCCATGATTGGATCCATGTCGCAGGGCCAGCCCGCCAGGTGAACGCATATGACGGCGCGCGTGCGTGGCGTCAGCACGGCTTGTACGGTCTGCGCGGTGATGTTCTGCGAGTCGCGATCGACGTCGGCGAACACAGGGACGGCGCCGGCATTGATGATGCAGGAGACCGATGCCAGGAAGGTGCGGGGCGTGACGACGACTTCATCGCCGGGGCCTATGTTCAGTGCCTTGAGCGCCACGTCCAGGGCCAGCGTACCGTTGCTTACTGCGACGGCATGTTCGCAGCCTGCCCACTCGGCAAATTCCTGCTCGAAGTGCCGGCATTCCTGGCCTGTCCAGTAGTTGACCTTGTTGGAAAGAATGACGTCGCGCACGGCGTCGGCTTCTTCTTCAGTAAAAGACGGCCATATGGCAAAGGAGGTATTCAACATGCTCTTACTTCCTAATGAGAGGAGTGGCTGGATTGCCGACGACGGTGGTGCCGGGCGGCACGCTGCGTGTAACGACAGCTCCCATTCCGACGACCGCGCCGCGTCCGATGACCAGAGGATGGTCTGGTTTGCCTTGTTTGATGACTGCGTCGGCGCCTATATAGGCATGGTCATGGATATGTATGTTGCCGTTGCACTTGACGCCGGGAGCAAAGGTGACAAAGTCGCCGATGATGCAGTCGTGTTCGACATAGCTGTAGAGATTGGCATGGAAATGCTTGCCAATGCGGATGTTCGAGGTCAGGGTCACGAAGGGGCTCAGCGCGGCGCCTTCTCCAACAGTGACGTCGTCCATGGTGATCACGTTCGCAGCGCGCACGCTCCATGGCTGAATTCCGTCTTCGGCACAGCGACGGGCCAGTGTTTCACGCACGTTGCCGTTGGCAATGGCGAGGATCGCGTAGCGTATATCGGCCTCGATCGCCAGGAATTCGTCGTAGGTCAGCACGCGGTGCCCGTTGATCAGGCGTGCGGCCGGGTTATCGTCAATAAACACGAGCCGTTCTGCTTCAATGCCTTGCTCGTCGAGCTGGGCCTTTGCCAGAGGCATGATGCCGCGACCGCAGCCGCTGGCACCGTATACGGCATACAAGGAAGTTTTCATGCTTGGCGCCTTGTCGTTTCGGTTGGTGTTTCTGAAAGTTCCGATCCTGTGAACCGGGAGGTCGTTGCTTCGCCTTCGGCGCGGATGCCGTCGCGAAGAAACACTTTTTTCAGCGTCATGAATAGAATCTTTATGTCGAGCCACAGCGATTGATGTTCTACGTACCAGACGTCCAGCCTGAACTTGTCTTCCCAGCTCAGGGCATTGCGGCCGTTGATCTGCGCCCACCCGGTCACACCAGGGCGCACTTCATGCCGCCGGTATTGCTGGGCGCTGTAGAGCGGCAGGTATTCCATGAGTAGCGGGCGCGGCCCGACCAGGCTCATATCGCCTTTAAGCACATTCCATAGTTCGGGCAGTTCATCCAGGCTGGTGGAACGCAGCAGGCTGCCAAAGGGCGTCAAGCGCTTGCCGTCCGGCAATGGCTGTCCGCCGGCGTCGACGGCATCGAGCATGGAGCGGAACTTGATCATTTCGAAGGGGCGGCCTCCGAGCCCCGGGCGCGTCTGGCGAAACAGCACAGGCGACCCCAGTTTCCGCGAGATCTGCCAAGCCACAACGCCCATCACCGGCGCAAGCAGCACCAGGGCGGAAGCAGACACGGCTATATCGAGCAGGCGCTTAATCATTCATATCCTGTTTTTCAACTGAAGCTGCAATACCCATCTCGCGCAGCATCACTGTGTTGACTTTGTGTACGTCATACTTGGTTTCCGCGATTTCGCGCGACTGGGTTCCCATGCGCGCAGCGAGTTCGGGCTCGTCCAGGAACCGCTTCATGGCTGTTGCCAGAGCATCGGCCGATCTGACCGGCACCAGCCACCCATTGATTCCATCGATAACGGTTTCACGGCAGCCAGGAGCATCTGTCGTGATAATGGCGCGGCCCATGGCCATTGCTTCGAGCACGGTGCGGGGCGTGCCCTCGCGGTAAGAGGGCAGGACATAGACGCTGCATGCCGCAATGGCGGGCCGGACGTCGGCGAGGCGCCCCAGGTAATTCAATGTGCCTTGCCCTGTCCAGACATCGAGCTCTGCCTGCTTGATGGCGTCGGGATTTTCATCTATCCATCCCACCAGGCTGAACAGTACGTCAGGCCGCCGGACGCGGATGTGTGCAGCGGCTTGAGCGTACTCACGCACGCCCTTGTCGCCCAGCAGGCGCGCAATCAAGAGAAAATGGGGTGTCGCCGGGAGCGCCGCGGGATGGTACTCGGCCACGTTCACGCCGGAGCCGTTGACCACGCAAGAGGGCGTGGCCGGCGACAGTATTCCCAGTGTCCTGAACAAGGCTTCGTCGTCCGGGTTCTGAAAAAACACCTTTTCGGTCCTGCGCAGGCCCAGAGAGTAGAGTCCCTGCACCAGGGAACGGAGCAGGCGGCGGGCTTTGCCGTCGCCGTGCTGGCCCTGAAATGCATAACCCAGGCCGGTCACCAGGGCAAACCTGTGCGGCACGCGGGCCAGCCATCCGGCCAGCGACCCGTAAATGACCGGCTTGATGGTGTAACCCATGACGAAGTCCGGTTTTACGGCCCGCATCAGCCGCCATAGATGCAGCATGCATTTCAGGTCACCGACGGGGCTCATTCCTGTACGGCGCAGCGGGATGTCGTGAATGATCAGTCCTTTCGCTTCCAGGCGCTGGCGCATGGCATCGCCTTCCGGCAAGTCCGGCGCGGCGACATGCACTTCCAGATTCACGGCTTGCAGCGCTTCGATCAGGGGGCCGCGAAACTGCAGCAAGGAGTCGGGGAAGCCCGCTATCAACAAGAATTTCATGATCCGGACTCTTTTGCCGCAATGACGCGGGATGCCTGGGGCGAGGGCTGGTGAGCTCGCGACTGGCGCGCTTTCGATGGGCGTCGCGGCTTGCCCAGCAAGGAGATGAACAAGAAGATCAGCATGGGCGCGAACATCCATTTCTGCCTTACCGAAATTCCAAGGTTGGCCGTGGTCATGGCCAGGATGATCCAGGTCAGCAAGGAATACAGCCACAGGAAGGCGCGGTTGCTCTCGACCGTGTACTTTCCTTGTTTCAGTATCTTCATGCCGCCGGCGACGAAGAGAAACAGCAGGACGACATTGTCGAGCGAAGCGGCCAGGGCGAATACGCTCGTGGCTTCGAAAGGCATGGGCCTGAAGAGGTAGCTGTACAGTTGCAGAGGCAGGCTCATAGAAGCAATGTCAATACTGCTGCCGCCCTGTGTATTCACGGATTGCCGCTGCTCTACATAATTCATCAGTTCATCGGTGCCCGCGCCTTCACCGACTCCGGCATAGTTCAAGGCAAACGGAATCATGGCGGCCGTCGCCGCAAGCGCCACGCCGCCCAGCATCAGGCGCTGCGGCAAGGGTATTTTTCCCTGGATGACAAGAGAGCCGGTCAGTGCAATAAGCATTGTTCCCGCTATGTGGGGGCGCACCAGCAGCATGATGCCTATCGAGCACGCCATCAGCAGCGTTCTGCGCCTCATGTCCATGGCGCACCACAGCGCCAGGCCGGCGGCCATGAACGCAAGCGAATCCTTGCCCAGTGCGGCCGTCCAGAAGCTGATGGACGGCAGAAAGATAACCAGTGTGGCAAAGTGGCGCATGAGCCGCGATTTGTCCGCGACCGCGGCGCGCAGACTGGCATCGAAGGCCAGCAAGCCTATGCTGCCGAAGATGTTGAACAAGAGACAAGCGCCCAGAAATGACAGATTCAGTCCTGTGACGAAAAGCGTGGCGATGCTGACGACGGCACCCGTGCCGACAGACAGCATGAATTCGCCGTTGGACGCCTTCATGTAATACACCAGGGCGTCGGCGCCGTTGCTGATGGCATAGACGGTATAGACCACACAAAACAGCGAGTGCCAGACATAAAGCGCCAAGGCCCGTCCGGTCGGTATGTTCAGGCGCCTGCCCACCGACAACGAAATGAACAGGCCGGCCATGAATACCAGCAGGGTGCTGGCGAGCTGGATTGGCGAATCGATCAGGGACATCCGGCTCAGCTTCCTTGCAGAGGAGCTGCCCGCATCAGCTCGGGCCCAAGCATGTTCTTGACCAGCCGGAATTTGCCGCTGGGTTCGCGCGGTATTTCCTTGACCAAATCAAGATGGATGGCAACAGAGTCCCCCAGCCGCAAAGCCATGGCATCAAGGAAATGTTGCTGCTGTTCTTGCGTGAACTGTTCATTGGCCACGACGGCAATGTGCACCGCATTTGCTTCCTTTTGCATGACTTGAAAGCAGACGATGCCGTCGACGTCCTTGGTGCAATTGCTGATATTGCCCAGGTTGACTTTGCCGTTTTCCGGCGACCAGATGAAGTCGGACGTCCGGCCGTCAATGTATTCAACTACCGGAAAGCTGGAGCCGCATGCGCATTGGAAAGACTCGGGCGCGAGCTTGATCCGGTCGCCGATGCGGTAGCGCACCAGAGGCGTACCGTGGGTCGTGAACGGCGTTACCAGGATTTCGCCTTCATTGGCGGGCTGCATGTTTTCGTCAACGACTTCGAATACACCTGTCAGGGGATGAATGTGCAGCGAGCCTTGAGGGCATTCCAATATGAATGGCGCACCTTCCGAGGCTGCGTACTGGTCGACGACCTGGCAACCGAATACTTCCGATATGACTGAGCGGTATTGCGGCAACACCGTTTCCGCCGTGGGAAAGAACGTGGTGACGGCACCCTCATACTTCAAGTTTCGCTCCTGCGCCATGGTGCACAAGTCATACACGCTGGACGGGAAGCCGACGATATATTCGGGCTTGAAGTCGCAGAATGCGCGCCAGTAGGCGTCGAAGTTCTGCTGGCTGATATGGAAAGTGGAAAAGAAACGGATCTTGTTGATGTAGTCGTCACGGAACACATTGCCGCTGTCGAGATCTTTGGGGCGCACGAGGCTCTTGCCGCTGAACCACGCGACTTTCTTGCCCAGGCGATAGCCATACCGTGCCCGGAAGTGATCCTTCAGGGCAAAGCGTTCCTGCATGTCCTTGTGCGCATAGATGACCTTCATCGATGCGCCGGTCGTACCGCCGGTGAGACTTACTATTCCGTCTTTCTCTTCTATAGTCCGGATTGAGTCCATATGCGCCAGCAGTTGTGCCTTTTCCAGAATGGGGAACTCGTGCAGGGGCTTGCCTCGGTGCTCTTTGTACCAGGGGGACTTTTGCGTGGTCGACTGAAGGAATTCGTCGAGCCGGTTCTTTGCCTCTTGCGCGACATCTTGCGCGCTGGCGTTCTCGAAACGCCGGTAGTAGTCGCCATAGGCTTTGTAATGACCCCTGTGGCGTTGCTTGTACAGATAGGTGTTGTAGAGGCTGATGCCTATGTTCTGTCCGACGATAGGCGCGTACTTCAGTATGAGATTTTTCAAAGCCATTTTTTTCACCAATAAGCAGGTTAACAAGCAGCCGTCAAGCTTGCGGTTGGTAAAGCAATTCGAATTTGTTCACGGCATGGGCCAGCGTGAAGTTTTCCTCTATGCGCTCCCGGGCAAGCATGCCCAGCGCCCGGCGGTCGGCTTCAGACTTGCGCAGCATGCTCAAAAGGCCGCTGGCCAGCTCGGCCACGGAATCTTTCTGAACGATCAGGCCGGCGGGGCCCAGCAGCACGCCGGCATCGCCCACGTCTGTCGTCACGCAAGGCAGGCCTATGCACATGGCCTCGCCCAGGACGTTGGGAAAGCCCTCGGTCCGGGAATGCAGGCAGAAAACGTCCATGGCGCTCATGCACGCGGCAATGTCGGCGCGTTCTCCAAGCAGAATGAAGCGTTCCGGAAACCCTGTCGCCGCGATCAGTTCTTGCAGTGTTTCGTTGGCCGCGGTCAAGTCACGGCCCACCAGCAGGAAATACGCATTGCGTTCCTGCCGGCCCGCGATGGCGGCGGCGCGCACAAAGCTCTCGTGATCCTTGGCGGCGCTATACCTTCCCACCGAACCCACGACAACCGCGCGGTCCGGCAACGCGAGCTCGCCGCGCAGCGCTTGCCTGGCTACGCCGGAGTATTGAAAAGCATGCGGGTCATAACCGTTGTGTATCACCTGCATTCGCGCATTGTCATACCCCGCGGCGGCATGCACTGTTCGCGCCGATTCGGCAACGCAGACGATACGGCTCGGTATAACGTGAGACATCCAGGCGCATATTTTGCGGATCAATCGTTTCAGTCGCGTGCCGCCCGATTCAAAATGGGAATTCCGGATGCCCCACAATATTGTCTTCATTCCCAACTGCCGGCCCGCCAACCCCCCAAGCAAGTCTGCGTAGTACATCCAGCATTGCAGGACGGCGGGCCTGTCGGCGCGCAAGGCGCGCACCAGCCGGAGATACACTTTGGGGGCATCGGCAAGGCTGCGCATGCCGAGCGCGGTAACCGGTATGCCCATGCCTTCCAGGCCCGGGCCCAGGACGCCTTTTGTGGTCAGTGAAATCACCCGATGCTCAAAGCCTGGATTGTCCTGGTGGGCCTCGATGAGGCGGACCAGAAACCGCTCTGCGCCACCGACGTCCAGGCCTACGATGACATGGGTGATCTTGATGGAATGCCTGGCCGTCATTGCTCTTTTTCCAGCCAAGCCTGGAACATCAGCACGCTCCATAGCCGCGCCGAAAAGTCCTGTTTTCCTTCCAGATGCAGACGCCATGCCTGGCGGACCGGTGCGGGGTAGAAGTAGCCCTCCCGGCGCAAGCGGCTCTCGTCCAGCAGTGTGTCGGCCCAGTCGCGCAGCGGCCCGCGCAGCCACGCGGCCAATGGTATCGAGAATCCTTTCTTGGGACGCTCGATCAATTCGCGAGGAACGTGCCGGTACAGCACTTCGCGTAACAGCCATTTACCTTTGCCATCGCGCAGCTTGAGCTCAAGAGGCATGCGCCAGGCCAGCTCGATGACGCGGTGGTCCAGCATGGGAATTCTGACTTCCAGGCTGTTTGCCATGGCGGCACGATCAACCTTGGGCAAAATGTCATCGGCCATGTACGACTGTGTTCCCACCGCCATCATCCAGTGTTCGAAACTGTCGGTGTGGGGCCAGTCATGCGGACTATTGAGCAGGCTGGCCGGTTCCCGGGCGCCGATCGCAATGTGCTGAGGCTGCTCCCAGTGACTGCTGAGCCGGTGATAAAAGGATTCCCGGCTGCCGGAAGACAACAGGCCGGCAGCCTTATGGATCTTCTCGCCGCTGAGCGAGCGCCGTGCCCGGCCGGGCATGAGCGGGCGCAGCGCTTTGAGTACCGTGTCCCACGACGATGCGGGCAGCTTTACCATGACCGCCGCAGCGGTGCTGCGCAATGGCGCCGGCAGCCGGCTGATCTTTTGCCATAGCGCCGGCGCGAATTGATAGGTGTTGTAGCCGCCGAACAGTTCATCGCCGGCGTCGCCGCTCAGGGATACCGTGACGTGCTGCCTGGCCAGTTGGCAAACCAGAAAAGTGGGTATCTGGGAACTGTCGGCAAACGGTTCGTCATAGATATCCGGAAGCCTCGGTATCACCGCCAATGCGTCTTCAGGCTGCACGTACAGCTCGGTATGGTCGGTGCCGAGGTGTTTTGCGATGGCGTTGGCGTGCTGCGCTTCGTTATAGCGGGCGTCGTCGAAGCCTATCGTAAAAGTGCGCACCGGGCGCGCGCTTTGGACTTGCATCAGGGCGACGATAGTACTGCTGTCTATGCCACCGCTCAGGAAGGCGCCCAGCGGCACATCGGACAGCATTTGGGCTCCTATGCTGGAAGTCAGCTGCTGTTCCAGTGCGTCGGTAGCGGCGGTTGCTGTACCCAGGAAGGGATCGTTCAGGCCGGCATGGATGGTGTCGTTCATCCGCCAATAAGGGTTCGATCTGGCGGTTCGGGCAAGGCGGGCATCTTCCAGCGGGATGCTGATGTAATGGCCGGCGCACAGCTTGTTGATGCCTTGATAGATGCTGTGCGGCGCACCGATGTAACCGTGGCGCAGCAACAGCGCTATGGCGTCGCGATTCACTGTGGCCTGGAAAGCGGGATGTGCCTTGAGGGCTTTCAGTTCGGAACCGAACAGCAGGATGTCATTCTGCCATCCCCAATATAGCGGCTTCTCGCCCAGGCGATCGCGTGCAAGCGTCAATACCTTGTCCTGGCGATCCCATAGCGCAATTGCAAACATGCCGACTGTGGCCTGCAGCGCTTTTTCCATGCCCCAGGCCGCAATGCAGGCCAGTAAAGTTTCTGTATCGGAATGCCCGCGCCAGGCGGGCTGTACGCCCTGGCTGCGCAAGTGCTCGCGCAACTCGCGATGATTGTAGATTTCACCATTGAAGACGATTACATAACGGCTGCATGCCGAATGCATGGGCTGGTGGCCGGCAGGCGACAAGTCCAGAATGGACAGGCGACGATGTGCCAGCGTCAGTCCCGACGTTGGGTCCGTCCATACGCCTGCATCGTCAGGCCCGCGATGCGAAATGGCCTGGGCCATATTCAGGCCGATGGCGTCTTTTTCGCTGGTGCTGCGGGGTGAGTAGAAGCCTGTCAGGCCGCACATAAAAATCCTTGCGTGGTAATGATCAAATCGAGCTCCGGTGTTCAGGGGCCAGTACGTTCAGGTAGGCATCGACGGCGTGGGCGACACCGAAGGCCTCCGCCCGCTTTTTCACGTCCGGTGGCGACGCGTCGGCGAGCGTCTGCGCGATGGCGTTGGCAAGCGCCTCGGCGTCGCCGACCGGAACCAGGCGGCCCCACCTTCCTTGTTCCAGTATTTCTTCCGGACCACTGGGGCAGGCAGTGCTGATGACGGGCGTGCCGCAAGCCATGGCTTCAACCAGCACGTTGCCGAACCCCTCCCATCGGGACGAGAGTACGAACACCGAAGCACCATGCATCCAGTTGTACGGGTTCTCTTGAAATCCCCCCAGCAGTATGTCGGCGCGGTAGGGCGAAGCCTCTATCAGCGACTCCAGGAAAGTCCGCTCCGCGCCTTCGCCCAATATGACCAGACGGGCCTGCTTGCCGAGACGCAAGTGGTTGAATGCCTCGATCAGCGTAGGGAAGTCTTTCTCTTTGCTGAGCCGTCCGACTCCGATGATGACGGGCGGCTGCCCGTCAATGAACCAGGGGTGGTCGAGCGCTACGAGGCTTTTTATTGCTAGCTCGTCAGTTTCGATCGGATTGTGGCGCGTGCTGACTGTATCGCGGGGATACCCGAGTGTTGTCGCAAGGTCGGCCGCCACGCCGTCGGATACGGCCACAATCGCATCGGCCCTTCGGTACGAGACAGCCATCAGCCAGGGAAGCACTTTTGAAACCAGACCAGAGGTATCGGCCAGAGCTTGCGACAAATTGGCATGTTCGGAAAGCACCAGGCGCGTATTGCTGCGAGACAGCACGCGGGCCCACACGGCGACAACGTTGACATAATTCATTGCCGATAGCATTGCGCCGGGACGTTCGCGTCTGAGGTAACCCGACAGGGCGAAGAGGCTCGTCAATGCCCGTTTGCCTTTGAGATCGACGACTCTCACCTTGGAGTCAACATGGGAGCGGTAGACGCCGGCATCCTTCACCAATACCAGGTCCACCGGGATCCCGCGACGCGCCAGTCCGTTGGCCAGCGACACAATGACGCGCTCGGCACCGCCGCCGTGCAGCGAGGGAATGAACAGTGCGATCTTGCCTGTGCTCATTTCACATGCCCACCGCGGTCTGGAAGTCTTTCCTGAGGCTTTCCCTGATGGCGTCCAGCCGCACCGGCGTTTCATTGAGCAGTGTGGCGGTGATGTCCTGCGCCGACCTTTCCCTGAACTGCGCCATGGATACACAAGCATCTTGCCGGCCGCAATAGCTGAACATGTGCAAGACCTTGGGATCCCACTCAAAGCCGACTACCGGAACCTCCAACGCCATGGCGGTAACTGCCGCATGCATGCGATAGGCGGCGAGGGCGCGATAACTGCCTATCTTCGAGATCAAGTCCGTGGGGTCTTGTATGCTGGTGCACACGGTGATCCCGGGAAACTTTGACGCCAGGGCCTCCCACAGTTCCTGGGCGAATTCATTGTCCGCGTTCGAACCGTTAGAGAGCACTTCGATCCGGGCCGCACCGACCTGCGGCTCGAGTGCACGAACCACGGCTTCCCACCAACTTAGCGCATACTGCTTGTCCGACATGGGGTGTTCGGGAGTAAGCGTTTTCAGAATGGCCGGTGCAATCACGCCCAGTCCAACGACGCCGCCAGCCGTGTGTTCTCCGGCTTCTCTTTCCAGATAAAGCGCGCTGTCGAAACCGGCCTTGACCTTGTGGGCATGGCGCTTTCCGGCCGCTGCGCTGATTAACTGAAAGGAGTGGCTGTCGCGGCACATTACGCTGCGTACGGCTTGCGACTTCACGATCCTCGACACGATCAATCTGGCCAGCCAGCTATATTCTTTTCCCGCGCCTACCGAGAACAATTTGACCGGAGTACCGTTGCGTTCGCACTGCTGCACAATGCGCAGGATAAGCAGCGGAAAGTTCAGGAAATTGTCCATCATCAAGTTGCCGCCCCCGATGATGACCTGCTTGTACTTCCGGGTGTCATAGTTCGCCGCGATCTTCTTGTAGCGCGTGAAATAGAACAATATCGAGATGGCGTAATTGACGGCAGCCGACTGCAGCAGCGCTTTCTTGAATGAATTCTTTTTGGTTTTGCCGTGAGGCAGCGTGAAGCTGCTGTCTTGTACCGGGTTGCCGTAGAAGTCCCTGAAATCGGCTTCGATGCCATGGTCGCGACAGAGTCGCTCGATGGCCAGCTTTATGATTCCGTCGCCTACATTTCTGGAGGAGTATTCCCCAGCAAACAATGTCTTGCTCATTTCCATATCCTTTTTCCCGCTTGTGTCCAGTGGCCTGTGTTCCTGCATCAGTACCGCTCAGGCCTGCGTCCCGCCGGCTCGCCTGCGCAAGATGCCGGGCAGCACGGTTTTAAGTTTGTTCTTGATCAATACATAACCTTCGATATTTGCGAGGTGGCTGATGCCGATATACAGCACTGAAAAGGCAAGGCCGCCGGTCACGGCCGCCCATGCTGCCGACCAGTCCATAAGTTCCAATAAATACCAGCTGGCAATTGCCGCAATGCCTGAGGCCACTACGGGCTTGGACATATCCTTGATCTGTTCGGCCAGGCGGTAGCCGATCATGGTGGTCGAGTAATACATATACGGTGCCGAGGACAGCACCACTGCAATGATCTGTCCGACGAGTATGCCTACGATGCCGTAGGGTACGGAAGCCGCCAGCAAGGCGAGATGCAGGCCTTTCTTCACCAGGCCCAGGTACAGGATCAAGTCTGTGCGCCCTTTGACCTTGAGCATATTGAAGTTCACGGTATGGATGGGCAACAGAATTCCCGCCAGGCAAAGCAATTGCAAGTAAGGCACGGCGGGCAGCCAACGCTCGTTGAAGGCGATCTCGAATAGCGGTTGCGCCAGGACTGAAACGGCCAGTAGTCCCGGGGTGACCACGAAGAACAGCAACTGAATGACAAGGCGGTACATTCTCTTCAGATCGGTGTCGTCATCCTGGATGCGGGCCATGGCGGGGTAGGTCGCTTGTTGGACGGCGCTGTTGGCCTGATCGACAATCAGGTCCCGGATGCGCTTGGCAAAGTAGTACAGGCCCGTGATCTCGGGGCTGAACACCTTGCCGATCACAAGAATGTAGGAGTTCTCGTAGAGCACATTCAAGGTACTTTCCAGTGTCAGCTTGGAACCGAATCCGAACATGTACTTGAACGATGCCAGGCTGAAGGAAAGGCTGGGGCGCCAGGTACTGGACAGCCACAGCATGCCGGTGGACACCAGCGCCGACACGGTGAACTGCGCAACCAGGCTCCAGACGCCAAAGCCTGCGTAGGCCAGCGCGACCGCAACCAAGCCGGCGCAGACCGTAGCCGTCGAGTTGATGCGCATCAGGGACTTGAAGTCCATGTTTCGATTCAACAGCGCCAGCTGGACGACTTTCAGCGAATTGATGAAAAGCACCAGGCCGGTGACCCGGATAAGCATGGTCAATTCCGGCTGCTCGTAGAAGCCGGCGGCCCACGGCGCCGCCAGATACACCATCAGGTAGGCGAGAAAGCTGAACGCAAGGTTGGTGAAGAAGGCGGTCGAGAGATCAAGCGGCGTAACCACCTTTTGCCGGATGATGGCTTGGCCGAAGCCCGATGTCATCAAGGTGTCGGCCAGCGCATAGCAAATGGCAATCATGGCCATCAGTCCGAATGCTTCCGGCACCAGGAACTTGGCCAGGAACAGCGTGAATACGACCGAAGCCCCCCGGCTTACGAACATATTGGCCAGGTTCCAGACGATGCCTATTCCGATTTTGCTGTTCAGGCTGGTCACGACGTTGGGCCTTCGGCCTCGTACTCGTAATTGGTGTATCGGTAGTTGCCATATTTGGAACCGTAGCGCCGGTTGCTGACTGTCTGATCATTGAAGACCACGCCCTTGACCTGTGTGCCTGCCTGCAGCAGGCGCTTGGAAGATTCTTCCAGCTCGCCCAGTGTGCTGACACCGGCGCGTGCCAGCAGGAATACTGTTCCGGCATGGGGCGCCAGGGCCATGGCGTCCGAGACGGCCAGCACGGGACTGGTGTCCAGCAGCACCACGTCGTAGCTGGCCGAGAGACCGCGCAATATGGATACGGTGGTGGGCGACATCAACAGCTCTGCGGGATTGGGTGGCAGTACGCCTGTGGTCAGCAGGTCGACATTGGGTGCTACATCTTTGTGCAGCACTTCCTCCAGCGGCAGGCTGCCGGCGATCAGCTCGCTCAAACCATTACGGCGCTCGAGTCCGAAATACTGATTGATATACCCTTTGCGCAAATCGGCGTCGATCAGGAGCACGCGCTTGTTCGCCGCTCCCAGTACCGCCGCAAAGTTGACACTGGTAAACGACTTGCCGATGCTGGGGGTGGGGCCCGTGAACAACACGATGTTATTGGGGGCGTCCAGCATGGCGAACTGCAAGGCGGTCCTCAAGCTGCGCAAACTCTCGATCGAGGGATCTTTGGGCGATATCTGGGCAAGAACATGGTTGCCCGGAACCCGCTCGGAAACCAGCTTGTGCAGATTGGATTGCGGAGGCGAATGCGGGATAGTGGCGAACACATGCAGACCCAGGGCCGACTCGATATCGCTCGGATCCTTGATGCCGGGACGCATCATATTGCGCAGCAAGGCAATGCCTATGCCCAGCGCCAGGCCTAACAGTGTCGCGATGGTCAGGATCATCGTCTTGTTGGGCTTGATGGGAAACTCCGGCACCACGGCGGTATCCACGACGCGCACATTGCCCACCTTGCCCTCTTTGACCAGTCTGAGTTGCTGGGCGCTATTGAGCAGATTTACATAGAGTTCGCCGTTCACTTTCACATCGCGGGTCAGGTTTAGAAGCTGCTGCTCCAAGTCTGGCAACTGCTTGATCTGGCCGGTGATCTGGGCAATTTCTTTTCTGACGGCACTGATCTGCTGGTCGATGACACGCACGCTCGGGTGCGCATCGGTGTATTGCGCCGTCAGCTCGCGCCGCTCCTGCTCCAGCTCGAACAGCTTTGTCTGCAAGCCTACCGAGGTATGCAACGATAGGGTGCCTTCGGTACCCAGGTCGAATGTTTCATTGGCATCGCGGAACTCGGTATATTTATCTGCCGCCTCGTCCATTCTCTTTTTCAGTTCCGGCAGGAAGTCATCCAGGAAGGCCAACGACTTTTCTGCTTCGGCCGCTTTTCGCTCCACATTCTGGCGTACATACGCCGACCCCACTGCATTCAGAATACGCGTGATTCGAGCCGGATCCGTGCCGGCCAGCGTCAGCGACAGAACGCCGGACTGTTTGCCTTTTTCCGTAATGACCAGGCTGCCTTGCAAGCCATTTATCATTGCCAGCCTTGAGCGGCGCTGCACCGTAAATTCGGCGCCGGGCTTGCCCTCAAGCTTGTCGACCAGAATTCGTCCCGTTTCACCGCCTGATTCGAATTCCGCGGGCACCCCAACTTTGCCGTCGACCAGTTTTTTTCCTTCGGTATCCAGCAGTTCGTAGCCTTGCGCGGTGGCCCGCAGCGTAAGGCTTAGCCCTTCCAGTTCGGCAGGAACCTCGAGATGCCCGAGCCGTATTGCTTCAGTTCCCGATACGTAGCCGCCCAGGCCCAGGAAGCCAGGATTGGACAAAGAGCTGGCGCGTCCCGCCAGCCACGAGCCCACAAAAGGAAGGTATCGCGGGCTTGCACTGATATACAGTTGGAGATCGTCCACAGCGTGGCCCACCACCAACCGCGAGCGGAGTATTTCGATTTCGGCGGATGCGGGAGACTGCACATCGAAAAGCGTGGCCATTTCGCTTAGCAGATTGGTGCTGGTGCCCTGGCTTTGTTCGACCTGTATCAGGCTGTCGGCCTGATACACCGGTTGACTCAGGAAAGCGTAGACACCTCCAATAATGGCGGTGGCGACAGCTACGGAGATAATGAGCCAACGAGCCTCCAGGACCACGTCAAGCAGACCAAGAAAATCAAAGTCGTCTTTGTCGCGAAGATCGGATAGGGCAGGGGAGGCGTTGTCGGTAGGTGTGGTCATTCAATATCTCTTAGCTCAATAGCTTGATGCGGTTGGCCCAAAAATTGATGCCGCGGTCAATCTCGGCATGGGCGGCTTCGAATGCTGCTCTTGGTTGCCGGTAGGGGTCGGCGATCTGGTATGCCTGGTCTCGGCCCAGGTCGCCCAGACAATGGATTTTTCCGCGTGCCAGCGGGTACTGATTTGCCAGCTCCTGCTTATGGCCTTCTTCCATGACCAGCAGAAGGTCGGCTTTCGCACACATCCAACTGGTCAACTGCTGGGCGCGGTGAGCGGATATGTCCAGGCCGTGCTCAGCGGCGATAGCCTGCGCAAGCGGATCGGCTGGCTTGCCCACCAGCGCCGCGAGCCCTGCCGACCAGATATTCTTGTCGGGGAACTGCGCCTTCAGCAAGGCTTCCGCAACAGGACTGCGGCAAATATTGCCGACGCAGATGAGGAGAATGTTATTCATGAGAGCGCGTTTACTTTGTAGTGTTTCGGGTGTTGATGAGCAGGCTGTCATAGCTAGGTATCAGATTGCCGATCACACGGTGCCAGCGCACAACGGGAGCGGCATCGATGTAGACAACGTCGCGTGGCTTCAGCTGGAAGTCATTTGCCAGCATGTACGCGGAAGGCGAAGCGGCATCCAGATGATAGATCTGGGCTTTTTCCTCTCCATCTTTTTCATGCGGAACCTTGCGTATGACATATATCTGCCCTGCGTCGGAAGTAAGCGGGCTTGCGCCACCCGCTTCACCAAGCGCCTCGGTGAGCGATAGCCGGCCATCCTGCATCTGCAGTGCGCGTGGCGTCCAGACCTCGCCCAGAACAAAGATCTTGGATTCGTTCCGGCTTACGACGCGAAGCAGGTCGCCGTCAGCCAGCATGATGCGATTGGGATTCACGCCCAGGCGTGTCAGCTGCGGCAGGTTGATCTCTATCGATTTGTTTTTGCGGGTCAGAATCAATGTTGAGCGGTCTGCTTCGGGGGTAAACCCGCCGGCGCGGTTGATGGCCTCGGGCAAGGTCATGGGTATGTCGTCCATGGTTTGCAGCCCTGGAGCCCGTACTTCGCCGTCTATATAGACACGGTCATGACGATAGGCCTGGACGCGCACCGTCAGTTGCGGATCCTTGATGTACTTGGAGATGCGCCTGGTCAGTAGGTCGCGCGCCTGGTTCTCGGTCAGACCGGCTATCTTGACGGGGCCCACGAAAGGGAACTGGATCGTGCCGTCGGGATTCACGTTATAGCCGTTACCTACGTCGGCCTGGCTGGACGATCCCATGCTGCGATTGGAGGTGGCTGGGGCGAGGGCGAGTTCAGGATGGCCCCAGACCACGATATTGACAATATCTCCCGCACCGATCGTGTAGGATTTGCCCTCGCCGTACAGTCGCCTGACTTCTTTCTTGACTTCTTTCGCCTGGGCATTGCGCTGTTGCACAATGAGCTCATTGGTGATGGAGGTGAGCGCGCCTGCCGGAGCGGCGTCCTCTATCGCGGCTTTGTCATCCACCGGATCGCCCATATGCATACCCGGGGCGAAGGCGCATGCCGAGAGTAGGATGGACATTCCCGCCACAGAACAGAGCTTGGCACAACGTGCACGGAAACCAGAAATCTGGCTTGAAAGCATTACTCTCATTGAATGGGCTTTAAAAAACATGGATTCAAAACGGTTAGGCAGGCTACCGCAGTGTTTTTTGCCATAACAGGCAAGAAACACATAAAGCTGCGGACCCTTATTCCAATATGCGGTGGCGGGAACAGGTCTATCTCGCGCTCCTCGCGGAGGCGATACACATGACTCTTTCTCAACAAAACAGAACTGACCAATGGTGCTACGAGGCCAGCGGGCTGGGCGATCAGATAGCCGGAAATGGCTACACAAGCTCTAACTGGCCGTGCTTCACTTTCAGTGTTTTCTGTCGCCCCAGAATGTGCATTAGCAGCACAACGCGTTTGGCCCCCACGGCCTGCACGACGCCCTCTATGCCGCACAAGGCGGTATCTCGCAAACGGACACGGCGCCCCGGCTGAAAGGGGCTGATGCTATCGATGGCGGCGTCGTTGCGCTGCGCTTCGAGCTTGCGGATAGTGTGCACTACGTCAGGGGGGACCACTGCCAGCTCGGTGCCGAATGTCACGACGCTGCTCACTCCTCGACTGGAGCGTGCAGCAGCGACCGACTGTTTTCGGCTGGCTGGCTTGAAGAACAAGTAGCGAGGAAACATGGGTTCGTAAGCGTGCTCCATGTTGTCCGGCCGCGCGGCCTGCTTCTTGATTACCTTGAACAATGGCAGGTAGGTTTCGAAATCTTGCTGTTGCAGGTTGAATTCCGCTACTGACTCTTGCCGGGACTTGGTGTAGGCAACATACCAATCGGCGCCACATTCCCAGGGCGGTACTGCATGGGCAACCGGCGCTCGTGAAAATCCGTCTGTAGGGTATTTGTCCTGTTTACAAAGCAATTCGCGTCCATCCTATTCAAAGCGCTGCGTATCCGCTACACGCATCGACAAGTGTTCAATGACGTTGCACTTTATCAGAGCGAATTAGAGGGCCTGTAACAAACCGCGTATGTTTACAACGGAACACTATTGCGGGCGGTCGGACAAGAAATAGGCAGATATGGAGTAACAGAACTGACTCATTACACTCATGTGAAAATCAACGTAGGTCGGGTAGCGGTATTTACAATTGACAGAGCGGTATTGGCCGCCACATGGATGTCATGTAGGCGTCGGTTATCTATAGGGATTTTAGCCATATGACCGTCATATGGCTGCTTCGTGAGTAGCAAAAAAGTAACGATCCGTATGTACTAGTATTGAATTAAGCAACGGTATGTGACATTATTGTTATGTCGAATTAAGCTCGGGCCAGCCATTTACCCGGCAGGGAAGTTTCCGGTGCTGTAGCTTCTTGTTGTTCTATATTGGTATAAACCCGACTATTTGGTCACAGCCGCTGTTGAAGCGCCGTCATTTTCCTGTGTCGTTCCAGAAGCTGCTTCGCACGACATATTCATTTGTCCCCTACTCACGATAGCGCCAGCGACGGAACATTCCATGATCAATTCCAAACTCGATTTCGCGTACAAAGTCCCCTTGGGAGCCGCCTCTTTGAAAATGCGAGGTCGCCTGGCCGCCCAGGCGCTGCACATATTGTTCCATTTTCTCGCCGGCGTCGGCGTTGCTGCCTTTCTTCTTCCCGAGGGCAGCGCAATTGTCGTGGGCAGTCTTGCCCTCGTCACCGCGATGAAGGCGCTGTATGACTATATCGACGCAGGCGCGGTCAAGCTTGGCTGTGTTGCAGCAATGGTAGTTGGCGGCCTGACGGCGATAGGTATTTCGCAGCTCATGTAATCTCTGTTGGGCGCTGAGCCCGAGCAAATAAAAAACCTGCGCGGCAAAGGCCGGGCAGGTTTTTTTACTGGCTTGATGTATTTGGAGGCGCAACTCGGAATCGAACCGGGGTGGACGGATTTGCAATCCGCTGCATGACCACTCTGCCATTGCGCCATTTTGAACAACATTCTTTATTCGCGGCGGCAAAGAATGCGCCGCATAAAGCAGCAAAACACGTCCGCTGAATCCGAGAGTATACGATATTCTTTGATGACGTGCTGGCTGGTAGCCTACCAAACCGGAGTGAGATATTCTTACTAAACAGTGATCGATATTTTAAGGGTATGAAAATGGCCGCAACCGCTACACTAGCGTACAACTCTTCTATTGCGCTACTTGCGGCGGACTTGCACCGCGAATATGGCTTATAGCTTCAAAGGACTATCGGACGTGGCATTGTTCGCCAAGACACCTTGAATCGGAGATTTCGGAAGGTTGACGGTTTCACGAACCGCGGATTCCAGTTTCCGAAGTTTATCGCGCATCGACGCCCTGCATCCATTGCAGATAAGCCGAGCGGGTCACTTCCGAGACTGACTCCAGCACTTTCTGGTGATTGACCTGATGCCGCATCAGCAGCCGTGCATCGGCGACGGTGCGCGATTTGCAGAACCAGTGGCAGCTGTGCTGCAGCAGGTATAGTTCCGCCGAGAGCTGATAGGCGCGGCTCTTCGCGTCCCAGCCGCTTTCGTTGTCCACCACGTGGCGCAGGCCGGCCGCATGGATGTGCAGCAGTTTCCGAAAATCTCGCGTCACCGAAGGAATAAATTGTTCGGCGTAGGGCAGGCAGAAGGGTAGCGTGCCCATGCTGGCGGTTTGCCGGCTTTCCTTCTGCATCGCTTCGGCGAGCGACTGGGCCTGCGCCGCCACGGCACGTTCAGTGTGGGCGAACATGTCCAGTGCCTGGAGCCGGCGTGTTTCAGCCTCTTCATGGATGGCGCGGGTATAGCCCTCTGTCAGCGTTTCCATGTGGCGTTCAAGCTGCAAGCTGGCCAAGTGCCGCCCCAGCAAGGCAATATGCGCGCGCTGGTAGTGCACGCGCAGTATCTGCCATCCCAGGGCAATCAACAAGAGGATTAATGCTATGTCCATCGCTTGCGTTCCTTTATCGCTCAACTGGAATATGACGCACAAAGCAAAAAGGCCCAAACCGAAGTTTGGGCCTTTTTAGAATTTGGAGCGGGAAACGAGGCTCGAACTCGCGACCTCAACCTTGGCAAGGTTGCGCTCTACCAACTGAGCTATTCCCGCTTGGGTACTGCCGATACTGCTTACATTAAGGTTTGTTTAGAACCCTGCTGTAAAGAAGTCACGCATATTAACTGTTTTTTTAACGTTGTGCAAATCGGTTTGATTTGCCGGCTTGTGCAGTGCCTTCCGTATGACGGTGTTGCCAGGCTTGCTGCGTGGGCCAAAGTTCGTTAAAAATCTAGTAATATTTAGCGAAGAACAAAATAATAGCACAGGTCCATAGGGGCCTGTCAAATCGTAATAAATCAGGCTGAATTTTGCTGGAAATTTCTACTCAAGACCTTAGTTCTCTCAATACGCTGGGCTTGCGCTCTTGTGCAAACGCGATGACGCGTTATCA
Source organism: Pseudomonas sp. (assembly GCA_036675275.1). Classification (GTDB taxonomy): domain Bacteria; phylum Pseudomonadota; class Gammaproteobacteria; order Burkholderiales; family Burkholderiaceae_B; genus Pollutimonas. The sequence goes on along the minus strand of JAKFFG010000062.1, from coordinate 39,986 downwards.
GACGCCAAGCCAACTGGACGAGCTTTCCGCTCTGTGCCGCCGGTATCCCGGCGTGTTTGTATTGGGGGGCGGCAGCAATGTGGTCCTGGGCCCCAGCCTGGATAGCCTCGTAATCAAGGTGGAATCTTTGGGCGTGAGCGTTCATTCTGAAACCGCCCAGGAAATAATCGTCGAGGCGCATGCCGGTGAGAACTGGCACGCATTCGTATCAGGCTGTGTGGACAAGGGTTGGAACGGACTCGAGAACCTTGCGCTGATACCTGGCACAGTTGGCGCGGCGCCGGTCCAGAATATCGGCGCCTACGGGGTCGAGCTTGATCAGCGCTTCCACAGTCTGGTGGCGTGGGACCTCCTGGAACGCCGGATTGTCGAAATGGACGCTGTTGATTGTCAGTTTTCATATCGCAACAGCTTTTTCAAGCAGGCCGGGCCGGGCAGGTGGCTGATACTGAAGGTGCGTTTCCGATTAGCCAGGCGTTGGGAACCGGTGCTCGAATATCCCGATCTGCAACGGCATCCAGCGCTGCAAAAACCTGCCGCGCTGATTTCGGCGCGGCAGGTCTTCGATGCGGTGTGCGGAATTCGACAACAAAAATTGCCGGACCCTGCTGTCCTGGGCAACGCCGGCAGCTTCTTCAAGAATCCCATCGTTACGCTGGCCCAGTATGAGTCCATCAAAGCCGGGGCTCCCGGCGTGGTTGCCTACGCCCAGAGTGGCGGACTGTACAAGCTGGCTGCCGGTTGGCTGATCGACCGCGCGGGATGGAAAGGGCGCCGTGTCGGCCCTGTAGGCGTGCACGAACGCCAGGCATTGGTGCTGGTCAATTATGGCGGAGCGACGGCGCAAGACATCAAACGGCTTTCGGAGTCGATACAGGCCGATGTCATGAGCCGTTTCGGCGTGCAGCTGGAGCAGGAGCCGGTGTTGGTCAGCTAGCCAGCACGTCCTGCATGTTGAACAGACCGAATTGCTTGCGGGCCAGATAACGCGCGGCGCGCAGGCTGCCCTGGGCGTAGGTGGAACGGCTGCTGGATCGATGCGTGATTTCGATACGCTCGCCAGTGCCGCAGAAATACACGGTATGGTCACCCACGATGTCTCCGCCGCGCACTACGGAAAAACCGATGTGCCCGGTCTCGCGTGCGCCTGTTTCGCCGTGTCGGGCCCAATCGGCGACGTCATCGAGCTTTTTTCCCCAGGCCGAGGCTACCGTTTCGCCCATGGCCAGCGCGGTACCCGAAGGCGCGTCGACCTTGTTGCGGTGGTGAGCCTCGAACACCTCGACGTCATAGCCGCTGTTAAGCAGTCGGGCCGCCATGTCGAGCAACTTCAGTGTTGCGTTGACGCCTACGCTCATGTTGGGTGCGAACACCACTGCAATCTTCTGGCTGGCTGCCTGTATGGCCTGCTTCCCCTCGTCAGTAAAGCCGGTGGTTCCGATGACGCATTTCACGCCATGTTTCACGCAGGCCTGCAGGTGCAGCAGAGTTCCTTCGGGGCGGGTGAAGTCGATCAGGCAATCTGCCAGCGCCAAAGCGTCGAGATCGGCGCAGATCGACACACCGGTATCCAGGCCCAGGAAGGCGCCCGCATCCTGGCCGATAGCCGGCGAACCGGCGCGATCCAGGGCGACTGTCAGTTCGAGATCGGGACATTCAACGATGGCTTCGATGAGCATGCGGCCCATGCGGCCGTCGGCCCCGGCAATAGCGATACGCATTATTTCCCCTTAGCGCAGCGGTTCAGCGCTGTCGGCGCCCGGTATGGGAGCGGCTTCCGCCTCTGGCTCCATGTCTTCCACGGCTTGGGCATCGTCGACATCAGGGCTTTCTGCGCCCGTGTCAGTCTTCTGGAAAGGCTGCCGGTCAGGTTGTTCGTCACCTTCCCAGCGCACAAGGCTGTCGCCCTCGAACCAGACGGTGAACTTGCGTTCTTCTGCCTCGCCGTAGCCAGGCTTGTGGAAGTAGGGATAGTCCCAGCGGTTGCTGCGGAAAATGTCTTGCAGAGTCGGCGTGCCAAGGATAAAACGTACCTGTTCCCGGGTCATGCCTTTTTGCAGCTGCGCGACCTGTTCCGAAGTGATCCAGTTACCTTGCTGGACGTCGGGGCGATATGGAAAACCCCAGTTTGTCGTGCCGCAGGCCGAAAGAGCCATGGCCAGCACGCCCACTGCCACGCCTGTGCGTAGTGTTGTAAATATTGGTTTTGCAGTCGTTACCACGAAGCGCCCCTGTTATATTCGGATCGAATAAAACCGTTATCATAAAGGTTTAAGAATAAACGCATATTAGCGTTAGTCAGCGTCGGGTGTACGGCAACCCTGCCCGCGTCCGAACCATACTATTACCGCCAGAGACATTTTAGCTATGAATGACCAAAGTGAATTGAAGAATATGGGCTTGAAGGCCACGTTCCCGCGCCTCAAGATACTCGATATTTTCAGGCGTGCCAATCTGCGCCACCAAAGCGCCGAAGACGTCTACCGCGCCCTGATCGCCGAAGATGTCGATATTGGACTCGCCACGGTCTACCGCGTTCTTACGCAGTTTGAACAGGCGGGCATTCTGGTGCGCAGCCAGTTCGATGGCGGTAAGGCAGTGTTCGAACTGAATGACGGGGATCACCACGATCACTTGATCTGCACCAATTGCGGCAAGGTCGTCGAGTTTACTGATCACGAAATCGAAAAGCGCCAGCACAAAGTGGCCAAGGACAAAGGTTTTCATCTGGAAAGCCACACCATGCTGCTATATGGCATTTGCCCGGAATGCGCACCCCGCCACGGAAAATAGCGCGGGATTTAATGCTGATGGGTGACACCTCGGGCAGATGTGCGGGATTCTAAATCCCGCGTTGGCCGGCTTATTCGGCCATTAACATCTCCCTGGCGTGCTTGCGCGTTGTGTCGGTGATTTTCAAGCCGCCCAGCATCCGGGCGACTTCATTGATGCGCCCGCGTTCGTCCAGGGCCTCAATCAGCGATATCGTGCTTGTGCCGGTTGTGGACTTCTTGACTTCGTAATGATGCATGCCGCGGGCCGCAACCTGCGGAAGGTGAGTGACGCAAAGCACCTGATGGCGTTCGCCCAATTCGCGCAGCAGTCTTCCGACCACTTCCGCCACAGCGCCGCCTACGCCGGTGTCGACTTCGTCGAAGATCAGCGTGGGTACGCGCGCCGCCTGGCTTGCTATGACCGAAAGGGCCAGCGAGATGCGTGCCAGTTCGCCGCCGGAAGCCACCTTGGCCAATGGCTTGGGGCGCGTGCCGGCGTGGCCCGCCACAAGGAATTCGACAGATTCGTTGCCGTGCGCCGATGGTTCGGAGGCGGTAAGCCTGACTTCGAACACACCGCCTTTCATGGCCAGGGTCTGCATGGCGTCGGTAACATGTTTGGTGAGGATTTCGCTGGTTTTCCGGCGTGCCTTGGTGAGCTGTCCGGCCAGTGATTCGTATTGCTTGCCCGATTCTTCCGCTTGCCTTTCCAGGGCTTCGATGTCGCCAGCGTTTCGGCTATCGGCAAGTTGCGTTTGCCACGACAATTGCAATGCCGGGAGTTCTTCCGGCTCGACCTTGAATTTGCGGGCCATGTCGAAAATCGCGGAAAGACGCTGTTCGGCATGCGCCAGGCCGGCGGGATCGAGTTCCAGCTTGTCCAGGTAACTGTTCAGATCGGATACCGCTTCGGCGCTGGCAATACGCGCCGATTCTATTGATTCGTACACGCCCTGCAGTTGATTGTCGTGCCGCAATAACTGACGTATCTGCGTAGACGCGGCATTTAATGCGTGCTGCGCGGAGCCGTCTTCTTCGCTGAGCGCGGCAAGAGCTTGGGTGGCGCCGTCCAGCAGCGCCTGGGCGTGCGCCAGCCGATTGTGATCGTTGGTGATGGCGTCCCATTCGTCTTTTTTAAGGGCCAGGCGCTCGAGTTCGGACAATTGCCATTCGAGCCGCTCGCGTTCTTCCTGGAGCACTGCGGCATTCTGTTGAGCCGCTGTCAGTGTTTTTTGTGCCTGCTGCCATTGCTGCCAGGCTTGCTGAACCTGCCGCAGCAAAGGCAAATGGCCGCCCTGCGCATCGAGCAGGTCGCGTTGACTGGACGTTTTCAGCAGGCTTTGATGGGCATGCTGGCCATGGATGTCGACCAGTTGTTCGCCCAGATGCCGTAGTTGCCCCAGCGTGACGGGCAGGCCATTGATGAAGGCCCTGCTGCGCCCCTGGTTGTCAAGGACACGGCGCAATACCAATGCGTCGTCGGTATCGAACTCATGCTCGCGCAGCCAGGCATGCAGGGAATCGGGCGGATCGAACACGGCTGAAATATCGGTTCGGCTGGCCCCTTCGCGCAGTACGCTGATGTCGCTTCGGGCTCCAAGGGTAAGCGAAAGGGCGTCGATAAGTATGGATTTGCCGGCCCCTGTTTCTCCGGAAAAAACAGTGAATCCAGTTTCGAACTGGATTTCGGCATGGTCCACAATGACAAAATCGCGTATGTGCAAAGTACGCAGCATGTATTATTCGACCTCGTCTGAGAGTTGCGGCATGTGGTTCCAATACAGTTTCCGGCGTAGCGTCGAGAAAATGCTGTAACCCGTGGGGTGGACGAAACGGACTGTGTGCTGGGCGCGGCGTACATCGATGCAGTCGCCGGGCTGGCAGTCGGACCAGGTTTGCATGTCGAAGTGGACGCTGGCGCCGGACTCGACCCGGCCCAGGGCCGTGATGGTAAGGCTTAATGTGCCCGTATCCGGAAGGACGATAGGGCGGTTTGAGAGCGTTTGCGGCGCCACGGGCACGAGCAAAATGGCATTCAGTTGCGGATGCACAATAGGCCCATTGGCAGACAGCGAATAAGCTGTGGAACCGGTGGGGGTAGCCACGATCAGGCCGTCGGCGCGCTGGCTGTACATGAAGACGCCGTCGAGTTCGACCCGCACTTCTATCATGCCGCCGCGACCGGCCCTGTTAAGCACCACGTCGTTTACAGCCAGGCCAGAGAACATAATATTGCCGTCGCGCACGACACGGCTTTCAAGCAGCATGCGTTCTTCGATTTCGAAATTGCCTTTCAGTACGCTGGCCAGGGCGTCGTTGGCACTGTGCAGGGGAATGTCGGTGATGAACCCGAGGCGGCCGTGGTTGATGCCGATAAGCGGCACGCGGGTGACCGCCAGCTGCCGCGCCGCGCCCAGCATGGTTCCGTCGCCGCCCATGACGACGGCCAGGTCGGCTTGCTGCCCTATGGCGGCGTAATCGGCGACGGTGTGTTCGGTGATGCCGGTGTTTGTGGCGGTATCGGCTTCTATGAGCACTTTGCACCCGGCCGCATGCAGCGTGGCGGCAAGTTTGCGCAAAGGTGCATCGAGCCCGCTGTCTTGATGCCTGCCGATGAGCGCAACGGTTTTGAAGTGCATAAGGTAGACACCTTGGTGATTGATGGAATAATAGGGATTAATTGATTATATGGTCCCTGCAGCAACATGGCTGTAGGTACAAAAACCACTTTTTATAACGTTACCCGAAATATAGTCATGGATGATCGAGCCAACGCACTCTTGAAAGCGCTGATAGAACGCTATATTGCGGACGGACAGCCGGTGGGCTCCCGCACCTTGTCGAAGATGTTCGATTTGTCGCCTGCGACTATCCGCAATGTCATGGCGGATCTCGAAGACCTGGGGCTCATTCATAGTCCTCATACTTCGGCCGGCCGCATACCGACCCCCAAGGGCTACCGTCTGTTCGTCGATCGCCTGCTTGCAGTGCAGCGCTTCGAGGTGCTTCCCGCTAGCCATATCCGCCAGATTCTGCCGGCGGCCGAACCGGGCAGGGCTGTCACGGCTGCCGCGGCGCTGCTGTCGAACCTGTCGCAGTTCGCGGGAGTGGTGCTCGCACCCAAGCGCGCCCAGATCTTCCGCCAGATCGAGTTCATCCGCCTGTCGGACAAACGCGTTCTGCTCATTATTGTCACTCCCGACGGCGACGTGCAGAACCGCATTCTTTTCGTGGCGCGCGACTACCTGGAACAGGAGCTCATCGAAGCCAGCAACTTCTTCAATCAGCACTTTGCCGGCATGTCTTTCGACCAGGTTCGCCTGGCCATTACCGATGAGCTATCGTCGCTGCAGGCCGATATTTCACGCCTGATGCAGGCCGCGGTCGAAGCCGGCACGGCAACCACCGATGCCGACGACAGCCTGGTCATCTCGGGCGAAAGCAAGCTGCTGGATATTTCCGAGATCGCCTCCGACATGGATCGCTTGCGGCGCATGTTCTCATTGTTTGAAAAAAAGACCGATCTCCTGCAGTTGCTCGACGTCTCCAGCCGCGCCCAGGGCGTGCAAATCTACATCGGCGGCGACTCGCGGCTGATGCCGGTGGACGACGTCTCGGTCATTACCGCGCCTTACGGGGTGGACGGCAAGATCGTCGGAACGCTGGGCGTCATAGGCCCGTCGCGCATGGCATACGAACGTGTCATTCCCATCGTGGACATCACCGCGCGCATGCTGTCGAATGCGCTCAGCCACAATCAATCCTGAACGGTCCCACGAGTTATAGAAAATGACCAAGTTGTTTGCCCCGCGCTATTTGCCCGAGCCCACCGACCCGCATGCCCTTGACAGCCAACCGCCGCTGCGTCAGGGCGGGCCCGTGGGTGTCCTGCTTGTCAATCTCGGTACGCCGGATGAACCCACGAGCAAATCAATACGTCGGTATCTCGGCCAGTTTCTGTCCGACCCACGCGTTATCGAGATTCCCGCGTTGATATGGCAGATCATCCTGCGCGGCTTCATTCTTACCCGCCGCCCGCAAGCCCTGGCTCCCCGCTATGAAGAAATCTGGTTGCCGGAAGGTTCTCCCTTGCTGGTATGGAGCCAGGCGCAGGCCCTGGGCGTGCAGCGGCACTTATCCGATAGCGGCGTTGCCGCCCATGTGGAACTTGGCATGCGCTATGGAAATCCATCCATCGCCGGTGCCATGGGCGCGCTGCGTGCGAAGGGTTGCGAGCGCATCCTGGTCCTGCCCATGTATCCTCAATATGCCGCGAGCACCACAGCTACCGCCGTGGACGCGGTAGCGGCTTATGCTGCAAAATTGCGCAACCAGCCAGAATTGCGTTTTGTGAAACGCTATTACGACGAACCCGGCTATATCGACGCGCTGGCCCGGCAGGTCACCGAATACTGGGCTTTGCATGGCAAACCGCAACGCCTGTTGCTCAGCTTCCATGGCCTGCCGCGCCGCACGATACAGCAGGGCGATCCGTATCATCGCGACTGCATGGAAACCGTGCTGCTGCTCAAGCGCCGGCTGGGCGCCGACGCCGAGCTCGTTCATGTTTCATTCCAAAGTCGTTTCGGCGCCGAGAAATGGCTCGAACCCTACACTGAACCCTTGCTGCGTGAGTGGGCCCGGCAAGGCATCAGTCAGGTCGACGTCATGTGCCCGGGGTTTCTGGCAGACTGTCTTGAGACACGGGAAGAGATTCAGATGCAATGCAGGGATGCATTCCTTGAGGACGGCGGAAAACAGTTTCGCTATATACCGTGCCTGAATGACGATCCGGCATGGATATCCAGCTTGGCTGGTCTGGTCAAGAAACATATGGCAGGCTGGAATGTCTGACCCCGACCGCCCGCCGATCTCACCTGGGCCCGAGCTTGCCGCAAGATACCGAACGGGTTCCTGCCCCGCGCAGTCGCTGCAGCCCTTGAAACGGGGGCGCATGCCCCCATTTTCATTTAATTGAATATTTAGTATGTGGAGATTTTTTATGTCGGCACCCAACGAGACCATCGATCCGAAAAGCAATCCGTCTGTTGATACCTCAGAGCAGCTCGAGGGCGACAATGGGCTGGACCAGGCCCAGGATACTGAAGCGCATGCACAGGAAGACTGGGCGACGCTGCTGTCCGAGGCCCAGGAGCAGGTGGCTCGCTATCATGATGAACTGTTGCGGGCCAAGGCCGAGGTCGAAAATATCCGCCGGCGCGCGGCTGACGATATCGCCAAGGCTAGAAAATTCGGCACGGAATCATTTGCAGAAAGCCTGATACCCGTTCGCGACAGCCTCGAAGCGGCCTTGTCTCAAACCGAGCAAAGCGCCGAAGCTTGGAAAGACGGCGTGGAAGTCACGCTGCGCCAGCTGAACTCCGCCTTCGAGCGCAATCTTCTCAAAGAAGTAGCCCCTGGCGCAGGCGATGTCTTCGACCCTCATCAGCATCAGGCCATTTCGGCAGTGCCGTCCGACTTGCCCGAGGGCACGGTCGCACAATTGCTGCAAAAGGGCTACACCATCGCCGATCGCGTCTTGCGTCCGGCCCTGGTCATGGTGTCTACAGGCAAAACGCAGCAAGAATCGTAAAAAATGAAGGATATGGCTTGAAATTACGCGCCGTATCCCCATTTGTGACCTATTCAGGCAGTTTCCAAATTAAAAATTTTCTTTAGCAGGATGATAAATATGGGCAAGATTATCGGTATTGACTTGGGCACGACCAACAGCTGCGTAGCTGTAATGGACGGCAGCACGGTCAAAATCATAGAAAACGCGGAAGGCACGCGCACTACGCCTTCGATTGTCGCCTACTTGCAAGACGGGGAAATCCTGGTGGGTGCGCCGGCCAAGCGCCAGGCGGTCACCAACCCGAAGAACACGCTATACGCCGTCAAGCGCCTCATTGGCCGCAAGTTCGACGAAAAGGCCGTACAGAAAGACATTCACCTCATGCCTTATGGCATCATCAAGGCCGACAACGGCGATGCATGGGTCGAAGCGCAGGGCAAGAAGCTTGCGCCTCCTCAAGTGTCGGCCGACGTACTGCGCAAAATGAAAAAGACCGCAGAGGACTATCTGGGTGAAGAAGTCACCGAGGCCGTCATTACGGTTCCCGCGTATTTCAACGACAGCCAGCGTCAGGCCACCAAAGACGCCGGCCGCATTGCAGGCCTCGATGTCAAGCGCATCATCAACGAGCCTACCGCGGCGGCCCTTGCCTTTGGCATGGACAAGACGGAGAAGGGCGACCGCAAGATCGCCGTTTATGACCTGGGTGGTGGTACGTTCGATATTTCCATCATCGACATCAACGATGTAGACGGCGAGAAGCAATTCGAAGTACTGTCGACCAACGGCGATACATTCCTGGGCGGCGAAGACTTCGACCAGCGCATCATCGAATACATCATCAGCGAATTCAAGAAAGAAAGCAGCGTCGATCTTTCGAAAGACATGCTGGCCTTGCAGCGTCTGAAAGAAGCCGCCGAGAAAGCGAAGATCGAACTGTCGTCGGCGCAACAAACCGAAATCAACCTGCCCTATATCACGGCAGACGCCTCCGGGCCCAAGCATTTGAGCCTTAAGGTTACCCGCTCCAAGCTTGAAGCACTCGTTGAAGAACTCATCGAACGCACCATTGCGCCATGCCGCACCGCCATCAAGGATGCCGGCATAAAAGTTTCGGACATCGACGACGTTATTCTGGTCGGCGGCATGACACGTATGCCCAAGGTCCAGGAAAAGGTCAAGGAGTTCTTCGGCAAGGAACCACGCAAAGACGTCAACCCCGACGAAGCTGTGGCGGCCGGTGCTGCGATTCAGGGTTCCGTGTTGTCGGGCGACCGCAAAGACGTTCTGCTGCTCGACGTGACGCCATTGTCGCTGGGTATCGAAACGCTGGGCGGCGTCATGACCAAGATGATCCAGAAGAACACCACGATACCTACCCGGTTTTCGCAAGTGTTCTCCACGGCAGACGACAATCAGCCAGCGGTAACCATCAAGGTGTTCCAGGGCGAGCGCGAAATCGCAGCCGGCAACAAGGGCCTGGGCGAGTTCAACCTCGAAGGCATACCGCCGGCAACGCGCGGCACGCCGCAAATCGAGGTGACCTTCGACATCGACGCCAACGGTATCTTGCATGTCTCGGCCAAGGACAAGGGCACCGGCAAGGAAAACAAGATCACCATCAAGGCCAACTCGGGTCTTACCGATCAGGAAATCGAGCGCATGGTGAAAGATGCCGAGGCCAACGCCGAAGAAGATCATCGGATTGCCGAGCTTGCCCTGGCCCGTAACCAGGCCGATTCATTGGTGCACTCCACCCGTAAATCGCTGGAAGAATACGGCGACAAGCTGGAAGCGTCCGAAAAGGAATCCATCGAGGCCGCTATCAAAGACCTCGAAGACACCTTGAAAGACGGTGACAAGGCGGCTATCGACGCCAAGGTCGAAGCGCTTTCCACAGCTTCGCAGAAACTGGGCGAGAAAATGTATGCTGACATGCAGGCACAGGCCGCTGCGTCGCAAGGTTCGGAAGAAGCCGCGCAGCCTGCGGACGACAATGTGGTCGATGCCGACTTCAAAGAAGTCAAGCGCGATCAGTAAAGTCTGGTTGTAGTGGTTTTGAGCCCGGTTTCTGGTGTCATGCCAGAAATCGGGCATTCTTGTTCATGCACGAAGAATAGACGTCTCAGACGCAAGCAATTCAAATGGCAAAACGCGACTATTACGAAGTCCTTGGGGTGGCAAAAAACGCCTCCGACGAAGAACTGAAAAAGGCTTATCGCAAGCTGGCTATGAAGTACCATCCGGATCGCAATCCGGACAGCAAAGAGTCCGAGGAAAAATTCAAGGAAGCCAAAGAGGCTTACGAGATGCTTTCCGACGAACAGAAACGCGGTGCCTACGACCGATTCGGCCACGCCGGCGTTGATCCCAATGCAGGGGCGGGCGGCATGGGCGGCGCCGGATTCGCCGATGCCTTCGGCGATATCTTCGGCGAAATTTTCGGCGGCGCAGGCCGTCGTGGCGGTGGCGCTCAGGTGTATCGCGGCGCCGATCTGAAATACACCCTGGACATCAGCCTCGAGCAGGCAGCCAACGGGTTCGATACTGAAATTCGCGTTCCCAGCTGGGAAAGCTGCGAGGTTTGCCATGGTTCGGGTGCAAAACCCGGCACCCATGCCAAGACATGCCATACGTGTGACGGCAGCGGCACGGTACGCATGCAGCAGGGTTTTTTCAGTGTGCAACAAACCTGCCCGACCTGTCATGGCCGGGGCAAGGAGATCACTGAACCTTGCGTAGCCTGCGATGGTGTAGGACGCACGCGCAAGAACAAAACCTTGCAGGTCAAGATTCCCGCGGGTATTGACGACGGCATGCGCATCAGGTCGTCGGGCAACGGCGAGCCGGGCGTAAACGGTGGCCCTCCGGGCGACCTTTATGTCGAGATCCACTTGAAGCAGCACGGAATTTTCCAACGCGACGGCGAGGACCTGCATTGCGAGCTGACTATTCCATTTACGACGGCTGCGCTGGGCGGTGAACTCGAGGTTCCGACATTATCCGGACGAGGCGCCATTACCATACCCGAAGGCACACAGACAGGTAAGACTTTCCGCCTGCGTGGCAAGGGTATACGGGGTCTGCGCGCCAGTTATCCGGGAGACCTGTATTGCCACATATCGGTCGAGACGCCGGTGCGCCTGAGCGATGAGCAGAAGAAAATCCTGCGCCAGTTCGAAACCTCGTTGACGCAGGGCGGTGAAAAGCATTCGCCTAAAAGCGAGTCCTGGACCGATCGAGTAAAGAGCTTCTTTTCCTGATCCAGGACCCCGGAATAGCGCCGCAGCGCTATTCCGGCTTTTGCTTTTGTTTTTTCTCGTCGGCCGCCACGGCGGTGCTGAAGCCGGCGGGATCCAGCGAAGCGCGCAGCGCGGCGTTGACGTCTTCAACGGTCAAAGCGGCAAGCGCTTTATCTATTCTTTCCGACCATTCGAAGCTGCGATCCAGTTGCATGTAGTTGATCCATGCCGAGGCCAGCACGCCGTCCCGCGTGCGGGCGAGCTTGCGGTAATTGAGCAGCGCGTTGATGCCTTCCTGCACTTCTTCTTGTGTGAAACCGTCTTTAAGCGCTCGCTGCAATTCCTCGGTTATGGCGGTTTCGAGCCGGCCGGTATTCTCGGGTGCGTGTATGGCATAGACTGTCCATCCGCCCGAGGGTTCGAAGGATGACGCATCCAGGCCGCTGCGCACGTCATAAGAAAGCCCTTCCTGGACACGTACCCGCGTCCACAGGCGTGACGTCTCGGAACCGCCAAGCAGATAATTGGCCAGGTACAACGCAGGGTATTGCGGATCGGTGTCCTGCAGTTTCAAAGGCATTTTGCTGAGATAGAACGCATTGGCCTTGTCCGGCGTATTGATGTCGAACTGTTCGGGCTTTACAGGGTTGTAGGGGTTTGCCACCCGTTCATAGTCCGGAGCCTTGCGCCAGCCCTCCAGCCCCTTGCTTAGGGACGCCTTGACGGCAGTGGGGTCGAAGGCACCCACCGCAGCGAACTCAATGGTACCGGCGCCATAAAAATGCGAATGGAAGTCGACCAGGTCTTTTTGCGTGATGGCGGCAATCTCGCTTTGCGCCTCTTCGAAGCTTGGTGTGTAGCGCACGTCCTCGCGCGGCCACGGGTTATCGTGACGGGCCAGCTTGCGCGATGCCAGCGCGCTGGGCTCGGACATTGCGTTTTTGATGGCGGTGCTTGCCTGGCGCTGGTATTCGACGAGCTCGTTCGCTGGAAAGTTTGCTTCTCGAAGTATATGCAAGACCAGTTCAGTCAGCGCGGGCAGGTGTTCTTTGGTGGTCGACATGTCGACCGCCACGATACCGGCTTCACCACCGAAACTGACATTCGCCTGCAGGGCATCGAATTTGTCTTGTATTTCCAGCCGCGACATACTGCTGGTGCCGCGTTCGAGCAGGGACGCCACGGCGCTGGAGACAGCCCGCTTGCCTTCGAGGGTTTTGGCCGTGCCGAACTGGAGCAGCAGATTGGCTTCTACCCGGTCGCCTCGCGTCGGCTTGGGCAGCAGGGCCAGCTTTACCTTGCCGTTCGCAAGCTCCAGCGGATCGCGCTGGGTAGACGCATCGATATTGGCGGGGCTGGGATCGAACGCTGCGATGGCTTCGCCGGCGCCTTCGCCCTTATAGCCTTTGAGCAAGCCTTGCAGGTCTATCGTTACGGCCTGTGGCGCCCGGACCGGCTGTTCAGTGGGAATATATAGCCCATTGGTGCGGTTGCTGGGCACCAGGTACGCAGTCGTAACGCGCTGCACCTCGGACACCTCGGCGCTTTTTACCTGATCGCGCTGCAGAAAGAACAGGCGCCAGTCGCCGTCGGCTGCGGTTTCCGACAAGGCCGACGCCATACCCGCCGGGTTGGCGTAAGTCTGTGACCAGTCTGTAAGCCATTTGTTACGTATGCGGTCCAGATCTGAATTGGTGAAAGGCTTTGAGGCGATGGAGTCCAGCGTGTCTTCGAGCGTGTGCAGCGCTTTGGTCTGGTCCATGCCCGGTTGTAGCTGCGCGCCGAAAAAAGCGTAGCCCGGTTGGTTCAGGCCGGAAGTGAAACCGAAAACATCAGTGCTGAGATTGTTGCCCACGAGCGCATGGTAAAGGCGGCCCGAGGGTGTGTCGGCGAGTATCCCGACGCCCAGGTCCAGCGCGATATATTCAGGGCTGGACGCCGCGGGGGCATGGTACATGGCGGCGACCAGCGGGCTGCCGCCCTGGCGCCGCAATGTGACCTGCCGTTCTCCGTCTTGTACAGGTTCCACCGTGTATTCGGGTGGCAGTTCGCGTTGCGGACGAGGAATCTTTCCAAAGGCCTGGGCGATGGTTTGCAGCGTTTCGGCCGGGTCAAATCCGCCCGCCACAATCAGCACGGCGTTGTCCGGCTGATAGTATGTTTTGTAGAAGGCCTGCAGTTGACCGATATCGACGTTTTCTACGTCGGAACGCGCGCCTATGGTGCTGTGGCCATAGTTGTGCCAGCGGAAGGCAGTGGCTTGCATTTGCTGCATCAGGACCTGGAACGGGCTGTTTTCGCCACGCTCCATTTCATTGCGTACGACGGTCATCTCAGATTCGAGGTCTTCTTTGGCGATAAGAGAGTTGACCATCGCATCGGCTTGCCAGCGAAGATACCATTCCAGCGTATCTGGATTGGAGGCAAAACTGGCGTAGTAATTGGTTCGGTCGGCGGTCGTCGAGCCATTGGCCTGCAATCCCCGTTTGGAAAACTCAGCCAGCGCGTTGCGCATGGTGGGCGTACCGCGGAACAGCATATGTTCAAGCAGGTGCGCCATGCCAGTCTGCCCATAGTTCTCGTGACGAGCGCCGACAAGATAAGTCATGTTGACGGTAGTGGTGGGCTTGGAACCCTCTGGAACCAATAGCACCCGCAGGCCATTTTCCAGCTTGTATTCCGTGACACCTTCGATCGACGTTACTTGCGTTATACCCGTGGGCAGGTCGAGGGCCGTTGCCGGCAAGGCCATGAAGGTCAGGACCAGCAGGGCAAGCAAACGGGTTTTGATTTTCGAAGGCGACAGTAGCATGCGCAGATATCCGTTTAGAGAAAAGAATCAGGGGGCCGTAGTCTTTTTAACAGACTCGGGCGGGCAGGGTTGCAGCGACCTATTTCGAGAGCGCGCGCATGGCCTGTTCCAGACCGCTTACCGTTACGCCATACATGCGCTCGTGCATGATGTTCTTGATAATAGCGATGGATTGCCGGTATTGCCAATAGGCCTCGGGTTCGGGGTTGAGCCAAACCGACTTGGGCCAGTTCTCCAGCAGGCGCTGCAGCCAGGCCGCGCCGGTTTCTTTGTTGTAATGCTCGACCGAGCCGCCCGGTTGGAGGATCTCGTAGGGACTCATGGTTGCGTCGCCCACGATAATCAGCCTCCAGTCGTCGTTGTATTTGCGCAGGATATCCCAGGTATCGAAGCGTTCGGCAGTACGGCGCCGGTTGTTCTGCCAAAGGGATTCGTAAGGACAGTTGTGGAAGTAGTAGACGTCCAGATGCCGGAATTCGCTTCGGGCAGCCGAGAATAGCTCTTCGACGCGCGCAATATGATCGTCCATGCTGCCGCCCACGTCCAGCAGCATCACCACTTTAACGGTGTTGTGCCGTTCGGGCACCATCTGCAAGTCGAGAAAGCCGGCATTCTTGGCGGTGCTGGCGATAGTGTGGTCCAGATCCAGCTCGAGGTCGGCGCCCTCGCGAGCAAAGCGGCGCAGTCGCCTTAACGCCATCTTGAAGTTGCGCGTGCCCAGTTCCTGCTGATCATCGTAGTCGCGATACTCGCGCTTTTCCCATACCTTGATGGCGCTACGGTTTCCTGCAGATGGTCCGCCGACGCGTATCCCTTCCGGATGGTAGCCGCCGTGCCCGAACGCGGATGTTCCGCCGGTTCCTATCCACTTATTGCCGCCGGCGTGGCGCTCCTTCTGCTCTTCAAGTCTTTCTTTGAAGAGTTCCATGAGCTTGTCCCATCCATGCTTCTCGATGGCGGCCTTTTCCTCAGGGCTGAGATTCTTCTGAAATTCCTTGATAAGCCAGTCCAGCGGGATTTCTTTGTCGACCGGTACTGCTGCCTGGAGCTTATGATAAAACTCGCCAAACGCCTGGTCGTAACGGTCGAACAGGGTCTCGTCTTTGACCAGCGTCATACGGGCGAGATGGTAGAAATCGTCGATGCTGGGCGGCATCAGGCTGGTTTGCAAAGCGCTGAGCAGGGTCAGGTACTCCTGCACCGATACCGGAAGCTTGCGTGCCCGCAAATGGTAGAAGAAATCAATCAGCATGGCGCCGGCTCAGTTGATATTCCAGATGCTTTTCGACTTCGGGCCATTCACCGGCAAGAAGGCTGTACATGACAGTATCGCGCACGGTTCCGTCGCGGCGCACCGCATGGTGGCGCAGGACGCCATCCTTGCGAGCGCCCAGCCGTTCGATGGCCCGCTGTGATGCAAAATTGTAGTTGTCGGTGCGCCAGCCTGTGAGCGTCGCTCCCAATTGGTTGAATGCATGGCGCAGTAATAACAATTTGCAGGCCGTATTCACATGCGTGCGCTGCCAGCGACTGGCATACCAGGTGTAGCCGATCTCGAGCCGCGCAATGGCCGGAACGATGTCGTGATAGCGCGTACTGCCTATGATATCGCCACTGTCTTGCTCGATTACGGAGAAGGGCAGCATGTGCCCGCTGCGCTGTCCTTCCAGGGCCATATCCACATAGGCTGCCATTGCCCCCGGCTCGGGTACCGATGTTACGCGCAACTGCCACAGCTTTCCGTCGGCCGCGGCCTGCTCCAGGCGGGGTGCGTGTTCCTTCTGCATGGGAACGAGCTTTACGCCGTAGCCTTGCAGCGTTACGGGCGCCGGTTGTTCCTGAAAACCTTGTATTGAAGTCATGCGGCGTTTTTCCATCTGAAAATTTCTTGACCAACGACCGGTCAACGGCGCTGGCTGACACGTGTCATGGCTGCCAGGCGTTGCAGCAGGGTGAGGTCTTGTTCATTTTTGAGCAAGGCCCCCGCCATTAAAGGCAGATCGCCGGTCGTGCTGCTGATGTCTGTAGCGGACACCGCTTCGTTGAGCAGCAGCCGTAGCCAGTCCAGAAATTCAGACGTAGACGGTTTCTTCTTGAGCCCGGGCGCTTCGCGTAGTGCAAAGAACGTGTCCAGCGCCGCCCGTAAGACATCTTCTTTGATCGTGGGGTAGTGGACCGCCACGATCTCCTGCATGGTGCTGCGGTCTGGGAAGCTGATGTAGTGAAAGAAACAACGGCGCAGGAATGCGTCGGGCAGGTCTTTTTCATTGTTGGACGTGATGATGATCAGCGGCCGATGCTTGGCCTGGACAGTCTGGCGGGTCTCATAGACATGAAACTCCATGCGGTCCAGTTCCCGCAGCAAATCATTCGGAAATTCGATATCGGCCTTGTCGATTTCATCGATCAGCATGACCACTGGCTCGTTTGCCTCGAAGGCTTGCCATAGCGTTCCCTTGACGATGTAGTTGCTGATGTCGCGCACCTTTTCGTCGCCCAGCTGCGAATCGCGCAGACGGGAAACGGCATCGTATTCGTACAGGCCTTGATGCGCCTTGGTGGTGGACTTGATGTGCCATTGCAACAGGGGACGGCCCAGGGCCGCCGCCACTTCTTCGGCCAGCATCGTCTTGCCCGTGCCGGGTTCCCCCTTGATGAGCAGGGGGCGCTGCAATGCCAAGGCGGCATTGACCGCCAGCTTAAGGTCGGCAGTCGCCACATAGCGCTCGGTACCGGTGAAGCGTTCGGAAGGAGAAGAAGCGGCTGCAGAGGTCATTTATTTCGTTCCAGAATTGAAGTCGGCGTTACCAAGTCGGAGGACATTCGTGTATCGTTAGCTTCAATTATCGTACAATCTTCATTTTTCGTTGGTTGCTTGACATAAATCAACAGTTATTCACTGTCTAACAAGAGCTATTATGAAGCTGCGAACCCCCCTGACGCGCACATTTGCTGCGCTGGCCGTTATGGCTTCCTGTGTGTATGCGGGCCAAGCCCTCGCGGCGGACGCCGCGCCCGTGGGCGACGCCAAGGCCGCTCTCTCTAAGGTCTCTATGTGCATTGGTTGCCATGGCATTCCGGGCTACAAGTCCAGTTTCCCGGAGGTTTATCACGTGCCCATGATTGCTGGCCAGAATGCCGAGTATATTGTTGCCGCGCTGAATGAATACGCCAACGGCGGTCGCTCGTTCCCCACGATGGAAGCCATTGCTAAAAGCCTGTCGCCACAAGACATGGCCGACTTGGCCGCCTACTACTCCAGTCTTAAATAATCGGGGGCTTGCATGAAAAAACTGTCATTCGCTCTGGCGGCCTCCGCCATGATCACATTTTCCTCGGGCGCCACGGCGGCCGACATCGAGGCGGGCAAAGCCGCCTATGAAAAATTCGCCTGTGCCTCTTGCCATGGTGCCGACGCCAAGACCTCGGTATTGCCGACGTACCCCATTCTGGCCGGACAGCACGAAGACTATTTGCGGCATGCCTTGCGGGCCTACCAGCGCGGCACAAGCGGCGCTCCGGCTTCGGCAAACATTCGCAAGAATGCCGTAATGGGCGCGATGGCGACGCCGCTTTCGACGACGGATATTGCCAATATCGCCGCCTGGCTGTCCAGCCTCGACTCGCCGTTGTCCATACGCAAGTAGTCCTCAGCCCCGATCGCCGTCAGCCCCGTGTGGCATGGCGGCGTATCAATTCCAGGTATTTGTCGCTATCGAAAGGGGTGCCCAGTCGCTGGGCTTCCCATATGACTTCGCCCAACGCTTCCATGATTACGTGGGCTGCTTCGTGGGCGTCGCGCGTTGCAAGCAGGCCCTGGAACGCCTTCTTGATGCCCGGCGGCTGGTCTATGGACAATTGTTCATTGATGGCCAGATGCATGGACAAGTGCAGAAATGGGTTCGTGCGGCCTTTTTCCACTGAAAAATCGGCTTCCGCAATGTCGGGATTTTCCAGATCGGCGTGATATTCGGGATGCAGTTCGACGAGGTCGATTGCCATTGTTTCCAGCGGCGTCAATACGCCACCCGCCTTGCGCTTGCTCCAGGCTTCGGTGAAAAATTGCCGCACCTGTTCGCGCGATGGATTGAACATAAGACATCCCGTGGTTCGTCACCACTTTGCTCTGTGAAAACGTCCATTTTAAAGCCTCTTTGATGTCGAGGCCGGACGCAGTATGCTTTAGGGCTAAAAACAGATCGCGATTTAGGATAAACTACTCTTATATAAGACCTACTCATTTTAGTTTGGCGTTTATCCGATCCTTACTCCTTATAGAGCACAACTGGAGCATACATGTCCTATCAGCACATCAAGGTACCCGCAGCGGGCCAGAAAATCACGGTCAATGCCGATTTTTCGCTCAATGTCCCCGACGAACCCGTTATTCCTTTCATTGAAGGCGATGGCACTGGCGCAGACATCACGCCCGTCATGCTCAAGGTCGTCGACGCTGCAGTTGCCAAGGCCTATGGTGGCAAGCGCAAGATCCACTGGATGGAAGTCTACGCCGGCGAGAAATCCACCAAAGTCTACGGCCCTGATGTCTGGTTGCCTGAAGAAACGCTGGACGCAGTGAAGGACTACGTTGTTTCCATCAAGGGGCCCCTTACAACGCCGGTCGGCGGCGGCATCCGTTCGCTGAACGTCGCATTGCGCCAGCAGCTCGATCTGTATGTCTGCCTGCGCCCCATCCAGTACTTCAAGGGCGTTCCTTCGCCCGTCAAAGAGCCCGAAAAAACCAATATGGTCATTTTCCGTGAAAACTCGGAAGATATCTATGCAGGTGTGGAATTCGAGGCGGAAAGCGCCAACGCCAAGAAGCTTATTGCCTTCTTGCAGAACGAGCTGGGCGTCACCAAAATCCGTTTCCCCGAAACATCGGGCATCGGCGTCAAGCCAGTGTCGCGTGAAGGCACACAGCGACTGGTGCGCAAGGCCATCCAGTACGCCATCGACAACGACAAGTCGTCGGTAACACTGGTGCACAAGGGCAACATCATGAAGTTCACCGAAGGTGGCTTCCGCGATTGGGGCTACGAGCTTGCACAGAACGAATTCGGTGCTCAGCTGATCGACGGTGGTCCATGGTGTAAATTCAAGAATCCTAAAACAGGCCGCGAAATCACGGTTAAAGACGTCATTGCCGACGCTTTCCTGCAGCAAATCCTGTTGCGTCCTGCCGAATACGACGTCATTGCCACATTGAACCTCAACGGCGATTACGTCTCCGACGCGCTGGCCGCACAGGTCGGTGGTATCGGCATTGCCCCGGGTGCCAACCTGTCCGATTCGATCGCCATGTTCGAAGCAACGCACGGCACAGCGCCCAAGTACGCCGGTAAAGATTACGTGAACCCCGGTTCCGAAATCCTTTCCGCCGAAATGATGCTGCGTCACATGGGCTGGACAGAAGCCGCTGACCTGATTATTTCCAGCATGGAAAAATCGATCCTGTCCAAGAAAGTCACGTACGACTTTGCGCGACTGCTTGAAGGCGCGACCCAGGTTTCCTGCTCGGGCTTCGGTCAGGTCATGATCGAGAATATGTAATCAGTTTTGAGCTGATTCATTGAAGTTCGGAAAACCCTGTTTCTCTTAAAGAAACAGGGTTTTTTTGCGCCAGCCATCACCAAAGCGGACAGCGCTTGGTGAAGTCAGCGGTATCGAGTATGGAGCGATGCAGGCTGGCCAATAGCGGTCGCGGGTCGTGGCGGCGGTGCTGGAAGGTGTATTGCATGGAAAGCAGGCGGGGCTGCGCGCGCACAGGGATAGCAACCGCACGTGGCGACAGTTGATCCAGCCAGGAGAGGGGAAACAGGCCGATACCACGGCCGGCGATGATCAGGCTGGCGACGGCGCTCAAGTTGTTGCAGGTCAGGCGGTTGCGGCTTTCCAGGTCATGCGTGGTCAACCAATGTTCAAGCATGCGGGTAGGCCCGGCGCCATGGGGCATGGTAATCAGCGGATGCTTTTGAAGCAGCTCGTCATTCAGTGAGGTTTGAGCGCCTACCAGCGATGGCGCGGCTGCCCAGGCGAAAGCGACGTCGGCGATCAAGTGGCTGGTAAGCTCGCTGTGGCCGGAGTGGCCGGCCACCACCGCGAAATCCAGTTGCCCCTTGACCAGGCGCCGTTCCAGCGAAGAGCCCAAGTCTACACAGGGTTCCAACGTCAGGTTGGGATGTTTGTGATTGATGTGGGCGATGAAATCCGGCAGCCAGGTCAGGGCGGCGAGTTCTCCGACGCCGAAGCGGCAGTGGCCGATCATGCCGGCATCATCGGCCAGCAGATTATCGATTTCGTGACCCATTTTCAGCATTTGCGCGGCCAGGGGCAGCAGGCGCTGGCCGGCATCGGTAAGCAAGGCCCTATGGCCGCTGCGGTCGAACAGCGCCTGGCCGAAGTGCGCTTCCAGTTCGCCAATACGTTTTGACAGCGCTGACAGCGAAATGTGCAAATGGTCGGCGGCCATCTGAAAACTGATGGTGGTTGCCGCCCAATAAAAAGCTTCCAGTTGTTTGAGGGTCATATCGAAAAAGAGGAGAAGTATCTTCCATATATATCACTTTTCTTGTTCAGCTTGGCACTCGATAATGAAAAAAATCCATAAGAGAACACAAGACAGGAGACAGAACATGAAGAAGATATATTTGACGGCTTTTCGGATGCGTCGGCAGTTGCTTGGGGCCCTGGCGCTTTCAACGCTGGCCTTGCCCGCCTGGTCTGCAGCGGAATGGAAGCCTTCCAAGCCGATCACCATCGTGGTCGGCTTCGCTCCCGGCGGTTCAGCGGATCAGATTGCGCGCCAATTGTCATTCGCCGTCCAGGACATTCTTCCCGTCCCGGTTATCGTCATGAACCGGGCCGGTGCGGCCGGCACGATCGCGGCGCAAATGGTGGCCGATGCCGAGCCTGATGGCTACACCCTTTTTGTCGGCGGAGGCAGCGAAACGACTTCCGTCGGAAACTTCAAGCCGCTGGGCTACGATTCGCGTACTTCATTTACGCCCGTCATCAAGGTTTCGCGCGCGCCTAGTGTGCTTGCCGTGCGGGCCGATGCGCCTTTTGCCGATATGCAGGCCCTGATGGCGGAAGCCAGAAAGAAGCCGGAGAACATTTCGTATGGTTCCACCGGGGAGGGCGGAATCTTTCATGCGACCGCCACGGTTTTCGAGAAAGAGACCGGCATTAAGCTGCTGCATGTTCCTTACAAGGGCGCGGCCAATGCCATGAATGCGCTGGTGGCGGGGCAGATTGATTGCGCATTCGGCGCGTATGAAGAGATGAAGGGCCTGATCGATGCAGGACGCGTGCGGCCATTGGCGCTGTTTTCAGGCAGCCGCCTGCCCGCCTTGCCTGATGTGCCCACCATGACGGAACTGGGAGTGCCGGTGGCGCTTGACAACATGAAGGGGCTGATGGGGCCGGCAAACATGCCTGACGATGTGACGCATTATCTGCATGATGCTTTCCGCCAAGGCATGCAGACCCAGGGCTGGAAGGATTGGGTTGCCAAGTCGGGACTGACCGAAGACTATAAGGGTGGTGAAAAATTCCAGCTGGAAGTGGTGGAAGCTTACGAAACAATCGGAAAGGCAGTCGCAAAATGAATTTGAAGCAGGAAAATACCACGGTAGGATTCATAGGGCTGGGGTCCATGGGGGCAGGCATGGCGCACTGCCTGTTGCGCAAGGGCTTTCCTGTTCATGTGTATGCGCGGCGCCTCGAAGTGCTGTCGCCTTTCGTCGAGGCGGGCGCAACCGCCCATGACGCTCCGGCGGCGTTGGGCAGTTCATGCGATATCGTGGTGCTCAGTTTGTCCGATGCGCCGGCCGTCGAGGACGTCCTCTTCGGAGACAGCGGGCTGGCGCAGGGCCTGAGGCTTGGAGCCCTGGTGATCGATACCAGCACGGTCGCGGCGGCCTCGGCCCAGGCCATAGGCCGGCGACTGGCGGAACAGGGCGTGGGCTTTCTTGATGCCCCGGTAAGCGGCGGCCAGGCCGGCGCACAGGCGGGTACGCTGGCCTGCATGGTGGGCGGCGAAACGGACCAAGTCGAAACCTGTCGTGCGGTATTGTCCGCCTTTTGCCAGACCATCACTCATGTGGGCGCCCTGGGCGCCGGGCAGACCGTCAAGGCCTGCAACCAGGTGGCTGTGGCTGCGGCCATGCTGGGCGTGGCCGATGCCCTGGCGCTGGCCAGGGCCCAGGGCGTGGATCCGAACATCATGCGCGATGTATTGCTGCAGGGTTCAGCCCGCAGCTTTCCCATGGAAAAACATGCGCCGCGCATCATTCAGGAAAGCTTCGAGCCGGGCTTTCGTGCTCGCCTGATGCGCAAGGATCTTCGGCTGGCCCTGGATACGGCGCATGCCTGTGGTATGGAGCTGGCAGCCGCCCCGGTGGCGGAGCGGATGCTTGACGCCATGTGCAATGATGAACGGGGTGATTGGGACTGGTGCGGTGTTGCGCTGGAAGTCGGGAAACCGGCAGGCAAGACGCATTGATATGGGCTGTGCATGACAGTCAATAGTGAAGTTCTAAGAGGCTCCGTCGCGCGTCCAGCCTTGCCGGCAAGATACGCCGGCCTGCTTTGCCTGGATGATTTTCAGGCCGCCGCGCGTCGTCACCTGCCCAGTCAGGTGTACAGCTATGTTGCCGATGCTGCTGAAACATCCAGCTCGCATCATGCCAATCGCAACGCATTTTCGTCGTACGAGCTCGTGCCTCGTATCATGGTGGACATTACCCAGCGCAATACAGGTGTGACGTTGTTCGGGCGCCGCTGGGATGCCCCGTTCGGGATCGCTCCGATGGGCTTGCTGGCCTTGTCGGCCTATCGCGGCGATCTTGCGCTGGCCAGCGCCGCCGCCCAGGAGAACATCCCCATGGTGGTCAGCGGTTCGTCGTTGATCAGGCTTGAAGACGTGGCGCGTGCGAATCCGGCGAGCTGGTTCCAGGCCTATCTGCCGGGAAACGACGACGGCATCATGGCGCTGCTGGAGCGGGTGCGTGCCGCGGGCTATGGCACCCTCGTCATTACGGTGGATACCGCCGTGGCCGCCAATCGCGAGAACAACGTTCGTGCCGGTTTTACCATCCCGGTTCGGCCCAGTGCCGCCCTGGCATGGCAGGGACTGACACATCCTCGCTGGCTGTTTGGCACCTTCCTGCGTACCTTGCTGCAGCATGGCATGCCGCATTTCGAGAACAGCTATGCCACGCGTGGCGCGCCGATACTGTCGCCCAATGTCGAGCGCTCACTCTCCGATCGCGGCCACCTGAACTGGCGGCACTTGCGTATGATCCGCGACTACTGGAGCGGCCCCATTATCATGAAAGGGGTACTGGATGCCAGGGATGCCCGGATTGCGGTCGATGCCGGTGTCAATGGACTGATTCTTTCCAACCATGGCGGGCGTCAGCTGGATGGGGCGGTCGCGCCGCTGCGTGTCCTGCCTGAAGTGGTTGGCGCCTACCCTGATGTTCCCGTCATGCTCGACAGCGGTGTGCGCCGAGGGTCGGATGTGTTGAAGGCCTTGGCATTGGGTGCGCGATTCGTGTTTGTAGGCCGTCCGTTTTCGTTTGCCGCCGCGGTGGCCGGCGAGGCGGGCGCCTTGCATGGCATCGACCTGCTCAAGCAAGAGGTGTCGCGCAATATGGCGCTGATGGGCATCAATTCGCTCAGCGAATTGAATGCCGATTGTTTGCGTGCCGTGGCGGGCTAGCCGGTCGCCTACTGTTTCCTTTCGCTTTCTACCACCATGTCGAGTACATATGCGTAGCGCGATGCATCGGCTGGCGGGTTGGCGAGGGTGTAGCGTTTGACGCGCAGGATGTTGCGTACGCCAGCGTTATGTTGATAGCCTTCGATGTCGCTGTAGAACAGTTCCCATGCACCCAACTTTTGTTTGATCCCAGATTCATCGTATTCCACCGTGCGTACCTTCATGCATTGCTTGTTGGGGATCAGCGGGTGATTGCAGGGTGCCAGTTGAGGCTGGATCTCCAGGAAGACAGTTTCGCCGCTGGAGGCGTATTTGCTTTCATCTGTGGGCTCGCCTTTAAGCAGCCACTGGCCGCCGTCATTGAAGTTCAATGTCAGCACCGGACCTTGGTCCGCGCTCTCGGCAGGTGCGCCGGCAATGCTCCAGGATTGTACTTTTTCCAGGCGGGTGCCGACCTCTTGCTCGGTTTTCATCAAGGCTTGGTCCGGGCACATGCGCAGCGTCCCGACCACTTGCTGGACTGTCATTTTGGGGCCGTCGATGTTGTAGCTCGCGCCAAGGACATTGCAGAGCCCGCTGACCATCAAGCGCTGATCCGCGAATGTAAGCTGCACCGGTTTGGCGGTCGCCGCCCGAGGCTGTTCCAGTTGCCAATGGTAGGCGGTAAGCGTGTCAGCGGATGCCGCCATGTCCGGGTTTGCGGCGCCTTGATGAGCGCATGCCGCCAAGCCGCTGATTGCAAGTGCGGAGCAAAGCCATAAGATAGAGCGCTTCATGTAATTCCATTGTGCCGATGATAAGAAGTCTGTTGTACTCGAATAGCCATTGAGCTGCAAATTTGTCCTGGTCTATTCGTCAGCAAAAAGCCAAGCCCGGGCGTTACCCGATTGCCACTACGCTTTCTACGGTTTCTGCCACCGCCGAGGAGAACTCCGGATCGTTGATGTGCAACGGCAGCTTTTCCAGGCGATGCAGTGGCGTTTGGATGAAGTGCCGGTCGATGGAGTGCCATAGTGCCTCGTTGGCGGCGGGATCATGGAAAGGTTGGCCGGGCTTGTCGATGGCCGAAAGTCCTTTCATTGGAAGCAGCAGGCGCACCGCGCCCGGCGATTGATTCAGCCGCGAGGCGATACGCTCGCCCGCCAGGGCAAGATCCTGCGCCGTACTGCGCATGAGCGTGACCTGCGCATTGTGTACGTGGAAAAGGCGATTGCGGAATTGGGGGGGGACCGTGTCGCGCGGCCCCCAGTTGATCATGTCAAGGGCGCCTACCGAACCGATCCACGATATGCCAAGCTCCGAGGCAGCGGCGAGCCGATCAGGTCCTGCATCGCACACGCCGCCCGCCAGATGCTGTCCAACCTCGGTCGTGGTGATGTCGACAATTGCCCGCAGCATTCCTGCTCGAGCAAGTGCCTCCATCGTTCGGCCGCCTGTTCCGTTGGCATGGAACACCTGGCAGTCGTATCGCTTGTCAAGCAGGCGCGACACGGCTTGCACGCACTCCGTCGTGACGCCGAACATCGTCAGCCCGAGTGCCGGGCGTTCATCCGGCGAGGCCTGAGGAAGGGCGTGCGTCACCATGCCGGCGATCGCATGCGCCGCGTTGGCAAGTATCATGCGCGACAGGCGGTTGAGGCCGGCGAGGTCGGTGACCGGGTTCAACATCACGATGTCGTAGACGTCAACGAACGGACTGACGTTGCCCGATGCAAGGGTGGAAACAAGCAGTTTGGGCGTTCCATAAGGAAGCATATGCAAGGCCGGCGCTATCATGGATGTGCCTCCCGACCCCCCAATGCCGATGACGCCCAGTATGTCGCCCCTCTCATGGCGAATGCGAACCAGCCGGCGCAGGGCTTGCCCCATGGCAATGACGGCCTGGCCCCGGTCCTGGGTTCCAAACACCGATCCGGCACCCGACTCATGGAAAGATGCGACCTCGGCGGCCGGGATGTCGGCCTGGCTCGAGGTGCCGCGGGTGCTGATGTCTATTGTGCAGACGGGCACGCCGGCCTGTTTGATCAGCGTGGCCAGGTAGTGCAGTTCATCGGCTTTCGTGTCGAAGGTGCCGACTACCCATACGCAGGGACCGGCGCTCATCTCGCTCCACCGAAACGTTCGCTGACGCATTCAAAAAATATCCTGAATGTGTCGGCGACGCGTTCGAGGGCTTCGGCTTCCTGGTCGGCCGGCACGTCGAAGGTCGCCCACCATTCGCCAAAGCACTGTCCAGTTTCAGTAATGGGCAATAGGTGCATCTGCGCGATGTAGTTGCGCCAGTCGGCATCGATGTGCAGGATTTCGTACGTGCACCGATGCTCGTGATCCGACAGCTCCAGCAGTCGCTCGCGCAGCGTGCCGCCTCCTTCACGAACCGTAAAGTGGCGCACGCAGCCGACTCGGTCAGGTGCCCAGTCGTCTTCAATGTACGAGTTTTCGAAAAATGGGTGGTAGTTGCCCAGGTCGCCGAAATCCCGCAACATTTCCCACGCCTGGTCGAGGGTGGCGTTCATAACGGCGCTTACATAAACACGAGCCATGGAGATCCTCCGTCTTATCGGGATAGCGCTTTGTACAGACGCACATGTTTTTCGATGGCGATTTCGACAGGCAGGCGTTCCATGCTGCTGGCCCCGTAAAAACCATTGCAATGCTCGCTGTGGCGCAAGACATATTGCACATCATCGGGCATGGAGATGGGTCCGCCGTGCGCAATGACGATGATATCCTTGCGTATCCGGCGGGCGGCCTCGCCCCATTCATCGATGAGCCGTACCGATTCTTCCAGCGTTTTCGAAGAACTTGCGCCTATGCTTCCGCCGACGGTTACGCCCATGTGTGGAACAATGAAGTCGGCGCCCGCCTTGGCCATTTCCACCGCCTCGTCGGCACTGAATACATACGGGGTGGTGAGGAGATCCAATTCATGCGCCTGCCGGATCATATCGACTTCGGTCGAAAAGTTGATGCCGGTCTCTTCCAGGCTTAGTCGGAATGTGCCATCGATAATGCCCACCGTCGGGAAGTTCTGGACGCCCGCAAAGCCCAGTTCTTTGAGCTTCTTCAGGAAAACCGGCATGATGATGAAGGGATCGGTGCCATTGACGCCGGCCAGCACGGGCGTGTGTTTGCACACTGGCAATACTTCACCCGCCATCTCCAGCACGATCTCGTTGGCGTTCCCATACGCCAGCAGGCCGGCTGATGACGCGCGGCCGGCCATGCGATAGCGTCCGGAGTTATACACCACAATAAGGTCGATCCCGGCGGCTTCTTCACATTTTGCCGATATGCCGGTACCGGCTCCGCCGCCGATAATGGGCTCGCCTCGCGCAACCATTTCGTGAAACTTGCGCATCAATGTCTGGCGATCATGCCTTGCCATAACTACTCCTTTATAGAACGTTTTGTGTGATGATTCGTTTATGGAAAAGCCAGACCTGCTGACCGAAACACATATCTTCGGTGATGACACTCGCGTCGTCACCGTCCGTGCCGAGCATTGCGATCCGCTTGCCGCCCGCCATATTGCGCATGTTGCGGTCATCGACGCTGCCGCTCCATACACTATCGTGCGCACGCACCTCAGCGGCAGCTTCATGCAGGTATGCCTGGGCGGCGAAGGAAGGACCTTGCTCGATGGCCGGTGGCACACGCACCCCGTTGGGGTTGCCAGTTTTGCGCCCGCGCACGTGCTGCATGCCTTTCATTGCCTGCCCAATCAGCGTTGGCAGCTCTGCTGGGTGCGTTTTATGCCCACTTCGCCTCGATCGCTGGCAAACGCCATGGCGCCAGGCCTTACCCGGTTCGACGGCCGGCCGCTCGAGCACGCCATTCTCGGGCTTTCCCACGAGATGGAGTCGGGTGCCGATCCGGGCACCTGTGCCATCTGGGTCGACATCATCGAGCGCTATGTCGCCCGCATGATAGATCCGTGGCAGCGGGAACCCCGACTGAACGACATGTGGAAAGCCGTTCTTGCCGATATTGGGCGCACCTGGACGCTGGAAGAACTGGCGCGCCTGGCCCACATCAGCCCCGAGCACTTGCGCCGCTTGTGCTGGAAAAACTTTGGTCGTAGCCCGGGCAAGCAGCTGACCACCATGCGTATCGCCCAGGCGGCGCACCAACTGGTGACCACGACTAAGAAGATCGAGGCCATTGCGCGTGATGTCGGATACGTGAACCCGTTCACGTTCTCCAATACTTTCAAGCGCCTGACCGGTTTTCGTCCATCTGAATACCGTTCCCGACCGCGCCACAGTCCGGGGCCTCAGACTAGTTTTTGACAAGATAACAAGTGCTGTCAGCCAGGGGAGCAAAGGCCTGGGCAGCCGGAATGGTCTTGACCAGCTTGAAGTAATCCCAAGGCGCCTTGGACTCCTCGGGCGATTTCACTTCCCACAGGTACATGTCGTGAACCATGCGTCCGTCTTCACGTATCTTGCCGCCGGTGGCGAAAAAGTCATTGATGGGAGTCTCGCGCATTTTGGCGGACACGGCATCCGGATCATCGGTTCCTGCCGCCTGGACGGCTTTCAGGTAATGCATGGTGGATGAATAGTCACCGGCATGTGCCATGTTGGGCATGCTCTGCATGCGTTCGTAATAGCGCTTGGCGAATTCGCGCGATCCTTCGTTCATGTCCCAATACCAGGCGTTCGTCAGCTGCAGGCCTTGCGCCACATCGAGACCCAGGGCATGCACGTCATTGATCCATAGCAGCAGCGCGGCCAGTTTCTGTTTGGGCGTCAGTCCGAACTCGTGCGCGGCCTTGATGGCGTTGATGGTGTCGTGCCCGGTGGATGCAAGGCCTATGATCTTCGCCCCCGATGTCTGCGCCTGCAGAATGTAAGAGGAATAGTCGGTAGTGCCGAGCGGATGGCGGGCGGCGCCCAGCACCTTGCCGTTTGCGGCACGCACTACGTCGCTGACCTGTTTCTCGAGACCGATGCCGAAGGCGAAATCCACAGTCAGGAAGTACCAGGTGTCGCCTCCGGGCTGCTCGGCCACCGTACGGCCGGTGCCATGGGCGAGCGAGTACGCGTCATACGTGTAGTGGACGGAGTAGGGCGAGCACATATCGTTGGTGAGCCCCATGTTCGAGGGGTTGTTGACGATGATGTGGCGCTTTTTCTCTTTGGCGACCCCGGCTACGGCCAACGCAACTCCGGAGTTGGCCAGATCGGTGATCATATCCACGCCGTCCCGGTCAAACCACTCCCTCGCCCTGGCTGCGCCGATGTCCGGCTTGTTCAGGTGGTCGGCATAAAGCACCTCTATGGGTTTGCCGAACATGGTTCCGCCAAAATCCTCAACTGCCATTCTTACGGCTTCGATGGCGCCCTTGCCGGATACGTCGGCGTAGACGCCCGAGATGTCGGTCAGCACGCCTATCCGTAGCGCATCGTCCGTGAGGCTTTGGGATTGCGCCGTCGCGGCTCCGGCCGTCAGGGCGATGGACGCGGCCGCACATTTCCAGAGTCTGCTCTGCATGATTTGTCTCCTGTTTGTATTCCAGTCCGCAACGATTGCGACTTCTGCCTTGTGTCTCCAAGGTACAGGATCATGCTAAGTATCCGGCGGCCCGGCGTCCATACTGCCAAGACACTAGCGCCTATCGAAAACACACCTTTTAGCCGGGCGCCACTTCGGCAGTGATCTGCTTTACGGACTGCAAATGCGCACGCAGGACAGGCAGCATTTGTTCGGCGTACTGCTTCAGCGATTCCTGTTCGCCGGTTGCGGCGTACTGCTCGTAGAGTAAAACGGCGTCTTCATGAGCTTGCAGCTGCGTCTGCAGGTAGCGAGCGTCAAATTCCTTATCGTCGACGCTGCGCAATTGCTCAAGCATCTGGGCGTGCGCCTTCGACATATTGTCAGGGATGGGTTGACCCATTGCCGCCGACTTCATGCGTTCGGCCGCTCCGGAGTGGTCCTTGATCATCTTTTTGGCAAATTGTTTGACTGAGTCGTGCTTGGACCGGTCCATTGCCAGTTGACTGGATTGGATCTCCAGCATATTGCCGCTGGCCGCCTGCGCGACAAATGCGGCTGGACTCATGCTTTGCGCGTTGTTTTGTTGCTGTATCTGGTTCTTTGGGTCGCTTTCAGCCGTGGGTGGGATCACTTGTTGCGCCGGTAACGCAGACGGCGCCAGTAAGCTCGAAACCAGCAAAGCCATGATGCTACGGTTCATGTCAACTCCTTGTGTCAAGTACCAAAAGCACAGAAAGAACGTCACTACGTGGTCTGGGCGAATGCGCCGCAAGTTGCGTTCCCAAGCCGGGCGAACTTCGCAAGCCGCGTACTAATGGCAAAATGTCGCCTGTGGACCTGAGGTCCATTCCTGATGTCAGCGCGGAAGGCCGCCGACGAGTACTTGAGCTTCACATGAGCGACACCCCGTTCCGCTGGAACAAGATAATAATTCCCGCCTTCGGGCCCTCGATGCTGTTCGGCATTGCCAATGGCGCAATTCTTCCGGTCATTGCGCTGAGCGCCATAGACCTGGGCGCCTCGCCGTCCATGGCGGGATTTATCGCTGCCCTGGTGGGGCTTGGGTCCCTGGCCGGCAATATTCCCGCGGCGATGATCACATCGAAACACGGTGAGCGGCACTCCCTGATCGGTGCCGCGACGCTGAGCGTCCTTGCGCTTGCCCTATGTGTTGCGGCCCGGCATCCGGCATTGCTGGCCCTTGGCGTGCTGCTGATGGGCCTGGCGACGTCGGTGTTCTATCTGGCCAGGCAAACTTACCTGATGGATGCTGTGCCGGTACATATGCGTGCGCGCGCCTTTTCCACGCTGGGCGGTACGCAACGCATAGGCATGTTTATAGGCCCCTTTGCAGCGGCTGCCATGATGCACGCCATAGGCCTGGCGGGCGCCTATTACGTGGCGATCACCGCGCTGATCGCCGCCGGCGTTCTTTCCTTTGCCTTGCCCGAATTGCAGCCGCGTGACGATGCCGGCGCGGCGTCCGCTGCGCCCAAGCCGCGTATGACGGCTATTGCTTCCACGCACCGCAATGTATTTCTTACGTTGGGTGTGGGGATACTGTTGATCAGCGCGATGCGAGCTTCACGCCAGGTCGCCATACCGCTATGGGCCGATGCAATCGGCATGACACCCGCCATGACCGCTGTCGTTTTCGGCCTGGTGTCGTCCATCGACATGCTGGTGTTCTATCCGGCCGGAAAAATCATGGACCATTATGGCCGGCTCTGGGTAGCGCTGCCTTGTGCCCTGATTCTTGCGGTCTCTTTGTTTGCATTGCCGTTTACGGGCGCCTTGCTCAGCTTTTCACTGGTATGCATGCTGATGGGCCTGG
Source organism: Pseudomonas sp. (assembly GCA_036675275.1). Lineage (GTDB taxonomy): Bacteria > Pseudomonadota > Gammaproteobacteria > Burkholderiales > Burkholderiaceae_B > Pollutimonas. The sequence continues at coordinate 8,520 of JAKFFG010000062.1, read as the reverse complement.
GCAACGGCATCGGTTCGGGCATAGTCATGACGCTTGGGGCCGACGCCTCACCGAAGGTAGGCAGAACCCAATTCCTTGGGCTTTGGCGCCTGATTGCCGACATAGGAACTAGTGCGGGGCCCATCTTGCTGTCCGGCCTGACGGCGCTGATATCGCTTGCTGCCGGTATCGCAGCCACGGGGGCATTCGGCCTGGTGGCTGCGGTCATTTTCTGGCGCAGTCTCCCGCACAGCAACGGTGCGCCACGTTAGTGAAGGCCGCCCCGGTTTAGACAGAATCGGCATTAACATAGTGCATTCCCTAGGTGTTAGCTTTTGAAAAATCATGCACAATGCGTTCCATGCAGGTGAGGAGACAAAGCCCTGCATGGGCAAGCCGATAAATCGGTACATAAGAAAGTTGCAGGTCCCATAAAAAATATAAAAGTACAAAGGTCGACAACATAATTGTCGACCTTTGTCGTTTTGGAGACGCCGCGATCAAGGCATGGCCGTGTCAGTGCATGGCCGATTTCGAGAAAATATTCAGTACAAGTACGCCGGCTACGATAAGCCCTATGCCTATCAAGGCAGCTGTGTCCAGCGTTTGCTTGAACATGACATAACCGATAAGCGAAATCGCGACGATGCCCGCTCCCGACCATATTGCGTACGCCACGCCCACAGGAATCACCCGCAAGGTCAATGCCAGGAAATAGAAGGACACCAGGTATCCCGCGACAGTGATCAACGCCGGATACAGGCGCGAAAAGCCGTCCGACGCTTTCAAGGCGGTAGTGGCGACAATTTCTGCCCCGATTGCAATAGCAAGGTAAAGCCAGCTCATGTTCTGTTCCAGTAGTTTTTATGGGGAAACCGCCTGCGTGCCGCGCAATAAGACTTGCACCGCGCCCGCGCCGCCGTCTTGTTCGGCACATTCCACATAAGCCAGTACATCGGTCATCTGGCTAAGCCAGCGCCTGACGGTTTGCCGCAGGACGGGTTCTCCGTCTTTGGAGCCATAGCCTTTGCCATGCACGATGCGCACACATCTTATATGGTGTTCCAGGCACGATTGCAGGAAGCGGTCCAGCCTCTCGTGAGCCTCGGTTGTGGTATTGCCGTGCAGATCCAGGCTGGCGTCTATCAACCACTTGCCCCGCTTCAAGCCGATGATCAGGTCGGGTCCATAGCCGCGCCGTACGAAGCTGGTGTCTCCCTGATCTATACCGGCAGGGCTGTAGTGGTCGGATTCCCGGGGCAGTTGCACCGGATCTGCGCCCGTGGCACGCTGTCGGCGCTCGCGCAATATTGCGACGGAAGCCGCGGCAACGGGAGGCAGGATGGCTCGACGTGTATCTTTTATTGCCTGTACGCTTTTGACGGCGCGCCGGAAGAGTGCCTTGTCCTGTTCATCCAGGCCGAAGGCTGCGGCTCCGCCACTGTGCTTCGTGACGCGGGCATCTTTTTTTCCAGGCGCGGATGTATTTCCGCGCGCGGAGGTGTCAATGCGAGCCGCTTCCTTTCTGCTTGCAGCGGTAGCCGCTTGAGCCGCCGCGGCTTCGGCTTCTTTGCGCAGGCGCTTCAAGTCGGCGAGCGTTTGCGATTGCCCGCCTTGGCGCCCGCCTTTAGTCGCCCGCATTCTCCAGCCATCGTTGTGCATCAAGCGCGGCCATGCAGCCGGTGCCGGCGCTGGTGATGGCTTGGCGATAAACATGGTCCTGCACGTCGCCGGCGGCGAATACGCCCGGGACGGAGGTCATTGTTGCCATTCCGTTCAGGCCGCCTTTGGTTATGATGTATCCGTTTTCCATCGCAAGCTGGCCTTCGAACAGCCCTGTGTTGGGCTTGTGGCCAATGGCAATGAATACGCCGGTAACGGCGAGTTCTTCGGTGGTATTGGCTTGATTATTCCGCAGTCGGACACCGGTTACGCCCGATTGATCGCCCAGCACCTCGTCAAGTTCGTAAAAAAGCTTTAGCTTCATGTTACCGGTGGCAACCTTCTCCATCAGTTTGTCCAGAAGAATGGGCTCGGAGCGGAACTTGTCGCGACGGTGAACCAAGGTTACGGTGCGGCAGATATTCGACAGATACAAGGCCTCTTCGACCGCTGTATTGCCGCCGCCGACAACGATAACATCTTGGTTTTTATAGAAAAAGCCGTCGCATGTGGCGCAGCCGGATACGCCGCGGCCCATGAAGCTTTGCTCGGTGGGCAGGCCCAGATACTGCGCCGAAGCACCCGTGGCGATGATCAGGGCGTCGCAGGTATACTGCGCATCGGTATCGCCAGTAAGGGTGAAAGGGCGCTTTGAGAGATCGACGCTGGCGATATGATCGAATACCATCTCGGTGTTGAAACGTTCTGCATGCGCCTGAAAGCGCTGCATCAGGTCGGGACCCTGTACTCCCTGCGCATCGGCGGGCCAGTTGTCGACGTCGGTGGTCGTCATGAGTTGACCCCCTTGTTCCAATCCGGTGATCAGTACCGGTTTCAAGTTTGCGCGAGCCGCGTATACGGCGGCGCTGTAGCCGGCTGGTCCTGAACCCAGGATAAGAACTTTGGCGTGCTTGGGAGTGGTCATTACAGAAAATCCGAAAAACATGAACAGCCAATTATAATGAGTCTATGGCTAGAATACCTGCTACCTCCCCACGGTCCTCGCGCAATGTGCGCAACGGGCCTTCTCCCTTGCAGTCTCGGCTGTCAGGTCTGCTGCGCGAAGCGCGCTGGATTTTCTTCGCCGCCTTGGCGGCATGGCTGGGCCTGGTCCTGGCTAGTTGGGATCCGTCCGATCCCGCCTGGTCCCACTCCGTGCACTCCAGCCACACCCTGAACCGGGGCGGAACGCTGGGTGCGTATATCTCCGATTTCCTGCTTTTCCTGTTCGGGTATTCCGCATGGCTGTGGGTGGTACTGCTTGCCCAGCGTGTCGCGATCGGGTTTTATCGCCTGACCAGCGTCCTGTTGCCCAAACCGCAGGCCGAAACTCTCCCGCGCGTTCACTGGGAGGCCGGTGTCGGGTTTTTTCTGATGTTTATCGGCACAATGGGCACAGAAGCCCTGCAACTGAAGCAGTTTGGCGCCGAATTACCCGCTGGAGCGGGTGGCCAGCTGGGTAAATTGCTGTCCGACCTCATGTCCATGACGCTGGGCACGACAGGCTGCACCTTGCTGCTGCTGGTCTTCGCTGCCGTGGGCGCCAGCCTGTTTTTTGGATTTTCATGGCTGCACCTATCTGAACGGGTCGGTTCCGTCATCGAAAAGGCGATACGCCGCATACTCGAATTAAAGGCGGCTCGCGAGGATCGTCGCCTGGGCGAAGCCAAAAAGGCCGAGCGCGATGAAACCGTGGTCGCCAAGCAAGAGCAACTTGTGCACGAGACACCGGTGCGTATTGAGCCGGCCATTACTTCCGTACCGAAATCGGTGCGGGCCGAAAAAGAAAAACAGAAGGCCTTGTTCACCGCGCCGCTCGAATCTTCTGGTTCGGGCGACCTGCCTGCCATCAGCCTTCTGGACATGCCGGTCGAACAAGCCGAAACCGTGTCCCCCGAAACCATAGAATTCACATCCAGGCTTATCGAGAAGAAGCTTTCCGACTTCGGCGTGAAGGCTGTGGTTGTGTCGGCCCAGGCGGGCCCCGTCATTACCCGTTATGAAATCGAGCCGGCCACAGGCGTCAAGGGCAGTCAGATTGTAAATCTGGCCAAGGATCTTGCACGCGCCCTGAGCCTGGTCAGTATCCGTGTGGTCGAAACAATACCCGGCAAGAATCTCATGGGGCTGGAGCTGCCCAACGCCAAGAGGCAAATGGTCAAGCTCTCCGAGATAATCGGCTCTCAAACCTACCATGCCGGTTCCTCGATGCTCACCATGGCGCTGGGAAAAGACATTGCGGGCAATCCCGTGGTGGCCGACCTGGCCAAGATGCCTCATCTGCTGGTTGCCGGCACTACCGGTTCCGGTAAGTCGGTAGGCATCAATGCAATGATTCTTTCACTGCTGTACAAGGCCGACGCAAGCCAGGTGCGCCTTATTCTCATCGATCCGAAAATGCTGGAAATGAGCGTTTACGAAGGCATTCCTCATCTGCTGGCCCCCGTCGTGACCGATATGCGTCATGCAGCGAACGCCTTGAACTGGTGCGTGGGTGAAATGGAAAAACGCTATCGCCTGATGAGCAAAATGGGGGTGCGCAATCTGGCGGGCTACAACAGCAAAATCACCGAGGCCATCAAGCGCGAAGAGCCCATCCCCAACCCATTCTCGCTGACACCCGATGCGCCCGAGCCCTTGGCTACATTGCCCATGATCGTGGTGGTGATCGACGAGCTCGCCGACCTTATGATGGTCGTCGGCAAGAAGATCGAAGAGCTCATCGCCCGTCTGGCCCAGAAAGCACGCGCCGCAGGCATCCACCTCATATTGGCCACCCAGCGCCCCAGCGTGGACGTGATTACCGGCTTGATCAAGGCGAACATTCCTACGCGCATTGCGTTCCAGGTATCGTCCAAGATCGATTCCCGCACCATACTCGATCAAATGGGAGCGGAAGCCTTGCTGGGGCAGGGCGATATGCTTTATCTGCCTCCTGGTTCGGGCTTCCCGGCGCGGGTGCACGGCGCATTCGTTCATGACGACGAAGTGCATCGCGTGGTAGAGTCGCTCAAGCAGCAGGGCGAGCCAAACTACGTTGAAGGCTTGCTCGAAGGCACGCTCGAAGGAGAAACCGGCGACGGCGTGGGCAGTGTGACGGGCTTCGCCGATGCAGAATCGGATCCGCTCTACGACCAGGCTGTCGAGGTCATACTCAAGAACCGCCGTGCCTCCATATCGTCGGTTCAGCGCCATTTGCGTATTGGTTACAACAGGGCGGCCCGCTTGCTTGAGCAAATGGAGCAGTCTGGTCTTGTTTCCGCCATGCAGTCCAATGGCAATCGTGAAATTCTGGTTCCAGCGGGAAATGCCTCTAATGAAGATTGATCAGCCGGTTTCCATGCACCATAAAGCGGCTTCTGCGCCGACGGGTGCTTATGTCGCGTGCATGCGGCGTGTAGCCGTCGCTGTCATGCTGGCCGCTGCCCCCGTACTGGCCTGGTCGGCGAATGCGCCGGCCCAGTTGCGTGACTTCGCGGCTAAGGTGCAATCGGGCACCGGGCAATTCACACAGCAGACAGTGGATGAAAAAGGTGGCGGGAAACGTCCGCAATCAGGCGAATTTGCCTTCAAGCGACCCGGTCAATTCAAGTGGGCCGTCAAAAAGCCCTACGAACAATTGATCGTGTCGGATGGCAAGGTGGTGTATCAGTACGATCCGGACCTGGCCCAGGTTACCCAGCGCAAGGTGGATCAATCCATTGGGGCTTCGCCGGCCGCCATATTGTTCGGATCAGGTTCGCTGGACGAGGCTTTTTCCATTACCGAATTGCCGGGCAAAGACGGCCTGGACTGGCTCCGGGCTACGCCGCGCAGCGCGGATGCGGGGTTCACGCATGTCGACATCGGCTTCAAGGCTAATCTGCCGGCACGCCTGGAACTGCTCGATTCCTTCGGCCGGACCACGCGCATCGAGCTCTCCGGTATCGTGGCCAATCCTACGTTGCCGGCTGACACCTTCCAGTTTGTTGCGCCCAAGGGTGTGGATGTCGTGAAAATGCAGTAAGCATGGGCGCTCGATGAACTCCCACGATTTATTCACCTCTTCAGTAAGCGCCTCGGCCTATGCCCCACTGGCCGAGCGGATGCGGCCCCGTACGCTGGACGAAGTGGTGGGACAATCCCACTTGCTGGGTCCCGGCAAGCCCTTGCGTGTGGCCTTCCAGTCCGGACGGCCTCACTCCATGATTTTCTGGGGGCCGCCAGGAGTAGGCAAGACGACGCTGGCGCGATTGATGGCAGCCGGCTTCGAGGCGCAATTTCTTTCCATGTCGGCGGTACTGGGCGGTGTCAAAGACATACGCGAAGCCGTGCTCTCGGCGCAAGTCGCCCAGGGGCAAGGGCGCCGGACCATATTGTTTGTCGACGAGGTTCATCGGTTCAACAAAGCGCAACAGGATGCTTTTCTGCCCTACGTCGAAAGCGGATTGTTCACCTTTATAGGCGCCACCACCGAAAATCCGTCCTTCGAAGTCAATTCGGCGTTGCTTTCGCGCGCACGGGTATACGTGCTCCAGTCCTTGTCCGTCGACGAGTTGCTGGAGCTCATCGATCGTGCCATCGTCATCCTTAATGGGGGTGCGGACTCGCCCGCCAGGGCATCCGGGTCCGATGCGGCCTCCGGTGCGGCCTCCGGCGCGGCCTCCGGCGCGACATCCGGCGCGGCCTCCGGCGCGGCCTCCGGCGCCATATTGGAGTTCGACCCGGCAGCGCGCGACCAGCTCGCCCGTTGGGCCGACGGCGATGCGCGCCGCGTTATCAATGCGATGGAAGTGGTCGCTGAATCGGCGCATGGCGCGGGACGCACTGTCGTTGATGCCGCCTGGCTCGAGACATCCTTGTCCCAGGATCTGCGTCGTTTCGATAAAGGCGGTGATGCGTTCTATGACCAGATCAGCGCGCTGCACAAGTCCGTGCGGGGTTCGGACCCGGACGCTTCCTTGTACTGGTTCGCCCGCATGATCGATGGAGGCGCCGATCCGCGCTATCTGGCCCGGCGCATTATCCGTATGGCAGTGGAAGACATCGGATTGGCCGACCCCAGGGCAACCGAGCTTGCCTTGAATGGGGCCGATATCTACGAGCGCCTGGGTTCGCCCGAAGGCGAGTTGGCCTTGGCGCAAGCCCTGGTGTACATGGCTTGCGCGGCTAAATCCAACGCGGTCTACAACGCCTACAATGCGGCTCGCCGATATGTACAGGAACACGGCAGCGCACCCGTACCCGTACACCTGCGCAATGCGCCGACCAAGTTGATGAAGGAACTGGGGCACGGCCATGCCTACCGCTACGCGCATGACGAGCCGCACGGTTATGCTGCGGGCGAGAATTACTTTCCTGACGGTGTACGGACCAAATTCTACAGACCGACGGATCGAGGCCTGGAGGGTAAAATCTCCGACAAACTTGCTTTTCTGCGCGATCTGGATAAACGCCACCGTTCGGAATGACTATCGATCAGGCGTGGCAATGCAGCGGCGCAGGTAGAATGTTCGCTGGCCCAAGGCCGGTATTTTCCATTTCTTTAATCCATATTTTGGTTGATTATGTTAGACCCCAATCAGTTGCGCAAAGATCTGCCTTCAGTCGTCAAGGCCTTGGCCATTCGCGGCGTTTCGTTCGACACTGAACGCTTCGGCCAACTCGAAGCCCGCCGCAAATCGCTTCAGGTCGAAACCGAGGCGTTGCAGGCCCGGCGCAATGCGGTATCCAAGCTGATTGGCCAGCTCAAGTCCAAGGGCGAGGACGCTTCCAAAGAAATGGCCGAATCGCAAGAGATTCCGGCCCGTCTCAAACAGCTCGAACTCGATCTGTCCGCCGTTCAGGGCGAACTTGGCGAGTGGCTGATGACACTTCCCAACTTGCCTCACGAGAGTGTGCCTGTCGGCGCGTCCAGCGATGACAATATCGAAGTGCGCCGTTGGTTGCCCGGCCACGTGCCGGCCGATGCCGAGGGCAATCCCCAGCCCTTGTCGTTCGAACCCAAAGATCACGTCACGCTGGGTGAACCCCTGGGCCTGGACTTCGAAACCGCCCGTAAATTGTCCGGTGCGCGGTTCATGATGTTGCGCGGGCCAATGGCGCGACTGCACCGCGCGCTCGCTCAATTCATGCTGGACCTGCAAACTGCCGAGCACGGCTACGAAGAATGCTATACACCATACATCGTCAACAGTTCCACGCTCTTTGGCACGGGCCAATTGCCCAAATTCAAGGACGACATGTTCTGGGTAACCAAAGGCGGGCAGGACGGCGAGCCGAGTCTTGACGAGCAAGGCAATGTCATCGCAAGCGAAGACCTTTACCTGATTTCCACTTCGGAAATCACGCTGGCGGGATCGATGCGGGATACGATCGTTCCGCAACAGGACCTGCCCGTCAAATTGACGGCGCATACGCCATGCTTTCGATCCGAAGCCGGTAGCGGCGGGCGCGATACCCGGGGAATGATACGGCAGCATCAATTCGACAAGGTCGAAATGGTGCAGGTGGTGCACCCCGAAACTTCATACGATGCGCTGGAAGAAATGGTGGGCCATGCCGAAGCGGTATTGCGGCGCCTTGGTGTGCCATACCGTGTGGTGTTGTTGTGCGGTGGCGATATGGGCTTCGGCGCAACCAAGACCTACGATCTCGAAGTGTGGTTGCCTGCCCAGAATACATGGCGCGAAATATCTTCGGTATCCAATTGCGAAGCCTTCCAGGCCCGCCGCATGCAGGCCCGGTATCGTGCCGACAAGGGAAAACCGGAATACGTACATACCTTGAATGGTTCCGGCCTGGCCGTCGGCCGCGCCCTGGTGGCGGTGCTCGAGAATTACCAGCAGCAGGATGGCACAGTGGAAATCCCGCAGGTTCTGCGTCCGTACATGGGCGGTG
>JAKFFG010000037.1:0-1779 GCA_036675275.1 Pseudomonas sp. | reverse complement strand
GGATGAACGCGACGCGCTCGCCCTGATGGTTTTTGCTTTTGCTATCGATTGCGGTGGGTTGCATGTTCTGACTCCTGTTTGTGTGAAAAACAGGGCGTTATGAATCGAATGGGATTTAAGGGTGCGCAGGCACAAGTGCCTGCGGACGGCGCTTTGGTACAGAGCCTAGACGGCGCCAATCCCGTTCTCTCTTCATCCGGACTATGACCGTCGGCCCCGGGATCACACCGGGTCTGCTGACCTTGCCGCCATACACAGCCATTGCCGTGCCTGCCGCCAAGCGCTCGCGGGCTATGCGCATTGCGCGCAATTACCGCCGGTGGGGAGTTACACCCCGCCCTGAGAACGTTTTGCCGCCCGGTTTGTTTGGCGGCGAAGCGTTTTTAACACATATTTGCGGGGCGCGCATGGCCAATACCGGTCAATCAAAATGCAGAACCTGTGGGGGCGGGCTTTCCTGCTCCCACAAGTATTGCGCTTTCTCGAAGGCGCAAAACGTCTTTTCCTCGTTCAAGGCTTGATTATTTGCCGGTATGACTGCAGTAATTCTTTTCCGAAAGGGATTTCCCCTGATTACCGAGGCCAGATTCATGAGCATTATCGATCTTCGCAGCGACACCGTTACCCAACCGACCGCAGGGATGCTCGACGCGATGGCCGTTGCGGCCACTGGTGACGATGTTTATGGCGAAGATCCGACGGTCAATCGTCTGGAAGCCGAACTGGCAAAACGATTGGGCTTTGCCGCGGCGCTGTTTGTCCCGACGGGTACCATGAGCAACCTGCTGGGCTTGATGGCCCACTGCGAGCGCGGTGACGAATACATTGTCGGCCAACAGGCCCACACCTATAAGTACGAAGGTGGCGGCGCCGCGGTGCTCGGTTCGATCCAGCCGCAACCGCTGGAAGTGCAGGCCGATGGTTCGCTGGATCTGGCGCAGGTCGCTGCCGCGATCAAACCGGATGACTTCCACTTCGCCCGCACCCGTTTGCTGGCGCTGGAAAACACCATGCAGGGCAAGGTCCTGCCGCTGGAGTATCTGGCCCGGGCTCGCCGTTTCACCCGCGAACATGGCCTGGCGCTGCATCTGGATGGCGCGCGACTCTACAACGCGGCGGTCAAACTGGGCGTCGATGCCCGGGAGATCACCCAGCATTTCGATTCGGTCTCGGTCTGCCTGTCCAAAGGTCTGGGCGCGCCGATCGGTTCGGTGCTGTGCGGCTCGGTCGAGTTGATCGCCAAGGCACGACGTCTGCGCAAGATGGTCGGCGGCGGCATGCGCCAGGCCGGGATTCTCGCCGCAGCGGGGCTTTATGCACTGGATAATAATGTCCAGCGCCTGGCCGACGACCATGCCAACGCACAAATGCTGGCCGATGGCCTGCGAGCGGCGGGCTATGAGGTCGAGCCGGTGCAGACCAACATGGTTTACGTGCAGATGGGCGACAAGGCTGAAGCGGTCAAGGCCTTCGCCGAGACGCGCGGGATTAAGCTCAGCGCTGCCGGTCGCCTGCGAATGGTGACGCACATGGACGTCAGCCGTGCGCAAATCGAGCAGGTCGTCGCTACATTCGTCGACTTTTCCCGCAACTGATCGCGTTAGCGGTCCAATTGACCGTTTCTATCGTATAAACACGCTGTACCCCGCGCGCAGGGCCGATATAATGCGGCCCTTTGCCGTCGCTTCGTCTGTTGACGTTTCGCACAGGCCTTTGGCCGCAGCCTCCGTGGAAGAACCTAATGAAAAGCGCAGAAATCCGTGAAGCCTTCCTTCGCTT
>JAKFFG010000087.1:0-1794 GCA_036675275.1 Pseudomonas sp. | reverse complement strand
AGGAGCCGTAACCGTCGTAATGGGCGCTGCCTTTCGCTTTACCCATTGCAGCCAACACATTATGGGCAACAACAGGCGCTTGCTTGCGTGCTGCGGCCGCGGTTTTGGCGTTGCTGGAGTTGGTGGCGTCTCCCAGCGCGTGAATATTTACCCAGGTTTTATGGCGCAACGTGGCAGGGTCGACATCGATCCAGCCAGCCGCGTCAGCGAGAGGGCTGACGCGAACGAAATCCGGTGCAATCTGCGGTGGCACCACATGAAGGAGATCGAAGTCGCGCGTAACAAGATGGGCGCTGCCATCCGGATTGACGCAGTTGAACGTTGCAGTCCCTGCGGGTCCATTCACGCTGGTGAGTGTGTGGCCGAAATTCAGGTCGATACCATAAGCCGTGATGTATTCCATCAGTGCTGGTACATAGTCGGGAACTCCGAATAACACCGCGCCGGCGCTGCAAAACTCGATCTCGACTTTGTCCAATACACCGGTACGTTTCCAATGATCGGCAGATAAGTACATTGCTTTTTGCGGCGCCCCGGCACATTTGATCGGCATGGGCGGTTGCGTGAAAATGGCTCGGCCACCACGCAGTTGCTGCACCAGTTCCCACGTATAGGGGGCAAGGTGATACAGGTAGTTTGAAGTCACGCCGTGGCGACCCAGGGTGTCCGACAAACCCTCGATTGCATGCCAATTGAGCTTCAGGCCAGGGCACACGATCAGTTGCTCGTATTTGACGACTCTGCATCCATCAAGAATGACGGCATTTCTCTCGGGTTCGAAAGCGGCGACTGCCGACTTGATCCAGTGCACGCCGCGGGGGATGGTCGTACCCATCGTGCGGGCAGTTTGGGGCGCATCGAAGACGCCACAGCCGACAAGTGTCCAGCCAGGCTGGTAGTAGTGCACATCTGCCGGGTCGATGATGGCAATGTCGAGTCCAGGTTCTCGTGCCAGCAAACTGGATGCAGTCGCGATACCTGCCGCACCGCCCCCGATGATGACCACGGTATGCTGCGCCTCGGCCACTTCGACCGGCGTGCGCCCCTGATTCGCAATCCGGCGAATGACGCCTTTCATATCGAACCCGGCTTTTTTGGCCGTCTCGACAATGTGTGGCAGGGATTGTTGGCCCGCTTGTGACAGTGCCCACATCGTTGTCGAGCGCATGCCGGAACGGCAATAGGCCAACACTGGTTTTGGCAGCGTTTCAAGGAGCTTGCCGAAGGCAATACCTTGCTCGTCGGTGACTTTGCCTGACTCCGCGGGAAGGTAGTGCGCCTCGATGCCAAGCGCTTCGGCGGCTCGTTTGATTTCGGCAAACAAGGGTTGATCACTGCCTTCGCCATCGGGACGGTTACAAACGATGGTGCGAAAACCGGCTTCTTTTAGTTCAGCCAATTGGTTGGGAAAGATCTGTTCTGATACCGACAGTCCAGGCGCAAGGTGGCGAATGTCCATAAGGGTCTCCGTTATGGGTATTTTTCTTATAGGTTGTTCGGGGGAGGCAACGTCAGGCGACGTTGAGCGGGATTTTCAGGTAGCGCGTCCCGTTCGCTTCAGGCTCAGGCAAGTGCCCGGCTCGCATGTTGACCTGAACCGAAGGCAGGATCAGCGTCGGCATTTCCATCGATGCATCACGCTTTGTGCGCATCGCCACGAACTCCTCCTCGCTGATGCCATTACGCACATGAACGTTGTGCGCGCGTTGGTCTGCAACGGTACTGACGAACTGCACCTCGCGGCCACCAGGCTGGTAGTCGTGGCACATGTACAGCAAGGTATTGGCCGGCAGA
>JAKFFG010000086.1:0-1795 GCA_036675275.1 Pseudomonas sp. | reverse complement strand
GGAAAAGCGCCGACTCGCTAAGTGTCGTTGTCCTACGGGGTAGTCATGGATATTCAGATAATTACACGCGAAGGCGAGCCCGAATATGCGGTTCTGCCATGGGCTCAGTATCAGGCTCTACTGAAAGCAGCAGGCATCAAGCAACAACCACCGCGCGACGCCACAGTGCCTCCCGCGGCGGCACCAGACCAGATTCTTCCGGGTCTGGATCAACTACGCAATTTGCGCGAAGGGAAGGGCATCGCCATTGAGGCGCTCGCCCGCACGGTAGGCATCAGTCCGTCATATCTCGCCTTGATCGAAAGCGGTGAGCGTCAACCCGACGCTGCTATTCGCCGCAGCCTCGCCTGGGAATTGACGGTGCCAGGATGGAGGGATGAATCGTGAGCGTACGCATCAGTCGTCAACATTGGGATGGATTGCTGGGGGAACTTGATCAGGCGCGTCGTCAGCGCCATCTTTTGACTTATCGGGCGTTGCTGGAGCGTTTGCAGCTACCTACGCCGGCCATGCAAACCTTGACCGCAGCCCTTGAGCACCTGGCCGCGCTGGATGCCAGAGCCGAGCAGCCGTTACGCAGCTCGTTGGTGATCAGTCAGGGCGCCAGCCGCTTGCCGCGCACCGGGTTCTTCGAATGTGTCGAGCGCCTGGGGCGCTTCTCCGGGCCGTCCGATGGCGTGGCTGCCGCGTCCTGGCATGCCTCGGAAGTAGTGCGGGTGTTCGAATACGAGTACCCCGAGTCGGCGGAAGCCTGAGTGTTTTTACGACTCAAGGCGCGGGCCAGTTACTGGCTGGCCCGCCGGTTGTTCCACTGGTCGTGGTTTGTGCGTCAGCCACGAGGCTGGAGTTGGCTCGAGGGCCAGTTCGCGCGTATGGCGAACCTGGGTGATGTCGGCGCCCAGAGCTTCTATGGCCACATCCTGACCTTTCGCGGCGTCGGTCTTGGGGCACGTGAGGAGGGTGTGCGATTGCTGCGCCTGGCCGCGTTGGCGGGGGATGGCAAGGCGGCGTATCAGGTTGGCGTGATCTGTCTCGCGGGGACGCCGAGCAAGACGCCGGATCCGGCTGAAGCGGCTCGCTGGTGGGAAATGGCGGCGAAGGCCGGACATCCGCTGGCTGAACTCAAATTGAAAGAATTGGCGTCTCGCGGCTGTGCGGATTAAACCATTGCGTTTTTGCCTGCTCGTAGATCAATGGAGTGGCCATTAAGAGAATCGCCCTACATCAACATCATCCTTGCCTGACTTTTTTCCTGATTGATCCCCTGCAAAGTCTTGCGCGTTTATTACCGGGCAGATCCATCGGAGATTTCCTTCAAGTTGTAGCGGTTTGCATGAACTGGTGCGAAATGAGTTCACCCGATAGCCTTTGATGGTCACTGAAAATTCAGTGCTGGGGTGTAGGAACCCTTTATTAGCATCGGTAATGCGTAAGCGTCGAAACCTGGTTTGCGGCCGTCAATGTGCGTCCGTAAGCTCTGTTGCGGCGGCTGTACGCGGGCACGCTTCGGCATGGTCGAGTCTCCGATGCTCGGTATTCCTACCCCGCGTATAGCTGCCACCCAAGCCTGTAGGAAGGCTTTTGGCAGCTCCCATTTTCATCGGAAGGTCTCAAATGCCAACCCTTCATCCTGATCCACCCTACGAAAAACCAATACCCCACCCCAAAAGCAGCTTCATGGCGCTCACCAGTAACTGCAATGACATGCCCACGCTGTTCGTCGATAACCACGCGCCGCTCGATATCTTGACCGATGCCGCCAGCTACCGAATTTGCGCCGTAACGCAGGTGCTCG
>JAKFFG010000046.1:0-1796 GCA_036675275.1 Pseudomonas sp. | reverse complement strand
AGGAGCCGTAACCGTCGTAATGGGCGCTGCCTTTCGCTTTACCCATTGCAGCCAACACATTATGGGCAACAACAGGCGCTTGCTTGCGTGCTGCGGCCGCGGTTTTGGCGTTGCTGGAGTTGGCAGCGTCTCCCAGCGCGTGAATATTTACCCAGGTTTTATGGCGCAACGTGGCAGGGTCGACATCGATCCAGCCAGCCGCGTCAGCGAGAGGGCTGATCCGAACAAAATCCGGCGCAATCTGCGGTGGCACCACATGAAGTAGATCGAAGTCTCGAGTAGCAATATGGACGCTGCCATCCGGATTTACGCAGTTGAAAGTTGCAGTCCGCGCGGGTCCATTCACGCTGGCGAGCGTGTTGCCGAAATTCAGGTCAATACCATAGGCAGTGATGTATTCCATCAGTGCTGGCACATAATCGGGAACTCCGAATAACACCGCGCCGGCGCTGCAAAACTCGATCTCGACTTTGTCTAATACACCGGTGCGTTTCCAATGATCGGCCGACAGGTACATTGCTTTTTGGGGCGCCCCGGCACATTTGATCGGCATGGGTGGTTGCGTGAAAATTGCTCGACCGCCATGCATTTGCTGCACCATTTCCCACGTATAAGAGGCAAGGTGATACAGGTAGTTTGAAGTCACGCCGTTGCGGCCCAAGGTGTCCGACAAACCCTCGATTGCATGCCAATTGAGCTTCAGGCCAGGGCACACGATCAGTTGCTGGTATTTGACGACTCTGCATCCATCAAGAATGACGGCATTTCTCTCGGGTTCGAAAGCGGCAACCGCCGACTTGATCCAGTGCACGCCGCGGGGGATGGTCGTGCCCATCGTATGGGCAGTTTGGGAGGCGTCGAAGACACCGCCGCCGACAAGTGTCCAGCCTGGCTGGTAGTAGTGCACATCTGCCGGGTCGATGATGGCAATGTCGAGTCCAGGTTCTCGTGCCAGCAAACTGGATGCAGTCGCGACACCCGCCGCACCGCCACCGATGATGACCACCGTATGCTGCGCCTCAGCAACTTCGACAGGCGTGCGCCCCTGGTTCGCAATCCGGCGAATGACACCTTTCATATCGAATCCAGCTTTTTTGGCGGTCTCGATGATGTGTGGCAGGGGCTGTTGGCCGGCTTGTGACAGTGCCCACATCGTTGTCGAGCGCATGCCGGAACGGCAATAGGCCAATATCGGTTTTGGAAGTGTTTCAAGGAGTTTGCCGAAGGCAATACCTTGCTCTTCAGTGACTTTGCCTGATTCCGCGGGAAGGTAGTGCGCATCGATACCGACCACTTCGGCGGCTCGTTTGATTTCGGCAAACAAGGGTTGATCGCCGCCTTCACCATCGGGACGGTTACACACAATGGCGCGAAAACCGGCGTTTTTCAGTTCTGCCAATTGATTGGGAAAAATCTGTTCTGATATCGACAGTCCAGGCGCAAGGCAACGAATGTCCATAAGGGTCTCCGTTATGGGTATTTTTCTTCTGAGTTTTTTGGGGGGAGGGCAACGTCAGGCAACGTTGAGCGGGATTTTCAGATAGCACGTCCCGTTCGATTCGGGCTCAGGCAAGTGCCCGGCCCGCATGTTGACCTGAACGGATGGCAGGATCAGTGTCGGCATGTCCATCGACGCATCACGCTTGGTGCGCATCGCCACGAACTCCTCCTCACTGATGCCATTACGCACATGAACGTTGTGCGCGCGTTGGTCTGCAACGGTACTGACGAACTGCACCTCGCGGCCACCAGGCTGGTAGTCGTGGCACATGTACAGCAAGGTATTGGCCGGCAGA
>JAKFFG010000068.1:0-1819 GCA_036675275.1 Pseudomonas sp. | reverse complement strand
GCAGACATGGACTTCGACGACGAGGCCTTGCCCACCGTGCCCGACACCCTGCGCCCGGCCAGCGGCGCCGCACTGCAAGAAGCGCCCCAGCAAATCGACATGGAGGCGGTGGCGGCAGCGCGCACCAGTCTGCGCGCCAAGCTTGAGCGCAACCGCAAGATTCGCTTCACCAACTTCGACCCCCTCAGCGCCAGTTCAGACCGCGTGGAGGAGGGCGTGCAAGAGGACGCAGGTGACAATTTCGCGGTGCAGTGGGAAGACTCCTTCATCATGCCGCAAGGCGGGCAGCTGCCCGAAAGCAGGAAACAGTAAGTTCCTGCTCGGCTTGCTGAGCGCTCCCTTAAGCGCCCGCCAGATCGCCGATTCGCCGGCAACGCGATCGAGTTGTCAGGCCGCGATGGCCGCATCCTCGCGCTGTCGCAACGGGCCCCATGCCAGTTTGTCCGAGGAGGAGAAGGAGGTCATCGAGCGGTCCGCCCGTCTGGTGCCGCAGGCTGTGCCGACGGTCGAAATGGCTGGGGGGTCCGTGCGCTGCATGATTGCCGGGATTCATCTGTCTGCCAGATACTGAGTGTCAGGCGCAGCGAATACCGATGCCGCGGACGCTTGGCTTGATTGCGGGTTGCAGGCCCTCTTAATCGGGGAAGCCCAGAGTGCTACATTGCTCGCACGAATGGCTATCAAGGGGAGTATGTGATGGGGAAAAAGCCTGATAATTATTTTTTTAGATTGATAACGCAGAGCATTCTGCTGCTGATTCGGGTGTTTAAGATATTCATTGCGCCCAGCAAGCAGGTTACCAAACCGCAGCGTAGAACAAATGCGAAACGTCCCGCTTCCGGTAATTCGGCGTCCTATGTTTGGCCGGAATTGGAAGATTTCGATTTTGAAATTGTGGGTGAGTCAAACTACCAGAGCACCATAAAAAGCCTTGCTGGTGATCACGGAAAGTATTCTTCCGGTGCTCTATTTCGCGCTCTGCTTGTGCCGGAAGACAATCCGTACGACCACCTTGCAGTTCGAGTTGATGCAGAGGGTGGCCGCCAGGACGGCAATGGACGTGGCTGATTGCTCCACTGATGACCGCCAGGCACCGTCAGCACTACCAAAAAATAGCATGGCGATTCCCGGCTTGCAGCACTGGCCACATGCGGCCGAAGCTTGTTCAGCCGATTTATCGCCTTGGCGCCGGCGCGAGGACCGTCAGTTGAAGTCGCAAAGCACTGTTCTGCTCGGCCTAATCGGATCGGACGGTTCAAACCCGGAGACCTCTACGGGCGTCCTTAAAGGAGGTTCGCGCCGGGTCGTGGGCCGCGCACGACGCTGATTACCATACTCACTGGAGTCGTGTAATTCAGCTGACTCGTGAAATGAATGCGCGGTGCTAAAATGCATGCATCGAATGCATTCGAGGTGATCGCCATGGCTATGCTGACAGTTCGCAACCTTTCCGAGGAAGTGCACCGTGCTCTGCGCGTCCGTGCTGCCCAGCACGGACAAAGCATGGAGGCGGAGGTGCGCGAGATCTTGGAGTCCGCTATCAGCCCTAAGGGACGGGTGAAGCTGGGTTCGCTCCTAGCCGACATGGGCCGCCAGGCCAAACTGAGCGATGAAGAATTCGCTGTGTTCGAGCAGGTGCGGGACAAAACTCCTTCTCGCCCGGTGAGCTTCGAATGATCCTGCTTGACACCAATGTGATGTCGGAGCTGCTCCGACATGCCCCCGAGCCGCGGGTGATTGAATGGATCGACGCCCAGGCAATGGAGACGTTGTTCCTGTCCGCGATTACGGTGGCGGAGTTGCGGGCGGGCGTCGCGCT
>JAKFFG010000059.1:0-1852 GCA_036675275.1 Pseudomonas sp. | reverse complement strand
CGCGGCGGCTAAAAACACAGAAATGAGCGGGTGATCTGATCGTTTTTGATCGATTTGCCGCTTTCAAAATCGGTAGGGCCTGAAGTCAACCAGAAATACATGGCTACTTCAGACCATCCCTAGGCATGTCTGGAAATTAATAATTAGGCCAATCAAGAGAGAGTGCAAATGAAGCGACTTGGAATCCTCATTGCAGTTACGCTAATTGGCTGTTCACAACCGGATGAGTGGAGCGCATTCGTTTACCCAGACATTGATAATATGCCAGGTCCTGAGCACTCAGGAAACTACATCGCCGGCAAGTTTAAGACATTCGAAGCCTGCCAAGTCGCTGCAATCGATCACATGCGGATCAATCAAAGCAACACTGGCAAGCAAGGTGCGTTTGTCTGTGGCCTCAATTGTGAGCCCAACAAAGATTTTGGCAACTTACTGGTGTGCAAGGAAAAGCGTAAATGACTGACGACGCGGACAACGAAGTAAAGGGGATCGACCGTTATCTCCCAGCTGGTTTACCCAAGGCCATACTGCTGCTGATACCGGGCACTGTCTGGCTTGTTTTTACAGGGGTAAGAGGGCACCCAGATTGGTTCGGGATGTCGACTTTTTCCCCACTCGAGCAGACTCTATGCGCGCTACTGATTGCAAGCGCCATCTGCATTACCATGTTAGCGGTTCTCGTACTGCACATGGCAATCGCACTAAATCACTCGAAGCATCGGCGCATTGTTCAATACACCACGGAATATCCATTGATGTCTTTCAAGTTCCTCGCCAAGAATGCAGGGCGACCAAACTGGCTAGCACTTGGGTTTACTTGCGCCGCCTTCTTTGTCGTCGGCTACTTTTTTCGAAACTTTTAGCAAATATCCTAAATAATTCAGGTGGAAAAGGCTTCGCCGTTTTCCACCCTACGTGACCTACAAGGTGTTGGGCGATAGCCGGAACCACCGAATGCCACCCCGGCCTCGTAGGGGGCAACGCTCTGCTTGCCCACCAACTTCCCTGGTCAGCAGCAATAGTGCGGATGTATTTTTCCTGCACCACACCCCCCATCTGCCCCCTTTATCTCCACCCCATGACCGGCCGCCACGGCGGCGCTCTTGCCTTATCGCTGTCTCACTGAATCGCTGCATTCCCCGCACTCCATCCCCCTCTCCACAACCGGCTACCGCCTCTATCGACCAACGGACGCGAGCCCCCGTCAACACAGGGCGGCCGTCAACTAATCTGATAGCTGTTCGAACCCGCGTGTCCCGGTTGTCGACTTGTTCAGGGGGCCAACCTTTGCGACTGGAGGGCATCTGCAATGAACGCGATATCGGCCAACAGATGGACGCTGATAGGTTTCCTGGCGCTGGCCCTGCTGGCGCCCGACTGGGCGACGGCACAGGTGGCCTTCAGCCGCATCGTGGTGTTCGGCACCAGCCTGTCCGACCCCGGCAACGCCTTCGCCCTGATCACGCAGCAATCGACGCCGCCCTACGCCAACCTGGACGCGCTGCTGGTGCCGGATGCGCCCTATGCCCGCGGCGGCCACCACTTCAGCAACGGCGCCACCTGGATCGAGCAGTTCGCCCGGCCGCTGGGGCTGGCCGCCAGCGTGCGCCCGGCCTTGGTCGGGGCGAATGACGGCGCGAGCAATTACGCGGTGGGCGGCGCCCGGGCGCGTCAGGACGGAACCAGCTTCGACCTGTCGCTGCAGGTCGGCAGTTTCCTCGGCGACGTCGGCGGCGTGGCGCCGGCCGATGCCCTGTATGTGGTGGAGATGGGCGGCAACGACATCCGCGACGCCCTGGCGGCTGGCCCGGCCGGCGCCGTCGTGATCGCCGACGCGCTGGCCGCCATCGGC
>JAKFFG010000018.1:0-1858 GCA_036675275.1 Pseudomonas sp. | reverse complement strand
GGTCGCCCTTGCTGTCGTCGATATAGGGCTTGCCTGCTTGATACAGCTTGAGCCGGCTCGCGAAACCGTCTTCATCCGCCTCGTCGCCTTCGTCCTCGCCGAGACCCCAGTAGGCCTTGTATATGGAAATAGCCCGCCGCTGGGTCTCGATTGCGCGCGGATAATCTCCTATGGCCGCCTGACAGGCCGCGACCGTGTCCATGGACCCCGCCGAAAGATCCGGATCCTTGAGCATCTCTTCCGCAAGCTCTGCGCCGAGCTTGGCATCGCGCATTGCCGGGTTGACTGCCGTGCACAATGCCCAAGCCAGATTATTGGTTGCCAATTCCTGGCCTGCGGCATGCATGTCCTTCCACATGCGCAGCCCGAGCGCTTCTCGCTCTGGGTCATGGCTGCGGTAAAAGAGCCAGTACGCGTAACCGCTCTTGAAATCGCTATTTTCAGACGCCATGATGCGTTCGATCCAGGGTGTCCCTTTGTCACGCTGGTCAGCGCCGAACTTGCCTTCGAAATAGGCGATCGCCAATCGCAACTGCGATTGCTGGTCGCCCGCTTCCGCATCTTTCAACAGCCAGCCCAGTGCCTTGGCCGGGTCCTTGTCGGTGCCTTTCCCGCGCAGCGCCAGATCGGCAGCGCTGCGCCGCGCTCCTGCAACATCGACCTGGTCGGCCAGCATCACGTACCACTCGAACGCCTTCTTGACGCTTTGCCCGGCTTCTTGGTGATCTCGCTCGTAAAGGCTGGCGAGATCCATCATGGCATCGATGTCATTATTCCTTACACCGGCCATCAGCCAGTGGTCCGCCGCCTTCCAGTTACGCCGGAAGATTTCCTGCTGCGCCAGATGCCGCATGGCTTCGACGCGGCCGCCGAACGCCGCTTCCCGCATCCAGCGCTGCACCTGCACCTGTATCTGCACCTGATCAATTTTGGCTGGCTTCTGGCTCAACAAGTGGAAGGAATAGGAACCTTGCGCATAGGCATCGCCCGCCTCCGCCGCCAGTTGCATCGCCCTGATGCGCGAGTCGGTATTGTCCTGCTGGCGCCAGTACTCGGACAACCACGCTTGGCCCGTGCCCACGCGATTGCTTGCAGGCGCCGCCAGTGCCTCGAGTTCTGGCGTTGTAAGCAGCTTCTTTTCCTCGCTCCCGATGCGATAGGCCGCGGACATCGCCAGGGACGCGGGGTGCTGCATCGCCTTCTGCAGCACCTTGCGGTCCAATGCTTTCGGGCGATCCGCCATCGAAGCCAGCTGCTGGTATTCGATGGCCACACCCTCCTCCGACCACAACCGCATCGCGGCCACCAGCAGCTGATCGGCAAGTTCATCGTCGCGTTGTATGCCTATGCCCTCGGCTTGCACGAACGCAAGCAGGGTCATGGGAACCGCCTGCTTTTTCTCGGCCAGACTCAAGAGGTTGTCGGCCATGCCATCGGCACATCCCTTAAATGGTTGGGTGGCGCAAATTGCGATCCAGCTACGCAGCGACTGGATGCCGCCATATCCCGCAGTGATGCGCAAAGCCTTCACTTTTTCGGACGCATCATTTTCGGACCTGGCCGCGAGCACCGCCTGCAGGTCCGTCGCAGCCAGTTCTCTGCTGCCTGCCTGCGCGTCCAGAAAGAAATCAACGAGCAGGTGGCGGTAGAACGGATAACCGGCGTATTCATTGCTGCCTTTCAAGGCAGCTACGGCATCCACGTAGTCGAAGACGTAGCGGCTCTCCTTGCCCGCGTCCTTGTCCCAGGCCGCCACGACCTGGGGGAAATAGCGGCCGGGCCGAAGCAGATCGAAGTATTCATATCGCGATTCCAGGCCCAGCACGTGCAAGAGCGCATACACGTCCATCGGCCCCAG
>JAKFFG010000035.1:0-39300 GCA_036675275.1 Pseudomonas sp. | reverse complement strand
TAGGCGTGCGCCGCGGGCTGACGTAGGGAAGCCGGGGGATGTCGGCGGGCCATGTTTGAGCGGAGCCGCGCCAGCGGCGTAGCGAGTTTGGCCCGACGCCCGGCTGGACGAGGCAGACGCGGAGATAAGCACGCCGTGCCGGACTGCTCTCATCCACCCCGGGCAACGTCAGCAAAGCCGGACAACGTCGCTAAAGCAAAGTGCCGCAAACACTTGAACTGAAACGTCACTAAAGCAAAGCGCCATAAACACTTGAACCGAAAATGCTCTAGACGCCCAGATAGCGCAGCAGTATTTCCGGCTGGCGGGCCAGTTCAGTGCTTGATTGGTTTTCAACCAGACAGCCTTTCTCCATGACCACGCAGCGGTCAGTGTGCGCCAGGACCTTGCGATAGTTGCGGTCCACGATCAGCGTGGACATGCCCGTAGTGCGCACCGACGCGATGATGCGCCAGATCTCCGCAATGATGAGCGGCGCGAGGCCTTCGGTGGCCTCGTCCAGTATGAGCAAATCCGGGTTGGTCATCAATGCCCGTCCTATCGCCAGCATTTGCTGCTCGCCGCCGGACAGCTGTTGTCCGCCGTGTTCCAGGCGCTCGGCAAGACGCGGGAAAGTCTGGAGCACCCGCTCGTACGTCCAGTCGTTGCGGCCGTCGAAGCCGGCGCGCGCCGCCACCTGCAGGTTTTCGCGCACGTTGAGATTCGGGAATATCCCGCGTCCTTCGGGTACGTAAGCCACCCCCAGCCTGGAGACCTGATAAGGAGCGGCCCTGGTGCAGTCTTTGCCGCGTATGGTGATGGCGCCTCTGCTTGCCGGCACATGCCCCATGATGGTCCGTATGAGCGTGCTTTTCCCCATGCCGTTGCGGCCCAGCAAGCCTATGGATTCACCCGACCCGATGTCCAGACTGACGCCCTGGAGGACGTGGCTTTCGCCGTAATGGGCATGCAGCGACCTTGTTTGGATGAAGGGCTTCATTCGTCTTCTCCAAGGTAGGCGGTCTGTACGTCGGGATTGCTTCGTATGGCTTGCGGTTCGCCGTGAGCAATAACGCGGCCGTTGACCATGACGGTTATTTCGTCGGCAACCTTGAATACCGCGTCCATGTCGTGCTCGACCAGCAGGACAGCGTGTTCATTCTTGAGCGAGGCCAGCAGACAGAGCATTCTCTCCGTTTCTTCGGGCCCCATGCCGGCCAGAGGTTCATCGAGCAACAGCACCTGGGGTTGCGTGGCCAGACTCATGGCAATTTCGAGCTGGCGCTTGCGCCCGTGCGACAGCATGCCCGCGGTATGACGGGTGTCGGATTCAAGGCCTGCCAGCATTATGGCTTTCTCCGCCGCTTCGTTGCTATAGCGGCATCCGCGGGCCGGGCTGGTCCAGTTCCAGAATTGCTGGCGATTGGCCTGTGCGGCAATGCGGCAATTCTCATGCACAGTGAGCGAGGGGAAAATGGTGGTGCGCTGATAACTACGCCCCAGGCCCGCTCGGGCGCGGCGAGGCTGGGACCACGACGTGACTTCTTGCTGGTGCAGGAATATGGCGCCCTCGTTGGGCGCCAGTTCGCCGGCCAGCACGCTCACCAATGTGGACTTGCCGGCCCCGTTCGTGCCGATCACCGCATGCACGGTGCCCCGTGTGAGGTTCAAGGACACGCCGTCGATGGCAACGAGGCCCTGAAAGCGCCGGGTAATGTTTTTTGCAGACAATAGAACGTCGGCCATGGATTATCCTTGCGTAGGGGCCGGGCGGGCGGTAGATCGCCTGTTGCGCCACTGGGCCGAGATACCGATGAGGCCGTTGGGCATCAGGGCGACCAGGGCAATAATGCTCAGGCCGAAAGTGAGGTGCCAATGACCGGCCCAGTCGCCGAACAACGCCTGCGACTGAAAGGCCTCTTGCAGCAGCGCCAGTCCGGCCGCACCCAGCACGGCTCCCCACAAACGGCTGCTGCCTCCCAGGATGACCATGAGCAATACCAGACCTGATTGCTCCCACGCCAGCAATTCGGGATTGACGAAACCGTCCTTGGCGGCATACAAAAGGCCGCTGATCCCTGCCAGGGCGCCGGCCAGCGCATAGGCAACAAGTTTGTAGTTGAACGTGGAGTAGCCCGCGCTGCGCATGCGCTGTTCATTGACCCGGATGCCGGTCAGTGCCGCGCCGAAGCGTGACCGCATCAGCACGGCCAGGAAGATCCAGGTAATCAACAGGCAACCCAGGGTGAACAGGTAGAAGCTGTGGGGACTGTCAATATTCCAGAGCACAGTCTCGCCCAATCGCAGTTCGGGACGGAAGTACAGGTAGATGCCGTCGCTGCCGCCGCCGATGTCGGTGTCGTGGAAGACGTAATAGGCCATTTGCGAAAACGCCAGCGTCACCATGATGAAGTACACGCCTTTGGTGCGCAGGGCGAGGGCTCCGGTGACCACGGCGTAGGCCAGTGCGCAGAGCATTGCGGCCGGCAACAGAATGAACAGGTTGCCCGGTCCCGACTCTGGCGAAAGCAGCGTCGTCGCGTAGGCGGCAATGCCGAAGAAGGCGGCATGGCCCAGACTGACCAGGCCGACGCCGCCCACCAGCAATTGCAGGCTGAGCGCGAAAATCGCGAAAATCATGATCTTGATGGCCAGGCTGATGTAATAGTCGCCGAGAACCAGCGGCAATACGCCGACCACAACCAACAGTGCAACGACGAACAAGGCGCGTAGGGTAGACATGAATCAGCCTTGTCGGAATAGCCCTTCGGGCTTGAACAAAAGAATGGCGGCCATCAGGACATAGACCATGACGCCCGCGATGCCGGGGAAGAATACTTGGCCGAAGGTGTCGACAAAGCCGACGAGCATGGCGGCAAGAAAGGCCCCCTTGATCGACCCGATGCCGCCGATCACCACGACCACAAAGCAGATGATGAGAACGCTGTGGCCCATGCCGGGATAGACGGACGAAACCGGCGCGGCAATGGCGCCTGCAAGCGCGGCCAGGGCAACGCCGATGGCGAATACGATGCGGTACAGGCGATTGATGTCTATGCCCAGCGAGCTGATCATTTCCCGATTGCTCGCGCCGGCACGTATCATCATGCCCAGGCGTGTGCGCACCAGAACCCAGTACAGCAGGCCGGCCACCAGCAAACAGACGACCGATATGAACAGCCGGTAGATGGGGTATGTCATGACATCGCCCAGGGCGATCGAGCCTTCCAGCCAGGAAGGCGTCGGCACGCCATGGACATCATTGCCCACGGCAATGCTGCGCAATTCTTCAAAGACCAGAATCAGGCCGTAGGTCATCAATACCTGCTGCAGATGATCGCGGTGATACAGGAAGCTGAAGAATGCCCATTCCAGGAAGTAGCCCAGAATGGCGGCGGCGAGCACGCAAAGCAGGACAGTCACAAGGAAACCGCCGCCCACATACTGGGCTACCAGCGGTTCCAGAGCAAAGGCCATGTAGGCCCCGATCATATAAAAGCTGCCATGGGCAAGATTGATAATGCCCATGATGCCGAAGATCAGTGTCAGTCCGCTGGCAACGAGAAACAACAAAAGACCATATTGCACCGCATTCAGGCACTGGATCAGAAAGATGGCGGGGTCCACAAATACTCCTTGCTACTGCGATTACAGGCGGCAGCCGCGAGCCGGATCGGCAAGCGCCTTGATAGCCACGCCCTGGCTCAGGTTTTGTTCGCCCTTGACCTGACGCAGGTAGATGTCTTGAATCGGATTGCCTGCCTTGGACAAGGTGAACGGGCCGCGCGGGCTATCGATAGTGGCCGCTCGCATTGCGCTGCGCATGTCCTCTTTCTTGGATACATCACCGTTTACGGCCTTGAGTCCGGCCGCCAGCAATTGCGCGGCGTCGTAGCCTTGTACGGCATAGACGTCGGGCTGCATGGCGGGATAGGCCTTGGCGTAGTTTGCGCGGAAGGCATTGTCACGCGGCGTATTCAGCCCATCGGCGTAGTGCAGAGTGGTGAACAGGCCCTGGGCGGCTTCGCCCTGCGCCTTCAGGGTGCCGTCGGTCATGAAGCCGCTGCTCAGCAATGCTACCGATTTGCCCAGGCCCGAAGCGGCATAGTCCTGAACGAATTTCACTGCCCCGCCGCCGGCGAAGAAGGTGAAGACAGCATCCGGCTTGAGCGAGGCGACTTCAGTGAGCAAGGGCTGGAACTCGACATTGGGGAAAGGCAGTGTCAATTCCTTGATCACCTTGCCGCCCTGTTTTTCAAACGACTCCTTGAACCCGGCAATGGCCTCTTTGCCGGCTGCATAGTTCCACGTGATCGTGACGGCAGTCTTGTAGCCTTTCTCTACGGCAACGGGTCCCATGGCGTAGGAAGGCTGCCAGTTCGAGAACGAGGTGCGGAAAATGTTCTTGCTGCAAAGAGGCCCGGTAATCGCATCGGCTCCGGCATTGGGAACGATGAGGGTGGTGTCGGAATCTTTGGCTGCCTTCGCCAGAGCCATGGCGACGCCCGAATGCACGGTGCCCACCAATATATCGACTTCGTCGCGCTTGATCAGGCGGTTGGCATTGTCGGGACCCTTGGACGGATTCGATTCGTCATCCACCTGGAAGTATTCAAGTTCCTGGCCGGCAAGCTTGCCGCCCTGTTCCTGCACATACAGCTTGAAGCCGTTTTCTATCGCCTGACCCAGGGCGGCGTAGGTGCCGCTGTAAGGCAGCATGAAGCCTACCTTGACAGTGGCTTGCGCATTGCCGGTCCCGAAAGCGAGCACCGCAGCCAGGGCGGTGCCGGTCAATACTTGTTTCATATGTCTGCTCCTTGGTTTTTTATATAAATTACTGCATGGTGCGCGTTGCGCGGTTGAATGTGGAATCAGGTGATGCAAGTATCCACGCGCCTGGTGAATGTGCCCAAGGCCTGGATGACGGCGGCGGGCTGATCGCGGTGCGGCGAGTGGCCGCAGCGCGGAAGGATGCAAAGTTCGGTCTGGGTGGCTATGGCCTGGATGCCGCGAATCTGCTCCAGTGATCCGTATTCATCATCTTCACCCTGAATGGCCAGCACGGGACACTGTATTTTGTCCAGATACGATTCAATATTCCACGCCCGGAATGCCGGGTCAAGCCAGATGTCGTTCCAGCCCCAGAAAGCCGAATCCGGGTCCCCATGGTAGCGCCCCAGCTTGCGCGGCAAGTCGGTGTTCAGATAGGCTTCCCGGGCATTTTCGATATTCGATATGGTGATGTCTTCGACGAAAATATGGGGAGCGGCCACGGCGATGGCCTTGATCCGCTCGGGATACATTGCGGCATATAGCAGGGCAATAGAGCCGCCATCGCTGTGCCCGAACAGAATCGGACGTTCGTGTTCCAGATTCAATGCCTGGAACAAGGCGGGCAAGGCGTCTTGCGCCTGACTGTGCATGAAGCCGACCGGCCACTTTTCGTCGTGAGGCCGCGGCGTGCTCAGTCCGTACCCATAGCGCGAAAAGACCAGGCCGCGGCAATCCAGCGCGTCGCATACTTGTTCGGGCCAGTCTTTCCACATGGAAACCGAGCCCAGGCCCTCGTGCAGGAAAACCAGCAGGTCCTTGCCGGTTCTGTGCGAACCCAGCCACTGACATTCGATGAGCATGTCGCGCCCCAGGGCGTGAACCGGGACGAGACTGGGCGAAGGGCTGGAGGAACTTTGATTCATGGTCTTATCTGTTCATTTGCCGTAGCCGGAAGCGCTGGATCTTGCCAGTGGCGGTTTTAGGCAGGTCGTCAATAAAATGTATGGTGCGAGGATACTTGAAAGGCGCCAGATGTTGTTTTATATAAGTCTGGAGTTCATGTGCGGTGTCGGGGCCGCCCGACTGGCCCTCGCGCAATACGACATATGCCAGCGTCTTGGTCAGGCCATCGTCATCCGGTACGCCGATAACCGCCGCTTCCAGGACACACTCGTGCTGGACAAGCATGTTCTCGACTTCAACCGGCGAGACATATTGGCCGCTGACCTTGATCATGTCGTCGCTGCGTCCGGCATACGTGTAGTAGCCTTCGGCGTCGCGCACATATTTGTCGCCGCTCTTGAGCCATGGGCCCTGGAAGGTCTCGAGCGTCTTGGGACGATTGTTCCAGTACATGAGCGCCGAGCTGGGCCCCTTGATATACAGGTCGCCTATGGTGTCCACCGCAACCGGTTGCCCGAGCTCATCGCGCAAGTCCACCTCGTAGCCGGGCACGGGCTTGCCCGTGGTGCCATAGTGAATGTCGCCGGGCTGATTCGACAGGAATATATGCAGCATCTCGGTCGAGCCGATGCCGTCGAGGATGTCGCAGCCGAAATGCTGCTGGAAACGGTTGCCCAGGTCTTTGGGCAGGGCTTCGCCTGCCGACGCGCAGACCCGCAGCGAGACGTCTTCTCGGGTGGGCAGGGCCGGAGAAGCCAGCATGCTGGCGTATAGCGTTGGTACGCCGCAGAATACAGTGGGCCTATGTTCGGTCAGGCGACGGAACACGGCGTCCGGCGTAGGGCGTTCCGCCATCAGTATGGTTGTAGCGCCCACTGAGAGGGGAAAGGTCAGCCCATTGCCCAGCCCATAGGCAAAAAACAGTTTGGCCGCCGAAAATACAATGTCGCTTTCCTGTATGCCCAATATCGGCTTGCCGTAAAGTTCGGCGGTATGCCACAAGTTGGCGTGCGTGTGCACCACGCCTTTGGGCTGGCCTGTCGAGCCCGACGAGTAAAGCCAGAAGGCAATCTCGTCGGATAGGGTGGGGCAGGCCTGCGGTACGGGTTCGGCCGCGGCCATCAGCGTATCCAGATCGAAGCAGGGCGCGGCTAGCACCTTGTCGGCATGCGACACGACGATATGCTTGACGTCGTGAGGGCCTTGGCTCATGGCCTGCTGTATGACGGGCAGCAGCGCATTCGAAACAAAAACGGCCTGGCTGCGACTGTGCACTAGCATATAGGCGTAGTCATCGGCGGTGAGCAGGGTGTTGACGGCGACGGGCACCACGCCTGCATACAGGGCCCCCAGGAATGCGGCCGGCCAGTCGACGGTGTCGTGCATCAGCAGCAGAACACGCTCCTCGCGACGTATGCCGAGCGTTTTCAATAGGCCCGCGAACCGCGCAATCCTGTGCGCGAGCTCGCCGTAACTCAGGGTATGCCGGTCGTCGATATAAGCCGCTTTATTGGCCAGATGCGTGTTCAGTTGGATGAGATGAGCCGCATAGTTCATCTCGACGGGACAGGCGTGCATGGGGGGTGTCTCCGGAGTAATTATTTTGCGTACGGACGGACCTGCCGGGGGGTTTATGCTTTAGTGAACGCGATCTTCCCTTGTGGAAGCAGATAAAGCACCAGGGCGCGCCCCGCACTTACCGTGGGACTATGGACGGTTTCCGGGCCGTAGACGAGCCAGCCCGCGGGGTGGCCATCGAAACGCGCTTCTGAGTCCAGCGGCATGATGAGGTCTATTTCGCCTTCGGGATGGCAGTGCTCGGGTCCGGCGATGTCATCCATTTCAACCACATCGACCGAGTAGCCGCCCAGGTCTTCGGCGGGCTTAATGACACGGCCGTAACGGATGCCGCCGTTTTCATGCTTGCACATCCAGCCTTCTGCTATGCCCTGTTTACAGGCGCGGACTATGCCCTGGCAAACCTCGCCTTCGTAAGGAAAAGTCTCTTGCAGCGAGGCCTGCAATGATGCGTCCAGCGGCCGGTCGCCGATTTGCGTGGTGACTGTCTGGATCAATTGCCGGAATGTTTCGATGCTGCCCATAGAAATCCTTTCAATGCTCTGCTGCTCTTGTTCTACATATTGATTTGCATCAACTTCTGCGAAGCCAAGTTGGAAATTAGGGCTTTTGTTCTGGCAAGTCAAGCACTATAATGCATGTTGGCCTCAAGCTTAGGGTTATTCTGGGTGAAAAAGAAAGCGCTAGACCGGAAAGCAGCCGTCGCACTGCTGGACTCCACCTCCGGGGTCGACCCTTATCTATCGTCGCTGGGCGAAAGGGTGCGCCGCATGCGGGCCATCCGCGGCCTTACGCGCAAGGAACTCGCGCACGCGGCCGGCGTCTCCGAACGCCATCTTGCCAACCTCGAACTGGGCGTGGGCAACGTCTCTGTCCTGGTGTTGCGGCAAATCGCGCATGCCTTTCACTGCACTATGGCCGAGCTCGTGGGCGATGTCACCACCACCAGTCCCGAATGGCTGCTCATACGTGAATTGCTTGAAAAGCGCTCAGAACAAGAGCTGCAACGGGCGCGCGAAACGTTGGCAGACCTGTTCGCCGAGCCGCATGGATCCGGCAGCAAGAACAAGCTCCAGCAAATCGCTCTGGTCGGTTTGCGGGGTGCCGGCAAGTCCACGCTGGGCCGTCTCCTGGCTGCCGACATCGGCTATCCCTTCGTCGAGCTCAGCGCCGAAATCGAACGCGTCGCCGGTTGCGGCATTCTGGAAATCCACAGCCTCTACGGGCCCATGGCCTACCGCCGGTACGAAAGGCGGGCGCTGGAAGAAGCGCTGCAGTTGTATCCGGAAATGGTGCTGGCCACGCCGGGCGGTCTGGTGTCCGAGCCGGCCACCATGAATTTGATGCTGGCGCACTGCTATACCATCTGGATCCAGGCCACGCCCGAAGACCACATGCAGCGGGTGATGGCCCAGGGAGACTTTCGCCCGATGGCCGGCAACAACGAGGCCATGGCCGATCTCAAACGCATACTGGCCAGCCGCGAGGCTTTCTATTCCAAGGCCGACTGGATATGTTCCACAACGCAAATATCCCTGCAGGATTGCTTCGAAGGGTTGCGCGAACACGTTCGTGAAAGGGCGGGGCTTCCGGTCTAGGCGCCCGGAAAAGACGGCAAAAACGCAAATGCACTTTTGTGCATATTTCGTTGACATGGTGTTTTAACTGCAATATTATGCATAAACTGTCTTGCGACAAGCATTATTTTTCAGCTTTAAAGCCCAGGAATCTATCCTATGACCGAAGTCAGCACTCTTGTCGATTTTCGTACCGATCCTTCCCAGTACAAACATTGGGCCTTGACGCTGGATGGCGACATCGCCACGCTTGCCATGGACGTCTCGGAAGACGGCGGCATCCGTCCCGGCTACAAGCTCAAGCTCAACTCCTACGACCTGGGTGTGGACATCGAGTTGCACGATGCGCTGCAGCGCATTCGTTTCGAACACCCAGAAGTCCGTACCGTCGTCGTTACCAGCCTGAAAGACCGCATCTTCTGTTCAGGAGCCAATATTTTCATGCTGGGCCTCTCTTCCCACGCCTGGAAGGTGAACTTCTGCAAGTTCACCAACGAGACGCGCAATGGCATTGAAGACTCCAGCAGGCATAGCGGCCTGAAGTTCGTGGCGGCCCTGAATGGCGCTTGCGCGGGCGGGGGCTACGAGCTGGCGCTGGCGTGCGACGAAATATTGCTGATCGACGACCGGTCATCGGCGGTGGCCCTGCCCGAAGTGCCCCTGCTTGGCGTACTGCCCGGCACAGGCGGCCTTACCCGCGTTACCGACAAGCGCAAGGTGCGTCATGACTACGCCGATATTTTCTGCACCCTGGTCGAGGGTGTGCGTGGGCAGCGCGCGAAAGACTGGCGTCTGGTCGATGAAGTCATCAAGCCCGCGCAGTTTGCAGAGCAGGTCAAGAGCCGCGCAATTGAACTGGCCGCGCAAAGCGACCGCCCGCGCGACGCGCAAGGCGTCAGCCTCACGCCCCTGAACCGGCTGGTTTCCGACAACGCCGTCGAATACGAATACGTGCAGGTGCATATCGACCGCGAGAAACGCCTGGCAAGCTGGACCGTGCGCGCGCCGCAAAACGCCACGCCGCAGGATATCGACGCCATCCTGGCACAGGGTGCCGCATGGTGGCCTCTGCAAATGGCGCGCGAACTCGACGATGCCATCCTGCACATGCGTACCAACGAACTCGACATCGGTACGTGGATCTTCAGAACGGCCGGCGATCCGGCGCTGGTGCTGGGCACTGATGCCACGCTGGCGCGCCTGGCGGACCACTGGCTGGTGCGCGAGACCCTGGGCATGCTGCGTCGCACGCTGGCGCGCCTGGACGTCAGTTCCCGTTCGCTGTTCGCCCTGATCGAAGACGGCTCCTGCTTTGTGGGAACCTTGTTCGAACTGGCGCTGGCTTGCGATCGTTCTTATATGCTGGATGATCCCGATTCCGCGCAGCCGGTACAGATTGCATTGAGCGGCCTGAATTTCGGTCATTATCCGATGGTGACCGGACAAAGCCGCATCGACCGCCGTTTCTACGAAGAGACGGCGCCAGTTGAAGCGGCGCGCGCCACACTGACAAGCATGATTTCCGCCACCGAAGCGCAGGCCCTGGGCCTCGTCACCTTTTCGCTGGACAGCATCGACTGGGATGACGAAATCCGGATCGCGCTGGAAGAGCGCAAGGCTCTGTCTCCTGACGCGCTCACAGGCCTTGAAGCCAATCTGCGCTTCTGCGGTACGGAAACCATGGAGACCCGCATATTCGGCCGCCTGACCGCCTGGCAGAACTGGATATTCAACCGCCCCAACGCCGCCGGAGAAAAGGGCGCCCTGAAGCTATACGGCAAGGGCGAGCAGGCCAGTTTCGACTGGAATCGCGTGTAGCGCCCGCATACATAACGCAAGAGATCATCCCCAAAGGAGCAAGGACATGTCAGGTATCAATTATTCCGAAAAAATCCCGAATAACGTCAACTTGTCCGGCGACCGGGCGCTGCAGCGCGCGCTGGAACATTGGCAGCCGAACTACCTGCAGTGGTGGCGCGAGATGGGCCCGGAAGCCTCGCAGAATTTCGACGTGTACCTGCGCACGGCCGTCAGCGTGCAGCCCGACGGCTGGGCCCACTTCGATCACGTGAAAATGCCCGACTATCGCTGGGGCATCTTTCTTGCACCGCAGGATGGCAATCGCAAGGTCCATTTCGGCGAGAACATCGGCCGCGATGTCTGGCAGGAAGCGCCCGGCGAGCACCGCGCCAACCTCCGGCGCATCATTGTCACCCAGGGCGATACCGAGCCGGCATCGGTAGAGCAGCAACGCCATCTGGGCCTGACCGCGCCATCGCAATACGACTTGCGCAACCTGTTCCAGGTCAATGTGGAAGAAGGGCGCCACTTGTGGGCCATGGTGTACCTGCTGCATAGATACTTCGGTCGCGATGGTCGTGAAGAGGCCGATGCCTTGCTGCAACGCAATTCCGGTGACCAAGACAGTCCGCGCATTCTGGGGGCGTTCAATGAGAAGACACCAGACTGGCTGGCCTTCTACATGTTCACTTATTTCACCGATCGCGACGGCAAGTTCCAGTTGTGCGCTCTGGCGGAGTCCAGCTTCGATCCGCTGGCCAGGACGACGAAATTCATGCTCACGGAAGAAGCCCACCACATGTTCGTGGGTGAGTCCGGCGTGTCCCGGGTGTTGCAGCGTACCGCCGAGGTGATGAACCAGTTGAAGACCGAGGATCCTGCCGTCCTGCGCGCCGCCGGTGTCATCGATTTGCCGACCATACAACGTTATCTGAACTTTCATTACAGCGTCACCATCGATCTCTTCGGTGCGGACCAGTCTTCGAACGCGGCGATTTTCTACAGCTCGGGCCTCAAAGGCCGCTACGAAGAAGGCAAGCGGGCAGACGATCATCAGCTCAAGAACGATACCTATCGCGTGCTCGAAGTGGTGAATGGCGAGTTGCGCGATACGGAAGTCCCCATGCTCAACGCACTGAACGAAGTCTTGCGCGACGACTTCATCAAGGACTCCATGGCGGGCGTGGGCCGCTGGAACAAGGTGCTGGAAAAGAACGGCATCTCCTTTCGCCTGACGGTGCCGCACAAGGCCTTCAATCGCCGTATCGGCACGCTTGCCGGCATACGCGTCTCGCCCGAAGGCACGGTGCTTTCCGAAGAGCAATGGAAGCTGCACGAACACAAATGGCTTGCAACGCCCGAGGACCGCGAATTTGTCGCATCGCTGATGGGCCGCGTAGTGGAGCCCGGAAAGTTCGCCAATTGGATTGCGCCGCCTGTTATTGGCGTCAATCGCCAACCCATCAATTTTGAGTACGTCCGCTTCAACTGATGGCGGCCCGTGCCTGCATAGTCATCCATAAGAATCATGAAACAGCATCTTATTGATCCCGAGGTCTGCATTCGTTGCAATACCTGCGAAGAAACCTGTCCCATCGATGCGATTACCCATGATTCGAACAATTATGTGGTCGACGCCGCGATCTGCAACCATTGCATGGCCTGCGTGCCGCCGTGCCCGACCGGCGCGATCGACAATTGGCTCGGGGTATTGACCGACAAGCCGCATACGCTGGAGGACCAGTTCAGTTGGGATGTATTGCCGCCGGAGCAAGATAGTCCGGATGGTTCCGAAGCGAACACGGATGGCAGTGTGGCGGTGGCTGTGGCGGCGGCCGGCGATCCGGCGGCTGGCGTCGTAGCCGAAGACTCCGGTCTGGACGGCATACCGTCCACCGCGGCGGGAGCCAGCATCCCGCCCTGGTCGGCGGCCCAACCCCAGGTCAATCTCTATACCCACAAGGACCCCGTTACGGCGACGGTCGTAGGCAACTACCGCGTGACCGACGAAGATACGGAAAGCGATATCCGGCATATCGTGCTGGACTTCGGTGCGGCCGCATTTCCAGTACTTGAAGGGCAGTCCATTGCCATCTTCCCGCCGGGCGTCGACAGCAGCGGCAGAGCATTCCATGCGCGCCAGTATTCCATCGCCAGCCCGCGTGACGGGGAACGCCCGCGATATAACAATTTGTCCCTGACGGTCAAGCGCGTCATGACGGATAGTGAAGGCAACGCCGTACCGGGCGTCTGTTCGAACTATCTATGCGACCTGAAGAAGAACGATACAGTCCAGGTCATCGGGCCGTTTGGAAACACCTTCCTGATGCCCAATCATCCCGAAGCCAACATCATCATGATCTGTACCGGCACGGGATCCGCCCCCATGAGGGCCATGACCGAGCGCTGCCGGAGGCAGCTCAAGGAAAAGGCATTCAACGGCAGGCTCATGCTTTTCTTTGGTGCCCGAACCCAGCGTGAACTGCCTTATTTCGGGCCCCTGATGAATTTGCCCGCCGACTTCATCGATATAAACCTGGCACTGTCGCGTGAACCGGGTCAGCCCAAGCGCTACGTCCAGGACCTGATACGTGAACGTTCCGTCGACGTCGCCGCGCTGATAGGCAACGAAAACACCAGTATCTATGTGTGCGGACTCAAGGGGATGGAAGACGGCGTGCTGCAGGCGCTGGAATCCGCCGTGGGTCAGGCAGGCGCGCAGTGGCCGGAAGTGCATGCCAGGCTGAAATCCCAGGGCAGGCTGCACTTCGAGACTTATTGATCAGTACCCGGCCATTGGCCCAGGCACCGCTAATAAGGTTAAACTTGCCGGCTCGTTCCCGGTTTTAGAGGTTGTTCCGTTTGCCATGAAATTTAATGAATTCAAAGTCGGAATGGTGATCAAGCATCCGCCTGTTGTGGTCAGCGAGCAGGAAATGCTGAGCTTTGCCAAGGCGTACGATCCCCAGTGGTTCCACACAGACGTCGAGCGTGCTACCGACGGTCGCTGGGGTGGACTGATCGCCAGCGGGTGGCTTACTTGTGGCCTGGCCATGCGCATGGCCGTAGACGCCGCCCTGCACGACTCCGAATCATTCGGTTCGCCGGGCCTCGATAGATTGCGCTGGCTGCTTCCGGTGCGCCCAGGCGACGCCCTGCGCCTGGAGGCAACGGTAGATTCGGTGCGCAAGTCCTCCAGCCGCGACGACCTGGGCATTATGCGCTGGTCGTGGAGGGTGTTCAACCAGCGCGACGAACAGGTGCTCGATGTGGAAGCAACGAGCCTGTTCGAACTTGGGCTGGCTTAGAAAAACGCCTGCAAGCCTGTTTGCGCGCGGCCCAGAATCAAGGCGTGTACGTCGTGCGTGCCTTCGTAGGTGTTGACCACTTCCAGATTGACCAGGTGGCGTGCCACGCCGAACTCGTCTGAAATGCCATTGCCGCCCAGCATGTCGCGCGCCAGTCGTGCGATATCCAGCGCCTTGCCGCAGGAATTGCGCTTCATCATCGACGTAATTTCCACAGCGGCCGTGCCTTCGTCCTTCATGCGGCCCAGGCGCAGGCAGCCTTGCAGCGCCATGGTGATATCGGTCTGCATGTCGGCCAGTTTTTTCTGTATCAGCTGATTGGCAGCCAGGGGGCGGCCGAATTGCTTGCGATCCATGGTGTACTGGCGGGCAGTGTGCCAGCAGGCTTCTGCAGCACCCAATGCGCCCCACGCAATACCGAAGCGGGCGGAATTCAGGCAGGTGAAGGGACCGCGAAGGCCGCTGACGCCCGGCATCATTTGCTCTGCGCCGATTTCGACTTCATCCATCACGACTTCGCCGGTGATGGAAGCGCGCAAGCCTACCTTGCCATGGATGGCGGGAGCGGACAGGCCTTTCATGCCCTTGTCCAGAATAAAGCCGCGGATCTTGCCATCGTCGTCGCCGCCGACCACTTTGGCCCAGACAACGAATACATCGGCGATAGGCGAGTTGGTAATCCACATCTTGCTGCCGCTGAGCTTGTAGCCATCGGCCGTCTTGACCGCGCGGGTTTCCATGCTGCCCGGATCGGAACCGTGGTTGGGTTCGGTCAGGCCGAAGCAGCCTATCCATTCGCCGCGGGCAAGCTTGGGCAGGTATTTGCGTTTCTGCTCTTCACTGCCGAATTCGTTGATGGGCACCATGACCAGCGACGACTGCACGCTCATCATCGAGCGGTAGCCCGAGTCGATGCGTTCGACTTCGCGGGCGATCAGGCCGTAGCTGACATAGTTGAGTCCTGCGCCGCCGTATTCTTCCGGTATCGTCGCGCCCAACAGGCCGAGCTCGCCCATCTCCGAGAAGATGGCGGGATCGGTTTTCTCGTGACGGAATGCCTCGAGCACGCGCGTGGCGAGCTTGTCCTGAGCATAGGACTGCGCCGCATCGCGCACCATGCGTTCTTCTTCGGTTAGCTGGGCGTCCAGCAACAAGGGATCTTGCCAATGAAAAGAGGGGGCTGCCGACATAATGGGGGCTCCGGTAGGTTTGAATATAAGAAGAAGGCGCCCCAGGTCTGCACGAGGCAAACCGGGGCAATGGATCAGGCCTGAGCTGCTTGCGCCTGCTGGCGGATTTTCTCCAGCGTCGTCGAGGGCGATATGGTCTCGGGGTCGATCAGGCAGTGCAGAATGGCCGGCTTGCCGCTGGCCAGCGCGCGTTCGAATGCGGAAGCAAACTGTTCCGTCGTTTCGACCCGCTCGCCGTGTCCGCCGAAGGCTTCGGCATAGGCGGAAAAATCCGGATTTTGCAGCGAGGTCGCCGACAGTCGCGCCGGGTAATGACGCTCCTGGTGCATGCGTATGGTGCCGTACATGCCATTGTCGATAAGGATGACGATGATGGGCAGGTCATATTGCACAGCGGTGGCGAACTCCTGGCCATGCATCATGAAGCAGCCATCGCCGGCGAAACACACCACGGTCTTCGATGGATCAATGCGTTTGGCGCCCACGGCCGCCGGCAGGCCGTAGCCCATGGAGCCGGAAGTCGGCGCCAGTTGCGTGCCGAAGCGCTTGAACTGATGGAAGCGGTGCAGCCAGGTGGCATAGTTGCCCGCCCCATTGCACATGATGGCGTCCTCGGGCAGCGTGGAGCGCAGATACGACATGACCTGGCCCATTTGCAGGCTGCCGGGATGCGTGATTTTCAGCGGGTCTGTCCAGGAAAGGTAGCTGGCCCGCATGCGTTCCAGTTCGGCCGACCATGAAGCCGCTTGCGCGGGACGCAGGGCGGAGACCGCTTGCGCAAACGAGGCCGGCGATACATTGATCGCCAGGCTAGCGCGGTATACGCGGTTCAGTTCGCCGGCATCCGGGTATACATGCACCAGCGTCTGGGCAGGCACGGGAATGTCGAATAGCGTATAGCTTTGGCTGGCAATTTCGGACATGCGCCCGCCCACCAGCAGGACCAGGTCGGCGTCCTTGATGTATTCCATCATTTCCGGATTACTGCCCAGCCCCACGTCGCCGATGAAGCAGGGGTGATCGACGGAGAACAGCATCTGGCGGCGGAATTGCACCGCCACGGGAAGCTTGTAGCGATCGGCGAACTCGGCGAACTGGTCGACCGCGGTCTGGTCCCAGCGTGTGCCGCCCAATATGGCTACCGGCTTCTTTGCGCTTGCCAGCTGTTGCACCAGGGCTTCCATCTGCGTAGCGGTCGGCGCACTGTCGACGACCTCGTAGCGTGGTGCATCGGCCACTTCGGCGTACTCGACCAGCATGTCTTCGGGCAGCGCGATAACGACAGGGCCGGGCCGCCCCGAGGTGGCGACATGGAAGGCGCGCGAGATGATTTCGGGTATGCGTTCGACCTGGTCGATTTCGGTGACCCATTTTGCCTGGGTGCCGAATACGGCGCGATAGTCCATTTCCTGGAAGGCTTCGCGTTCGCGCATGCCGCGTTCGATCTGGCCCACGAACAGAATCATGGGCGTCGAGTCTTGCGAGGCAATGTGTATGCCGGCCAGCGCATTGGAGGCGCCCGGTCCGCGCGTTACCATGCAGATGCCGGGCTCGCCGGTAAGCTTGCCATGCGCGTCCGCCATCATGGCGGCACCGCCTTCCTGGCGGCAGACGGTTACTTGTATGGATGCATCGTGCAGGCCGTCGAGCACGGCCAGATAGCTTTCGCCGGGCACGCAAAATACATGTTTGACGCCTTGCGCGATCAGCTGATCGACAAGAATATGGCCGCCCAGGCGGGGACGAAGTTCGGAGTGGGAGCTTGCTTTCATAGACGGTGAGGATAATGTGCGTTGATGGCACAACGCAATTGATAAAATTGCACAATGTCTTGCCTATTATGCAAGACATTGCCGCGGCGAGTCGCAACATTCCATTCTACGCCCCCGTGCATTGCTACAGGAAAGGTCCATGAGAAAAGGAATTCCGAATTTAGGCGCTCTCCAGGCGTTCGAGGCCACCGCCCGGCTGGGTTCGTTTTCACGCGCCGCTGAAGAGCTGTCGCTTACGCACAGCGCCGTCTATCGGCAGGTAACCGGCCTGGAGCAGCGATTGGGCGTCGAGTTGTTGACACGCGTGCGCCGCCGGGTTGCCGTCACGAGCGCGGGCGCGGAATACGCCGCGCGGGTGCGTCACCACCTGGAGCAGCTGGAAAAAGATACGCTGGGGCTGATGTCGCGATCCGGTCTGGGGCGCAGCCTGCATATTGCCGTACTGCCGACCTTGGCCACCACCTGGCTCGTTCCCAGGCTGCCTGATTTTCAGCGCCGGCACGGCGACATATCGGTAAGCCTGTCGGTGCGGACCTTGCCCTTCCAGTTCAATGACCATCCGTTCGATGCCGCCATTTATCATGCCGAACAAATATGGCCGCAGACCGCGGGCATCAAATTGTTCGACGAAGGCCAATTGCTGCCGGTCTGCACGCCCGCGATGCTGACAGCGGCCAAAGACGCGGGGCAATCCATGGCCGACCTGACCCACTTGCACATGTCATCGCGTCCGGACGCCTGGCGCAACTGGTACCAGGCGCAGCAGAAGGAATACCTGCCGTCCATCAGTGCGGGACCCCGGTATGAACTGTTCACGATGATACTGGCCGCCGTAAAAGCCGGAATGGGCGTGGCGCTGGTGCCCCGGTTTCTCGTGCAAGAGGAGCTCGATTCAGGGCAACTGGTGGCTGCGGCGCAAGGAGTGCTCAGCGTGCGCGAAGCCTACTTCTTCAGCTATCCTGTCGCGAGCGAGCCCAGCGAAGCCTTGCTGGCGCTGGAGGCCTGGCTGGCGGGTATTACCAAAGCAGACCGAGGATAGTGCTGATGACTTCCAATCGAAATACTGACGCGATGCGGCGTGTTTTGCCACGGATCGCCGCTTGCATACTGGCTGGCGCAGGCCTGTTGTCCTCGGCAGGCGTATCGGCTTTCGATACCGGCATTGGCGGGCGCGTCCCGGATACGAATTCCGCAGTCAACGTCCAGGACGTCAATCCGGAGGTGGGGAGCGCGTACCGGGGCGTTCGGGATGTCGATTCCGCGGTTAATGTCCAGGACATCAACCCGGAGGCAGCGAGCGCATCTGTTCGATTGGGTCAGGATGTGGTGCACGCGCCCCATTACATGGTCAGCACCGCGAATCCACTCGCGACCAAGGCCGGTGCGGATGTCCTGGCCGAAGGCGGAAGCGCGGCAGATGCCGCAATTGCCAGCCAGATGGTGCTTAACCTGGTCGAGCCGCAGTCTTCAGGGATAGGGGGCGGCGCCTTCATCGTTTCCTACGACGCCGCGAGCCAGTCCGTGCATGCCTACGACGGGCGTGAAACTGCGCCTGCCGCCGCCCGCAGCGATCAGTTCATGGCCGACGGCAAGGCCATCCCGTTCTGGGAAGCCGTCAATAGTGGGCGTTCAGTGGGTGCGCCGGGGCTTCTTAGCGTTCTGGCCCTTATGCATGAGCAGGATGGACGCCTGAGCTGGGCCCGCCTTTTTGCGCCGGCCATCGCATTGGCAGAAGAAGGCTTCCCCGTATCCGAACGCTTGCACACCTTGCTGAAAAATAATAATGGCCTGCGAGACCAGCCTGCCGCGGCGGCCTATTTCTACGATGTGCACGGAGAGCCTTGGCCGGTAGGCTACAAACTGGTGAACAAGCCATTGGCCGAGGTGTTCCGGAAGATTGCGGAGCAGGGCGCGGAAGCGTTCTACGAAGGAGCATTGGCGCAAGACATCGTCAACGCCGTTGCAGGGCATTCTGTTCCGGGTGATCTCACTCTGCAGGATCTGTCAGGATACCGCGCCCTCGAACGGGCGGCCTTATGTGCGCCCTACAAGGTCTACACGCTTTGCGGAATGCCGCCACCCAGTTCTGGGCCGCTGACGGTAATGCAAATGCTCAATATCCTGTCGCACACGGATATCGAAGCCTTGCCGCCCGATTCACTGCAGGCGGTGCATTACTTTTCGGAGGCCGGGAAACTGGCGTACGCCGACCGGGATGTGTATGTAGCGGATCCCGCGTTCATCGATGTACCGGTAAAGGCCATGCTGGATCCCCAGTATCTGGCGCTGCGCGCAGGTCTCATCCAGCCGGACCGGACAATAGGCCGCGCCCCGCCGGGCGACCCGGCAGGCATGCTTGCAATACGCGGCAAGGATAACTCGCTGCAACAGCCTTCCACCACGCACATCTCGGCCGTGGACGCGCAAGGCAATGTGGTGTCGATGACCAGCACGATCGAGTCGGCGTTTGGCAGCAAGATTTTCGTACGCGGTTTCCTGCTGAACAATCAGCTGACTGACTTCTCGCTTTCCGACGTAGATGCGCAGGGCAAGCCCGTGGCAAACCGGCTTGAACCGTTGAAGCGGCCGCGCAGCTCAATGGCGCCCATGCTGGTGCTGAAGGACGGCAAGCCCTTCATGGCCATCGGCTCGCCCGGCGGCAGCGCGATCATCAATTATGTGGCCAAGACGCTGCTAGGCGTGCTGGACTTGGGGCTTAATATTCAGCAGGCAATAGCCCTGCCGAATCGTGGGAGCCGGAACTCGTTTACGGAACTGGAGAAGGGGACGTCCTTGCATGGACTGGCAGGAGGCTTGCGGGCTATGGGGCATGAGGTGAGGGAGATTGATTTTCCTAGTGGACTGCAGGGGATAGTGATGACACCGGAGGGTTTGGAGGGCGGGTCGGACCCTCGGCGGGAGGGAGTTTCCGCTGGGGGATGATTGCAGAAACTCGCAGAGATTCATGAAATTCGCAGTGTACCGATGAGTAATCGTGCCCAGTTAAAGAGAGGAAGTCATGAGCAAAGCAACCGAGAATCTTGCAGCAGCACAGCGACGGGCCATGGAAGGGAGACCCAAAGTAGGGGGATTTCCATTTCTCGCAGAGACCTTGCGGCAAGCGGGCGTGATCTCGAACGTGTGGCATCTGCCGTCCTGCCAAAGCACCTACATCACGGAGGACGGAGCAGTTGTCCAGCAGTTAGAGCCGCTAGCCATGGGACTAGTTGACGTTCCGGCTTTCGATGAGGAGGCGCTGATTGCTGCGCTCAGGGCAGATCAAGCTGGAAAAACCACGTTCCAGGAATTCCTCGGGTCATCATGGCAAGCAGGGGTCGTACGCTACGAGGTGGACCTAGTCGAACGCTCCGTAAGGTATTTCGGTAGCCGCGGCGAATGCTACCTTGAGCGTTATCCGGCTCACATAACGGATGAGGTGAAAGGATGAAAGTCAAGCGCGTGGTCGCCAACTTCGCTACGAAAGACCTGGAGCAAGCCCGGATTTTTTACCAAGACATCCTTGGCCTGGACTTATTGATGGACCATGGATGGATCCAGACCTATGGATCACAAGCCCAGATGACGATTCAAATCAGTTTCGCCTCTGAAGGAGGCTCGGGCACGCCGGTGCCAGATTTATCAATCGAAGTAGATGATCTTGACGCGGCATACCAACGGATGAAGGACGCGGGTATTTCGATCGAGTATGGGCCAGCTAGCGAACCCTGGGGCGTTAGACGCTTTTACGTCCGCGATCCATTTGGTAGGTTGATAAATATACTCGTTCACATTTGACCTTGGCTTCTTTCTCGTCGCGTGGTGCCGTGTCGGCCAGTAGCGGACATTGCTGACTTTGTGGCAGGCCGCAAACCTGTCGTCAGAAGGAGCCTGTTTCGGTCGCTGGTGCCACGTACTGAGCCCATGCTCGTGCCAGTGGAATGAACCCCGGCCCCTTATCAGTTCGGATGCAATGCTTATTGCTTGTCCAGAATATCGAAGCGCGCGACTTTGTTGCTATTCATCCAGAAAATGTGCATCACTGTCTTATCCTTCAGTCCATGAGTTTGGCCATTTAGCGGCTGTCCATCGAGGTCGAATACTGACTGGATCACCTTAACAGCTACGGCACCATTCGCGGTTTGTTGAAATGCTATCGGCTCGACGTGTGGGCTGACAACAGCCCATTGGCGTGTCCAGTAGTCGCGCATAGCCTCGTGCCCATGAACGTGACCGCCATCCATGCCGTTGGCCCAGGCGATATCATCGGCAACCGCGGCCAGTACGCCGTCGATGTCTCTCGCATTGAAGCGCTCATACATTCCTTTGATAACTTCAATATCACTCTTCGACATTCTCATTTCCTCAGGAGGGGTTAAAGGGATCGCTGACGGCGTCGAGCCGACATTGCGTGGCGTTCGTTGTAGATATAATGTATACGTACATATGTATTTTTGTAAAGCGCTGATAAAGAGGGGAGCGATATGACTAAAAATGTGCTTTCTACGCCGGGGCATCTGATAAGTCTGGCGGCGCGGGGCTTCGCTCGCCTTAGCGAGTCACGCCTAAAGCCGCTCGGTTTCGGCGTGGGTCAATTACCTGTGCTTGTTGCGCTGAAAGACGGAAGCGCAAGCACGCAACGCGACCTTGCCCGGTTTGCCAAGATTGAGCAACCCCCGATGGCGCAAATGCTTGCCCGCATGGAGAGGGACGGCTTGATCGAGCGGACACCCGACCCGGTGGACGGTCGCAGCAGTCGCATTGTGCTGACGAGGGCCGCACAAGAACGCATGCCCGAAGCAATCGCGACCCTATTCCACGGGAATCGGGAGGCGCTGGCCGGATTCACGCAAGCGGAAGAAGTACAACTTGTTGACCTGCTTACACGGCTGATCGCAAATCTCGATCAAATGACGGGTGCCGAGACCGGGAAGCAGCGGGGGCCGTACGTTACGAGGTAGACCCGATCGAACGTTGTGTCAGGTATTTCGGTAGCCGCAGTCAATGCTATCCGGCACGCCCGTCTGACTTTCGAGCAGTTCGTAGCCTTCATCCGTGCGCATCCCGTGCGCGACCTCAAGGATGAGTACAACGATGGCTATGAGGTCGAGTTCACCGAGGGGCGAGGTCGATTCTCCGGCGAGCCGGCAGTCACCTTGCTGCCCGAAGGTGATCCTTTTCGCGATATAGGCGGGTATTCCGAACGCAGTCACTTCGGCAACCTAATCGACTTTCTGGCCCCCTACTCGATCCTCCGGATACTTGCCGAGAATCCGGCCAATTTGGACCTCGAAGTCGTTTGGGACTACGGCAACTTCGTCCATGCTGGGTGGGCTGAAAACGAGGACTTCGTCGCGGGCGCTCGTCGCACGCAGACCTACCTAATTGCAACCGAGGGCACATCCGACACCCATATTCTAAAGCGCAGCTTCGCGCTTCTTCGGCCAGATATCGAGGACTTCTTTCGGTTCATCGACGTCGAAGACAGGCACCCGTTCTCCGGCACGGGCAATTTGTCCAAGTTTGCCGAAGGGTTGATCAAGATCGACGTCCACAACCACGTCGTTTTTGTCTTCGACAACGATGCTGAAGGAGTCGACACATTTCGCAGCCTGCAGCGATTCACCTTTCCAGTGAACATGCGAGCAATGGTGCTGCCAGATCTAGAGGAACTGCGCAGTTTTCCAGCACGAGGGCCGGGTGGCGTCGCATGTTCCAACATCAACGGTTCTGCTGCGGCCATCGAGTGCTATCTAGACTTGCGCTTAAAGGATCGTCCGCCGCCGCAGGTGACCTGGACCAACTACAAGGAGTCGATGGGCATCTACCAGGGCGCGCTCGATTTTAAGGAGAGCTACGCCAAAGCGTTCTATAACACCAGCCCTGAGGCTATCGCGTCGGGAGCGTATGATGCGAGGAAACTAAATGTTGTTCTGGCCGCGCTGTTCACGCAGTGCAGCGAAATGGCGGCGCAAATGCATCGCCACGCTCGGGTTAGCTTGCTGGACAACCTACAATTCACAGAATCTCCCCCAATGATAGCCAATAAATGAATGCAGAAGACAATATCAAAGCAATTCGCGGTTTCACTCGCATAGCGCTGCCAAGCGACGATGGTTATCTCTTTCGACTGGGGGTCGCGCTTTATTCCTTCGCCTCGCTCAGCAGTTTCGTGGCAGAAATCACC
Organism: Pseudomonas sp.; assembly: GCA_036675275.1. Taxonomy (GTDB): domain Bacteria; phylum Pseudomonadota; class Gammaproteobacteria; order Burkholderiales; family Burkholderiaceae_B; genus Pollutimonas. Next base: position 16,236 of record JAKFFG010000035.1, on the reverse strand, counting down.
AGCCATCTAGATTCCACAGTCAATAAAACCGAGCTACAGGCTAAGACGGGTGGTGAAATACTTAACGCGTTCCGCAAATCGGTAAAGGCCATCAAGTCCGACACCCCCTCCGTCGGCCCGATCGGCCAAGCTGCAGCAGATTTGTTCGAAGAGCTGAATTCGAAACGTTCCGACATTGTCCATGCCTACCCAATCACAAACACCGTTAAGGCCCAGATCCTTCATCGTCGATTAGACGTAAAGGACAAATATTTTGAGATCACCAACGAATTCTTGGACAGCTTCATTTCGCAGCTTCACGATGTAAGCGACAAGCTTTACGACATTCGAAAAATCGTGCGTCCCGATCTGGGTGACTGAGAGACAACCGATCACCCACTGGCCACCGCTTCAAAACTAACTGCCTGATGATCGATAGTCTACGACTGTAAACATGGCGCGCAGTTCGTTGTCACTCTGTGCTATCGACCGCTTAGGGTCGCTTTCTGCCTGGCTAATCGGACAGAGCATGTCAGATGCGTTAGCATCGAATTTGCAACTGCTGCATTCAAGCACTTCGCACCATTTGCGCTTGACGCTGCTGGTTCTGCTGCAGCCATGCCTTCGTATCGGTCGTTGGGATACGGCGTACTGCGTTATAGGTGCCCGCTTTATCCCACCACATACCGTCACCGCGTGCGAATCCAAGCCGGTAGCGCGCCATACCGTTTTCCGGATGCCGTGCAAGTTCAGCGACCAACATGTCGATAGTCAGCAATTCCCTGCGGAAGTGACGTCCCATGACTTCATCGACCAGATCGGCGAGCTTGCGATAGGACAGCGTGTCGCTCGCGACATATACGACCTTGTTCGCGATCCTGGGCCGCTCAAGCAGAATTTCAATCGTTAATCGGCCAATGTCTTCGGGCGTGGTAACCGTTACTTGTGTATCCCAGCTTCCCAGCCCTCGCACGATCCCGGCATCTACATCGACCAGTCCGAAAGCCGGCTGGAACAGGAAACTAGTAAACATCCCTGTCGATACAATCACCCACTCGGTCCGCGTCTGCGCCCGCAGCAAACCCCTTACCTCATACTGCTCGTCGAAGACAGGCTGGCCGCTACCCTTGCCGACAATGTCGTAGTCCACCCCGAACTGCCAGGGAAAATACCTTGCAACGCCAGCGCGCAACGCTGCATTGGTCAGTCTGATTTGCGTTCCCGGACCCGCCACGAATCCTGTGCAATTGATCACGGTGTGAAACCGACTCATAAGAGCAACCAAATCGTCGTCGGAGCAAGCAACAAGATCGAAAGGTAGAAGGTGCACATGCGCAGTGCGCAGATCGTGGTAGTTCTGCGCCTGCTCCGGGCTGGGCGTGGCGAGCGAACTCGGCGACACCAATACCGTTAAAGAGTTAGCTGTATCTTTTCGGCGTAGCATGAGCTGGCGCAGAACGGCCATGCCAAGTTCGCCGGCGCCGAGGACGAGCATGTTATCGAGTTCAATGTAGTCGAGGTCGTCAGTCATGATGTTTCTGTTCAGAGAGTTGAATGTGGAGTGAAGTATAAGAAGCACAAACAAAACACATAAGCCCTCGCGTCATGCTCTTAGAATTGCAAAAAATGGGATAATCGTCATCCTTTCAGCTTCACAAGGACATGGTTTGGACAGAGTTCGTTCAATGCAGATTTTTTCACGTGTAGTTGAAGCTGGCAGTTTTGCCGGCGCAGCAAGAACCCTTTCAATCCCGCGCTCAACCGTGAGCAGATCCGTTCAGGATCTGGAACGTGCACTCGGAGTGAGTCTGTTGCAGCGTACGACACGAAGCTTGCGCCTGACATCAAATGGCAGCTTCTACTATGCTCACTGTCAGCAGGTACTTCTGGAAATTGAAAGCGTCGAGGCGGCGTTGTCCAACAGGGCGATTCAGCCACGCGGTCGGCTTCGCGTTGACATGACATCGTCGTTTGCTCGGACTGTGGTGCTACCTGCAATCAACGGCTTTCTTGACCGTTACCCTGACCTCGACATCGTTCTTACCCTCGGCGACCGTCCGGTGGACCTCATTCAGGAGGGCCTCGACTGCGTGGTGCGCTCAGGCACGCCACAGTCATCGGCGTTGCTTGTGGCCAGGAACATTGGAAGCTTCGAATGGATCACCTGCGCCTCGCCCACCTACCTGAAACATCACGGTGCTCCGCTTTCTTTGGACGACCTCGCGAACCATCAGGTCGTGGAGTTTCATTCCGGACGTACCGGACGCGCGGTGGACTGGCGTTTCAGTGCGGCTGAAGGGGAACAGACGATCAGCCTACGCGGCAGACTTGCCGTCAACGACACTGATGCCTATATTAGCTGCGCACTGGAGGGGCTTGGACTTATTCGCATTGCGAATTTCCTCGCTGCGCCGTACCTTCAGGATGGCAGCCTTATCAGGGTGCTCCCGGAGCAACGTGGGCCTGAAGTTCCCCTATCTGTGTTGTACCCCCGAAACCGCCATCTTTCTCCTTCCGTGCGCGCCTTCGTTGACTGGATGGCCGGGCTGCTGAGCGGCGTAACCTTGCCAGCGGCTGGAACAGCGCCTATTTCAGATATTTGAATTTTCTGTCTATTGGGGCTTTAAATGCCCGCAATGGGTCGGAAGCTGTCATCACCCCTGCTATATTTCCGGTTATGGCAAGCGGCGTGCAGTCAAGCATCGTAATAAGCATGTCCGGGCGCCACCCCTTTGATAGCCCTATTAGACGTCTAAACCGAGGCAAACGATGACACAAATCCGCGTTGAGGGCTTCACCATTTCGCTCGACGGATACGGAGCAGGCCCGAATCAAGACGTCGATAATCCCCTGGGCGTTGGCTGAACGGAACTGCACCAGTGGCTATTTCCTACGCGCACGTTCCAGCGTGCCTTGTTCGATAAGGACGACGGCACTACCGGCGTTGACGATGACTTCGCCGCTCGTGGCTTTAAGAATATTGGGGCCTGGATTCTTGGAAGGAATATGTTCGGCCCCATACGCGGGGACTGGTCGGACACAGACTGGAAGGGCTGGTGGGGAGATAATCCACCGTATCATGTTCCAGTCTTCATCCTGACCCATCATGCTCGTGCCCCCCATCGAGATGGAAGGCGGCACGACGTTCCACTTCATAACCGGAGGCATTCGCGTAGCGCTCGATCATGCACGCAAGGCCGCTGCCGGAATGGATGTGCGGATCGTCGGTGGACCGGGCACAATTCGGCAGTATCTTCGTGAAGGCCTTATTGATGAACTGCACATTGCTATCGCGCCGGTCTTGCTCGGTCGGGGAGAATCGCTGTTCGAAGAGATAGACTTGCGGGCTCTTGGATATGAATGCGTTGAATTCCTGGCATCGGAGAAGGCCACGCATTTCGTCCTACGACGCCAGGGACACAGGGACACCTAGTCTCTCGCTGAAGGCCGACGTCCCTGATCTGTTTGTCACTAATATCTGTGCCGGGTCGCCTTGTTACCCATGATCTCGCTGTGCCCAAAATAAAGATTTGTGGTTTGTAGCCAAGCGGCTACAATAAGTTCATGTACAGCATCATTGAAACTGAGCAGTTTGTACAGTGGCTCGGTAGCATAAAAGATCGTACGACTCGTGCGAGGCTACAGCTTCGTCTAAGAAAGGCGTCGCTAGGCAACCTCGGAGACCACAAGTCCGTTGGTGACAACGTGTGGGAAATGCGCGAAGTCTTCGGTCCAGGTTGGCGCATGTACTACATGCTCTACGGAAGTACCGTGGTAATGATGCTTGGCGGGGGCGATAAATCCAGCCAGATGAAAGATATTGAACGAGCCAAGGCGTTGGCTCAGGAGTTGCGAAATGAGCAAGATCAAGACCCGTCCGTTTGATGCATCCAACTACCTCAACGATGAGGCGGATATTGCCGCCTACCTGCAGGTCGCAATAGAAGATGGGGATCCAGCGCTGTTGGCGGCGGCGTTGGGTGACATTGCCAGAGCCCGAGGCATGACTCAGTTAGCCCGCGACACCGGCTTGTCTCGGGAAAGCCTTTACAAAAGCCTTTCAGGAGAGCGTGCGCCCAACTCTGATACGCTGTTCAAAGTAATTCATGCCATGGGATTTAAGCTTACGGTAGAGCCTCTGACGACGCATGGGTGAGTCTTATCGTGTCGGGAGGCGGATAGGACTTTTACTTAACCCAACACGAGACTTAAGCAGGGCCATTGAATTTGGTCATCTTTCGAGTTGGGAATCTGATGAATAACACTACTGACAAATGGGAACGATTTCTTGATCCCGACGCGGTAAGGCCATCGCTTTTCTTGGCGGGAAACCGTCGAAAGTATTAGACCGATATCGCCAGCAGAGACCTTTCTACATCGGCCCATGCATACTCGCCATCTCACGCCTATTGCTGAATCTCTGGCATCAAAGAGGCTACGCATGTCATCCTGCGACGCCAGGGACACAGGGACGCCTAATCTCTCGCTGAAGGCCAACGTCCCTGACAGGGGCCGCGTCTCGGTTCGGTCGTAAGTGTCAGCCCGGCGCTAGGCACAGAACTACGCCGTTGGTATATTAGTCGACGAGACGCCGAATGCCCCGGAAACAGAAGCTGCTTGCCGCTCGCACCCTCAACGTCTTTATCAATGTCGTGACACCGCTTTCTCTTTGAAACGAAACTGGGGACAGCCAATGATGAAACTGTATGGACTGGGTCCGACGCGCTCGCTTCGCGCACGCTGGGCTCTTCAAGAGCTTGATGCGGAGTTTGAGTTTGTGCCCATCAACCTCCTTGCTGGCGAAAACCGCCACCCCGACTTCCTGCGCCTTAATCCCACGGGAAAACTTCCGGTGCTGGTCGACGGTGATCTTGTACTCACAGAATCGGCCGCGATCGTCATGTACTTGGCAGAGAAGTACGGCGCCAAGGGGCTCATGCCCGCCGACCTGTCGCAGCGGGCGCAGGTGTATCGCTGGTCCATGTTTGCGGTTACCGAGCTTGAGCAGCCGCTGTGGCGGATAGCCCGGCACAGCTTTCTGTATCCCGAAGACAAGCGCCTGCCGGAGGATATCGCCCTCGCCAAAGAAGAGTTTGTGTCGATGGCCGCAATACTTGATCGCCATATGGATGGGCGCGAGTTTATCGTGGGCGATACGATAAGCGTCGCGGATTGCGTCACCGCCTATGTTCTTGATTGGGGCAATGAAAATGGGCTGATCGACGATTACTCGAACCTTAAAGCGTATCTGGAACGTATGTACGCGCGTCCCAAGGCTCCGCAGCGGATCGCAGATGCCTTGGCCGACATGCGGCCGGCTGCTGCTTGAAGTGGCGGTTTCGCAGTGAGTTCACTTGATGCCTTCCCATGCGCCCCGTAATCACTGCTTTTGACGCTCAATTTGCGGTTTTCACTGCCTCGCTATCGAAGCGATAAAAGTCTGCTCAGGCGTGATTTGCGGCGCTGGATTCGCTCCGGCCATAGCGGCAGTTCGAGGCTGCAGCCTCCCGCCCCTTATAAGGCCGTTTCACAATAAATCAATATGTATAATGATTTATATCAAAGAAGCGTTGAACCAAGGAGCGATGAGGCATGAAAATCAAGCGTAGAGACTTCATCAAGGGCTGCGCAGCGGCCTGTGTTCTGTCGGTGCCCGGCATCGCCCTTGCAACGCAAGGCGCGAACGCGAATGCCAACAACGCGGCAGCCTCTGCTGCCGATACGCAAATCCAAAAATCGATCAAGGCCAGCTTCGGCGGCGGCTTCTCGGTACGGGCTCATTCCCAAACAGACGGACTCACTTACGCCGACATCGAGCATTTTGGCACTCGATACTCGGTCGCTTCCGCAGACTTGCTGGACTGGAAGATCGTGGGCTCCCTCTAAGCGACCCCAGCTTCACATCTACTTCCGTCGGCAGATTGCCGATTTCCGTGGATGACAGCTCTAGGATATCGACGACCCGGACGCACTTCCGACGCCGGATTACTAAGCACACTTTGTAGAGGAAATGACCTTGTCCGAGAAGATCAAGAGCATACGCATACACCCCGGTATTGGCATGGCCCGCTTGGGAGACAGCGACGAGTTCTATGTCGGCCCCGAAGCGCCGGGGGTTGTGGTCGATCCAGGCGGCAGCGGTGGGCCGGGACCCAACGGCGGAAGCTACCGCGACAGCCAGGCGCGATTGAAACGCCAGGCGCAGCGGTATCGCGTGTATGCCTACGACGCCAACGACAAGGTTGTTGCAGAACTCACCTCGGATTCAGATCTGGTTCAGTCCCTGCATTGGCGGGTCCATGTCAGAAACATGAAGGCGGCAAATTATGCGTTCCAGGGCGCCTATCTGTTCGACCCGGACCAGTTGCGCAACCCGTCCATCCAGCCCGATAAAAAGCCCGGCGAACGCAACCAGCTGATTATCGATCCCGGTGTGCATACGATCACTTCGGGACAGGCTGGGCCGGTCGTCATGAAGGGTGATGTTTTCACTGGCATTGAAAAGGGTACTTTGCCGGGCGAATTGCGTTTCGAGGGCTTCACGCCCAAGGACCCTTCGAAAGAAGTCGAGGTAACGTACAAAGCCGCCAAGGATATCGAACTGGGACAGCTTCGCCTCGATTCCAAGGACCGCCTGCTGTTCGTTCCCGCACCCGGCAAAGGTGCGTGCGTCACCACACCCAAAGTGGAATTGTCGAACCCGAGTGAAACAGTCTCGCCTCCGAACGGGCCGGACAACGGCAAGAACCCGCTGACGAACCAGTTTGCCTATTTCAACATTCCGGGCTGGTGGGACGACACCTGCGGCGGTGAAATCGACGTCACGGTCACGCTCAAGGACGGTACTGTACTAAGCACACGCGACAACGTGAAGTCGGCCACGGACGAAGGCACGAGGAATCCGAAGGCAGGGGCATGGATAGTCACGGCGCCGCCGAAGTTTGCGCCTCATATGTACCACGTGGTGTCCATTCTGGATCGCGTCTACGAGGCATTTCCCGAGGCCTACCCCTACACAGGGCAAAAGACCAACTTCTACCGCGATGTCTATCCGATTTTCGCCAATGCAGTCAACTACGGCTGGGTAAGCGCCGAGGCGTCGGGCGTCGCGTCAGAACCAAAGAACATCGCCCACGGCCCGGGCCAGCCGGGCAATTTGCTTCTTCCTGGGTACATGTCCTTGCTGGCGGACCCAAGCGAACAAAGCAAGCCGATAAGGCAACGTATCTATGGCCTGATGCGGCATGCCCCCGGAAAAAACGGACGGCTCGTCGATACCTTGCTGCCCGCGCCTCCGCAGCGGCCAACCAGCTGGAAGAACGAAGAGTTCCAGCGCGCCGAGAACGATTCCCTGATGCCCAAGCTGTGGGGCACGGCGGGCAAGCCCTTGCAGAATCAACAACTGGGCAACGATTTCCCCGATCAGTTCTTGAGTCTGACCGATTGGCAGTTGAACCATATGAAGAACTGGGCAGACGGGAATTTTGAGGTCGGCACCCTGCAAGAGCCCGTATCCCTGGAACAATTGCCCTTGAACGAACAGCCGCATGCGCTCGACAGCTCGGCGCTGCAGCCGACCATCGGCGGCGGCTTTCACCCGGGCATAGAATTTCCCTACCTGATCCTCTATCGCGAGTATTTCGCCGAGGCGTTTCGGGTGGGCAAAGACAACGAACCGGGCGCAATCGCGGCCTATATGTCCAGCCCCTGGCAGGGTGACTTCTGGTCGTGCAACGTGGCATGGTGGCCGACACAACGACCGGATGTCGTTTTCGAATACGACCAGAAGACCCAGACCAGAACCTATAAAGAGTGGTTCCGCGGATACGATGCCGATGGCGAACCGCTATCGTCCACCGATGGTTACCAGCAGATGGAGTATGCCTGGTCGAAGTTGGGCATGGTGCTCCCCATCAAGACCGCGGACGGCAGCTTTCTGAAAGACCAGGGCTCTACCGTTTTCGTCGAGCAAGAACGTGCCCCGTCGCTGAATCGACCGCCCGCCAAAGGAAAATAGTCCTTGCCATCGACCCGACAAGACCGGACCAATACGACATGGGACGTTGTGATTGTCGGCGCCGGACCGGCGGGAGCGGCAACCGCCATCACGTTGGCCAAGCTTGGTCAGCACGTGCTGCTGGTGGAGGAGCGGGCATCCACCCGCTTCAAGCTGGGCGAATCGCTGCCGCCGACCGCGATCGGCATGGTCAAGCACTTCCTGGGAGATCCTGAAGGCCCGGAACAGAATCTTTCCGGCCTTTACAGGACCGCAGGCAACGTTTCGCTATGGGCGACCGAACAGCCCGACGTTACCGACTTCTTCTTCACTCTGGCCGGCTTCGGCCTGTGCGTGGACCGGCTGGCCTTCGATGAGGCACTGCGTTCGAAAGCCGTTGCCGCCGGTGTGGCCTTGCTGAAGGGCGTCCGCTTCGAATCCTGCACACGTATCGATGGCCGCTCTTCCAATTGGCAACTGACGCTAAGCTCGGAAACCCAGACGCAGCAGCATCGCGCGCGTTATCTGGTCGACTGTTCGGGACGGCGGGCCGTCGTGGCCAGGGCGCTTGGCGTTCCGATCATCGACAATGACGATCGCTTGTTCGCCTATGCACAATGGTTCTCCTGCGTCGGCGACGATGATGACCGCTATACCCGTATCGAGGCGTCGCCGCACGGTTGGTGGTATAGCAATCGCTTGCCGGGCGCGGAGGGCAATGAAACCACGCGATTGGTTGTCATGCATTCCGACAAGGACCTGCCGGCTGCGAAAATGGCTGCGCATGGGCAAGGCTTCGATCAGTTGCTGGACGAGTCGACGCATATAGCCCCATTGCTCAAAGCCAGGGGCTATCGTGCTTGCGGAAAGATCCAGGGTGCGCCGGCCAATAGCCAGCGATTACAGGACTTCTGCGGTGACGCCTGGATGGCGGTGGGCGATGCGGCGCAAGCCTACGATCCACTGTCGTCACAAGGCATGGACAAGGCGCTGCGAACGGGCAGCCATGCTGGACACATGATCCACTACGCATTGACAGATAGCCCGCAGGATGCGGCGGGATTAGGTAGTGGCAATGCGTTCGTCCGTCAATACGATGCGCAGCAGCGTCAACTTTGGGAAACGTACTTGTCGCAACGAGAGATCTATTACGGGATGCAGCCTCGTTGGTCTGATCAGACGTTCTGGCAACGTCGGCGTCGCCCGGACGCCCCTAGCGTTCCACCATCGGCCATATGATTCTGCAGCAAAACGGGAGAGCCTCCATGCAGGTCGAAATCTCACTTCTTGACAGCATTGATACGGCCGAAGTGCTTCGGCTGTATCGCGCAAATGAATGGTCGTCAGCCGAGAAACCGGTCCAGCTCATGGCAGCGCTTCAGAATTCCCACTCACTCGTCACTGCGCGTGCGGCTGATGAGTTGATCGGGTTAGGAAACGCAATCTCGGATGGGCATCTCGTCGTGTATTTTCCGCACATGTTGGTGTTGCCGAAGTTTCACGGTCAAGGCGTGGGTCGAAAAATGATGCAGGCATTGCTCGAAAAGTATTCAAACTTCCATCAACTGATGCTCACCGCCGATGGGAAGGCAATCGAGTTCTATAAGGCGCTTGGCTTTGAACAAGCGGGGAACACCGAGCCGATGTGGATCTATGCGGGGACTGAGCATTGATTGTTGCCAAGACGTTTGCAGGATAAGAAGCTAAGCCCGCTGAATTTCACACAAACTCGTCTGGGCGGCCAGCTCGTAGCGCGACTGGCCCCGGGAAACGTCGATAGGTTTTTGGCGCAGGACTAAGGACTTCAACCGCCGGATGGTCAAGATCGGCCCTTATCCGTATTTGAACGCAGCGGCTTTACTTCATCTCGAGTTGCCGAAGCTCGTGTTGAAGCACTTCTAGCTCTTTCTTCTCGTGCCCGAGCTTGCGTTCCAGCTTTTCCACCTTGTCTGACCTACCCTCGGCCTGCTTTTCCTGGATATCTTCGAGAATCTCGTCAATATCCTCTTGTTGTTCGGCGATATCTGCGCGTTGTTCAGCAATGAGGCCAGCGTCAGTGCAGTTCGTACGAGCCTGGGACAACGCCTTCTCAAGACCGCTCACACGATGAGTATTCCCGGCAGCTTTGGCATGCTGAATTTGCTGCTCGATCTGGGCGGCTTTACGCTCGCATGCCGGGTTCGCGGCCATGGCCGGAGCGATCAGCCCGCAGCTTAATGCAAGTGCTATATATTTCCTCAATCCCATCGTTTCACTCTCTGTTTAAAAGACGTAATGGGATGGTAGACGAAATGGCGTAATAGCGAAAATTTGGATTCAGGAGCCGGCAGTATTTGGCAATATCAATCGGGCATACCGATGCCGGCCGCAGCCAGTCCAGAAAACATCCAGGCCTTTGTGATGCACGATTACGATTTCGGATTCTTCTACGTTTAGATAGAATACAGACGACTAAGCCATGAATGGCAACTCGGTGAGATTAATGAACCTGAAAATTAGGGATGAGATTTCTGCTGATGTAGAAGCCATAGACGCTGTTACAACTGCTGCGTTTCTGAACGCGCCTCATACGGCTCATACGGAACAGTTCATCGTCAAAGCCTTGCGCAAGGCGGGCAGATTGACGATATCGTTAGTGGCAGAAGTTGGCGAGGATGTTGTAGGCCATGTGGCTGTGTCGCCGGTATCCATTTCGGATGGCGTTTCGGACTGGTATGGTCTCGGTCCCATTTCAGTAGCACCGTCATACCAAGGACAAGGTATAGGTTCGCTCCTTATGCAAGAAGCCTTACGCTCGTTGCGCGAAAGAAAGGCGTCCGGCTGCGTGGTTCTCGGCGAACCAAGCTATTACGGCCGCTTTGGCTTTCGCTCAGAGCCGGGCCTTGTCCTACCGGATGTTCCACAAGAATATTTCCAAGTTATCTCCTTCGAAGGAAGGATACCTCAAGGCATTGTCTCTTACGACGCATCATTCAACGCAAGTATTTAACGCGCGAAGACAATAGATTAATTACCATGTCCAAAGATGCCGTAGCTACTGGTTTGCTGATAAGAAAGATCCAGCCCGCTGACTTTGAAGGATGGCTTTCTCTTTGGGATGGCTATAACGCCTTCTACGGGAGAATCGGAGCTACCGCATTGGCTCAAGAAATTACGAAGAAGACATGGGAACGCTTCTTTAATCCAGTCGAGCCTGTATTCGCACTGGTTGCGGAAGACGGTGGCGTAGTTGTCGGCTTGGCTCATTACCTGTTTCACCGCAGCACCACCAGGCTTGGCCCCGTCTGCTATTTGCAGGACCTTTTCACTTCTCCAACACAGCGCAATCGCGGGATTGGCAAGGCCCTCATAAGTGAGGTTTATAAGCAAGCAGCGCAAGCTCAAGCAAGTCGTGTTTATTGGCAAACACAAGCATCAAATGAAATCGGCCGGGCGCTCTACGATAAATTGGCTGCACATAGCGGTTTCGTCGTTTACAGTCGCGAGCTGTAGCCTATTTTTTGTCGTGAAAGGAAGTAACGGTCTCACGTCAGATTGTTTCCTAAAACAATTGACGTGAGATTTTGATTATGGGGTTGCTTCCGGTATTACAACGGCGCAAAAATGCAACATAGCTGGCAAGCAAACATAGTGGCCAGCCCGCGTTAGGGCGCGCACTAAAAGTCCGACGTGAGCCTGAACGTCGGTCAGTTCAGACGACAACCGTTCCGCTGACATTAAATCAGTAAAGGAGAATACGGTGAAATACATAATCACTTGGTTTCAACGTTTTCAAGGTTCGGCTATGGAGCGTGAGAACGCCCATCGGGGCGCCGCAATGTTACGCGTCTGGTCCGCTGTCGCGGCAACGTTGCTTATGCCATGTGCGCTCGCGCAAGACGCCACGCAGACTGATGGAGACAAGTACAAGATCATGCTGGAAAACGAGTGTGTCAGAGTGCTCGAGTATCGTGATGAGCCGGGTGAAAAAACACAGCAACACCATCATCCTGCGTTCGTCCTGTACGCCCTGAGTTCGTTCGAGCGAACATTGACTCTCCCTGACGGGAAGGTTCTCCGCCGACAGTTCAAAGCGGGTGATGTCATGTGGTCAGAGGCGCAAACCCATATCGGCGAAAATGTTGGCCAAACGGCCACGCATGTTCTTATCACCGAGCTGAAGCGAAGTCCTCAAGACGGACAGAAGTGCACTCGGCAATGATGATTGTGGCGAGATGCCGGCGACATGCCCGCATCATGCGGCTTGCCGTCGAAGGGCTTATTGCTCAACCAGCTTGCCTCGGTACCCCTGATGTTTGTTCTGCAAAATGTTGGCTTACCCATTGCTCACATACGGTCCATAGTTGCGGTGCACCTCTTTTAATGACGTGACCATACCGGGACAAGACCTGCTCAAGTGAAACGCCGTTCTCTGTCCAGGTTCCTCCGCCCGTAAATACGTTTATAAGGAGAGGTTGAAAACGATCGAGGGCTTTCGCGAACTTCGCGTCCTCTGTCTCTGCGCGCTCAAATTCGTGCCATAGCCTTAAAAGTTCGTTGCCTTGCTGCTGTGGCAATAAGGCAAACAACCGCGCCGCTGCCCTGGATTCTTGGTCAGCCTGCAATTCGCATGAAGACCCGCCATGGATAGGAAAATCGCCGACGTCTATCTCGACGATGTCATGCAGCAAGAGCATCTGTATAACCCGGCTTGTATTCACAGTCCCGCAGGCATACTCGCTCAGTATCAGGGCGTACATCGCCAAATGCCAAGAATGCTCTGCAGAATTTTCGTTCCGGCTTTTGTCAAGCAGCGTTGATTGCCGTACGATGGTTTTTAGGCGGTCGATCTCTCTTAGAAAATCCAACTGCTTTTCCAATGTCGTCATTTGCATGATTCTCTGCGTGTAAATGTGGTTTCAATGTGTGCGGACGGCCGCGGCGACGGTCCACTGACACTTTGATTTAAGCCGTTGGGGGTCACCAAGGTCAAATTTCGGCCATGGCCTGCCAGTCGGAGCATCAACTACAACGCCGTGCTTCGGCTATGTTCGAGTACGTTTAAAAGCACACCATTACGGTCACGGACGTAGAACCGGCGCACTCCCCAAGGCTCTTCGGCAGAGCCGTATTCGACGGCAATATTTTGTTTTCTGACGCGCCTCAGCACTTCGTCAAGATCGTCAACTTCGATGGATAGCGCGGGAACTGCCGTGCCCGAATCAGAGATTGACCTATTATCGATATTCGCCCTAAAGGAGAACATCCGATGAGCCGACCGGATTACATCAAGCATTGGACCGAACTCGAACAGCCGGATGCGCAGTCGTATCGCGGCGATACCGAGCCAATGGCGCTAGACGCGCCGCTTTCCACGGCACTCGGCATCACGCGTATAGGCATTCATCATATTAGGCTTCTGCCTGGCCGGCGGACGTCATACCCGCACGCCGAAAGTACCGAGCAGGAGTTTGTGTACGTGCTCGAGGACAAGCCCGAGGTCTGGATTGACGGCGCGCTTTATCCCATTGCTGCAGGCGATTCCGTTGCGTTTCCGGCTGGCACCGGAATCTGCCATACCTTCATTAACAATACGAAGGACGAAGTGAGGTTGATGGTAATAGGCGAACGTCCGCGCGATGACAACCGTGTTCGTTTCCCGCTCAACGAAGCGTACGAACTTACCCGCGCGAACCGCTGGGTGGACTGGCCTGCTAGACCGCTAGGGGACCATAACGGGACGCCGGACTAAGTAAGTAGTTGAATCGAATATTTTGGATGGTTCGGCTTCGAGGCGACGGCGTGGGAATCTCTCACATCGGGCGCTCGAAGGACTTTAGTTTTGATGAAACGGAATTCTCATGATTCGAGGAAGCTGCCTCTGCCGAGGCATCGCATTTGAGATCGTCGGCGCTGTGACTGATCTCCTGTACTGCCACTGCGAGATGTGCCGGAAATCGCATGGATCGGCTTTCCGTGCGCGAGGAAAAATCAACTCTGATGAATTTCGTTGGTGTCGCGGCAGCGAGTTGATTCAGTTCTATGAGTCGTCGCCAGGAGAACACCGTGGATTCTGCTCTATTTGCGGGTCCAGCATTTTCACTAAGTTCGATAAAAAGCCAGAGGAACTTGGCTTGGCTTTGGGAGTGCTGGACGATGATCCTGGGTCGCGTCCCGCCGGCCATGTGTTTGTCGGATCGAAAGCATCATGGCATGAAATCACCGGTTCCTTACCGCGCTACGAGGGCTTCGCGCCAAGTTAAATTTGTCGGACTGAAACCTTATACATGTGCAGCCTTCGGCCGAAACGGTTGTTCAGTAAATTTCCGTGGTCGACGGCATTAGGCTAAAGTGGCTTGTTAATATGATCGAGGAACGATTGGGTATGTCCGACGTAAGCAAGCTTTTTGATGACAACGCAGTGTACAGAACCTTGCTGGAGTCGACCAAGGCGATTCCTTGGAAGATCGATTGGGCCACGATGAAGTTCGCCTATATCGGCCCCCAGATTGAGGCGTTGCTGGGATGGAGCCCTGAAAGCTGGGTGAGCGTGGAAGACTGGGCCATGCGCATGCATCCCGAGGATCGCGAATATGTGGTGAATTTCTGCGTCACCCAGTCCCAGGCCGGCATAGATCATGAGGCGGACTACCGAGCGCTGACCAAGGACAACGGCTATGTGTGGATTCGCGACGTTGTGCACGTGGTGCGCAATGACAGAGGCGAGGCCGAAGCGCTGATCGGCTTCATGTTTGACATCACCGAACGCAAGAAGACCGAGCAAGAGCTGCTGAGCTTGCAAAAAGAGTTGGAGGTACTGTCCTTCAAGGATGGCTTGACGAATATTGCCAACCGGCGTCGCTTTGATAGTAGTTTCGAATTGGAGTGGGAGCGTGCGCGCAGCGAACGCCAGCCACTGTCTATGCTGTTGTTCGACGTCGATTTTTTCAAGCAGTACAACGATTTGTATGGCCACACTCAGGGTGACAAATGCTTGGTAGATATCGCCCAGACGCTGAATTTGGCACTGGATGGCCCTCGCGATCTTGTTGCGCGCTACGGCGGGGAAGAGTTTGTCGTGCTGCTGCCTGAAGCCGATGCCGGGGTGGCCCGGAAAGTCGCTGAACGCTGCCAGCGATTGCTCCAGAAGAAGTCCATCGTGCATGCACTGTCGCCGCATGGCAGGTGCGTCACTGTCAGCATAGGAGCGGGCACAGTAGTGCCAGATGAGCACGCCGAGCCTGTTGGCTTCATCAAAGCTGTAGATCAGCAGCTATATGCGGCCAAGAACAACGGGCGGCACCGCATTGAGCATGTGCAGTTGGAGGCCTAAGCGCGCTGGTTTTGAGCGTCCTGCGGGCACAGACTACTTTCCTTGTCATTCTCACAGAGTCGGTGAGCTTCGGCTCAGGGTTGGATTGAAACATAGTTGATCGACTTCAATCGGCCGAGGCTGTGTGAAAACGTTTGCCGATTGACCTGCCTTTCAGACACGACCTCTCAGATCGCTTCAGAATCCATTTTCTCGATGCCGGCAAGGGTTCAAGCACCCCTGAAAATGCTCCCTCGAAGAGTTTTCACACAGCCTCGGCCAGAAGCGGTCATTGACCGGCTTTTTTTCGGGCCAAGACCTGCCTTGTCTACTGATCGCAATGTTGGCCCCAAGTCTGCACGTCATTGACCCATCAAGTTCTCTCAGTCTACCGTTGCTAATCAAAGAGTCGAACTAGGCGACTAATTTTTATCGCTGAACCCACACAATGCCTCCCTTTTCCTCGCCCCTCACCTCTCAATGCTGCCTCTGCGGGTCGAGCGAAGCTCTGTCAGGTGAACACAAAATAAAGGCGTCAGCGCTACGGGCTATATTTGGAAAGCAGGGAATGGTGATCGGCCGCGACGGTGAAGCCTACCGGCATGCTCAGAGTTCAAACTCAAAAGCCTTTCATTTCTCGGCCCGTGTTTGCGAAGCCTGTAACAATGCGAGGACTCAACCGGCAGATCTTGCTTTCGACAAATTCAATGCTCAAGCCTTCAGTCTTTTAAAGCGCGGATTAGATCCAGCCGAGGTGCACAATGACCCCCGGTTCAGCTCGAGTGGTGGGCCCCTCTACTTAAACGTCTTTAGATATTTCGCTAAGCTGATGTGTTGCGTATTCCGGTGAAGATGACCGCTGATTCCGGTCTATCGTGACCGCTGCGCATTCGATGATGTTACGCGTTCAGATTGTATAGGTTGCGGTCACGATAGGTCGGCGGTTTTCTCCTTTTTGCTTGTTTTAGCC
>JAKFFG010000030.1:0-1875 GCA_036675275.1 Pseudomonas sp. | reverse complement strand
CATCGAGCAGCTCTTCGCAGCGCCGCGGTCGAACGTCATGGTGCGCGCACAGCCTGCCGCGGCGGCCGATCGCTCGATCAGGCAGTCCGCAAAATCAGCGGAACTGTCCCGGTAAATCCGAACTGCTCTCCAGATCACCTCGGCCCCTTCCACAACCACTTCCTTGGTCCGAAGCAGGGCCTCCATCGCGGCTACCATCTGGGCGCGCTCCAGGTCATAGCACGACGATAAAACCCAGACCAGTTCGACGAAAGCGACCTGCGGCACAAAGCCTGGTGCTTCGACCGTCAACGACTCGATCAGGCTCGATGCCAGGTTCGACTGCCGCGCATCATCCTGCATGATGTAGCGCACGAGCACATTCGTATCGAGCCCCATCATCGGGCGGACGCTCCGCGTGCCGCGATGGCTGTATTCATGTCCTCAATGGAGACAGCTTTGCCCGGCTTGCCAAACATGCCTTTGAGCTCGGTGATTGAGCGCGTGGCGGCGATGAATTCGTACCGGCCAGGCTCGATCTGAACAAATTCCACCCGATCCCCCGTACCTACATGCAGGGCATCCCGGATGTGGGCGGGGATGGTGATTTGTCCTTTGCTGGTAACGGTTGCTGTAGTCATGGTTTAAAACTCCAATTCTCCTTACTATAAAGTAAGGATTTTTCATTTGCAAGCGTCAACAAATGCGCGCGCTGGCTTTACTGATACTCCGAACCAAAGCGCAGGGCCATGGTTTGACCGAGGACCAAGAAGGTCTTCTCCGATTTTTTGTGCGCAAATGCCGCTTGTTTTTAACGGGATCGCGAAGAAAATTGTGATTATTAACAATTGAAAACTAAAGTGTAAGACCGAGTTTACAAATGAAGCCAATGAATGTAGTGGGATAATTTGAGCCTCGCGGGGTGAGTGCGCCGCACGTCTTCAAATCTCAAATCGATTTCCATCAAAGGCTTGCATGATTTTCGTTACCGGAGGCGCCGGCTTTATTGGCGCCAATTTTGTTCTTGACTGGCTCGCGCAAACCGATGAACCGGTCGTCAACATCGACAACCTGACCTACGCGGGCAACTTAGAAAACCTCTCCTCCCTGCAGGCTGACCAGCGCCATGTCTTTGTCAAGGGCGACATCGGCGACTCCGCGCTAGTTGCCCGGCTGCTGGCCGCCCACCAGCCCAGAGCCATCCTCAACTTTGCGGCCGAGTCGCATGTAGACCGCTCTATTCACGGCCCCGAAGACTTCATCCAGACCAATATCGTCGGCACATTCCGCCTGCTGGAGGCCGTCAGGGCGTATTGGGGCGGCCTGCAAGGCGATGCCAAGGCAAACTTCCGCTTTTTGCATGTCTCAACCGATGAGGTCTATGGCTCGCTCGCGCCAGCCGACGCCGCCTTCACGGAAACGCACCGCTACGAGCCCAACAGCCCGTATTCGGCCAGCAAGGCCGCCAGCGACCACCTGGTGCGCGCCTACCACCACACCTATGGCCTGCCGGTGCTCACCACCAACTGCAGCAACAACTACGGTCCCTACCATTTCCCCGAGAAGCTCATTCCCCTGATGATCGTCAATGCCCTGGCCGGCAAGCCCCTGCCGGTGTACGGCGACGGCATGCAGGTGCGCGACTGGCTCTACGTGAAAGACCATTGCAGCGCCATTCGCCATGTGCTGGAAGCCGGCAAAACCGGTGAGGTCTACAACGTGGGCGGTTGGAACGAAAAGCCCAACATCGAGATCGTCAACATCGTGTGTGCGCTGCTTGACGAATTGCGACCCCGCGCCGACGGCAAAAACTACCGCGAGCAAATCAGCTACGTCAAAGACCGCCCCGGCCACGACCGCCGCTACGCCATAGACGCCAGCAAAATCCAGCGCGAA
>JAKFFG010000041.1:0-1893 GCA_036675275.1 Pseudomonas sp. | reverse complement strand
GTCGTCTGCGATGTCAAATCGCATGGTCATCAGCGCGCCACCCGAGCCCACGCCGTGGCTGGCCACCACGCGCGTGAGAGAGCGCGTGGTCGTCTGAAAATGTGCGGTGGTCGCACGCGTCCAGGCCGTGGGTTCGTTCAAGCGCGAAAGATAGTCGCTGCCCTGGAGGACCTGGAAGCTCGATGTTTCGTAGAGCGTAAAGAACTCCGGCTGCGTCGCCTCGTCGGCTGCGCGATAGCGGCGCCCCCGCACAAAGCCGGGAATGCCGACGCGCTCGGGCATGTGCTCGTGCAGATGCCAGGCGTAAAACTCTGCGCGCCCGGCCTCGGCGATGTCATTCCAGATGGCCACTGCACCTTCACCTGCCAGCATGTCAATTCTCCTTGGACGTTGTTGTGAGAACGGTGTTGCGCATGTGGAGCGCGACGTAACCGATCCCTTCGAAAACACAGAGCAGCCGTTCCCCGGGCCGTGCACGATGGACGCCAGTATGTGAACGGCCAAAAAAGATATCCCCACCCCGGGGAATTGGGCGCGGAGCGCAAGATGCTTGGCAAGCAGTGCTAGCGCGAGCAGCGGGATTGGCGTAGTCCCTACCGGTATCGACGTGGCTAAAGACTCCTTCAGCCATTTGAAACTTTCAGCGGAGCCAGCCCCATCGTGGCCTCCATGATCTTGCGGCTGGGCCATAGGTCGGCAATTTCGGCCGCGGTGGCTTGCACGTCAGGCGCGATAGCGGAAATTTGCGCTGGCTGGAGCCTGGACACGGGACCTGCTACGCTGACCGTACCGATCGCGCGGCGGGTTTGCGGGTCAAAGATGGCGCAGCTTACCGCGCACGTGCCTGGCTCCCCTTCCTCGATGGAAGTGCCGTAGCCGCGCTCGCGCGTCAGCGCGAGTTCCGCACGCAAGCTCGCCTCGTCACGCACGACGGGCCGGCCGAATCGGGTAGGCACGACGAAGCCGCGCGCCTTTACTAAGGCCACGGCCTGCGCTTCGTCCAATGTCGCGAGCCAGGCTTTGCCCGTCGCCGTGGCATGCAGCACGACTGCTCGGCCCATATCAGGGTCGTATCGCAAACCGGACAGCGAACCCTGGGCCCTAGCGATCCAGATCAACGCATCGTTTTCCACGAGTGCCAGGCGAACCAACTCACCTGTGCGCGCGGCCAATCGATCTAACGACGGCTGACAAATTTCCGTAATGCCCGATGCTGCAAGGAACCGAAAGCCAATTGCGGCTAACTTCACTGTCATGCGGTAGCGCTGGCTGTACTCGTCCTGCACGACCAGTCCCCGCTGAACCAGGATGGACAGCAGCCTGTGCACCGCGCTCTTGGGCAAGGCCAGCCGACGCGATATATCGCTGACCGGCAGTCCGTGAGGATGGTCGGCAAGCAACGTAAGGATGTCCAGCGTGCGCTCCACCATGTCACCAGTAGCCATAAAACTCCATTTATTTAGAACGATGTCCCAGTTTAGCGCTCGTAATTAGGCGGAATGACGGGGTTTACCCCTAGTGACTAGCCGTATTGAGGCGCATAAAGTGAACCACTGTTCCAGAAAAGACAAAGTAATGAGCACTACATCCTCTAGCAACATCGCAAGCGCGGCGCAACTCGGCGCCCGACCGCCAGGCTTCTGGGCGGGATTTACATGGTTTGCGCCAGCAGTCGCTATGCTGCTGGTCGTCACGTTGTATCCGACGGGCATGGTCCTCTGGTTGAGCGTCCACCGCACGCGCCTCTACGAAGTGGTGGAGGGCGTGGGCTTGGCGAACTACGCTACCGTCCTCACATCGCCTGCCTTCCTCGAACTCAGCCTCAACTCGCTTCTATATGTCAGCGGGGCGCTGGCCCTTGTGCTGCCGATGGGTTTGGCCAGTGCACTGGCT
>JAKFFG010000017.1:0-1921 GCA_036675275.1 Pseudomonas sp. | reverse complement strand
GCCCTCGGCCATGTGCGAGGCGCCTTCAACGTGGCGAGCGAGTACGTGATCGATGCCGCCGACCTTTTGCAGGGCGGAGTACAGCGGGTTGATGGCGGCACCCGGGATGCCAAAAGCGGTATCAACCCCTTCACGGCGCATCACCAGAACGGCGGCTTCGATTGCTCTCATTTTGCTCATTGTTTTGTGCCTCTTACGTTTTGTAATTGTATACAAGTGGCTTTGCGCAGAGTGTATTCACGGCGGACGGCGCAGGTCAATCCATTTTCTCAAGCAGCTGTTTCATTCGTCGGAAGCCCGAAGAACTGTGGCCTTTCGTCATATGTGGCGCTTTTCGAGAATTATTGTATACAAAAAAATAATTCATTGTGTTCTATTTGTTGCATCGGATTGCGCAACAGAACGCAATCCAACGGCTTTCCCAATAACAAAATGAGGACGGCACCATGAGCGTTTTAACCCTGAAAGTTGCAGTCAACCTGGCCGATCAGGCCATCACCGCGGGACGGGCTATCTCTGCCGCGCCATTGACCGTTGCCGTGCTGGATGCCGGCGGGCATCTGATAACCCTGCAACGTGAAGACGGCGCCAGCCTGCTGCGACCGCAGATCGCCATCGGCAAGGCCTGGGGCGCGATCGCCCTGGGCAAGGGCTCACGCCTGCTGGCCCAGGACGCCCAACAACGCCCAGCCTTTTTTGCCGCGTTGAATAGCCTGGGGCAGGGCAGCGTCGTCCCGGTGCCGGGCGGCGTGTTGGTTCGGGATCAGAACGGGACTGTGTTGGGGGCGGTCGGTATCAGTGGAGATCTGTCTGATGTCGATGAGCAATGTGCGATCCGTGCGATCGAGGGGCAGGGGTTGAGGGCGGATGCGGGGCTGGCCGGTTGATCTTCGGCGTCTGATTGACCGCTTTCGCGGGCTTGCTCGCGAAAGCAATCTCCCAGGCTCATCCAGCTAAAAGCCTGCGCCATTTCGCGCAGCCATTCGCGAACTACCTTTCTCCGCACTTTCGCCCAGGCTCCAGAAACGCAGTGGCCGGCATGTATTCGCGCAATGCCTTGCGGATGAAAACAGCTTTTCAGCTGCCTGCTTTTCCCGTTGAAATTTCCATCCGGTAAAATCCGGATTTTTAGAATTTTGTGCGAAACATTTGGGTGTTGCCGAATATTTTCGCAAGAATATTCACAGGTATCACTCGTATCATTCTCTCGGAACAGGCCGAGAGCTTTGCAATGAAAACAACACTGTCGTGGTGGGATATCAGCCCGCCTTTGAGCACCGCTACACCTACCTGGCCGGGTGATACACCTTTTCAGGAAGAGCGCGTGTGGAAGTTCGGACCCGAGTGTCCGGTGAATGTCGGGCGTATCACCCTGTCGCCTCACACGGGTGCCCATGTCGACGCGCCGCTGCATTACAGCGCAGATGGCGCGGCCATTGGCGATGTGTCGCTCGATGTCTATATGGGGCCTTGCCGTGTGCTGCATTGCCTGAGCAGCGGTCGGCTGGTGCACCCCGAACAGCTTGAAGGTCGCTTGCAAGACCTGCCTGAACGGGTGCTGCTTCGCACCTGGCGACAAGCGCCGTTGAGCTCCTGGGATCCGGATTTCACCGCAGTCGCCAAAGAAACCGTCGACCTGCTGGCGAGCCTCGGTGTGCGCTTGATCGGTATCGATACGCCGTCGCTGGATCCTCAACAATCCAAAACCATGGATTCGCACAATGCCGTAGCCCGACATGGCATGGCCATCCTCGAGGGCATTGTGCTCGATGACGTCCCGGAAGGGGACTATGAATTGATCGCGCTGCCGCTGCCTTTTGCCCATCTGGACGCCAGTCCGGTCAGGGCTATATTGCGTCCACTGAATAAACCGCAACTTGAGGAGCCGACTCAATGAACCAATGCCCCTACTCACCTGCAA
>JAKFFG010000020.1:0-1952 GCA_036675275.1 Pseudomonas sp. | reverse complement strand
GCGGCTGATTTGGTGTGCAATCGTTGGCCTGCGGCAAGCACCGCGGCCCGTGTCGAACGGGGCGAGATCGTCATTCCTCGGAAGATAGGCTGTTTATGCTTTCATATTGGTAAAAGCGTGAGAAGGGGTGCGGGTTCCGCCTTGGCTTGTATTGGCTCGTCTTGAATGGCACCCAAAGCGCCGGGGGGAGCAATGGACAAGATCAACTGGTGGGAAAGGCGATGGTTTTTCGCCTTCCTGATCGCCGCATCAACAGTCCCCCTGCTCTGGCCGGAAACACCGCCTTTGGTCGACGTGCCAGGTCATATGGGCCGCTTTCGCGTCCAGCTCGACCTTGCCGATTCAGAATATCTGCAACGCTATTTCGACTTTCAGTGGGCGCTGCTTGGCAATCTGGGAACCGACCTTCTGATCGAACTGCTCGGCCCGGTCTTCGGGCTGGAGCTGGCGGTCAAGCTGATCGTCATCACCATCCCGCCGCTGACGGTCATTGGATTGATCTGGATCTCCAAGGAAATCCACGGCCGTGTGCCGCCAACCATGATATTCGCGGTCCCGTTCGTTTACAGTTATCCATTCAACTTCGGCTTCTTGAATTTTTCGCTTTCCCTGGCGCTGGGGCTGATTTCCTTCGCCTTCTGGCTGCACCTGACCAACGCCTCCATGCTCCGATTGCGCACCCTGCTATTCGTGCCGATCTCTTGCCTGCTGTGGTTAGTCCACGCCTTCGGTTGGGGCGTAATGGGACTTCTCGCTTTTTCGGCAGAATTGGTCCGCCGCCGCGACGCCGGCGACCATTGGCGGAATTCAATCGTCCGCGCAGGTCTTGCCATGATTCCCTTGGCCGTTCCTCTCCTCTTGATGATTTTCTGGAGGAGCGGGGCCGTTGCGGGCAAGACGGATCAATTCTTCGGCTTTTTCGGAAAGCTGTTCGCACTCGTCGCAACGCTGCGGGACCGGTGGCTGATTTGGGACAGCTTTGGCGTTGGTGCAGGGCTTGTACTGATCGGCGCTGCCCTTTTCGATCATCGGCTTGAAATGTCCCGGAAGCTGATGATTCCGGCCATCGTCCTGGCCGTCACTTTCTTCATCATGCCCGCCCGCATCTTCGGTTCCGCTTACGCCGACATGCGGTTGGCCCCATTGATGATCATCGTCGCGCTCCTTGCCATCCGATTCCGATCAGAATTCACATCGGGAGAAAAAGTGCTCGCATGGCTGGGGCTTGCATTTGTCGTGCTTCGCCTTGGTGGAAACACAATCAGCTTTGTCATCGCGGACCGGGAAGTTCGCCGCTTGCTGACGGCGCTTGACCATGTCCCGCGCGGAGCGGCTGTCGTCACGCTTGCCGGAGAATATTGCAATGAGCGGTGGGAAATGCCCCGCCACACGCATCTCGGCTCATTTGTCGTCATCCGGCGGGAGGGCTTTTCCAACGACCAGTGGCAGGCAGCCGGAGCGCAGCTGCTGCGTATCCACTACCCGCAGGCAGGCTACTTCGTCGATGATCGTTCGACTTTCCTCTATTCCGACGAATGTATCAGGCGGACAGAGGACCGAACCGACGAACCGATGGTTTATGATCATAGCCCGAAGTCTGCCCTCAGAATTATTCCCAGGGACGCATTCGATTACGTCTGGATGATTGATCCACCCGATTACAAGATGCGTGCAAGACCTGGACTAAAGCCCATCTGGCGCACCAGCCGGGCAGTCCTATACAAGATCGACCATGCGCATCCGGACCCCAATAAAGGGCGCCGGTTCCAACTGAGTGACCCGATCGTCAAGGAAACGATTTCAAACCAAGCCATCTAGATTAAGTCGGTGCCGCCCCTTGCAGCGGCCAATCCATTATGACATGCATCGCCCCGCTCGGAACTTTGCGGCCTCGGGGGATCGCGAGTGTACCGGGCGTATGTCCAGATAATCCGAAGCGAACGCGACTGAAC
>JAKFFG010000057.1:0-2034 GCA_036675275.1 Pseudomonas sp. | reverse complement strand
GCCTTGTTTTCTGTGTTCATTATTATTGGCCAGCTATGTTTTTGTTGTTGGGCACAGATTGTTGAATAGGGCGCCAGAGGTAAATAAGCATTATGGAAACCCCACTTTCCAATTCCGGAAACCTGCCGCCAAAAACGGTACATCGGGCACCGCTGGCCCTCAGCGGTCTGGACTTCAAACTGCTCAGAGTATTCAAGGCGGTGGTCGAGGCCGGCGGTTTCAGCGCGGCGCAGAACGAGTTGAATGTGGGCCTGGCGGCCATCAGCAAACAGATATCCGACCTCGAAATCCGCATTGGCATGCGCCTGTGTACCCGAGGACGGGAAGGCTTTCACCTGACCGAAGAAGGGCGTCTGGTGTACCAGGCGTCAATCGATTTATTTGCCTCGGTCGATAACTTTCGTGATCGGCTTAGTTCAGCGCAGAACGAACTTATTGGCGACCTTGGGGTGGGTGTTATTGATAACACGATCACGGATTCAAATTCACCGTTAGTTGCGGCGCTTAGAAAGATAAACGAAGAATCGCCAAAAGTAAGATTTCAACTTCAGGCGTCTCAGTTAGATGAGGTGGAAAGAGGCGTAGTCGAAGGGCGGTTAGTAGCCGGGATTGTGCCGGTTTATCAGAAAAGAGAGGAGTTCGATTACTTCCCGCTTTATGAAGAACGCTCATACGTGTATTGCGCCGTCGGCCATCCGCTGTTCTCGGTGCCGGAAGCAGACATGGGCGGTAACGTGTTGCAGGATTATGAGTGCATCAACCACCGCTACGCGATCCATCGGGACAAACTGAATTTTGCCCGCTACGACAGTTTTTCCGCCTCGGCGACTCAGGTCGAAGCCGTGGCGCTGCTGGTCAAGACCGGCCGTTTTGTCGGTTTTCTGCCCGAGCATTACGCCGCAACATTGGTGGCCCAGGGACAATTTCGGGCGGTGCGTCCAGACCTGATCAGCATCGTCACGCCGTTCAATCTGATCCTGCGCCACAACACCGTACGCAGCCCGCTGGTGAAGGCATTTGCCCAGGCGCTAGGGGTGGATTTGAAGGCGCCGGTCTGACGTCAAGCGTAGACGTTCAAGCAGGGCGAACAATAACCAATAGACAATACCTCCCTATGTAGGAACTGCCGCAGGCTGCGATCTTTTGATCTGGATTTTCGGCAACTTCGAAGCCGCCAAAAGATCGCAGCCTTCGGCAACGGCTACAAGGCCTGTGTACTCTGGGCTTCATGCAGGCTGCGATCTTTTGAACTGGATCTTCAGCAACTTCGAAGCCGTCAAAAGATCACAGCCTTGGGTAGCCAGGGGCGCGTCACGCCACGACCGAGGCCGCTGGCCATTGCTGATGTGGAATCGGCAGGTTGCGTGATTCACCGCGGCCCATCGGGAAGTACCGGAAGCCGCTGCGGGCCAGGCGTTCAGCGTCGTACAGGTTGCGCCCGTCGAAGATCACTGGTGCGTTAAGCCGTTGCTGGATCAGGTTGAAGTCTGGCGCCTTGAACTGCTGCCATTCGGTGCAGATGATCAATGCGTCCGCACCCGCAAGCACTGACTCCGGCGTGCCCATGAGCATCAGCTTCGACTCGTCGGGGTAAAGGTGTTGGGTTTCCTGCATGGCTTCCGGGTCGAACGCACGCACATTAGCCCCGGCGGCCCACAGAGATTCGAGCAGCACCCGGCTCGGCGCATCGCGCATGTCGTCGGTATTGGGCTTGAAGGCCAGGCCCCACACGGCGAAAATCTTGCCGCTCAAATCGCCCTGGTAGAAGGCGTTGATGCGCTCGAACAGTTTGTGTTTCTGCCGCTGGTTGATGGCTTCAACCGCTTGCAGCAGATCGCTGGAGCAGTGGGCCTGTTCGGCACTGTGAATCAGCGCACGCATGTCCTTGGGGAAACACGAACCGCCGTAACCGCAGCCGGGATAAATGAAGTGGTAACCAATGCGCGAATCGGCACCGATGCCCAGCCGCACCGATTCGATGTCGGCGCCCAGGTGTTCAGCCAGTTCGGCGATCTGGTTGATGAAGCTGATCTT
>JAKFFG010000014.1:0-147180 GCA_036675275.1 Pseudomonas sp. | reverse complement strand
GACCGCCGATTCCGGTGGCCCACCGATATCGGTCACGATAGACCGGAATGGCCGGTCACGATGGACCAGAACGACCGGTCACGATGGACCGGAATCGCTGGTCACGATAGGCCGGAATACCCAGTCAGACGGAACATTCTACGAGATGCGCTTTCCACGTGACTATTTAACTCGCATTGCGGTGGATTGGACCAGCTTCGCAGCCCTACCAGCGGATGTTCGCGGAATCATTTTTGGGGCTATCTCTGATATGGGCCATATGGGACCAGTGATACTACGCTATCGTGGCGAACAGTTTGACGAGTATTTTGCAGAACAGCTAGCCAAAGAGGAAATCAAAGAACTATCACTCGAGGATCTTCATGGCCGCACGGGCAGATTCTTTCGTCACCGGTTGCGCGCATGGATGCCGTTCTCGAAAGACGGAGGCGGTACATTGACGCTCCGCAGTGACGACATACTGAACGTTGGTCGAGTACTGGGGGAAAGATTTGGTAGAACTGATTCTCGGAAATCCGTACGATCCAGCTAAACATCGGATTTGAGTACGCATCTACAGCGGCCAGCAGTCGCTTGTTCTCAACTGGCGTCAGCCGTCGATTACGCCCAGCACCTGGAGCAGGGCGACGGATATTAGACACGGGATTGAACGGCAGCCCAATTCCCCATTCCTTGATGGCAACGGTAAACAAATGGCCAAGCAAGGCCAGCTCTAGGCGCACGGTATTGTTGCTACGCGGTACACGCTTGCCGTTCTCGCCTTCATCGCCGGCCAGTCGCTCATCGCGGTACTGGGCAACAATATCAGCACTTAATGCAGCCAGCGAATATTTACCCAAATGCTTGATCAGCGCCTGGGCTTTCTTATGCTCACCAATTTGTGTGGATTCGCGTTTGGTGGGGGTAACTTCCCGCAAGTACCGCTTCAGCGCCGCCTCAACGATCATTCGCTCTGCTGGTGCGCGTTGAATATACATTCCGCGTACCATTTCATCTTCAGTACGGCGCGCCCAGTCTTCGGCGTCTCTTTTAGTACGGAAAGTTTTGGCGGTAGCAGGCCAGCCGGTTTTGCGGATTAATGCCTTCCAGGTACCGGAAGGTGTCTTGACGATAGTGGCCATACAGGCTCCGAATGATGCTCAACGCCGCACCACTGTACCGAAACTGTACCTGACCCGCAATCTTGGAAAATCCCCAGTCTTGGGGTAGAAGCTATAAACCGCGCTAGAGCCTTATAAACACTAGAGATTTTAAGCTGGTGCCCGGGGCCGGAATCGAACCGGCACGCCTTGCGGCGGGGGATTTTGAGTCCCCTGCGTCTACCAATTTCACCACCCGGGCAGTTCAAGCAGATCGCTCTATGGAACACAGAGCGTGGCAGAAAGGCGTAATTATACGCACAGTTATCAGACTTTGCACAAGGCACCGCAACTGACGCGCGCCCACTTGAAAATCCCGCCTCCATCCCCATTATGTTCAAACTTCCCGCCTTGGCCATACCGCCAAACGCGGCGGCCGTTTCCGCGATCCATCCGGAGACCGCCGGTTGAATATCCTGTGACGCCTCCCCGCGAGCGCAATCCAGATATTTGTTTTTATTGAATAACTTACTTTTTGCGTGGTCCAACAATGAGTCAAACTGATACGCCCGTCTCCTCGTCAGAAACCTTGGGCTTTCAAGCCGAAGTGAAGCAGTTGCTGCATCTGATGATTCATTCCCTGTACAGCAACAAAGAAATTTTCCTGCGCGAGCTGGTGTCCAATGCGTCCGACGCCTGCGACAAGCTGCGCTTTGAAGCCATCGACAACCCCGAGCTCTTCCAGGGCGACACCGATCTTCGAATCCGCGTGGAGTTCGACAAGGACCAGCGCACGATCACGATTTCCGACAACGGTATCGGCATGTCGCGCGACGAGGCGGTGTCCCACCTGGGCACCATCGCGCGTTCGGGCACCAAGGAATTCTTTTCTAAATTGACTGGCGACAGCCAGAAGGACGCCCAGCTTATCGGCCAGTTCGGCGTGGGCTTTTATTCCGCCTTCATCGTGGCCAAAAAGGTGTCGGTGCTTAGCCGTCGCGCGGGTGTGGCCGAAACGGAAGCGGTAATGTGGGAGTCCGAAGGCGAGGGCGACTTCACGATTGCGCCAGTGGAAAAGGCCGATCGCGGTACGTCCGTAACCTTGTACCTGCGCGACGATGAGGATGAGTTCCTGAATGGCTGGAAGCTGCGCGAGGTGCTGCGCCATTATTCCGACCATATTTCCCTGCCGATCCAGATGCACAAGGAAGAGTGGGACGCCGAGAAGTCGGAACAGGTCAAGACCAATGAATGGGAAACCGTGAACCAGGCCAGCGCCTTGTGGACGCGGTCCAAGTCGGACATTACGGAAGAGCAGTACAAGGAGTTCTACAAGCATATTGCCCACGACTTCGATGATCCGCTGGCCTGGACGCATAACCGGGTGGAAGGGCGCAGCGAGTATACGCAGCTGCTGTACATCCCCAAGCGCGCGCCCATGGATTTGTGGGATCGAGACGGCCGCCGCGGCGTGAAGCTGTATGTGAAGCGCGTGTTCATCATGGCCGACGCCGAGCAGTTGCTGCCGAACTACCTGCGCTTTGTACGCGGGGTGATCGACACGGCGGATCTGCCTTTGAACGTGTCGCGCGAAATCCTGCAGGAAAGCCGCGATGTGCGCGTGATCCGCGAAGGTTCGGCCAAGCGCATTCTGTCTTTGCTGGAAGACCTGGCAGAGAATAAGCCCGAGCAGTACGCGGAGTTCTGGACGCAGTTCGGCCAGGTGCTGAAGGAAGGTGCGGGCGAAGACGTGGCCAACAAGGAACGCATTGCCAAGCTGCTGCGCTTTGCCTCCACGCACAATGACAGCGCGTCCCAAACGGTATCGCTGACCGACTATGTGTCGCGCATGAAGGAAGGCCAGGACAAGATCTACTACGTCAGCGGCGAATCGTATGCCGCGGCCAGCAACAGCCCGCACCTGGAGATCTTCCGCAAGAAGGGCCTGGAAGTGCTGGTGATGTCGGATCGCGTCGACGAGTGGATGCTGTCTTATCTGCGTGAGTTCGAAG
This sequence comes from Pseudomonas sp., assembly GCA_036675275.1. Classification (GTDB taxonomy): domain Bacteria; phylum Pseudomonadota; class Gammaproteobacteria; order Burkholderiales; family Burkholderiaceae_B; genus Pollutimonas. The sequence continues at coordinate 144,089 of JAKFFG010000014.1, read as the reverse complement.
GCAAGTCGCTGGTGTCCATCGCCAAGGGCGGCCTGGACCTGGATTCGCTGGCCGACGAAGAGGAAAAGAAGCACCAGGCCGAAGTGGCCGAAACCTTCAAGCCTTTGGTCGAGCGCCTGAAGACGGCGCTGGAGGACAAGGTGAAAGAGGTGCGCGTAACAGGGCGCTTGGTGGATTCGCCGGCTTGCGTGGTGGTCGATGCGAATGAGCTTAGTCCGCACCTGATGCGCATGCTGCAGGCGGCAGGCCAGCCCGCGCCCGAGGTCAAGCCTATTCTGGAGATCAATCCGGAGCACGCCTTGATCGGCCGCATGCAGGCTGCGCCCGAAGGCGACTTCAATGAATGGGCTTTGCTGCTGCTGGATCAGGCCATGCTTGCCGAAGGCGGCAACCTGGTGGACCCGGCCGCTTTTGTGAAGCGCATGAACCGCCTGCTGCTGAATACCGCAGCTTAAGGTGCTTGCGCCGGTGGCTGGCTAGAACGGCGGCAGTTGCCGCCGCAGCCAGCGGTTTTCACGGCCGAATCGCTCCCATTCGAAGGACGGACCCGGGTCCGTCTTGCGTCCGGGGGCGATATGTTCATGGCCACGCACCGCTCGTATGGGATGTCGGCTGCGCAACGCCGGCACCAGGGCTGTCAGTGCCTGGTATTGGGCGGCCTCGTAAGGCACGGTGTCGGTGCCTTCCATTTCGATGCCTATCGAAAAATCATTGCAGCGCGCGCGTTCTTCAAATGTGGATACGCCGGCGTGCCAGGCGCGCTGGTGCGTGGACACGAACTGCACGATGCATCCGTCGCGGCGTACAAAGAAGTGCGCCGACACGGTCATGCCGCGCAGGCGTTCCAGCCAGGGGTGGGCTGCATAATCTAGCCGGTTCTGGAAAAAATCAACGACTTCCGTGCCGCCGAAGATGCCCGGCGGCAGGCTGATGTTGTGCATGACCAGCAGAGTGGCGTCGTCGCCTTCTGGACGGGCGTCGTGGTTGGGCGAGGGCGCATGCCGTACGTTTGGGTGCGCCTGCAGCCATCCGTGGCGGTCCAGCGCCAGTTTGTTCACTGACGCATGCCCAGCTTGGCGTGCTCGGCGCTGCACCAGGTGTTGCCGCCGCTTAGTACGGCTTCGGAGCGCGGCATGTGGATGCCACAGTGTCCGCAGCGCACCATGTTTTCGGCGTGCTCCACAGGGGGGGCTCCGCGCTTTTTGGCTTGTTTGGGTTTTTTGCTGCTTTCCAGATTGTTTTGATTATGGCGGGCCACGATGCGGGCGATGAGCAGGGCCGCGATGATGAGTATGATCCAGAATAAAACTTTTCCCACATTAGCCTCGTTGCAGTATGACGTCGAGCACAAAACGGCTGCCGCTGTAGGACAGCAGCAGGAAAGCGAAGCCGGCCAGCGTCCAGCGCAGGGCGATGCGCCCGCGCCAGCCGCGTATGTGGCGCCCCAGCAGCAGTATGCCGAAGGTGAACCACGACAGCAGGGTGAAGACGGTCTTGTGGTCCATGGGGACCAGTTCGTCGGTCAGGCGCATGGATACGATGGCGCCGGTAATGACGGTAAGCGTCAGCACGCCAAAGCCTATCCATATCAGGCGAAATAGCAGGACTTCCTGCAGCAGCAGGGGCGGCATGGTGTCCAGCGCGCGCCCCAGTATGCTGCGGTTGGCCTCCTGTTCGATGGGCCGGTGCAACTGGCGGTCCAGCGCTGTCATGAGCATGGCCTGCAGGGCGGCCACGGTGATCAGGCCGTAGGCGGTCAGCGCGATGATCAGGTGCACGCGCAGCCAGTCGTTGTTGGCGTGCGCCACGGTATGGCCGTAGGGATACAGTGCGGCCAGCAGGGCAGCCACGGTGGACGCAGGGAGTAGAATGAGCAACAGCCCGTCGATGCGCATGACCAGGTTTTCGATCCAGAACACGACCATGCCTAGCCAGACGGCCGCCGACAGGGCCAGCGCCCAGCCCAGATGCAAGCTGTTGGGCAGCAGTATGGATTGGGCCAACGCAATGCCGTGCAATACCAGCGCACTGGCCAGGCAAACCCGGCGCACTTTGCCGGCTACGATTTGCGATCCACCCTTGCTTAAGGGGCGCCAAAGCGAAATGGCCAGCACGGCGTACGCCAGTGTGGCCAGCAAGTGAAATACAATGCCTGCAGACATAGTCCCTTGAGTTTCTGGTTATACAGTACAGGGCAAGCCCTAATCGGATTATTTTAGTCCGTATGCCGAAAGTTCAACTAGTTTAAGCGAAACCATCGTTATGCTCGACAATCTTACCCAGCGTCTTTCACGCGTCGTTAAAACCATGCGCGGCCAGGCGCGCCTGACCGAGGCCAATACGCAAGACATGCTGCGCGAAGTGCGCATGGCCCTGCTTGAAGCCGACGTGTCCCTGCCGGTGGTGCGCGATTTTGTCGCGCGCGTAAAAGAGCGTTCGCTGGGCCAGGATGTGGCCGGCAGCCTGAATCCCGGGCAAGCCCTGGTTGGTATCGTCCACAAGGAACTGACCGCGCTCATGGGCGGCGACCTCGGCGCCGAAGCCAGCGAATTGTCGCTGGCCACGCAGCCGCCGGCGGTCATCCTGATGGCCGGTTTGCAGGGGGCGGGTAAAACGACGACCACCGGCAAGCTGGCCAAGTGGCTAAGCGAAGGCGGCCACATACAGTACGGCAAGAAAACCGGCAGGAAGAAGGTGTTGGTGGTCAGTGCCGACGTGTATCGCCCGGCCGCTATCGAGCAGTTGAAGTCGGTGGCGGGGCAGGTCAAGGTCGACTTCCTGCCTTCCGATTCCTCGCAGAAGCCCGAAGACATCGCCCGCAACGCCCTGGATCACGCCAAGCGCCACCATTACGAAGTGCTTATCGTCGATACGGCCGGCCGCCTGGGTATCGACGAAGCGATGATGCGCGAGATCCGCGCGCTGCACGACCTGCTCAAGCCGATTGAAACGCTGTTCGTGGTCGACGCCATGCAGGGCCAGGATGCGGTCAATGTGGCGCGCGCCTTTGCCGACGCCTTGCCGCTGACGGGGGTTGTGCTGACCAAACTGGACGGCGATGCGCGCGGCGGCGCGGCCTTGTCCGTGCGCCACGTCACCGGCAAGCCGCTGAAGTTCGTGGGCGTGTCCGAAAAGCTGGACGGCCTGGAGCCCTTCCACCCGGAACGCATGGCGCAGCGCGTGCTGGGCATGGGCGACATCGTGTCGCTGGTGGAGCAGGCGCAGAAGAATATTGATGTTGCCGACGCGGAAAAGCTCGCGGCCAAGATCAAGTCGGGCAATCGTTTCGATCTCAACGATTTCCGCGATCAGTTGCAGCAGGTCAAGAAAATGGGCGACATGGGCTCATTGCTGGAAAAACTGCCGGCGCAGTTCGCGCAGGCGGCCAGCCAGATTCAAGGCGGCCAGGCGGAAAAACAGTTGCGCCGCACCGAAGGCATCCTGAATTCCATGACTCCTGCGGAACGGGCCAAGCCGGAATTGCTGAAGGCCTCGCGCAAGCGCCGCATTGCGGCCGGCGCCGGCGTGCCTGTGCAGGAAGTCAACCGCATGCTGTCGCAGTACGACCAGATGCAAGGCATGATGAAGCAGATGAAGAAGGGCGGCATGGCCAAGATGATGCGCGCCATGGGCGGCATCAAGGGCCTGGGCAAGGGCGGCTTCGGCGGCCTGCGCTAGGGCCGTTTCCGGCCGAGCGGCTTGCGTTCAGCAGGCCCAGCATTCAGGCGATCGGCGGCCCGCGGGCGTGCATAAGGGCGGCCCGCGCAATTGCGGGCCGTGTGGGGCGCGGGTTCAGCCCCCGCCTACGGCGACCACGATTTCAATTTCGTCGCCCTCGGTCAGCGCGGTGTCGCCGTGCTGGCTTTTGGGAACGATATCGCCATTGGCTTCCACGGCAATGCGCTTGCCCTGGTAGCCCAGAAATGCAATCAGCTCGGCAACGGTGGATGCCTGTTCCAGCTGCAGAGGTTTGCCATTGAGGGTGATGTTCATGTGTCTGTCCTGGTCTTGCCGCTGAACTTGTCGGTGGCGGCAAGCAATTGGGTCAATATCCCGGGTTCGTCGAAGGCGTGGCCAGCATCGTCGACCAGATGGAATTCGGCCTTGGGCCATGCCTTGTGCAGCTCCCAGGCCGTTTTGGCCGGGGTGCAGACATCGTAGCGGCCCTGAATGATCACGCCGGGAATGTCTTTCAGAAGGTGCGCGTTGCGCAGCAGCTGGCCTTCTTCCATGAAGCCATGGTTCACGAAATAATGGTTCTCGATGCGGGCGAAGGCCAGTGCCGCCTCGTCGGCAGACAGCGCCTGCACGTGGGCGGCATTGGGCAATAGCGTGATGGTGTGGCTTTCCCATTGGGTCCAGGCCTGCGCCGCCTTCAATTGCTCGTTGCGGTCGCTGCCGGTAAGCCGCTTGCGGTAGGCTGCCATCAGGTCGTGGCGCTCTTCCTTTGGTATCGGGGCCAGGTATTCTTCCCATTGATCCGGAAACAGCCACGAGGCGCCTTCCTGATAAAACCACAACAGTTCTTCGCGCCGCACCGTAAAGATGCCGCGCACCACGATTTCGCTTACCCGCTGCGGGTGGGTCTGGGCGTAGGCCAGCGCCAGCGTCGAGCCCCACGATCCGCCGAAGATCAGCGCCTTGTCTGTTCTCAAAACCTCTGTGCGCAGACGCTCTATGTCGGAGACCAGGTCCCAGGTCGTGTTGTTCTCCAGGCTGGCATGTGGGGTGGATCGGCCGCAACCGCGCTGATCGAACAACAGCACGTTGTACTGTTGTGGATCGAACAGCCGCCGGTGGGCGGGCGAGCAGCCGCCGCCGGGGCCGCCGTGCAGGAAGATCGCCGGCTTGCCCTGGGGGTTGCCGCAAAGTTCCCAGTACACATGGTGGCCGTCGCCGGTTGTCAGAAAGCCTTGCGAATAGGGTTGGATTTCCGGATACACGTCAGCCTTCCTTGCGAGTAAAAATCAGGTCCCATACCCCATGGCCCAGGCGCAGGCCGCGCGTCTCGAACTTGGTCTGGGGGCGGAAGTCCGGGCGCTGCGCGTAGCCGTCCGGCGAGGTATTGGCTAGCAGCGGCTCGCCACTGAGCACCGCCAGCATCTGCTCGGCGTAGTTTTCCCAGTCGGTGGCGCAGTGAATATAGCCGCCCGGCGCGATGCGGCTGGCCAGCAGGCCGATAAAGGCTGGCTGGATCAGGCGGCGCTTGTGGTGCCGGCTCTTGGGCCACGGGTCGGGAAAATAGATATGCACGCCCGCCAGGGAATCGGGCGCGATCATGTCGCGCGCGACTTCCACCGCGTCGTGCTGGATGATGCGGATATTGGTCTGGCCCGATTCCTCGATGCGCTTGAGCAGGGCGCCCACGCCGGCATTGAAGACCTCCACGCCCAGGAAATTGTCGTCGGGCCGCGCCGCGGCAATCTTCTGCGTGGTCTCGCCCATGCCAAAGCCGATTTCCAGGATCGTGGGCGCGCTGCGCCCGAAAGCCTTGGCCAGATCCAGCGTGCCGCTGCGGTAGGGCAGCGACCACAGAGGCATCAGGCGGTCCAGCGCTTCACGCTGGCCCGGGGTAATGTGAGCGCGCCGGTGCACGAAGCTGCGTATGTGGCTGGTGCCCGACGGCGCGGTGGACGTCCTGGCGTCCCCGGCGGCAAGCGGGGCGTTCGCATTTGCGGAAAGGCCATCGTCTGCGTCGGCCGGCAAGTCGGGATTTTGATTGGGAGTCGTGTTCATAGCCTGAATTGTAGTGATTGCCGTGAACAGTTTCAGGCCTTGAGCAAAATTTTTGATTTGCGCGCCAATAAATTCAGGCGGACGCTATAATTTGGCTCGCATTTGCGCTCGCAAATGCGCGTTGCGGGTGTAGTTCAATGGTAGAACGGCAGCTTCCCAAGCTGCATACGAGGGTTCGATTCCCTTCACCCGCTCCATGCCACTATGTTTTCTGCTTTTTAAGCAATATCTGGACCTCTCGTTTTCCGAGTTGTGTCAGGCGCATGTTGAGCTGGCGCAGATAAATCACAGATTGTTTCTCGTAATGTTGGAGTAAACTTCCGGCAAAATCTCTCATTCGGTGCGTCCCGTCAATGATGGAAAGAATTTCGCTTGTTTCTGTTGTTTTGTAAAGCAAGTCATGGTTGACGGCAATCATACGGGTTGTGCACTCTGTTTGGCGCGCAAGCTTCTCTAAGTCGAAGTCAGCTTCGTCCCCAGGCGGTTCGCATGGGTCAAGTGAAGCTAGATTATCCAACGGATGTAGATCGATGTGGTCAACATGGATGAGTTGATCGGCAATATCTTTCCCAAAGTATCGGGAAATCTTGAAATGCTCAATAATTAGTTGTTGTCGCCACCGGCGATGAAAATCCATGTAATCCTGCCAGGATGTTTCTGCGAATTCCTTCCAGCCTTTCTCATCCGTTGCCTTTACCAGCTTTACTAACGCGCTATAGCCATCATCAAGGATGCGGCCTGTATTTTCCATGGTGGTTTGTGCACTATCAATGAAGTGCGTCTTCTCAGCTAGCTCGTGTTGAGTACGCAATTGCCAACTGGTTGTGGCAAACGTCATGAAGGTCGTCAGTATTGATGTAAACAGTACAATAATCAATGCTTCTGAAATCGATTGCCCATTTACTTGCGGTTGGTGGCTCTTCATTCATTTATTCCAGTATGAGATTGCGGATAAGACTCGATTATGTCGACTTGAGTCCTCGTCAACGAGGCCACGCTCAATAGATTGGCCTAGCCATCCTCGAATGCGAACTGTAAAGCCTTTACGACTCGTCGCGCAGTGAGCTTATTCCCCAGGATCGGGTAGTTCGCCTTCCGCTTACCGGAAACGCTTCAGTTATCTTTCTTGGCGGAACGGATCACGCAGTTTGCTTCCTAGCTTGGCATTTCCAGCATCTTCCTACTGTGCCAGTTCAAAGGTTGCCAGCACTCTGGCCTCATCGGCCATCTCCGTACGAACCGTATGCTCTACTACCGCGCTGTGTATAAAACATGCGCAGTCAAATTCGGACATCGCCAAGCGGAGAATGCGTCCTTGTAGTCTCGTTCGGGACGCGCCATTTGGCGTGGCAAGGTCGCACTGTACTGGTCGTCGATTCGACACGCAGAGGTTGAACCAGCGCGATGCCATTGCGTTCTTCGAGCGTCTTAAAACCCAATCTGCATAGGGAACAGAGCCTTTAATAATGGAGCTCAAAGTTCGATATTATTTGATGATTTTTGCGTGAAAACGATACCTGTCGCCATGGTTTGACCACCTGAAGATCAAATATGAGTTAAATTATGCTTTAGTAACCCATATATGAGCCTTTAGTCGAATTTGGCTGATAATTATAAACCTGTTAATGTTCAAATATGAATGACTGATGAATATTTACGGTCATAACTGAGCAGGTGCAAGCATGTCATCTTCCGAAAAGAAACGTTCCGGCGCGCAGGTTGCGTTGCCGCGACCTGTTGAGCGCGCGCTGCACCGCCTTGGGCAGGACATCTCCACTGCACGTCGCATGCGCCGATTGAGCCAGGAAGACCTGGCACAGCGTATTGGCACGTCCTTGAGTACAGTCAGGCGTATGGAGGACGGCTATCCCGGCACCGCGTTGCACACCTTCCTGCGCGCCTTGCAGGTGCTCGGGCGCCTTGAGCCCATGGTCAAGGTGATGGCTATGGAGAATGACGCACTGGGGATGGAACTGGTGCGAGAGCAATTGCCGCAACGCGTACGTACGTCCCGCGGCAGCAAGTCGCGCGATCCTCGTCCGGCTGCAGCCGAAAAGGCCGCCGATAATGTTCACACCGATGACTTAGAGGGGTTCTGATGGCCACCAGGTCACCCAGGCGTCAGGATCTTGAAGTGCATCTTGGTTCCAACGGCCAGGTCGTGGGGCGGCTGCATTTGGGTAGCGGCAAGCGCAGCGCGTTCAGTTACGACGAACGGTGGTTGCAGGATCCACGTTTTTTCACGCTATCGCCCGACCTGCAGCCAGTCTTGGGTGTTCAGCATCCTCGACAAGTGTTTTTTCGAGCACTGGAGGACACCGCGCCAGATTCGTGGGGAGAACGTGTTATTCGGCGAGCCCATGCGAAGTTGCGACAGAAGGACCGCGAGGTGTCTGCTCTGGAGCCCGTCGACTTCATCATGTGGGTAGACGACGAAGCACGTGCCGGCGCACTGCGTCTTTTCGATCCTCAAAGTAAAGCCTATTTGCGCTCTGGAGGAACCCATCGGCATGTTCCGCCGCTGGTCGAGCTGGACAAGGTCGTGCAGGCGGCCCGCGCATTGGAAGACGGAACGGAGAGCGCGCAGGACCTGCAGTATCTGCTTGGCCAAGGCACCTCGCTGGGTGGAGCTCGGCCCAAGTCAACGGTTCGAGATACGGATGGCCGTTTAGCTCTGGGCAAGTTCCCAAGTAAGGCGGATCAGCGCGACGTCACTCGAGGCGAGGTGCTGGCCATGCATCTTGCCGCAAAGGCAGGCATCAACGTGGCAGCCACGCGCGTGGAACTGATCAATGGGACGGCCATCGCCATCATTCGGCGTTTTGACCGTACCAGTAATGGTGGGCGTATCCCATACGTGTCGGCCGCAACGATGCTGCAGTCTGATGGCCGTGACGATACACATGCTTATACGGAACTGGTGGACGTTCTGTTACGGGAAGGTGCCAACCCGATTGTCGACATTCACGAGCTGTGGCGCCGCCTGGCCTTCAATTTTCTTATCTGCAACACGGATGATCACTTGCGCAATACCGGGTTTCTCTATGATGCGCGCAACCATGGATGGCGCCTGTCGCCAGCTTTTGACCTCAATCCGATACCGGGCGATCGCCGCGAGAGCAAGACGTGGTTGACCGAAGATTCGGGGCCCATTGACAGTCGGGATATGCTGATAAAGGGCGCGCCTTACTTCAGATTGAGCGCAGAGGAAGCTTCTGTACTCTGGGCTGAGGTGGCTCAGGCAGTGGATTGCTGGCGCTTCGTGGCCAAGGGATTGGGCATAAGTGGCGCGGGCTTGATTGATTTTGAGTCAGCATTTGAGTAAGGCCGGCTCCATTAGCGCGTATAGCCTTCATCGACCAAAGACGACAGATGGACGATGGCTCCGCCGAAAGCGCTAGTCAGTGTTCAATCAGAGCGAGGATTGGCTTCATAACGAAGCCAGCCGGCGACCACAGAACCAGCTCCGATACGGTCGTTGGGATGTGTCCGGCCTTCGTCGACCGGAACTTTTTCGAAATCAAAAGGGCTGACCCCTTCAATACACGCGACATTGACGCCGTATTCCTGTGGCGCGGAGCGGCGCTGGTGGAAGGTGTAAATGCCGCAGCGTGAACAGAAGTAATGCCTGGCCTGGCCGGTATTGAACTGGTAAAGCGTGAGTGCCTCTTTACCTTCCAGCACTTCAAGGTCGTCCAGCTTGGCAGTGACCGTCACTGCACCACGCATGCTGCAATAGGAACAGTTGCATCTGCTGGCAGTTCGCAAGCCGTCGGTCAGGCGCACGCTGAAGCGGACGGTGCCGCAGTGGCAAGCGGCGTGGCGGACGGGCCTGTTATCACGATCATTGTCGGTCATGAGCGTTGCTCCAATCGGCGTTTGCTTTTCGCAGATAACAGCAATTTACCGTAAGGTTACAACGGTCGCTCATCTTCTAGGCAGGCTGATCAGCGACGCGCATCAGGTCCGTGAGCAACAGACTCTCCAGCACCTCCCAGCCGCGCCGGTTGTCCACCATGGACACGGCGATCCGAAGATGGGAAGAGGGCGCCTGGCGCGGCGAAAACAGTACGCCAGGGGCAAGCAGGACGCCCAGCGCAGCCGCCTTGCGCGCGAGGGCTTCGCTATCGACGCCGCAATCCACCCACACGAACATGCCGGCATGGGGTTCGTGCACAACCGAGCAGCCCATCGCCAGCAAGGTCTTGAGGCATTTGTCGCGCGCCTGGTCGACGCGGGCGCGCAGTCGCTCGACGTGGCGCCGGTATTGACCTTCGACCAGTATGCGGTAGACGATCTGTTCACCGAGTTCGGGCGTTGTAAGCCCGCCCAGCAGTTTGAAATCGACCAGTCTTTCTATCATGGCCGGTGCGCCCGCTACATAGCCCACGCGCAGGCTGGCTGCCAGTGTCTTGGAATAACCGCCCACCAGCAATACCCGGTTCAGGCGGTCCAGCGCGGCCAGGCGCACCGGGGCGCCCGGATGAAAATCGGCATACGTATCGTCTTCGACCAGCAGGAAATCGTGTCTTTCGGCAATGCGCAGGACCTCATAGGCGATGCCGGCCGACAGGGTGTGGCCGGTAGGGTTATGGACGGCGGTGTTCAATATGAAGAGCTTGGGCCGATGTGTTTCGGCCAGTCGCGCCAGGGCCTGCACATCCGGACCGTCGGCCAGGCGCGGTACGCCTACGACGCGTGCGCCCAGCGCAGCCAGGCGTCCGAATATCAGGAACCAACCGGGATCTTCCACCAGCACCGTGTCGCCAGGCTGGACCATAGACCGGACGATAAGATCCAGGCCATGGGTGACGCCCGACACCGTCATCAAATGATGGTCTGGATGCGCGGGAACATCCTGCGCCTGCAATCCGGATGCGATCTGCTGGCGCAGTGCCCGCAGGCCGTGCGGCACGCCATAGCTCAACAGGCTGCGCCCGGCGCTGCGGCCGACCGAACGCACCGCCGCCGAAACCATTTCGTGATCCAGCCAGGCGGGCGGCAGCAGGCCCGCCCCGCCGGGCATGTCGGGTGTGGCGCCTTCGCGGAACATGCTGCGCAGCAGGAAAGCCGTATCGAAATTGGCACCCGGCGCCAGTGCGTCGTAGGCGGCCGAGGATGGGGCGGTCACAGAGGCGGGTGGGCAGACATAAAACCCCGCGCCTCTTCTGGACTGAACCAGTCCCTGCGCGACGAGGCGATCGTAGGCCTGCACGACGGTGAACCGGCTGAGGCCGGCTTCCTGGGCCATTGCACGTACCGATGGCAGGCGCATGCCTGCGCGCAAGCCGTGATTACGTATCCGTTGGCTTAAGTGCCCGCTGAGCTGGTCGACGAGCGATACGCCAGACTGCCGCAACGGCGCCCAACTGGAAACAGAAGATGTACGTGTCATGGAAAACCGACCAGGCCAGTTGTAATATTGAGTTGGATAATTGTACCGGTACTGTATTGGTCAAGCGGCGTAGCATAATGCCAGACGGCCATTTTCCTTTTTTCGCGAAACATCCATGACCTTTTCACTGTTGCTCCCGCTGGCCTTGTTCGCCTTTGTCAGCTCCATTACGCCCGGCCCCAATAATGTGATGTTGACCGCGTCCGGAGCCACTTTCGGTTATCGCCGCACATTGCCCCATATGCTGGGCATCAGTGCAGGGGTGGCGATTATGTTGCTGATGGTGGGCGCGGGCCTGGGCACGGTATTCGAAGCCATGCCCATTCTGTATACCATTTTGAAATATGTGGGCGCGGCCTATCTGCTTTATCTGGCCTGGCGGATCGCGAGCGCGGGCGGCGTGGATGGCGCCGCGGAGCGCAGCAGGCCTTTCACTTTCCTGGAGGCCGCGGCTTTCCAATGGGTGAATCCCAAGGCGTGGATCATGTCGGTCGGCATTGTCGCGACGTATACGCCGCAACAAGGATTCTTCCATAATCTGATCGTCGCCACCCTGGTGATGACGCTGGTCAATTTCCCCAGCATCAGCGTATGGACACTGTTCGGCAGCGCTTTGCGCCGCCTGCTGCGCCATCCCGAATCAGTGCGGCGATTCAATATCGGAATGGCGCTGCTGCTGGTTGCATCGCTTTACCCCATCGTGCTTGAACACTTTGCCGGAGCGAAATGACTGCCAGCGTACCGGTCTAGACGCCCAGCAGCTTCGCCGGGTTCTTTCGCATCATTTTGTCGATGTCTTCGTCTGATACCCCGGCAGCCTTGACCGCGGCGATCTGGTTCTCGACGCCGTCGGGCGGGGTCATCATGCCTTGTTGGCCAAGATCGGTTGAAAGCACCAGATGGTCGGCACCGATTTCTTTCACGGCCTTGGCGACACTGTCGGCGTCCACTTTGTCCCAATGCGTCATCCACTTGTATTGCGCCGTCGGGCCGGTCAGGAATTGCAGGTAGCACAACTCGATCATCGCGCCCATTGCGGCGACTTCCTTGGCCTGCTCCATTGTCAGGCCGGGGATATTGGTGAGCCCATGCGTGATCAGGATGTTGTTGACCCCAAGTTCCTTGGCGCGCTTGACGACGGTTAGCACTTCGTCGGCGGAAACATGGCCTGTTGCAAGAATAAGATTCTCGCGGGCAATGATCTTCAGGATCTCCTCCACCTCGGGCGTTACCTTTCCGTCCACTGCAACGACCAGGCCCGATTTTTCTTTGTCCACCAGCGTTTTTATATGCTTATCCGAATCAAAGGTGGGCAGCCACACAACTTTTCCGCGGCCCCCGGACATTCTGTGCATCCACTCCACGGCCGAGGGGTTCAGGCCGCCGACCGATTTATTCAGCACGATGCCGCCCCAGACTTCGATGCCGGGCACTTGTTGCATGGCAATGGCTGCGCGATCATTGGTCGTTACCACATGATTCTTGATGACGATGCCGCGCATGCCTTTGCGTTTGGCCAGCGTGGCCAGTTCGATGTCGGTCAACGACCTGCCGAATACGTCTGGGTCCGGATGCACATGCATGTCGATGACGCCTGCGGCGGGGCTTACTTTTGGAGGGGGCGGGGGAAACCCGACTTGGGCATTTGCGAGATTGGCGGCTCCGATGAAGCAAGCTCCAACGAAGCCAATAAGCACCTTCTTATTCATTTTCAACATTGACGTCTCCTTTAGCAGTGTATGGACTTTGCTTGGACATGCAGCGTGAACTGGGCGGACGAGGTGATGCTGATGCAGAGTTTAATGAAGCCAGAACGGTGCAAGAAGTAGCTATGTGCAGCTTTGCACGATAATATTTTTTTGCTTTGGGCTGCATTGCCTGGCGACAAGCACATAGGCAAAGACCGGGTTTTATCAAGAAATGTAAGAGTTTCCCTTGTGCAGGTATGTATAAACAATGCAAGTTCGCTGGATGTGGTTGAGCGCGTCGTTCGCGGCTATGCCGACATCGGACTTGTATATGACATTTCAGTAAACACAAATGCCGTGCAGGTGCAGCGCCTGCACTCCGAAACAATAGCCGGCTATTGCACGCCCGAGTTCAGCTCTGGTACTTCGCCCGCCCGCGCGGCACTGGCTGCCGCGCATATACTGGCGCGGGGCTTTCAAACCGCGGACTGAGCTTGCGTCCACTGTTCCCGCATTACTTCAGCGACAGCCTCTTCCAGAAATTCCAACCGGTCCTGGCCCCAATACAGCTCTCCGTTGAACACATAGGAGGGAGAGCCAAACACGCCAAGCGCCACAGCCTCGTCGGTGTACTGTCTGTATAAGGCGTTCACATCCTCCATCAACGCTCGCTGCATGATACGCTCACCCGGTAAGGCGAGCTTCTCGGCGACTTCCAATAGCACATGCGAATCGGAGATATCCTTCTCATGGCACCATTCAGCCTCCAGGATTGCCTTGGACAGCAGGGCCACGTTCAATCCCAGTTGTCCGCAAGCGATCGTGAAATGCGAAGCCAGGTCGCCGTTGGGACACATATGGCGGGGCGTAATATTGATCGATATGTTCAGTCGACGCATCCATCGTTGCAACTCTGCTTCGCGATAGGCTTGCCGCGCGGACGACCGTTGGGCTAGCGGGATGCCGCCTGTTCGCGAATACACGTCGATGAGATCGACCGGCTTGTAGCGGACCTTGACGCCGTAGTGCGCGGCGATGCCTTCCAGGCGGTCCGCACCCAGGTAAGCCCAGTCCGAGTTGATCCAGAAGTAGTAGTCGATGATGTTCATGCTTGCTGCACCGACAGCTCTGGCGCTATTTGCCTCAACGGTGGACTGGACCGCATCCGCCACGCGCTGACAAAGGCGATTACTCCCAGCCCGCTCAGGTACCAGACGATATACAGCGGATCGCCATCGCCGGCGGCCAGCAGCCACGTCGCTACGATAGGCGCCAGCCCGCCGCCGATCGCACCGGACACCTGGACAGCCAGTGAAATGCCGCTGTAGCGAACTTCAGACGGGAATTGGTTCGAAAACAGGATGCCTTCGGGGCCGTAAAGACAGGCATAGACAACGCCGATCGCGACCACCATGGCGACTGTGATCCACATTTCCTGGCGCGTACCCAATAAATCAAAGAAGTACGCACTGAAAAGCCCGATGCCCGTAGCGCCCAGCATGAATACCCATTTATGTCCAATGCGGTCACCCAGCATGCCGAATAAAGGCATTGTGAAAAAAGCCAGGACGGCGCCCCAGATGATGGCGTCGAGCATGATCGTCTTTTCAACGCCTAGCGTACCGGTTGCGTAGGCAAGGGCAAAGGTCACCACGGTATAAAACCACGTCACTTCTGCCAAGCGCGCGCCCACGACCAGCAAGACATCTTTCGGGTGCTTTTTAAATACTACGAGGATCGGGACATCGGTTTTTTTGCCCGCTTGTTCCATGGCCTCGAAATCTGGCGATTCAGCGACCTTGACGCGGATAAACCACCCGACAAGCAGCAACACGACGCTGGCCAGAAACGGAATTCTCCAGCCCCATGACAGCATATCTTCTTCGGGCATGCCGGCTACCGCAGCCATTGCCAGCGATGAAAGGATGAGCCCAGGCGCGACACCCGCCTGCGGCAAGCTTCCGAAGAAGCCCTTCTTTCCCTCGGGGGCATGTTCAACGGCCATCAACACCGCGCCGCCCCATTCGCCGCCTACCGCAATACCCTGTAGAAAGCGCAGGACCACAAGAAGCACTGCAGCCCAGTAGCCTATGCTTTCGTAAGAGGGAATCAGGCCGATCAATATGGTCGGAACGCCCATCAAGACAAGCGTAATCAACAGCATGGACTTGCGTCCTACCTTGTCCCCGAAGTGTCCGAAGACAATGCCGCCCAACGGCCGTGCAAAAAATCCTACCGAGTACGTGCCAAATGCTGCCAGCGTACCCATCAATGGGTCGATCTCTGGAAAGAAGATCTTGTTGAAGATAAGTGCCGCGGCGGTGCCATAAAGAAAAAAGTCATACCACTCGATGGTAGTGCCCATCATGCTGGCAATGCCGGCTGTCACGTACTGGCGGCGGGAGCGCACGCCCTGCCTTCCCGCGGAAGGCGTCGATTGTATAGAAGACATTGTCTCCTCCTCGATATAGATAGGATGATTGTTTTGTTCGTTTTTCTACTTGTCGTGCTGGAGCGTCGCGTGACGGTCCGGCTTACAGGCTGGCTGCGTCCCGGATTGGCGTGTCGCGATCGACTTGCCTGCACCAGTAATCGAAGGTGCCTTTCACGATCGATGGTTTCAGCAGGTAGTCGTGAGCTTCTTTGGCCAGCTCGTCGGCCACTGGAGTCAGTGGCCCGTAGACGCGGGCGCGCGTTTGCATGCGCGCAGCACGTTCCAGGTAAACGGACAAGTACGTGGCTTCTTCTATTGTGCTGCCCGTGGTGAGGTAGCCATGATGCGCAAGAATAATGGACCGCTTGCCGCCCAGCGCCTCGGAAATCAGCACGCCTTCCTGGTCGGCGATTGGCACGCCGGGCCAGTCTGCCAGGAACGCGCAATCATCATGGAAAGGCGTCATGTCCATTTGCGAAATGACCAGCGGTTGCCGTGCTGCGGCCAGGCAGGAAACCCATGGAGAATGCGCATGAACGATCGCGTTGACGTCCGGGCGTTCCTTATACACCCACAAATGGAAGCGGGTGGCAGGATTCGCCATTCCTTGCCCAGTCAGCGTTTCAAGGTCTGGGCCGACCTCTATGAAATCGTCAGGCGTCGCTTCGTCGAAGCCAAGACCGAAGCGTAGTGTCCAGTATGCCCCCGGTCGCTCGGACCGTGCGCTGATCTGTCCGGCCAATCCAGCTTCCTGGCCTGTGGCCGCAAGGATACGACAGGTGTATGCCAGGGATTCTTGCACCCCGCGTGTAACCGGACGGAAGTGCTGCCGCATTTCGGACGTTGCGCGCTCGTCGAAATACTCTTTTGCTCGTAGGGCTGCGTTCATAATGTATTCCCTTGTTGGATTTCGCCATGTCGGCCCAATACTGGGTCAGACTTGATGCAAATCAATTCTAGGAATGAACACTACAAAGAACCATGAATCAGCGCTCATAACAGTTATGCGGTATTGCTCTGCTGCTATGAGGCACTGCTGTCGTGATCAGGGAAATCCCGTGGCCATGTCGAGCAGTTGTTGAGCCAGCAAAGGGACGCTGCCGGTGCTGCGCACGATAGCGACCACTCTGCGCTGCAATATGGGGTCGACTAAAGGCAACTTGACCAGGCCGTGATCGTCCAACAGCCGTGATGGGGTATGTTCGGGCAGTATGCAGCCGCCTATGCCCAGCGAGACCAATTGCAGCATGGCGTCGATGGTGTTTGCTTCAGCCACGACCAGCGCGTCCAGATCGGCGCTTTTCAACATGCGCCGCAATGCGAAGTCTTCGGGAAAGGCGACTAGCGCCAGGTCTATGTCGTGCAAATTTACTGCCGCGTCGAGAGGATAGCGCCCTTTCTGCGCGATAAGGCACATCTTGTCGTCGAATAGCGCTACGGACTTCAGCGCTTCTGATGCCACTGCAGAGTCATACACAAAGCCGATGTCTGCCTTTCCCCTCTCGACCAGTTCAACCACGTCGGGAGAGCTGCGCGCCATCACGGACAGGTTCACTTTCCGGTGCTGGCTGATGAACTTGGTTAGCAAGTCGGACGTAAAGTAGTGGCTTAATGTATGAATAGTCGCCACGCGCAAACTTCCTTCGAGGACGCCTTCTTTGATTTTCGCTGCGTCCAGTGCCGCGTCTATCCGTGCATAGTGTTGCCGGGTGCCTTCTTGTAGTCTTTTGCCGGCCGCGGTCAGGGCGACCCCGCGCCCAGTACGCACAAACAGAGCCTGTCCCAGGAAGGCTTCGAAAGCGGCCAATTGGCGGCTCAGGCCCGATTGGCTTACATCGAGCTCCTCGGCCGCTTTCGACAAAGAAGAAAGTTCGGCGATTTTAAGAAAGTAACGTAGTTGACGATCGAGTGAGTCCATAAGTGCCTGGCGGCCGGCGCATGCCGGCCTGTTCCTGTAAGAGATCCTCACTTTGTGTGGTGTGCTTTTTTCCGTGAAGATGGCCGCTGGTTTCGTTCTGGCGCAACCGCGCGCTTTCGATGGCCTTGTGCGTTCCGATTGTATAGGTTGCGGCGATAGGCGCTGCTTTCGGCCTAGCACGAATATTTTATGGTTCGCGCCCCAGCTCATTCTTCAAGTGCTCCACAAACGCCCGGACCGCGCGCGGAACATAGGCGCTATAGGGCCTAATTGCATAAATGGCGTCGCCAAATGCGCCTACCGGCTCCCATTCGGGCAACAGGTGCACCAGGCGCTTCGCCGCGACATCTTCCTGTGAACTGAAGTCCGGCAGTAACGCTATACCCTGATCTGCCATCACAATGCCCCGCAGCGCTTCGCTATTGTTGGCGCTGAAATTTCCGCGTACCGCGACGCTGTAGCGGTCGGAATTGCGCCCTGCGGGAACGAAACTCCATGCGGGCAACGCCGCGGAACGCAGGTAATACAGGCAATTATGCGCAGCCAAGTCGTCCGGTGTGTTGGGCACGCCGCGCTTTTCCAGATAGGCGGGGGTGGCGACCAGCAGGGTTTTTGACGGCTGCAGCAGCCATGCCACATGGGTTTCCGGCACGCTGCTGGTATGGCGTATGGCCAGGTCGAAGCCTTCCTGAGCCAGGGAACTCAGGTGGTCCGATAGCTCGATTTCCACGCGTACATCGGGGCAGTTCTCCAGGAACTTGCTGATCAGGGGAATGATTTTCTGGCGGCCGAGCGCGACCGGCACGGTTACGCGCACCACGCCACGGGGTATCTCGGCCAGGTCCAGAATATTGTCGAAGCTGCGCTCAATGGCAGTGAAGGCCTGCTCGGACCCATCCACGAGGGCTAGTCCGGCCTGGGTTAGGCGCACACTGCGGGTGGTGCGCCTAACCAACGCGACCCCCGCAAGCTGCTCAAGCTCGGCAATGCGCAGGCTTACCGCAGCTTTGCTTACACCCAGGCGCTTGGCGGCAGCGGTGTAGCTGCCGGCGGTGCCCAGCATGCTCAGCCAGTAAATATGCGACCACGGTAATTCGGTCTTGTGTCCCTTCATGGCTCTTCCGTATGGTTCCTTCCATTGTCTATTAAATTAAACAATGTATCCAGTGATATGGACTTGTGGCCCCCCGTCCCGGTACCTATACTTTTTTCATCGAGAACCACCCGCAAGGACACTAAAATGAAAGATCAGCACGCCAGCGTCACCACTCCGCTCAACCCCCAGGCCGCTTATGTCGACAGCAGTGATATCGTAAATTTCATCGGGGGCCAGGTCCGGGCAGCCAGTGGCGACCGCAAGCAGGATGTCTACAACCCGTCCACAGGGGAGGTTAGCCGGCACGTTGCGCTGTCGTCCATTGACGATGTGAATGCGGCGGTGGCTGCCGCCAAAGCGGCCTCGCAAGCTTGGGCAGATACCCCGCCGGTGCGGCGTGCCCGCATCATGAGCCGGTTTCTTCAGTTGATGAACGAGAACACCGATGTGCTGGCGGCCATGATTACCGCCGAGCACGGGAAAGTATTTACCGATGCGCAAGGCGAAGTGGCGCGCGGTATCGACGTCATTGAATTCGCCTGCGGCATTCCACAGTTGCTCAAAGGGGACTATACCGAGCAGGTTGCCACGGGTATCGACAACTGGACCATGCGCCAGCCATTGGGAGTGGTTGCGGGAATCACCCCCTTCAATTTTCCATGTATGGTGCCTTGCTGGATGTTCCCCGTCGCCATTGCGGCGGGCAATACGTTCATCCTCAAGCCCAGCGAGCGCGATCCCAGCGTTTCCATCCTGATGGCCAAGCTGTTCAAGCAAGCGGGCTTGCCAGATGGCGTATTCAATGTGATCCAGGGCGACAAGGTCGTTGTGGACGCTCTGTTAGAGCATGCGGACGTGGCGGCCCTGAGCTTCGTGGGCTCGACGCCGATCGCGCAGTACATCTACGAACGCGGCGCGCATTTTGGAAAACGCGTGCAGGCGCTGGGCGGCGCAAAGAACCATATGGTCATCATGCCCGACGCCGACATCGAACGCACCGTCGATGCGCTTGTGGGCGCCGCCTATGGCTCGGCGGGCGAACGCTGCATGGCGATCTCGGTTGCCGTGCTGGTGGGCGAGGTCGGCAAGAAAATCATTCCGGTGCTGCAAGAGCGTGCCAGATCGCTCAAGATCAAGGACGGCATGGCGCTGGACGCCGAGATGGGGCCGGTGGTAACCAAAGAAGCCTTGCAGCGCATCGAAAACTACATTGCCATCGGCCAGGAAGAAGGCGCTGAACTATTGGTTGACGGCCGCGGCTACAAGGTTGCCGGTCATGAAGGCGGCTTTTACGTCGGCGGCACCTTGTTCGACAAGGTCACGCCCGCGATGAGGATATACAAGGAAGAAATATTCGGACCGGTGCTGGTTTGCATCCACGTCGACGACCTCGGTGCCGCCATTGATCTTGTCAATAAACATGAATTTGGCAATGGGGTGTCGTGCTTCACCAGCGATGGCCATACGGCCCGTGAATTTTCGCGCCGCATCCAGGTGGGCATGGTGGGCGTGAACGTGCCCATTCCTGTTCCGATGTCGTGGCACGGTTTCGGCGGCTGGAAGCGCAGCCTGTTCGGCGATACGCACGCCTATGGCGAAGAGGGTGTCCGCTTCTACACCAAGCAGAAGTCCATCATGCAGCGCTGGCCGGAAAGCATCAACAAAGGGAATGAATTCAACATGCCGACCATGTAAGGCATCTTGTCGACGTGGCGCCAAGGCGGCGCCACGTGAGCCGAAGGCCTCGTCTATCCTGCCTGTGCGGGCGTTACCCGCCAGATAGTGTTGGATAAATCATCGGCAACGATCAGCGCACCGCGCGGATCCACCGTCACGCCAACCGGACGGCCCCGCGTGGTGCCGTCGTCATCGCGAAAGCCGGCAACGAAATCCACGGGAGGACCGGCAGGCTTGCCGTCCTGAAACGGTACGAAAACCACCTTGTAGCCTACGGGATCCTTGCGATTCCAGCTGCCGTGTTCACCGACGAAAACGCCATCGGCGAATTTCGCGCCCATGGTCTCGGTGGAGAAATCGACGCCCAGCGCTGCGACGTGGGCCCCCAGGCTGTAATCCGGTTTGATCGCCGAAGCGACTTTGTCCGGATTTTGCGGCCGGACCCTATCGTCCACGTTCTGCCCCCAATAGCTGTATGGCCAGCCATAGAAGCCGCCTTCGCGCACTGCGGTGAGATAGTCGGGAACCAGGTTGGGGCCGATCTCATCGCGTTCGTTCACGACGGCCCACAATTGGCCAGTATCGGGCTGGATGGTTAGCGCGGTGGGATTGCGCAAGCCTGTGGCATACGCTTTATGTTCCCCGGTGGCGGCATTCACGCGCCACACCATGGCCCGGTCGACCTCCGCCGTCATGCCGCGCTCGGTGATGTTGCTGTTGGAGCCGATGCCGACATAGAGGTATTGCCCGTCCTGGCTGGCGGTCAGTGCCTTGGTCCAATGATGGTTGATTGCCGACGGCAAGGCCGTAACAGTTTCGGGAGGGCCTTCGGCCTTGGTCTGGCCTTCCTTGTAGTCAAACCGTACCAGCTCGTCCTGGTTGGCGACGTAGAGGCTGTCATCGACCAGTGCGAGCCCGTAGGGCGCGTTCAGCTTGTCGGCAAAGACCGTTTTCAATTCATATACACCGTCGCCCTCCGCATCGCGCAGCAGGGTCAGGCGGTTGCCGCCCTTGACCGAGGTGTTGCCCTGGGCCTTGATATAGCCGGCGATCACGTCTTTCGGCTTGAGATCCGGCGCGCTGCCGCCCCGGCCTTCGGCTACCAGAATATCTCCATTGGGCAGCACCAGCGTCTGTCGCGGAATTTGCAGGTCGGTGGCGATGGCGCTGATCGTGTAGCCATCGGGCACTGTGGGCATACGGTCGCCCCATTCCGCAGGTTCCGCAATGACCATGTCGGGCATAAGGTCGCGCTGAGGCTGTGGCAGTTCGGGCGCGGCGCCGACCTGCAAGGGTTCCGTATCGCCGCCGCCGCATGCCGCCAGCAGAGCCGAGAATGTGACAGTCGTAAGCAGGTAGGAGGTTTTCATTTCGCTCCTCCGATACGCGGGGTGCAAAAACCGAACCATGTGGCTGCGATGGCGAGCACCGTGACGATAATCGACAGGATCAACCCTGTGGGCATGCTTGCCCAGGCGTCGCGCGCATGCATCAGTGCATTGAAGAATCCTATCATCCATGTGGCCAGCAGTATGACCGCATACAGGACCACGCCGGGGGCACGCCGGTGGGCGCGGCACAGGTCGACAATTGCAAAGACCAGGGCGATGCTCGCAAACACTAGCCCGCCGACGATCAGCCAGGAGGCAAAGTTGTTCCACTGGATGTTATAGGATGAGGCGTAGGCAGCGTCACTAAGGGCCGCGCCCATGAAGAGGGGAACGGTTCCGGCCAGAAACACCGCATGCAGCGGGTAGACGGTCTGGGAATACCGGCGGTCGATGGTATGGGTCACTGTGATTCTCTCCTTGACAGATGACAGTCAGGCGCTGGGGTTACGACTTGGAGCGTAGCAAGTGACGTGCCCAGTGGTATCACTGCGTTACCGGCGGCAAGCAAAACTGGCACACTTCTGAAGACGGCATTGCAAACTACATTGAAAACCGCAAAATCTGCAAATTCGCTGGCGCTACAGTGAGGCCATGGAGACCGTATGAGACCTGAAACCCGTATTCACTATGCCAGGCGTCTGGAACCAGTGCTGCGCTGGCTGGCCAGATACCCCGATGCCGACCCCGATCTGTACCGGCTGGCGGACCTGGCTTGCCTTTCGCCCTACCACTTTCACCGCGTGTACCGCGCGATGATGGCGGAAACGGTGAACGCCACGGTGCAGCGTATGCGCATGCACCGCGCGGCAGTGGCTTTGGCGGGTACTCAGGTTTCCCTGCGGGATGTTGCGCGGCGCGCCGGCTATGTGTCCGACGCGGCGTTCAACCGGGCCTTTGGCGCGGCTTTCGGCATTTCGCCGGGGCGGTATCGCGCAGCCCGCTCCAGTCCTTTCACCCCACAGGAGCTAGCCATGTTTCCCATTTCCATTGCAGATTTTCCCGGTGTTGTACTGGCGACCTTGCCTCATGAAGGCGGTTACCAGGATATCGGCCCGGTATTCGGCCGTGTGTTCATGCTGGCCGGAAGCCGCGGTCTCGCCTCGGACGAGGCCACGGGTTTTGGCATCTATTTTGACGATCCCGAGCAGGTGCCGGAGAACAAGCTGCGCTCGCTGGCCGGCGTGCCGGTGGCGAGCGATGCCGCCCTGGGCGATGACCTGGAGCGCTTTGAGATCCCGGCCGGGCGTTGCGCGATATTGACGTATACGGGTCCGTACAACGAAATGGGCAAGGCATACAACTGGATGTTCTCAGAATGGCTGCCCGACTGCGGCATGGAGCCCGGCGACTTTCCGATGTTCGAGCAGTATATGAACGATCCCAGGACGACACCGCCCGCGCAACTGCAGACGCAGATCTATTTGCCGCTGAAATAGGAAAGGCGCCACGCGGAAGGCGCCGCGCAGAAGGCCCTAGGCGCTAGCCTCGCATGACTTACGCCGTCCATGCGCGGCTTGGTTGCGCGGCATCGACGGCGACGGGGTCGAAGTGCGTGGTCACGTCCAGTACGGGCTCGTATTGCATGACGCGCTTGCGCGCTTCGGTGGCGATGGCATGCCCTTGGGCTATCGTCAGCGCGCCGTCCATCTCTAGGTCGACTTCCACCCAGATCATGTCGCCCAGCTTGCGGGTCTTCAATGCATGGATGCCATGCACGCCCGGCGTGGAAAGCAGATGGTCGCGTATGCGTTTTTCGGTATCTTCGTCAACGGCCTGGTCCATCAGGTCGTTGAATGACACGAAAAAGAACTTCCATCCCATGCGAACAATCATCAGCCCTACAATCAGCGCCGCCAGCGGATCGGCCAGAGGGAAGCCGCTGATATTGGCCAGTATGCCTATGGCCACGACCAGGGACGATGCCGCGTCGGAGCGGGCGTGCCAGGCATTGGCCGCCAGCATGGAAGAGCGCACCCGCTTGGCCACGTGCAGCATGTAGCGAAACAGGACCTCTTTGGAAACCAGCGCAATCAGGGCCACCGCCAGCGCGCTGCTGTGAACCTCGGGGATAATGCCCGGGTTCTGCAGTTTCTGGAAGCTGGCCCACAGCATGCCCAGGCCCACCGACAGCAGCAGGGCGCCGATGATCAGCGATGCCGCGGTTTCGAAACGGCGGTGCCCATAAGGGTGATCGGCGTCGGGCGCCTTCTGGCTGTGCTTGTTGGCAATGAGGACCACGCCGTCGGACACCAGGTCCGACAGTGAGTGTATGGCGTCGGCCACGAGGGCCGAGGAGTGGGCGAACACCCCGATAAACAGCTGCACGATGGTCAGAACGACATTGACCACGACGCTGACCATCGTGCTGCGATGGCCGGCCTCCTGGCGGTTGAGATCCACGTGCAAGCCCATGATGCCGCCTTAGTTGATGCGCATTCCGGGCTGTGCGCCGGGCCAGGGTTCCAGGATATAGATGCCGGTATCTACTTTGCTGTCGTTGTGGCTGGCGGCTAGCACCATGCCTTCGGACACGCCAAAGCGCATTTTGCGTGGCGCCAGGTTGGCAACCAGCACGGTCAGCTTGCCGATCAGGTCGGCAGGCTCGTATGCCGCTTTGATCCCCGAAAACACTTGGCGATGGCGGCCTTCGCCCGCATCCAGAGTAAGACGCAGCAGTTTGTCGGAACCGTCCACGGCTTCGCAGTGGACGATGTGCGCGATGCGCAGATCGACCTTGGCGAAATCCTTGATGTCGATGACGTCGGCGATTGCCTCGCCGCCCGGCACGACAACCGGAGCGGCGGGCGGCTCGAACAAGTCATCCAGCATCTTGGGTTCGACCCGCTGCATCAGGTGCTTGAATGGGGAAATCTGTTCGGGCAACGCGCCGGCATCGGTCCACAAATAACTGCGCTGGGCGCCGAAGAGTTCACGTGCGACCTTGTCGGCAAGTACCGGCAGCACAGGCGCCAGCATGACCGACAGCGCCTTGAAGCCGGCCAGGGCGCGCGAGCATACGTCTTGCAGCGCCGCCTTCTGGTCGGCGTCGGCATTGGCTATGCCTTTTGCCATTACCCATGGTTGCGCGGCGTCGAAGGCCTGGTTGATATGGTCGGCATGGGCCATGATGTGGCGGATGGCGCGGCCATACTCACGCAACTCGAAATCGGCCCGCACTTGTTCGGTGACTTGCCTGAGTTCGTTCTGCAGTGCGGCGGCATCGCCCGCATAGCCCAGCTTTCCGTCGAAATGTTTGCTGATGAAGTTGGCCGCGCGGCTGGCAATATTCACATACTTGCCGATAAGGTCGCTGTTGACGCGGGCAATGAAATCGTCGGGATTGAAATCCAGGTCTTCGACATGCGCATTGAGCTTGGCGGCAATGTAGTAACGCATCCATTCGGCATTCATGCCCAGCTCCAGGTAGCGCAGCGGCGAAATCCCGGTGCCGCGGCTCTTGGACATTTTTTCGCCGCTCACGGTGATGAAGCCGTGCACGTGCAGGCCGTCGGGTGTCTTGCGCCCGGAGAACTTGAGCATGGCCGGCCAGAACAGGGCGTGAAAGTAGACGATGTCCTTGCCGATGAAATGCACCTGTTCGGTATCGCTTTCCGGGTCCAGCAGCGCGTCGAAGTCTATGCCTTGCTGCTTGCAGTAGGCTTTCAGCGAGGCCAGGTAGCCTACGGGCGCATCCAGCCACACGTAAAAGAACTTGCCCGGCGCATCCGGTATGGGTATGCCGAAATAAGGCTCGTCCCGGGAGATGTCCCAGTCGGCCAAGGTCGCTTCGCTGTCTGCTGTGCCGGTGCCCAGCCATTCGCGTGTCTTGGCCAGCACTTCGGATTGCAGGCGCTTGTTGCCGCTGGCATTACTTCCGGTGGTCCAGGCCTGGAGGAATTCAACGCAGCGCGCATCCGACAGCTTGAAGAAAAAGTGTTCCGACGACTTCAGCACCGGGGTGGCGTTGGTAAGGGTGGAATACGGATTGATCAATTCGGTAGCCGCATAGACTGCGCCGCATACCTCGCAGGAATCGCCGTACTGATCCTTAGCGTGGCAGCGCGGGCATTCGCCCTTGATGTAGCGGTCGGGTAGGAACATGCCTTTTACGGGATCGTAAAATTGCTCGATGACGCGCGAGTTGATGAATCCGGCGGATTTCAGGCGTTTGTAGATGTCTTGCGACAACTCTACGTTTTCGGCCGAGTCGGTCGAATGCCAGTGGTCGAACTCGATATGGAAGCCGTTCAGGTATTGCGGGCGCTCGGCGGCATAGCGGGCTACCAGCGCTTGGGGACTGATGCCTTCGCTTTCGGCCTTGAGCATGATGGGCGCGCCGTGCGCGTCGTCTGCGCCGACGAAATGCACCGTGTGCTGCGACATTCGCATCGACCTCACCCAAATGTCGGCCTGTATGTATTCCATGATGTGGCCGATATGAAATGATCCATTGGCGTAGGGCAGGGCTGTAGTGACGAATATCGTGCGCGGCATTGTCGAATCGTTATAAAAGGCTAAAGAAGACGATTTTAGGGCTTTCGCGCACATGGTGCTCGAAAAGCACCAAAGCGCCCTGGCAGGCCGCATTGGCCGGGACGCAGTTGTGTGGATTCGTAAGCTTTGGTGTGTGAAAGATGCCGCGACGCCTGTGCCCCAGCGTCGGGACGAACTACCGGTCGGTTACGGAATTTCCCGCATCTCGATATCGGTTACGTCTTTGTTTTTAAAGACGTTATTGGCCTCGCTGGCCTTGCGGCGATCGGCCCAGTAAGCCTTGACCCCGAAGGGACGACCTTTGATCCGGGCCACTACATACAGAATACCGATGGCAATGGCGGTGGACGCCATGAACACGATCGCCATCGCCATGCCGAAAATGGCCAGGACAAAGAAGAGGATGCCGCGGATAATTTGATTAAATATATTCATCGTAACTATGTAGACCCCTTGCGAGGAAAATAATTCCCTCAATCCGCTATTCTTGAGGCTCTGGTGTAATTTTTCCCACGTAAGGCTATTGATATGAGCTTGAACCCCGACCAAATAATCGCGACGCTGTCCGAAGTTATAGACCCCAATACGAAGAAAAAGCTGGCGGTGACTTCCAAGAATTGCGAGGTCCAGCTTGAGGGCATGGATGCAACTGTCACTGTACCCCTAGGTTATCCATCGCACAATGGGCAGCCGGAATTGCAGAAACGTATTGAAACTGCTTTGGCCGGGAAAGGCATCAGAATCAAGTCCCTGCGTTTCACGACCCGCGTTGCCACACATGCGGTTCAGCCCGGGCTCAAGCCCATGCCCAATGTACGCAATATCATTGCAGTCGCATCCGGGAAAGGCGGGGTCGGCAAGAGCACCACGGCCGTGAATATTGCCCTGGCGCTGGCCAGCCAAGGTGCCCGCGTAGGCTTGCTGGACGCCGACATCTATGGCCCCAGCGTGCCCATCATGCTGGGCCTGTCGGGCAAGCCGAAAAGCCTGGACGGCAAGACCATGGAGCCGCTGGTGGGCCATGGCTTGCAGGCCAATTCAATCGGCTTTCTTATTGAAGAAGATTCGCCCGCCATATGGCGCGGCCCCATGGTCACGCAAGCGCTTACACAGTTGTTGACGCAAAGCAACTGGAACGACCTGGACTATCTCATTGTCGATATGCCGCCCGGTACTGGCGATATCGCCCTGACCATGGCGCAGAAGGTTCCGCTTACCGGCGCCATTATCGTGACCACGCCTCAGGATCTTGCCCTGGCCGACGCGCGGCGCGGATTGCGCATGTTCCAGAAGGTCAACGTGCCGGTGCTGGGCATAGTCGAAAACATGTCGGTGCATATTTGTTCCAATTGTGGTCATGCCGAACCCATATTCGGCGAGCACGGGGGTCGAAACATGGCTGCTGAATTCAATCTGCCCTGGCTCGGGGCCTTGCCCTTGCAACTGAGCATACGAACGCAGACCGATTCGGGCACGCCCAGTGTCGTCGCCGAGCCGCAAGGCGAGCCGGCCCGGGCCTATCACGCCATTGCCGCCGCGCTGGCCGCCAACGTGGCGGCATTGCCGCGCGATATGGCTGCCAAGATGCCTGGCGTCGTTGCCCGGAAGTCGTAGCTGAATGCGGCGTGGCATCGTCTGCCTGCTTTGGGCGCTGGGCGTGGCGCAGGGCGCCCACGCGGCCAGGCCCGAGGTGGTCATCGACCCGGGCGGCGTGTCGCCCGCGGCATTGCAGGCGATCAACGGCGCCGTCGAGGCCATCACCCGGCTGGCCGACGACCAGGATGGCGGCGAAGTCACGCGGCTGCGCCGGCGCGCGCGCGATGCCACCTTGTCGGCGCTTGAAACCCAGGGTTATTTTGCGCCCAAGGTTACGCTGGAGGTCGGCCAGGATATACGCGGAGAAACCTGGGACATCATTATCGAGGCCGGCGAAGTTTCGCTGGTCGATGATGTGCAGCTGGGCTTCAGCGGCCAGATCACGCGTCCGGAGTTTGCCGGCCGCGTCGCGTCGCTGAAAGAGGAGTGGCCTCTCGAAAAAGGCATGCCGTTCATCAATGAGGACTGGAGCAGGGCAAAGTCCGCCTTGCTGGACGATGTCAGCCGCAAAGAGTTCTACTTTGCCCGCCTGACCAACACGCAGGCCACGATAGACGCCGAGAATTCACAGGCCGATCTGTTCGTGGAGGTCGAAAGCGGACCTCGAGTCAGAATGGGCGAGATCACCATGATAGGGCTCAAGCGCGTTCCGCCTGAGCTCATCAATCGCTATATCCGGTACACGCCGGGCGACCCCTATGATCAGGACAAGCTCGATGAGTGGCAGCAGGCCTTGCAGTCGACTTCTTTTTTTCGTGGCGCCTTCGTCACGCTGAACCAGGACGAAGCAGCACAAAAGGTATTGCCCAATGGCGAAATGGAATTGCCATTACGCGTCGAGGTGTCCGAAGCGCCTGCCCGGCGCGTGACCACATCCATAGGAATAGACAGCGACAATGGCTTGGGGGTCGAAGGTCTGTACCGCCAGAACGTTGTGTTCGGAAAGCCTGTCTGGATAGAAACCGGAGTGGGGCTGGACAAGAACCGTCAGCGTGCTTTCTTTGACGTGAACCTGCCGCCTACCAGCAAGGGCTACAAGGATGCCGTGGGTGTGCTGTACGAGCATAGCGATATCGAGGGACTGGACAATTCGCGATTCGGCCTGGGCTGGAAACGCCGGCAGGAACGCAAGGCCGCCGGCGACAGCCGGGTGGAATACGAAACCCTCTGGGGCCTTGTTGCCGCCCACGACAAGACCGATATCAGCGGCGCCGAAACTTACGAAGTGCCTACGCTGGTCGGCACCTGGCAGTGGTTGCGCCGCGATGTCAACGCAAAATACGACCCGCGCGAGGGCAATCTGCTCGACTTGGGGCTGGGTGCGGGCGTAACGCTGGACAAGGGTGAGCCCTTTTACCGTGCGGGCCTGCGCATGCAGCAGTGGTGGCCCATGGGCGCACGCGATGTCCTGACCGTGCGCGGCGAAGTCGGCAAGGTCTGGTCGCAAACCGACCGGCTGCCCCAGGATTTCGGCTACCGCACGGGCGGTGCGCGTTCCATACGCGGCTACCGCTACGAGAGCATAGGGCTGGATCGCGGCGATGCCGTCATCGGCGCGCCTGCGCTGGCCGTACTCAGCGTGGAATACACGCACTACTTTACCGAGATGCTGGGCATGAACTTTTTCGTGGATGCCGGCGATGCGGCGGAGTCTTTCGGAGACATGGACATCGCCCTGGGTTATGGCCTGGGACTTGCTGTAAGAACACCTGCCGGACCATTTTTTGTTGACGTCGCATACGGACAGCGCGATCGTCGTCTGCGTCTGCATTTCTCCCTGGGTATTGCGTTTTGAGCATTGTGTTGCGCTGGTTGCGCGGGATTTTTATCTGGATTGGCCCCATTATTGTCGTGCTGCTTCTGGTATGCAGCAGTTTTCTGTATTGGGTGGTGGCCACGCCTTCAGGCAGCCGATGGGCCGTCGTCACGGCGGCCGAGCAGCTGGGCGGCACGGTGGCCGGTGTGTCGGGAAGCATCTGGGACGGCCTTTATGTCGACGACTTCGATGCCGGCTTTCCCGGCGCCGACGTCAAGCTGGGGCAGTTCCATTTGAAGGCGCGCTGGCCGGAACTGTTGCAGCGGCGCCTGCATGTGCAGGAGCTGACCGCCGAATCAGTCACGCTCAACCTTGCTCCCAGCCCCGACGAGGCGCCGGGAGACCCGTTTTCCATGCCTGCTCTGCCGTTCAGTATTGCCATTGACCATCTGGCCCTGGATGAACTGATCGTCCATCAGAACGGCGACCCCATTCCGATGACTATCCGCGATCTGTCTACTTCGATTGCGCTGGATCAGGATGGCGGGCAGTTGGTCATTCGTAGCGTGGAGCTCGGACATGAACAGGGGTTGGCCACGTTCGAAGGCGAGCTCGAGGTGCTGAGCCTGAGCGATCCATGGCCAAGCCGGGCGCATCTGACCACACAAGCGGTGGGCCTGACGGCCGATTCTCCGCTGTGCCTGAACCGTTACCTGCCATCTCTGCCGGCCAAGAAAACCGAGCCGCAGTCGGGGACCATCATTGCCCCGGCGCAAGAAAGCAAGGGCGCTCCATGTACGCTGGACATCAATACGACGATAAAAGGAAGCATGGAGGCGCTGGACGTCGTCATCCAGGGCACCGGCCAGGGCATGAGCCTGGACGCGGATATATCGCTTGCTCCCCGGGCGGCCTTTCCGCTTAAGGGAGGGGAAGTGGCTTTGGAACTGGCCGATGGCTCGTCATTGCACGGCGATCTGGATTGGTCTTCCGGCCTGGCGGATGACGTCATCCTGGACCACATCGTGGGCACTTTGCGCACAGAGAAACTGGATATCGGCCAGTTGGTAGGCGACTCCATACCGCCTGCCGTCATCACGACTTCGGCCGATTTCGATGTAAAACTGCGCGACCGCAGTGAAGTGGTGTCCGGCGATGTGGCCTTGAACTTCGCCGAGGGCTCGCATTGGAACAAGCAGCCGCTTTCCGGCCACTTGAAGGGCAGGGTCGTCAACGCGGCATCGCCCACGAGCGAGGCGGCAACTCCCCCAACGCCGTCTTCTGCATCTACGCCATCCTCCAAGCCCGCTGCGGGGCCGACGCCTACCCCGGCGGCCCCGCCGCAGCCGGCCGGCACAACACCGCCGGCGCGTGCGCTATGGGAGACGCTGCAGTTGGCGTCGCTGAACATGGACCTGCGTCTGGGCAAGAATCATCTTCGCGCAGAAGGCGCGCTGGGATCGATCGAAAATGATCTGACGCTGGACGTGACGGCACCCGATCTGGCGGCGTTCTGGCCGGGTGTCGGCGGCGGTGCGAGTGTTAAAGGTTTGGTGGCTGGCACGCTGCCGCATCACCGGGCACAGCTTGCGGCCCAATATACGCCCGAGAAGAGCAAGCCCGGCCAGGTCGGCAGCGCAGCGCTGAAGGTCGATATAAAGCTGGAAGGCGCCTGGGACAAAGGGCCCGTGGAGCAGGGAAGCGTTCAGGGCTGGCGCGGAAAAATTTCGTCGCTGGACATCGACCATGCCGGACTGGGCCTGCACTCCGATTCGGTCACTGCGCTCAGCTTTCTACCGGGCCAGGTAGCGCCGGCGTGGCAATGGCAGGTGGGCGCCACGCAGCTCGATTTCCTGTTGAACTCGCGAACTTTGTTTACCTTGAATCATCAGGGTTCGCGAGGCGGGCCGGGGCGCTGGGAAACCCAGGGCGCGATTGCCAGCTTGCCGGTCTCGGCAAGCCTGGTCGACCAATTGCGCAAGAAGGTGGATGCCCAGGCGAAGGAAGAAGCCGATCGCGGGGGCATCAAGATCAAGGCCAATCAGGGCGATGACAAGTCCGAAGTCGTATTCGCCCTGGACTGGGATCTGAAGTTTGCCGGTGCGCTGGCGGGCCGTGCGCATATCGAGCGGGTTTCCGGCGATGTCATGGTTCCCGCCGAACCGGCATTCCCGCTGGGGCTGCAAGCATTTTCCCTGGACGTGAATGCCAGGCCCACCAGTGGCGCAACCAGCCGCTTGACTGCGGATCTGGACCTGAAGACTGCGCGCATGGGCCAGGTTTCGGCCAGCGCCCAGACCTTGATTCATGCCACGCCGGGCGGCGGCATTGTGCTCAACCCCAAAGACGTCAAGACGGTCAAACTCAATGCCAATATCGACGACCTGGGCTGGACCAGTCTTTTCCTGGACGACACGATGGAGTTGGGCGGAGCCGTGCAGGCAGACGTCCAACTGCAAAGCAAGCCGGATGGCACCTGGAACAGCACGGGCACCATCTCGGGCCAGAAGATACGCCTGATCCGTATCGATGACGGCATACGTTTGCTGGACGGCACGCTGGAAGCCCGATTGCAGGATGAGCGCCTGATCCTCGACAGCCTGAGTTTTCCGGCGCTGCTGCGGGTTGAGCCCCGGGAATGGCGCACAGCGGAATGGCTGAAGACCAATCCCGAGGCCAAGGGCGGCAAACTGACGATCACCGGCGACTGGAACTTGTTCGAGTCCAGCGGGATCATCGATCTGGATATCTACCGCTACCCCATTTTGCAGCGCTCGGACCGCTATGCCATGATCACCGGCAAGCTGCGCCTGGCCATCGAGCTGCCCAAGATAGCCATCAATGGCGCCATCACGGCCGATGCGGGGTGGTTCGATCTGGATATGCTGGGCGGCATCCCGACGGTCGACAGCGACGTGGTGGTGGTGCGTCCGGGCGATACGGAAAAGGCGCCGGCCGTACCTATGGATATTTCCATGGAGCTGGATGTGGACCTGGGCCGCCGTTTCTACCTGACCGGCTATGGCTTGAATTCTGGCCTGGTCGGAAAGCTGCACATTGTGATGAGGCAAGGCAGACTGACCGGCGTAGGCGCTCTCAATACCCGTGGCGGCGCCATCGAGGCCTACGGCCAGCGCCTGCAGTTGCGCCGCGGCACCATCACTTTCCAGGGCGATATCACCAGCCCGGTGCTGGATATCGAGGCCTTGCGCACCGGCCTGGCGGTCGAGGCCGGCGTGCGCGTGGCGGGAACGGCCAGGCGGCCGCGCATCGATCTGGTGTCTTATCCCGCGGTCAGCGAAATAGAAAAACTGTCGTGGTTGCTGCTGGGTCACGCGGCGGATGAGTCGGGTGGCGACATGGCCTTGCTGTTATCCGTGGGCACTTCTTTCCTGGGCAGCGGCGAGCCGTTCTATCGCAGGTTCGGTATCGACGAGCTCAGCATCAAATCGGGTGAATTGGGCAGCGCGGGCAGCATATTGCCTGCCGAAAGCGTCGTCAGCGGCCTGGACAGCGGCACCAGCGACATCGAACGCAAGTTTGTATCGGCCAGCAAGACGCTCAGCAACGGCATTACCTTGAGCATACAGCAGGCCTTGTCCGACACGGGTACGGTGGGAAGGGCCACTTACCGTCTGGCACGGGGACTTACGGCCGAGCTGAGCGCAGGCACGATCAACGGGCTTGCCCTGGTGTATCGATGGTTCTCAAGAGATTGATTTGTTTTTTTTCCACTCAGGGCGTGCTGGGTGCGTAAGAGCGATAAAATACGCGCCATTTCATTAAGGTCAGGGCTATGAGCATTAAACATGATGGCTGGATCCGGCGTGCTTCCGCCGACGGCATGATTGAACCTTTCGAGCCGGGCCAGGTGCGTTCGGTCAATGGCAACAAGATTGTCAGCTACGGCACCAGCAGCTATGGTTACGATGTGCGCTGCGCGGATGAATTCAAGATATTCACGAATATCAACTCGACCATCGTCGATCCCAAGGCTTTCGACGAGAAGTCCTTTGTCGACTTCAAGGGCGATGTGTGCATCATTCCGCCGAATTCCTTTGCCCTGGCCCGTACGGTCGAGTACTTCCGCATTCCCAGGAGTATTCTTACCATTTGCCTGGGGAAAAGCACCTATGCCCGTTGCGGCATCATTGTCAACGTGACGCCCCTGGAACCCGAGTGGGAAGGCCATGTCACGCTGGAGTTCTCCAACACGACGCCGCTGCCTGCCAAGATCTATGCTGGCGAAGGCTGCGCGCAAATGCTGTTTTTCGAAGGTGATGAAGTTTGTGAAACTTCGTACCGTGATCGCGGCGGCAAGTACCAGGGTCAGCGTGGCGTGACCCTGCCTCGCACTTAGCAGGAGCAATTACATGAAATTCCGATTCCCCATCGTTATTATCGATGAAGACTACCGCTCCGAAAACGCTTCCGGCTTTGGCATCCGCGCTCTGGCGGCCGCCATTGAGAACGAGGGCGTCGAGGTATTGGGCGTTACCAGCTACGGTGACCTCAGCTCATTTGCGCAACAGCAAAGCCGCGCCAGCGCGTTCATCTTGTCGATCGACGATGAGGAATTCGACGTCGACTCGCCCGAAGACGTGGCCAATGCCATCAAGAACCTGCGTTCTTTTATTGGCGAACTGCGCTTTCGCAACGAAGACATCCCCATTTACCTGTACGGTGAAACGCGCACATCCCAGCATATCCCCAACGATATCCTGCGCGAGCTGCACGGCTTCATCCACATGTTCGAAGACACCCCCGAATTCGTGGCCCGCCACATCATCCGCGAGGCGCGCTCCTACCTCGACGGCCTTGCGCCGCCGTTCTTTCGCGAACTGGTCAAGTACGCCTCCGACGGCTCGTATTCCTGGCATTGTCCCGGCCACTCCGGCGGCGTAGCCTTTCTGAAAAGCCCGGTAGGGCAGATGTTTCACCAGTTCTTTGGCGAAAACATGTTGCGTGCCGACGTCTGTAATGCGGTGGATGAACTTGGGCAGTTGCTGGACCATACCGGGCCGATTGCCGAATCGGAACTCAACGCCGCGCGCATTTTCCATGCCGACCACTGCTTTTTCGTGACCAACGGCACGTCGACGTCCAACAAGATCGTGTGGCACGCCAACGTGGCCTCCGACGATGTGGTGGTGGTCGACCGCAATTGCCATAAATCCATACTGCACGCCATTACCATGACGGGCGCCATTCCCGTGTTCCTGCGGCCTACGCGCAACCACCTGGGCATCATCGGGCCGATACCCCTGGAAGAGTTCGAGCCTGAAAGCATACGCAAGAAAATCGAGGCCAACCCGTTCGCGCGCAATGCCAAGAACAAGAAGCCGCGCATCCTGACGCTGACGCAAAGCACCTACGATGGCGTCATCTACAACGTGGAAATGATCAAGGAAAAGCTGGGTTCCGAAATCGATACGCTGCACTTCGATGAGGCCTGGCTGCCGCATGCGGCATTCCACGAGTTCTATAAAGACATGCACGCCATCGGCGAGAACCGTCCGCTGAGCGAAGACGCCATGGTGTTTGCCACGCATTCCACGCACAAATTGCTGGCGGGCCTGTCGCAGGCATCACAGATCATGGTGCAGGATTCGGTCAACCGCAAGCTGGACCGCAACGTGTTCAACGAGGCCTACCTCATGCACACGTCGACGTCGCCGCAATACTCCATTATTGCTTCCTGCGACGTGGCCGCTGCCATGATGGAGCCTCCCGGCGGCACGGCGCTGGTGGAGGAAAGCATCTCGGAAGCCCTGGACTTTCGCCGGGCCATGCGCAAAGTGGAATCCGAGTTCGGAAAGAACGACTGGTGGTTCAAGGTCTGGGGTCCGAATCGCCTGGTGGCCGACGGCATAGGCCATCGCGACGACTGGCTTCTGGCGTCGGGCGACGAATGGCATGGTTTCGGCGACCTTGCCGAAGACTTCAATATGCTGGATCCGATCAAGGCCACGGTGGTGACGCCGGGGCTCGATATTTCGGGTACCTTTGCCGATACCGGCGTGCCCGCCGCGCTGGTCTCGAAGTATCTGGCCGAGCATGGCGTGGTCATTGAAAAGACGGGCCTGTATTCCTTCTTCATCCTGTTCACCATAGGCATTACCAAGGGTCGCTGGAATACGCTTCTGACAGCGCTTCAGCAGTTCAAAGACGACTACGATTTGAACCGGCCGCTCTGGCGCATACTGCCCGATTTCTGCAAGCAGCACCGCATGTACGAAAAAATGGGCATGGGCGACCTGTGCCAGGAGATTCATGAAACCTATCGCAAGTACGACCTGGCCCGGTTGACGACCGAGGTCTACCTTAGCGATATGGTGCCGGCCATGAAGCCGTCCGACGCCTACGCCAAGATGGCCCACCGCGAAGCCGAGCGGGTTTCCATCGACGACCTGGAAGGCCGCGTGACCGGCGTGCTGCTTACGCCTTATCCTCCGGGCATACCCTTGCTGATCCCCGGCGAACGTTTCAACAAGCGTATCGTCAATTACCTGCAGTTCGCGCGCGAATTCAACGCCAAGTTCCCGGGCTTTGAAACCTATGTTCACGGCCTGGCGCACGATATCGACGCCGACGGCAAGGAAAGGTATTACGTCGACTGCATCAAAGAAGAATAGCGCGCGTGACGAGCAGTTTTGATGTGGCGGTAATCGGCGCGGGGGCGGCGGGCATGATGGCCGCCGCCGTCGCCGGCCAGCGCGGCCTGCGGGTGGTATTGATCGATCATGCGGACAAGCTGGCCGAGAAAATCCGCATTTCGGGCGGCGGGCGTTGCAACTTCACCAATATCGGCACTACGCCCGCCAATTTCCTGTCGCAGAACCCGCATTTCTGCCGCTCGGCGCTGGCCGCCTACACGCCGCGCGATTTCATCGACCTGGTGGAAAAACACGGCATACGCTGGCACGAAAAGCATCGCGGGCAGCTGTTTTGCGACGAATCCAGTGAAGACATCATCGCCATGCTCAAGCGCGAGTGCGATGACGGACGCGTGGCATGGCGCATGCCATGCTCGGTCAGCGGGATCGCGCAGGACCGCGGCGCTTACCTGCTGCGGACAAGTTCAGGCAATATTTCGGCGCGCCAGTTGGTCATGGCGACCGGCGGCATGGCCATCCCTCAATTGGGGGCAACTGATTTCGCCCTGGGGATAGCGCGCCAGTTCGGCCTGAAGGTGGTCGAGCCGCGGCCGGCTCTGGTGCCCCTGACCTTCGACCCCCAGCATTGGCAGCCCTTTGCCGCTCTCAGCGGTGTTGCGCTGGGGGTCGTGGTGAAGAATGATGTGGGCGCACGCAAGGGTCCGGGCGCCGCGAAAGCCAGGCAAACCGAATTCCTGGAAGACTTGCTGTTCACGCACCGGGGCCTGTCCGGTCCGGCGATTCTGCAGATATCCAGCTTCTGGAATCCCGGCGAGCCCATACACCTGGACCTCGCGCCGCATCAGGACCTGGAGCGCGATCTTCTGGGTGCCAAGTCGGGCAATCGCCAGCAACTGAGCACGGTGCTGGCCGGCTTGTGGCCCAAGCGTCTTGCCGATCAGTGGCTGGCCAATATAGACGGCATGGGCGCCGATCCCGGGTCCATGCGCCTGGCCGATGCGCCCGACAAGACCTTGCGGCACCTGGCGCAACAGATCCATTCCTGGTCGCTGGTGCCCAGCGGCACCGCCGGCTACAAAAAGGCAGAAGTGATGCGTGGTGGCGTTGACACGCGGGCGCTGAATCAAAAGACCATGGAAGTCACCGCCGTGCCCGGCCTGTATTTCGTGGGCGAAGCGGTGGACGTGACCGGCTGGCTGGGCGGCTACAACTTCCAGTGGGCGTGGGCATCGGGCGTTGCCTGCGGGCGGGCTCTCTCGGGCGGCTAGGCAAGGCGGCGCCGGTATCCGGTTCCGGTTTGGGTGTCAGGTTGCTATCCTGCCGGGAAGCTGCAGACGCTTTATTCCGCTGGCCCTGACCGTCCGGCGCGAGCTTCGGCAAGTGCGATGGTCAGATGCTGGACTTTCTTTTTCAACTGATCGCGCTCCTCCGTCAGCGCGGCAAGCAATTGATTGAGACGGTGGATTTCCGCCTCCTCGGGTGTCGCGTCGATGGGCGGTTCTTCCACAAGAGGCCTGGGCTTGGACGCCATGCGCGACTCGCGCACCTGGCGTGCCGCCTCGCGCAATTCTTTTTTGCCGCCGGCGACGGCTGCCACCTGTTTCTCGCTGGGCAGGGAAGCCACCGCGGCTGCGGCGTTGATGGACACGACGCCCGACTTTACGGCGCTGACCAGTTCGGGCGCCGCCGTTTTCTGGATCTTTTCAATCTGCCCCAGTGTGGCGCTGCTTACCCGTGCGGCGCGGGCGACGGCTTCGCGTGTCCAGGGCGGTTCGGTCTCGGATTGCTGCATGGTCCCGGTTCCCGACTCGCCCGCGAGTTCCGCGGCGGCTTTTTCCGCCTGCTCCTGGGCCAGCCGCGCCGACACGATTTCTTTCTTGCGCAGCGCCAGCACGCCCCGCTGGAAATCCGACACGCTGCGCCGTCCGAGATGATTGTCTATCATCCAAAGATGAACGTCGTCCATGGACCGAAACGTGGTGTTCTGAATGGTGTTGAATGCTATGCCATGCTTCTGGCAGATGCCATAGCGATTATGCCCGTCGACCAGCACGTCGCCCCACAGAACCAGCGCGTCGCGGCAGCCTTCGGCCAGCAGGCTGCGTTCCAGCGACGCGTATTCATCTGGGGTTAACGGGTCAATATAGGCGCGCAGGCTTTCGTTGATGGTAATAGTCATGTACAGATGGAATAAAACGATAGCGAGACAGTGTACACAGGACCCATATTTCCGTTTGTCGTTCCGGCGCTTTCGAGTTATGCTTTGCGACTGCTGTCATTACACAGAGTGGGAGAGTGCCGGGGTTTCCGGCCACCGAAGGCGCAATTCGCCCAGAATCGCTCAGGTACCCTGTACCGCTCTTGTATTGTCTGGTTCTTGAAACATTCAAGGCAGCACTCTGGAGAGACTCGCGCTGCCGACACGGCAACGCTGCGGGCGCCGAAGGTGAACTCCCTGTACAAGGGCCAACTCTCAGGCAAAAGGACAGAAGGGCGGTGGTGGCCACATACCGGTGGCCTGCGTCGTCCCTTTCCTGTTACAGCCCTTGGAGTCCTCATGTCGCCCGCCCTGAAGCAAACCCCCCTGCATGCCGTCCATATTCAGTCCGGTGCCAAAATGGTCGATTTCGGCGGATGGGACATGCCCGTCGCCTATGGATCGCAACTGGAAGAACACCATGCGGTGCGCCAGGATGCCGGCATGTTCGACGTATCCCACATGTTGAATGTCGATATCGCCGGCACCGATGCCGAAGCCTTCCTGAAGCGGTTGCTGGCCAACGACGTCAGCAAGCTCACCATACCGGGCAAAGCGCTTTATTCATGCATGCTCAATGACCAAGGCGGCGTCATCGACGATCTCATCGTCTATTTTTTCAGTTCCGATCAATGGCGGGTGGTGGTGAATGCCGGCACGGCCGATAAAGATATCGCCTGGATGCAGCAGCAGGCGCAGGCCGGAAACTTCGAAGTAAG
This sequence comes from Pseudomonas sp., assembly GCA_036675275.1. GTDB lineage: Bacteria > Pseudomonadota > Gammaproteobacteria > Burkholderiales > Burkholderiaceae_B > Pollutimonas. The sequence continues at coordinate 105,315 of JAKFFG010000014.1, read as the reverse complement.
CGTGACGCCGCGCCGCGATCTGGCCATGGTCGCCATACAGGGGCCCAATGCCCGCAACAAGGTATGGAATACACGCCCGGCCTGGGAACAGGACACCTATGCGTTGTCTGCGTTTACCGGCGCTTTCGTGGACGACGACGTCCTGGTTGCCCGTACCGGCTATACCGGCGAAGACGGCTTCGAGGTAGTGCTGCCCGCCGATCAGGTCGAGACCTTCTGGCGCGACCTGCAGGACAACGGAGTGCGGCCTTGCGGACTGGGCGCGCGCGACACATTGCGCCTGGAAGCCGGCATGAATCTGTATGGCCAGGACATGGATGAGCAGGTCACCCCGCTGGTATCGGCGCTGGCATGGACTGTTTCACTGAAAGACCCGGAGCGCCGGTTCATCGGGCGCGAAGCGCTTGAAGCCGTAGACGTCGATCGCACGCTGGTCGGACTGAAGCTGCTGGAACGCGGCGTCATGCGCGGCCACATGAAGGTGCGCACGCAGCAGGGCGAAGGCGAACTCACCAGCGGCTCCATGTCGCCGACGATAGGCGCATCCATAGGCATGGCCCGGGTTCCGCTGGGCGTCAAGCCAGGCGACCAGGTTCAGGTGGAAATCCGCGGCAAGTGGCTGCCGGCTGAAATCGTAAAAATGCCGTTTGTGCGCAACGGCAAAATTGTTGCTTAATACATTTTTCAGTCAACAAACAAACATTCTTTCTTTATACGGGGTTAGTCATGAATCTTCCAACCGATCGCAAATATACGTCTTCGCACGAGTGGGTAAAAGTCGAGGGCGATGTGCTGGCAGTAGGCATTACCGATAACGCCCAGGAGCAGTTGGGCGACCTGGTGTTTGTGGGCGATGTGAACCCCGGCACCGTGCTGGCCCAGGGTGAAACCGCCGGAGTGGTCGAATCGGTCAAGGCAGCTTCCGACATCTACGCGCCCGTAGACGGCGAAATCGTCGCGTTCAACGAAGCCCTTGGCGACCAGCCCGATCTCATCAACAATGCCGCCTTCGATACCTGGATCTTCAAGATCAAGCCCAATAACGTCGCCGACGTCGACGGCCTGCTGGATGCCGACGGCTACCAGGCCATTGCCGGCAACGGCTGATTTCATTAACGCATTTGCGGCAAGCCCGTACTGTTAGGTTGATTATGTTGCGCGAACTAGACCCCCATACCGATTTTATTCCCCGCCATATCGGGCCGGCTGCGGCCGATCAGGCAAAAATGCTGTCCGCCATTGGGGTCACCGACCTGCATGCCCTCGTTCAGGAAGTCGTGCCGCCCAGCATCCTGAAGCGCGGCGCATTGAAGCTTCCCGCATCGCGCAGCGAAGCTGACGCCTTGGCCGAGCTCAAGGAAATTGCCGGTCGCAATCAGGTTTTTCGCAACTACATCGGCCAGGGCTACTACGGTACGCATGTGCCCAATGTCATCCTGCGCAACATCCTGGAAAATCCGGCCTGGTACACGGCGTATACGCCCTACCAGCCCGAGATCTCCCAGGGCCGCCTGGAGGCTCTGCTCAATTATCAAACCATGGTCGCCGACCTTACCGGCCTTGATATCGCCAACGCGTCGCTGCTGGATGAAGGCACTGCCGCGGCCGAGGCCATGGGCCTTGCGCGGCGCGGATCGCGATCCAAAAGCAAAGTGTTTTTTGCATCGGTCCATTGTCATCCTCAAACGCTCGAAGTATTGCGCACCCGCGCCCTCGGCCTTGATATCGACGTGGTCGTGGGCGATGAAGCGCAGGGCCTGCCTGACTGCTTTGGCGTCTTGCTGCAGTATCCGCACAGCCTGGGCGGCATCGCCGACTATCGGGCGCTGACCGAAACGGCTCATGCCCAAGGCGCGGTCGTGGCCGCGGCCACCGACTTGCTTGCGCTGGCCTTGCTTGTTCCACCGGGCGAGTGGGGCGCCGATATTGCCATCGGATCGGCACAGCGCTTTGGTGTGCCGCTGGGCTTTGGCGGTCCGCACGCCGGTTTCATGGCCTGTAAAGACGCCTTCAAGCGCAATATGCCTGGCCGCCTGGTGGGTGTGTCCAAAGACAGCCAGGGGGCGCCGGCCCTGCGCCTTGCCCTGCAAACGCGCGAACAGCATATCCGGCGCGAAAAAGCCACGTCCAATATCTGCACAGCGCAGGTCCTGCTGGCCGTCATGGCCGGCATGTACGCGGTATGGCATGGCCCCGCCGGTTTGAAGCGCATCGCCGAACGTGTCGCCTACCTTACTGCCTTCCTTGGCAAGTCACTTGGCGAACTGGGCATCGCCACCCGCGGCACGTCGTTCTTCGACACGCTGTTGCTCGATACGAGCGGCCATACCCAGGCCATCGTCAAGGCCGCGCAGGCCGCCTCCATCAACCTGCGCCAGGTCGACGCCACAAGCCTGGCCGTATCGCTGGATGAAACCGTTACCGCAGCCGACGTGCATGCCTTGCTTCAAGTGTTCGCCACGGGCTTGGGCAAATCGTGGGATGCCGGCGCGCAATATGAATTGCCTGCAAGCCATGGCGTTCCTGCAGCGCTGTTGCGCGCCTCGCCCATTCTTTCGCACCCCATTTTTTCGCGGGTGCGCTCGGAAACCGACATGCTGCGTTATCTGCGCGGGCTGGCCGACAAAGACCTTGCCCTGGATCGCACCATGATTCCGCTGGGGTCGTGCACAATGAAGCTCAATGCCACGGCCGAGATGATACCCATCACCTGGCCCGAATTCGGCAATATGCATCCCTTTGCTCCGGCTACACAAACCCAGGGCTACAAAGAGCTCATCGATCGCCTTTCGGCCGCGCTTTGCGAAATCACGGGCTACGATTCCATCAGCCTGCAACCCAACTCCGGTGCGCAGGGCGAGTTTGCAGGGCTGCTGGCCATACGCGGCTATCATCAGGAAAATGGCCAGCATCAGCGCAATGTCTGCCTGATTCCCGCTTCGGCCCATGGCACCAATCCCGCCTCGGCGCAACTGGCAGGCATGGAAGTCGTGGTGGTCGCGTCCGACGAAAACGGCAACGTCGATGTGGCCGACCTCAAGGCCAAGATAGCCAAGGTGGGTGACCGCCTGGCCGCCTTGATGATTACCTACCCGTCCACGCACGGCGTGTTCGAGTTGGCCATTACCGAGATCTGCGCGCTGGTGCACGATGCCGGCGGCCAGGTGTACCTGGATGGCGCCAACATGAACGCCATGGTGGGCCTGGCCCAGCCCGGCAAGTTCGGTTCGGACGTCTCGCATCTTAATTTGCACAAGACCTTCTGCATTCCCCACGGCGGCGGCGGGCCGGGCGTAGGACCGGTAGCCGTTCGTTCGCACCTTGCGCCATACTTGCCCGGCGTGGTCAACGAAGCCGGCCAGTTGCCGGCCGGCGTTGCCGTCGGCCCCGTATCGGCGGCACCGTATGGTTCGGCCGGCATTCTGCCCATACCCTATCTGTACATAACTATGATGGGATCGGAAGGCTTGCTGGAAGCCACCGAAGTGGCCATCCTGAACGCCAACTACATTGCGGCGCGCCTGCAGGAGCACTACCCCATACTTTATGCGGGACGCAATGGCCGGGTGGCGCACGAATGTATTCTTGATATCAGGCCCATCAAGGACAGCTGCGGAATTTCCGCCGAAGACATCGCCAAGCGTCTGGTCGACTACGGCTTCCATGCGCCCACCATGAGCTTCCCCGTTGCGGGAACGCTGATGGTCGAGCCCACCGAATCCGAAGGGCTGGCCGAGCTGGACCGTTTCATCGACGCCATGATCGCCATCCGGGCCGAAATCGCAGCCGTTGAAAAAGGCGTCAGCGACGCTCAGGACAACGTATTGAAAAATGCGCCACACACGGCGCAGATGTTGATGGTGACCGAATGGCACCACGACTACACGCGCGAGCAGGCGGCATATCCGCTGGCCAGCCTGCGGGCCGGCAAGTACTGGCCGCCCGTTGCTCGGGTGGACAATGCCTTTGGCGACCGCAATCTTATCTGCTCCTGCCCGCCGATTGAAGACTATATCGATGATTCTGCGGTGTTGGTGTAGCCAGTAATTGACACGCCGGTAATCAGACCGTGGCGATCGGCGTCGTCGGGGAACCGACGGCGCCGGGCAGCCGCAGCGGCGGGGCGGTCAACAGGAAGGAGGCACGCTCGTGTTGACGCAGCCATTGCGCAAGCTCGGCGAAATACCACAGTTCGCCCAGGTGCAGACCCAGCTTGAACAGGCAGTGGGCATGCAGGGGCAGGCCGGGGTAGTGATCGCCATGACCGGCTTCGGCGGGATACGCTTCGACCGCGAAATTATCGGCGCAGATGGCCACAATGCCCGAGTCGGTAATCCATTGCAGCAGTTTTTCATCTCGGCCGTTCGCATCCTCCAAGGCGGGAGTGGTAGGTATGACGCTGGTGGCGGCCCGCGATCTGGCGAGCAAGCTCATACGCGTTTGCACGATTGCACCCGGCATTTTCGACACGCCCATGTTGGCCCGCCTGTCCGAGCCGGTACGCCTATCACTGGGTGCGTCGGTGCCCAATCCGTCCCGCCTGGGCATGCCGGACGAGTATGCGCAACTTGCCCTGCATATTGTCAGCAATCAGATGCTTAACGGTGAAACCATTCGTCTGGATGGGGCACTGCGTATGGCGCCTCGTTGAGGCGGCCAGTTCTTTCAAGGAAAACGATATGACAAGTGAAGTACTGATCGATGTCCAGGACGGCATCCAGACCATCACCCTGAATCGCCCCCAGGCGCGCAACGCCATGACGCTGGCGTCGGCTCAAGCCATTGCGGCGGCGCTTGACGAACTGGATAGCCGCGATGATATCCGTATCTGCATCCTGACAGGTGCGGGCGGCAATTTTTGCGCTGGAATGGATCTGAAAGGTTTTCTGCGCGGAGAACGCCCCAGCATTGAAGGGCGAGGTTTTGGTGGCCTCACGGCGCGGCCGCCCCGCAAGCCATTGATTGCCGCCGTAGAGGGTTACGCGCTGGCGGGGGGCTTTGAACTGGTGCTGGCCTGCGATCTGGTCGTGGCGGCCGAAAACGCACAATTCGGCATACCGGAAGTCAAGCGGGGACTGGCCGCTACAGCCGGCGGCCTGGTGCGTTTGCCTCGACAGCTTCCCTACCGCATTGCCTTGGAACTGGCACTTACCGGAGACATGTTTCCCGCCAGCCGTGCAATCCAGTTTGGCTTGATCAATCGGATGACGCCGCCCGGCGAAGCGCTGGCCGAAGCACGGCGCCTTGCTGAGAGGATCATTGAAAATGGTCCGCTTTCAATTGCGGCCAGCAAGCGGGTTGTTACGGAATCGCAAGACTGGTCGTCGAGCGAAATGTGGGAACGTCAGGCAGAACTGACCGAACACGTTTTCAGTTCCGACGACGCGCGCGAAGGGTCAAAGGCATTTGCCGAAAAGCGCAAGCCGGTGTGGCAGGGCAAATAAAAGCCGACTCGCGCGCCGCATAGGCGTAATCCCCCATCACGAAATATTGACACTTTCCCAATCCCGCATCTAGAATGTTCTATCAGAAAGAATAAGCGTTCTTTCAAAGAGAACTTCAATAACGATGGCAGGAGACAAGATGGTGAGGCCTGTTCACTCAGAAAGTGGTGCGCGCCAGGCACAGCATTTCAAGCGGGCCGCAATGTCATATGCGCGCCAGCGCGCTATCGACGCGACGGTTCTTGTGCAATTCGGCGATACGCCTTTGGTGCTGCGCATCGCCAATGGCGAAGTCGTCGACATCGCCGATACCATCGCACCTCTTAGCAGCTGGGATTTCTCAATAAAGGCTTCCGCCGATGCATGGGCACGATTCTGGCAAGCGATCCCACAGCCTGGCAGTCACGACATTTTTGCGCTGGTCAAGAACGGCGAGATGAAGATTGAAGGGAATCTTCGCCCCTTCATGGCCAACCTTCAATACATCAAAGACCTTTTGGCCGTGGCCCGGGAGCCTCGCGCGTGACTGCCGAACTCGAACCTATTGTGGGCCGCTACATTTCTTTTGATGTGGCCGGCCGCCGTTGCCGGGTTTATTTTGAAGAAGCCGGCAGCGGCATACCGCTGATTTGCCTGCATACAGCCGGCGCCGATAACCGCCAGTATCGCCACATGATGTGCGATGATGAGATCACATCGCGCTTTCGCGTACTGGCTTTCGACATGCCGTGGCACGGTAAGTCGTATCCGCCCGAAGGTTGGCAAGATCACGAATATCAATTGAGCACCGATCTCTACATTGAAACGGTACTTGCATTTTGCCGCGCGCTGAACCTTGATCGGCCGGCGCTTATCGGATGTTCCATAGGCGGACGTATTGTGCTGCATCTGGCCAATGACCATGCGGATCACTTCCGCGCGCTTATCGGTGTGGAAAGCGCCGATTATCAGCAGCCCTGGTACGACACCTCGTGGCTGCATCGCGGCGACATACACGGGGGCGAGGTGTGCGCCGCGCTGGTATCCGGCCTGGTCGCTCCACAGTCGCCAGACGTGTATCGGCACGAGACGCTTTGGCAGTACATGCAGGGCGGTCCCGGCATCTTTCGCGGCGATCTGTATTTCTATCGCGTCGACAGCGATCTTCGCGGACGGCTTGCCGGCATACGTACCGACCTCTGCCCCTTGTATTTGCTGACCGGCGAATATGACTTTTCATGTTCGCCCGAAGACACGCTGCGCATGGCGCAATCCATACCGGGCGCCAAGGTGACGATCATGCATGAAGTCGGGCACTTCCCCATGAGCGAGAACCCTCATCAGTTTCGCAAGTATCTGTTGCCTGTGCTGAATGAAATCTGTTCAACATAGGCGTCATGCCACCGGCATGAGCCGGTTTAATTCTGGAGACGAGTCAATGAAAATCAAGAATACCCTGGGATTGCTGGCCTGCCTGGCCACGAGTTTGTCAGTGTCCGCGCAAGAGGCGGAAACCCTCAAGATCGGCGCTTTGGTGACCTTGTCGGGAGCCGGCGCATCGTGGGGGCAGGGCATGAAAAACGCCGCCGAAATTGCGGCTGCGCAAGTCAATGAAGCCGGTGGCCTCGAGGTGGGTGGCAAAAAATATAAAGTGAGCGTGGTGGCTTACGATGACAAGTACCAGGCTAATGAGGCTGTCACTGTCGCCAATCGCCTGGTCTTCGAGGACAAGGTGAAATACATCATCGGACCTGTCGGCTCGGCTCCTGTCCTCGCCATTCAACCGATCACCGAGAAAAACAAAGTCATTGTCATGACTCTGGGATTCACGTCCAAGGCGCTCCAGAAAGACAAGCCTTTTACTTTCCGTCCCAACGTGACGACCGCTGAGGTTTCGCAGCCCCAGATCGACTGGCTGGTCAAGACGGAGGGCGTCAAGAAAGTAGGGGCGCTGTTTCCCAACGACGAGACCGGACAGCAAATTGCCAAGGACTTGCGCGCCGCCTATAAAAAGGCTGGCGCCGATCTGGTTGCTACCGAATTTTTTGAACGGGACCGCGTTGACTTCGTCCCTCTGCTTACCCGGATGGGGGCGCGCGGCATCGATGCCATCGAACTCGACGGCAACTCGCCGACCACGGCCGGGCTTATCGTGAAACAAGCCAGGGAAATTGGCTTTACCGGGAAGATTCTGCGTACGGGTGGACCGGCCACGCAGGAGATCGTGAACGTAGCCGGTGTCGAGGCAAGCGAAGGCATGTTCGTTCACACGCCAATCGATCCCGGCCTGGCTTCGACCAAGGCATATGCGGACCGCTACGCGGCTACTTACAAGCAGCCCATGAACGGCTTCAGTCCGGCTTTCTACGACGGCACCAACATGTTGTTCGAAGCCATGCGCCGCGCCGGCACGGTGACCGATACAGATGCGGTGCGTAAAGAAATGGAAAAGCTGACTGATTTTCCCGGATCGATGGGAACACTGAACTGGACCGGCCAGGAAGTGTATGGCATCAACCATCAGCTGAATGCGCCGTTCTATGTCGCTGAGGTCATCGGCGGAAAAGAAGTCATTCGTGCCAAGTGCACTGTGACGCGCTGCGAATAAACTCAAGGAGCGATCGTGGATTGGGGCATTCTCCTGGGGCAGGCAACAGTCAACGGGCTAATCATCGGCCTGTTGTACTTGTTGATGGCGGTGGGCTTTACGCTGGTGTTCGGCGTCATGCGCATGGTAAATTTCGCTCATGGCGAGTTCTATATGCTTGGTGCGTTTGGCGCTTATTTTCTGACGGCCGTGCTGGGGATCTCCTTTCTCCCGGCGCTGGCGCTCACCTTTGTCGGCGCGGTGCTCTTTGGCGCCGCTGTCGAGGTGGCCATACTCAAGCCGTTCAGGCATGACGAATTCAATGGCATGATCGCGACCATCGGCCTCGCAATGATCCTGCAGAATCTGGCCCTGATGTTTTTCGGGCCGGATCCGCATTCAATGCCATCGGTCGTGCGAGGCGCCACCACGCTGGGCAAGATCACCGTCCCGACATCGCGCATATACGTGGTGGTTTTCGCACTGGTCGTGCTTGCCTTGTTGTATGCCTTCCTGAAGCATTCGCGGCCGGGGCGGGCTTTGCGCGCCGTCGTGGAAGACTTTCAGATCGCGTCGATACAAGGCATACGTTCGCGCATTTACTATCCTTTGGGGTTCGGCATAGGAGTAGGCCTGGCGGCGATCGCGGGGGCTCTTATGGCGCCGCTGTTCTCGGTGTCGCCTTTCGTCGGCGCCGCACCGCTGTTGAAGGCCTTTATTGTGGTGATTCTTGGTGGGTTGGGCAGCATACCCGGCGCGGCGGTAGCCGGCCTGGCGCTGGGCCTGATTGAAAGCTACAGCAGTTTATTCCTGAGCAGCAGCACCGCCGACATGTTGATCTTCATGATTGTCATCGTCATGCTGGTGGTCCGTCCCAAAGGCTTGCTCGGCCACGGAGAAGCCTGACCATGAATGCTGCTAACACTCTTGCATATAGGCCTGTGTCCACCAGAACCGGTATTGCGGCACTGGCGGCGCTGGCTGTCGTAGCGCTGGTTCCCTGGTTCGGCGGCCAGTTCGTGCTGCACCTCGCCGTCCTGACCGCGTTGAATGTATTGGTCGTCAACGGCTTGGCTCTGGTCAGTCGGTCCGGCCAGCTCTCCTTGGGCCATGCCGCATTCATGGCGGTGGGCGCGTATGTCGCCGTGCTCGCGTCCAATATCATGGGTCTTTCCTTTATTACGTCGACGCTGATCGCGACGGTTGTGACGGCTATCGTCGCGTTCGTTCTGGGCTGGATCATTCTTCGGCTGCGCGGCGTCTACTTTGTGCTCGTCACCTTCGCCTTTGGCGAGTTGATTCGTCTGATATTGCTGGACTTTTCCGACATCACCGGAGGCGCAAACGGGATAGCGGGCATTCCGGCCGCAGAAATCTTCGGCTTCGCTTTTGATTCGCGCGCCAAGTTCTATGGCCTGGCGCTGTTCGGCGCGCTGGCGTCCACGGTCTTCATACTTGTCCTGTTCCGCAAGCCGATAGGCCAGGCCATTGATTCGGTTGCCGATAATCCGTCGCTTGCAGAATCGTCAGGTCTCAGCGTGCATCGCTTGCAGCTGTTTTCCTTTGTTGTCGGTTGTGCACTTGCCGCCATCGGCGGTGCCTTGCAGGCAAGGTATATCGGCTATATCTCGCCGGAGTCCTTCAATACCAGCATATCGATAGGCTTGATCATCATGCTCGTCATAGGTGGGCGCATGTCGGTATGGGGCCCATTGGTAGGCGCCATCGTGCTTACTCCATTGCCTGAATTGTTTCGCGGTGCCGTTCAGACGCAGCATATTTTTTATGGAGCCGCCTTGATACTGATATTGCGCTTTTTGCCGGGCGGGCTTGCCGAACTGCCCAAGTTGTGGGCGCGCGTCGCCAGCAGGGGGCAATCATGAGCGAGAGTTTGCTGATGGTCCAGAACCTGTCGCGCAACTTCGGCGGCTTGGCCGCACTGCGCAACTTGACTTTCTCGGTAGCGAAGGGCGAGATTGTCGGCCTTATCGGGCCGAATGGCGCCGGAAAAACCACAGCCTTCAACGTCATTACGGGAACGATGCCGCCGTCGTCGGGAAAAGTAATGTTTGACGGCAGGAATATAGCGGGCGGCCCCCCCAGCCGGGTCGTGGTGGCGGGGCTGGCACGTACTTTCCAGTCTACGTCCACGTATCCCAACGTGTCGGTCGCCGGAAATGTTTACCGGGGCATGCTGTCCCGCATCCAAAGTTCAACAGTGGGGCGTTTGGTGGGCCGGCGCAGCGATATGCTGGCAGCCTCGCAGCTTGATGCCGAAATCGACGAGATCCTGCGTATCACTGATCTTGCCTCATGGCGTGACGCAGCGGCCGGCAGCTTGCCCTACGGCCTGCAGAAAAAGCTGGGCATAGCGATTGCGCTGGCTACGCGGCCGCGTATGCTGCTGCTGGATGAGCCTGCCGCAGGTTTGAACCACGAAGAGTGCAATGACCTCGCGCGCCTGTTGCGGCAGTTGCGCGACGACCACGGCCTCACTCTTCTGCTGGTGGAGCATCACATGGCGTTGGTCATGGAGCTGTGCCAGCGTATTGTCGTGCTGGTACAAGGCGAGAAAATCGCCGAAGGCTCGCCTCAGGAAATTCGGCAGAACGAGGCCGTGATCGAAGCCTATCTGGGAGCGCCCGATTATGCGCATGCTTGATGTGCAGGACCTGACTGTTTCGTATGGTCGCCTTGACGCGGTACGCAAGATCAACTTTTCGGTTGAAGCCGGCAGTATCGTTGCCCTTGTCGGGTCCAACGGCGCTGGCAAAAGCACGACGCTGAAATCCATTATTGGGCTTGTGCCGCCGTCGTCGGGGCAGATCTTCATGGATGGCGAGGACATTACCCGGATGGGAGCCGCGGCAAGAGTGCGTGCCGGGGCTGCGCTTTCACCTGAAGGGCGGCGGCTGTTCGGCCGTATGTCTGTGCGGGACAACTTGCTTACTGGCGCCCACGGGGTCAGCTCGCGCGCCGTCATGCGGCGCAGCCTGGACGAGGTCTATGCGCTGTTTCCGCGCGTTCTGGAACGGCGGGCCCAACTGGCCGGCTCGCTGTCCGGAGGTGAACAGCAAATGGTCGCCATAGGTCGGGCGTTGATGGCCAACCCGCGGCTGCTGATGCTGGACGAGCCTTCACTGGGGATTGCGCCGAAAGTCGTGGCCGAGATTGCCGGCGCGATCGAGCGCATCAACCGCGAGAAGAATATGTCTATAGTATTGGTTGAGCAGAATGCGCGGCTCGCCTTGCGGCTGTCGCACCACGCCTACGCGCTCGAGCATGGCGAGATCATCCGCAGCGGCAAGGGTGTCGAACTGTTGGCCGATCCTTTCGTTCAGAAAGCATACCTGGGAGTTTGAAAAGCATGACTGTGAACAGTAGCGATGCCTTGCCCGAGTACGAAGTTTACGCGCTGCGATACGCCCACATGCACCGTGAGCGGCGCGATAATTTCCTGGGCGGCGATCCGCACGATGGTTCCATGCCGATGGACTTTTTCGTGTGGTTGATCCGTTCGGGCTCGCGCATTGTTCTGGTCGATACCGGCTTCAATGCAGTCACCGCCAAAAAGCGCCAGCGTGAAATGATACGCTGCCCTATCGAGGCCCTGGGCGCCCTGGGCATCAACGCTGATGACGTCGGCGACGTCATTCTTACCCATCTGCATTACGACCATGCGGGCAATCTGGACAAGCTGCCGCAGGCGCGCTTCCACATACAGGACGCCGAGGTCGACTACGCCACGGGCCGGTGCATGTGTTTCGAACCCATGCGGCATGCTTATTCAGTGGACGATGTGGTGTCCCTGGTGCGCAACGTGTACGAGGACCGTGTTGTCTTCCACGACGGCGATCAGCCTGTCGCGCCCGGGATCAGCGTCTTGAAAATAGGCGGACACACCAAGGGATTGCAAGCCGTTCGGGTGCATACGGCGCGCGGCTGGGTGGTGCTGGCTTCCGACGCTTCCCATTACTACGAAAACATGGACAAGCGCCGGCCGTTTCCCATTGTGCACAACGTGGCCGATATGCTGGCCGGCTACGGCCGGCTGTCCGCCGCGGCCGATAGCTCGGATCACATTGTTCCGGGACACGACCCTATGGTCTTGAGTTCCTACCCGCGCCTGGAAGGGGACCCCGACACGGTGCTGCTGCACACCGCGCCTAATTCCATTTATTAGTCGACCCTGGCGCCCGAGGCTTCCACTGCCTTTGCCCACTGTGCGGATTCTTCCTTTACATAGCGCTGGAAGTCCTTGGGGCCGATGTTGACCACTTCCCCGCCCATGGCTTCGATGCGGTCGACGAATGGCTGGGCGGCCACGACTTTGTGCGCGGACTTGTAGATTGTTTCCTGGATAGGCTCTGGTATGCCGGACGGCGCGAAAAGCCCGAACCATGTAGCTGCGCTGAAATCAGCTACGCCTGCTTCGTCCATCGTCGGTACGTCAGGTATGACGCTGATGCGGGTGGGGTTTGCGACGGCTATGGCCTTGAGTTTGTTCGCCTTGATATGGGGTAGTGCGGCCGACAGTGTGATGAATGCGGATTCCACCTGGCCGGCAATCAAATCCGTGATCAAGGGCGCGTCGCCACGGTAAGGTATGTGCACAAAGTTGGCGCCGGTGCGCTCCTTGAACAAGGCCTGGGCCAGGTGTTGGGGCGAGCCGTTGCCGGGCGAGCCGACCGATATTCCTTCGGGCTTGGTCTTGGCATGCTCGATGTATTCAGCCAATGTCTTGACGCTGGCCGATGGCGTGGTGACCAGTACGATAGGGATTTTCGCGACCAGCGTAATGGGAGCGAAGTCGGCAATCGGATCATAGGTGAGCTTGTTGTACAGGCTGGCGCTGATGGTGTGGGCGGCAGTGGTCATGTACAAGGTATACCCATCCGGCTTGGTCCGCGCGAGCTCCGCCGCGGCAAGCGTAGTACCGGCACCCGGTTTGTTGACCACCACTATGGTCTCGTCCAGCGCGCTGGACAGGTCGGTTGCAACCAGACGCGCGATCACGTCGGTTGCGCCGCCGGCAGCGTAAGGAACCACCAGATTGACGGGCCGTTCGGGGTAGGTCTGTGCCTGTGCGATACCCGCGGCGCTCAACGCGCCAAAACCGAGGCTGGCTGCCCCAAGTAATAGTCTGAATTTCATGTTCTCGTCCTTGCGCCGCACGACGCGGCGGTCTCCAGTTTAAAGACTGTTCTGTTAAGTAGAACAGGTGTTCTGTTATTCGGTATTCTGTCGGTTCCATGCATATATGTCAATGGGCCGGCCGCGGCATTCTTGGCAGAGGCTCGGCAGAATCGGTCGCACTGGACTGATCTCCGAATATGGCTTGACAAGCTTTGACGGCTTGCAGATAATAAAACAGAACGATTGGTGCATCTAGCAGAACGAATGGCGGTGGCACCTAATCAGAACCCTTGCATACAACCCGGAGCAATTTTCTATGTCGCAACTGCCGGCTACCGAACCCAAGCCATTTCTCATCAATGGGGAATGGATTTCCAATGCCGAAGACGCTTTCGATTCAGTGAATCCGGCGACGGGGGAACTCAACTACCGGGTGTCCGTCGCAACGTCGCGGCATGTGGACGACGCGGTTTCCGCAGCGAAGAAAGCCGCGGCACAGCCTGTATGGAAAGATATGTTGCCCCACGTGCGCGCCCAGATACTGATGCGTATCGCGACGCTCATTGTGGAACGCGGCGATGAGCTTGCCAGGTGCCAGATGATGGAGAACGGCAAGGTATGGAAGGAATGCAAGGCGCAAGCGGCCAGTGCGGCCGCCACGTTCCGCTACTATGCCGCGGTCTGCGAAACATTGACTTCAGAAGTTACGCCGTCGCGGGGCAACTATCTGACCATGACGTCTTACGAGCCCTATGGTGTGGTCGCGGCGATTACGCCGTGGAATTCTCCTTTGACGATGGAAGCGCAAAAAGTCGCGCCGGCCCTTGCCGCGGGCAACGCCGTCATTCTCAAGCCATCGGAAGTAACACCGTCCGCCGCTTTGCTGCTGGGCGAAATCGCGCTGCAGGCGGGCTTGCCGCCCGGCGTCCTCAACGTACTCACCGGAAACGGCGCAATCACCGGCAAGGCGCTGGTTCAGCATCCGGGCGTACGTATGGTGTCGTTTACCGGCGGCACGGCCAGCGGCCGCGCCATCGGGATGATGGCGGCAGAGCGGCTGATACCGGTTGCGCTCGAACTCGGCGGCAAATCGCCGCACATCGTATTTGAAGACGCCAACCTCGAAGCGGCCGTCGAGAACATCATTGGCGGCATCTTCGAAGGCAGCGGGCAATCTTGTGTAGCAGGGTCCCGGCTGTTCGTGCAGCGTTCGGTGCACGACAAGCTGCTGGACCTCCTGATCAAGCGCAGCCAGGCCATCAAGGTTGGTGCGCCCGAAGGCGGCGATTCCGAAATGGGCCCGGTGTCCAGCTTCATGCATCGATCGCGTATCGAACAGTTCATCGATTCGGCCACCGCGGAAGGCGGCAAGATACTGCTGGGCGGCAAGCGTCCGGAGGGTGCCGAATTCGAGCACGGCGCGTATTTCCTGCCGACCATACTGGGCGGACTGGACAACCAGGCTACTGCCGTGCGCGACGAGATTTTCGGGCCCGTGTTATGCATCCTGCCTTTCGATGACGAGGCCGACCTTATTGCGCAGGCCAACGACAGCGCCTTCGGCCTGGCCTCGGGCATCTGGACAGCGAATTATCAGCGGGCCTGGCGCCTCGCGCGGGCTCTGGAAACCGGGCTTGTATGGATCAACACCTACAAGCAGTTGTCAATTTCCACGCCCTTCGGCGGATTCAAGGACAGCGGTATCGGGCGCGAGAAGGGCGCGACCGGATTGCGTCTTTACCAGCAAAGCAAAGGCATCTACTGGAGCATGGACGCGGCAAACTTTCCGCAGACTTAAGCTCATCAACGTTGCCGGCGGCCTGCGGCCCCCGGACATTCAATTGCAAATAACAACTTAGGACAGGATTCATGTCGACACTGAGTACCATAGGCTTTATTGGCGTAGGCGTAATGGGCGAACCCATATGCCGCCACCTTTCCACCAAAAGCGGCCTGCGCGTCATCGCGCACGATCGCGATCCTCAACCATTGCAACGCCTGGCCGCGCATGGGGTGAGCGCCGTCAGCGTTGAAGAGATTGCAGAACAGGCCGACATCATTTTCATGTCGCTGCCATCGGGGGAAGTCGTCCAGAGCGTCGTGCGCGGCGATGGCGAGGGCGCCACTGGCTTGCTGGCCCTGTGCCGCGCAGGACAGATCCTTGTCGACCTCAGCACCTCGCCAGTCCAGCTCACCAAAGAGCTTGCCGGCGATATTGAGAAAGCGGGAATCGCATTCGCTGATGCGCCGGTGATGCGAACGCGGGCCGCTGCGGAAGCCGGCACATTGGCCGTGCCCGTCGGCGCCGACGAGGCCTTGTTCCTGAAAATCGAGCCTCTATTGCGCACTTTTGCATCGGATGTCATCCATGCCGGTGGCGTCAGCACCGGTCAGGTGGTCAAGATACTCAACAATATGGTGCTGTACGAAACCGTTCTTGCCTTGTCCGAGGCGCGTGCGATTGGAGTGCGCGCAGGCGTGGATCCCGACCGCCTGTTTTCGGCGATGTCGGTGGGATCGGCCGACAGCTTCGCCCTGCGCAACCATGGCATGAAGGCTATTGCGCCTCAACAGTTTCCCGAGAAGGCCTTTCCCGTCGTCTATGCGAAAAAAGACCTGCAGTACGCAGTGGATCTGTCCCGGCAGGTGGGGGTCGACGCCACCGGCGCAAAGAATCTGATCGCCTGTTTCGACAAAGCCATTGCGGCTGGACACGGCGAGAAGTATGCCCCCGCAATCAGCCTGGTGTTCGAAGGAAAATGAATCGGTCGCAATGCCTGTTCATGTCAGCGCCGCCGATATCTCTTAGCCGCCTCTGCATGGGCATGGCATAATCAATCACCGCAATCATTATTTCAGTCAACCGCCCGTTATGAGTCCTACTTCCGCTCAAGGCGATGACGGGGTCGCCGCCGTAGATCGTGCCCTGGCCATCGTCGACGCAATTGCCCACAGCAGCGATCCCATCACATTGGCCGATCTGTCACGCGCAACGGGTTACTACAAAAGCACCTTGCTGCGCTTGATCGCCTCGCTGGAAAAAGCGTCGCTGGTCATCCGGCGCAGCGACGGGCGCTATGCACTCGGGCGCTACGCCCATGAACTGGGGCGCTCATACGAGGCCGCTTACAGGCTTACCGAAGTCATGCTTCCCGTGCTTCAGGACCTGGTCAACCAGGGCAGTGAAAGCAGCTCATTCCATGTTTATCACGATGACCAGTCGCGTGTGTGCTTGCTGCGGGTAGATTCCCATCACTCCACCCTGGATCGTATCCGGGTTGGCGATCTGTTGCCGCTGGATCGGGGGGCTGCAGGCAAGCTGATCAAGGCTTATCACGGCACAGGCATGCCGCCGTCGAAAGATCACCTGATTGCGATCTCGGTGGGAGAGCGCGATCCCAATTGCGCCGCCGTCGCCAGTCCGGTATTCGGGCTGGATAACGAATTCTGCGGTGCGATTTCATTGTCGGGTCCGCAGGAGCGGTTCACGCCCAAGGCGGTCAAGGAAATGTCCGGAATGGTTCAGCGGGCCGCCCAGGATGTCACCAATGCCCTGGGCGGCACCTGGCCCAAGCCAAAATAGTTATTCGACGGTTTTCAGCACTTCAGCTATCTTCGAGAATATCTCGTTGATCTGGTCTTCCTCGATAATGAGCGGGGGCGAAATGGCGATGATGTCGCCCGTGTATCGCACCATCACGCCTTGGTCGAAGCACTTTTTGAACACTTCCGCCGCGCGCGCTCCGGGCGCGTCCGGGCGCGGCGCCAGCTCTATGCCCGCGACCAGGCCCAGGTTGCGTACATCGATGACATGGCGCGCATCTGC
Source organism: Pseudomonas sp. (assembly GCA_036675275.1). GTDB lineage: Bacteria > Pseudomonadota > Gammaproteobacteria > Burkholderiales > Burkholderiaceae_B > Pollutimonas. The sequence goes on along the minus strand of JAKFFG010000014.1, from coordinate 88,343 downwards.
AAGCTGGTGCACCGCATCTTCGAACGCCGGCGACAGCCCGCGTGCGCGCTGGAACAATTGCTCGCGTTCGTAGATTCCCAGTGTGGCCATGATGGCGGCGGTCGCCAGGGGATGGGCCGAGTAGGTGTAGCCGTGGAAGAATTCAATACCGTTGGCCGAGGCCGCCAGAATGGTGTCATGCACTTCGCGCCTGACTGCCACGGCGCCGGCGGGCACGCTGGCGTTGCTGATGCCTTTGGCCAGGGCCATGATGTCGGGCGTGATGCCGAAGTACTCGCTGGCCGTGGCCGCGCCCAGGCGGCCGAAGGCCGTGATGACCTCGTCGAATATCAGCAGGATGCCGTGCTTTTCGGTAATGGCGCGCAGTTTTTCCAGATAGCCTTTTGGCGGGACCAGCACCCCGGTGGAACCGGCCAGCGGCTCGACAATGACAGCGGCGATGGTGGAGGCGTCATGCAGTGCAATGAGGCGTTCCAGGTCGTCCGCGAAGCTTTCGCCGTGCGCCGGTTGTCCCCGCGAGTAAGCGTTTCTAGACAAGTCATGCGTATGCGGCAGGTGATCGACCGCGGGCAGCAATGCGCCCGAGAATGTCTTGCGATTGGGCGAGATGCCGCCGACCGAAATGCCGCCGAAGCCCACGCCGTGATAGCCGCGCTCACGCCCGATCAGCCTCGTGCGCTGGCCTTCGCCGCGTGCCCGGTGGTATGCGAGCGCAATCTTCAAGGCCGTGTCGACCGATTCGGACCCTGAGTTTGTAAAGAAGATGCGGTCCATGCCGGCCGGCATCATCTTTGCGACCGCCGTCGCGGCCGAAAAAGAGTCGCTATGGCCCAGCTGGAAGCTGGGCGCGTAGTCGAGTTCTGCTGCCTGGCGCGAGATCGCGTCGATGATTTCTTGCCGGCCATGCCCGGCATTTACGCACCACAGGCCTGCAGTGCCGTCTATTACCCGCTGCCCGTCCACGGTCGTGTAGTGCATACCCTTCGCTTTGGCCAGCAGACGCGGCTGCTCCTTGAACTGGCGGTTGGCGGTGAAAGGCATCCAAAGATTCGACAGATCGGGAATACTGGCTTGGGACATGACCACCTCAATGAACGGGTAAGGGACGAGTGATGCCGCTATTATGGCCTTTCGCGACGCGCAGGGGAACCCGTCAGAAGAAGGTCATGCCGCCTTGCGTTCGTACACGACGAAATCGAAGGAGTAGCCGTTCTCATCTGGCTGGGGCAGCCTTTCAACCTCGCGCCAGGCTCCAGGGTCGACATCCGGGAAGTAGGTGTCGCCCGCTATGTCGGCGTGCACTTCGGTGGCGACGATTTCATCTGCCATAGCCAGCGCATGCTTGAATATCTGCTCGCCGCCAATAATGCAGATCCGTTCCGCATCCCGGCTGGCTTCGACGGCCGCTTCGAGCGTGGGATAGACCGTGGCGCCTTCTGCCCGATATTCGGGGTTGCGGCTGATGACCAGGTTGGGGCGGCCGGGCAGAGGTCGGCCCAGCGATTCCCAGGTATTTCGCCCCATCAGTATGGGTTGCCCCAGCGTGACGCGCTTGAAATGCGCCAGGTCGGCCGGCAAACGCCACGGCAGGGCGTTGTCGCGGCCAATGACGCGGTTGGTGGAGTACGCAACGACGAGCTGGATAGTAGGTGTAGGCATGCTTGAATTTCGATGGGGGTCGGTCATACCGCCACGGGGGCCTTGATATGAGGGTGAGACTCGTAGCCTACGATCTCGAAGTCCTCGTATCGGTAATCGAACAGCGACTCGGGCTTGCGCTTGATTTGCAGGGCCGGATAGGGGTAGGGCTTGCGTGACAGCTGCAAGGCAACCTGCTCCATATGATTGCTGTACAGGTGGCAGTCCCCGCCCGTCCAGATGAAGTCGCCTACGTCCAGGTCGCACTGCTGCGCCACCATGTGAGTCAACAAGGCGTAACTGGCAATGTTGAACGGCACGCCCAGAAAAATGTCGGCGCTGCGTTGATACAGCTGGCACGACAGCTTGCCGTCAGCCACATAGAACTGGAAGAAAGCATGGCATGGCGGCAATGCCATATTGGGTATGTCGGCTACATTCCAGGCCGACACGATCAGGCGCCGCGAATCGGGATTTTTCCGGATCTGTTCCACGACCTGTGAAATCTGGTCGATATGCCCGCCCCCGGGAGCGGGCCACGAGCGCCACTGAACCCCATAGACAGGGCCCAGATTGCCTTGTTCGTCGGCCCATTCGTTCCAGATGGATACGCCTTGCTCCTGCAGCCAGTGCACATTCGAATCGCCCCGGAGGAACCACAGCAACTCGATGAAGATGCTTTTGGTGTGCAGTTTCTTGGTTGTAATCAGCGGAAAGCCCTCGGACAGATCGAAGCGCATTTGATGACCGAATACGGATCGCGTGCCGGTTCCTGTTCTATCTGTCTTGGCGAGGCCATGTTCATAGACATGGCGCATGAAGTCTTCGTACTGATGCATGAGGGAATTCTTTTAGGCGTCGATTATCGTTACGGAATGCGTGATGTCGGCGGTCTTGGCCAACATGGCCGAGGCCGAACAGTATTTGTCGTGCGACAGCTGGACGGCGCGTTCCACGGCGGCGGCGGGCAGGTTTTTGCCGCTTACCTGGAAGGCGAAATGGATCTTCGTGAATACCTTGGGATCGGTATCGGCCCGCTCGGCTGTCAGTTTAACCTGACAGTCGCTTATTGCATGGCGCCCGCGCTTCAAGATAAGCACCACATCGTAAGCGGCGCAGCCGCCGCTGCCCGCCAGCAGCATTTCCATGGGTCGGGGCGCCAGATTGTGCCCGCCGCCGTCAGGCGCGCCGTCCATCGTGGTGACATGGCCGCTGCCGGTGCGAGCCATAAACAACATGCCCTCCGGGCCGCCCCAATCGATCGTGCATTCCATACTGGTTAATTCCTGTCTCTCGTTGAAGCATTAATCATTGCTCATCCGGGGCCATTGCGCAATGGCCGCGGATGTCTCGGCAATACTCTTAATGGTGGGAAATACGGAGACTTTGCGACTCAGCCGGGTATCGCTGCATACCAACAATCGATATAGGGATACCTCTAGTTTCTTGATATGCATCAGCTAATATCCAAAGGTTTCTATCGTAAGACGATGCAATGAATACCCTAACCCTTCTTCTTCTGACCTTTATCCTCTCGGTCACGGGCTTGTTTGTCTTTATCTGGTCATTGCGCAAGAATCTGTTCGATGACAATCCTTCGGCGGCGAATGTTATTTTCTCGGAAGGGGAAATCGGCACTGTAGAGGAACCGGCTGCTACCGCGGGCCAATATAAGGCCCTGCAGCAGGCCGTAAATGCAACGCATGCTCCGATTGCGAGCAGCGCTGGCGATGCCCGGATGAAGCTCGAGCTCGAAGATCGCGTCGTAGCGGACCGGTCCACGGCTTATGTCACCTTTGTATTTCTGGCCTGTGCCGTGGCATGGCTGGTCTTTGCGTCAGCGGCGGGGCTGATCAGCTCTATCAAACTTCACGAACCGGATTTTCTGACGCAGTATGCCTGGCTGACCTTCGGGCGCATCCGTACCCTGCACCTGAACTCCGTGGCCTACGGATGGGCCCCAATGGCGGCCTTTGGTATCGCCATCTGGACATTGCCACGTTTGCTGAAAACGCCGCTTATAGGGGCACGCTTCGCACTATTGGGCGCCATGTTATGGAACGCAGCGCTTATTGCGGGACTGGGCAGTATTGCCGTGGGCATCAGCGACGGGCTCGAGTGGCTGGAGATTCCATGGCAAATCGATATCCTCTTCGTCATTGGCGGAGCACTGATCGGTTTGCCCATGGTGTTTACGCTGCAGAACCGGAAGGTTCAGCATTTGTATGTATCGATCTGGTATATGGGCGCGGCTCTTTTCTGGTTTCCCATATTGTTCCTGATCGGCAATATTCCAGGCCTGCATTTTGGCGTGGAACAGGCGACCATGAACTGGTGGTTTGGGCATAACGTGCTGGGTCTTTTCTATACCCCTGTCGCTTTGGCTTCAGTCTATTACTTTCTTCCCAAAATCATCGGCCGCCCAATCCAGTCATATAACCTTTCGCTGCTCGGGTTCTGGGCGCTGGCCTTTTTTTACGGCCAGGTCGGGGGACACCACTTGATAGGCGGCCCGGTGCCGAGTTGGCTGATCACGCTGTCGATTGTGCAAAGCGTGATGATGGTGGTGCCCGTACTTGCTTTCTCGGTGAACCAGCATATGACCATGCGACATCATTTCAAGACACTGATTTATTCACCTACGCTGCGTTTCATTGTGCTGGGCGGGATGATGTACACGCTCAGCTCGGTTCAGGGCTCGCTGGAGGCCTTGCGTAGCGTGAACACCATTACCCACTTTACCCACTTTACGGTAGCGCATGCGCATCTGGGCCTGTATGGATTCTTCTCTCTGGTCATGTTCGGCGCGATCTATTTTGTTATGCCGCGTGTCATGTCCTGGGAATGGCCTTACCCGTCGCTGATCGCACTGCACTTCTGGCTTGTTGTTCTGGGCTTCGGTATCTATTTTGTAGGCCTGACCATCGGTGGCTGGCTGCAGGGAGTCGCCATGCTCGATGCTTCGCGCACTTTCATGGAATCAGTACAGCTGACGATGCCTTATCTGCAGTCGAGGTCTGTGGGTGGGGCGTTGATGACTCTGGGACATCTGATCTTCGCCGTGCATTTTGGCGCCATGGCCTTGCGCTATGGCCCCAAGAGGGTTGGGCCTGCGTTGTTTCACAAGCCGGCCGCCGTCGGTCCAGCATTGGCGGAGGCCTGATCATGGAAAGCGAATACAAATTATTGAGCGGCGCCATGGTGACGCTGGCGTTGGCTACCGCGACGCTGGTCGTCCTTCCTTACATGCAGCTGGCGGATATACCGCCTTCCGAAGGTCTCCAGGCGTATACCTCGCAACAATTGCGTGGTCGTGAGGTATATATCGAGAACGGTTGCGTCTATTGCCATACCCAGCAGCCGCGCGCGCAGGCTCAGGCGCCCGATTTCAAGAGAGGATGGGGGCGTGCACCTGTTGCGGGCGACTATTTCTACGATAAGCCTCATTTGCTGGGAACCATGCGCACCGGCCCGGATTTGCTCAATATCGGAGCTCGTCAGCCAAGCGCCGACTGGCATCTTGGCCACTTGTATCAGCCGCGTGCGTATACGCCGGGCAGCAATATGCCTTCGTATCCCTTCCTGTTCGAAATCAAGGACAAGGCCGAGCCCGGCGACAAGGTGGTTGCTTTGCCGCCAGCTTATGCGCCGGTAGGTGAGCAGGTCGTGGCCACACCCGAGGCTCTGGATCTGATCGCATACTTGCTGGCGCTGGATCGCACTTATTCGGTCACGCCTCCACCAGACCTCACTGAGTAAAACGGCTGAACGCCGTGCCCGCCAGCATGGCGCGGGAAGAAACGTTGGAGAAATGGATGTCGGACAAGTCGAAGAAAATTCAAGCACAGCAGCGGGAGATGCCTGAGCCCTACGAGGGCAATCGGCCTATTCCGTGGCTGGTCATTATTATTGTGGGCGCGTTGTTCGCCTTTGCCATCACCTACATGTGGGCCACATACCAGAACAATCCCGCATCATACGGCGATCGGCGCACGGCCGCGGATTTTATGGTGGCCGAAACCAATGCAGGCGGAGTCGTGGACGGCGCCCAGCTCTACACATCGCAGTGCCTTGCCTGCCATCAGGCCACCGGACTCGGCTTACCGGGCGTATTTCCTCCGCTGGCTGGATCGGAATGGGTGACCGGCAAGCAATCGGTGGCGGTCCAGATTGTGCTGCATGGCATTTCGGGCGACCTTACGGTAAATGGCGACCATTACAACGGCATGATGCCGGCCTTCAAGGACAGGCTGAGCGATGCGGAAATAGCGGCAGTGGTCAGCCATATACGTACCAGCTTTGGCAATACCGCCAGTGAAGTCGACGCCGCAACGGTAAAGGTCCAACGCGCGGCCACGGCGGCGCAGGCACAGCCCTGGAATGGCGACGCGGAACTGCAGGCCATGAAATAGGCACGGCCCGGTATGAGGTTATTTGCTTCCCTGTTTATCGTGTGCTGCCTGGGGCTAGGCGCAATTTTCTTGCAAACCGACGGCTTCACGGTACTGACCAGCGAAGCGGCGCGCCGGGCTGACATCATGCGCGTTCCGCAGTCAATGCCGGACGCTCCGCTGCAGGCCAGCGACGGCGCCGACACAACGCTGTTGCGCGACCTGCGCGCGGACGGCCGCATTGCCATCGTCAACTTTATGTACACGCGTTGTTTCTCGGTGTGCCTGGCGATGGGGACACAGTTCCAGCAATTGCAGGAGGGCATACAGCGTCAGGGGCTGAGCGGTAAAGTGCGGCTGCTGAGCCTTAGCTTCGATGGAACCGATACGCCGGAACTGCTGCGTCGGTACGAGCAACGCCTGCATGCCGTTCCTGCGATCTGGCGCTCCATGGGTATAGAGGGCGACGCGCCACGCGACGCTTTGCTGGATGCCTTCGGCATTGTCGTGGTGCCGGCTCCGCTCGGGCAGTACGAGCATAATGCCGCCTTCCATATTGTTACGCCGGACGGGCGCCTGGTTCGGATCGTGGATATTGAGGATACGCATGCTCTGCTGGACCATGCTGTAAGCGCGGCTGAAAAAAAGGCCAGCCATGGTTAAGCCGGCGTGGATACGCGCAGACGCCTCGTCCAGGCTTTATGCCGGAGCCGGCGCCGCGCTGCTGGCTATCGCCATAATCTTCAGGCACATCCTGACGAGCACGATGGCGCTGCACATGCTGGTTCATATACCGATGATCTTGCTGGCAGGCGCGCTGGCGGGCCATGCCTGTCTGACGGGCAGGCAATGTGGCAATGTTCGTCGACTGGCCGGGCGATTTGCGAAATATAATGGCTACGGCATTCCGGGACTGTTGTTCGTGACCTTTATGCTTGGGTACTGGATGATTCCCCGATCGCTGGACCATGTACTGGTGTCTGCGGCCGCCGATAGCGGAAAGTTCCTGGGTCTGCTTATTGCTGGATCGTTATTGTTCGATTCCCTGCGGCGCGCCGACAGGGTCGTAAGGCTATTCTTCGTGGGCAACTTTTCATGGATGACAGCCATTGCCGGACTTCTTTATCAAGAGAACCCGGCCAGGCTGTGCAACTTCTATTTGTTGGGTGATCAGGAAGTGGCGGGCATGGGCCTGGTCGTGATCGCAGTAGCGGTCCCGATACTGTGGTTATGGGCCGAATATAAGTAGCAAAGGGTTGTCTGTCGGATCAGGCGGCCGATTTCGTATCGATAAGGATTTTTATGGCCACACAGAACACTACGCAGCAAGGATCCGGGTTTTTGCGCCGCACAGGCGCGCTTGACGGGTTGCTGTCTGAAGTGGGGCGGGCTATTCAGGTGCTTGACGGCTCCGTGCATGCCGGCCGTCCAAATCCGGCCGGTAAGCGCCGGACGCCCGTAGCAGAGGGCGCAGCCAGGCCGGAATTGTCTGTCGCTGAACAAAAACACGCCGCCGGCCTCATGCGGGTCAATCATGTGGGCGAAATCTGCGCCCAGGCGCTGTATCGCGGCCAAGCCCTATTATGCGGCGACGCAGCAATTCAAAAACTGCTCGCCAAGGCGGCAAATGAAGAGGTCGACCATTTGGTGTGGTGCCGTCAGCGCTTGGTCGAGCTCGACAGCCGTCCCAGTCTTTTGAACCCCTTCTGGTATGCGGGCTCATTTTCTCTTGGCTTGCTTGCCAGCCGCGCCGGCATCGCCAGAAACCTGGGTTTTATGGCAGAGACTGAACGTCAGGTCGAGCAGCATCTGGACGAGCACCTCAAAGATTTGCCTATGGCGGACGAACGTTCGCGCATCATCGTGGCGCAAATGCGCGACGATGAAATCGGGCATCGCACGACGGCCGAAACGCACGGGGCCCGCAAGCTTGGACCGATAGTTCGGCTCGCGATGCGCGGAATGTCGAAAATCATGACGCTTACGGCCTACCGCATCTAGTTTGGCGGGGTTCATTTGTAACAAAACAAGGGCAAGGGTTTACACCGAATTACTTTCTTTCTTTTTTGTGAGTGATGTAGTATTAAAAAAACCACAGAAGACTTGGGCAGCGAATTTTTTGTTGAATTATCTTGCGCCGCACAAATAAACGCTATACACTTCAGTTATCGGATGTCGAAACGTGATTGCAAAGGGAAAACCCGAATCACACAGGTCTCAAGCTGTACAAGCTTTAGTAGCCCGACATGCCAAGGTTGTCTCCTCCACCCTCCTCCTTTGGTGGATTTAGCCCAAGATCGCAAGATCTTGGGCTTTTTTTTGTCTTCTGGCCTATGGTTTTATTCCACACCTTGTGTAATGTATGACGGTGGGCGATAGTCGGCAACCTAAAGCGGCGTTGAGCCGGTAACATTTCTTGTTGCATCTATTTCCCGCCGCGAGGGTGTCCTGTTACAAAAACATCCGATAATGTATTGCTAACTTTGTTCTTGGGGATTGTGTGATTTCGCCTCACCTTTGGGGATCTTTTACCTGGCTTTATATCTGTATTGTCGCGTTCATGGTGGGCGGCTTGATTGTCGCGTCCGAACGCTGGCATGGTGCATTTACCGGTGACTCCGACATGTCCAAGCCGCAGGCGTCTCATTCGCGGCCTACGCCGCGTGTGGGCGGCCTGGCCGTGCTTGCGGGCACGCTGGCGGGCCTTTTGGTGCTGGGTCCCAGCAATATGACGCTTACCTGGTTGTGGCCGGTTCTTTTCATTGCCGCCATGCCGGTGTTTGTGGCGGGCCTGCTTGAAGACATCACCAAAGACGTCGGCGCGGGCAAACGCCTGATGGCAGCGTTCTTGTCGGCGGCAATTGCCTGGTGGCTGCTGGGCGGCGTATCGCGCGTGGGCCTGGGCTGGGCCGACTGGATTCTGTCGTTCTGGCCCATCTCGCTGTTCTTCACCATGATCGCCGTAGGCGGCTGTACGCATGCCCTGAATATCGTCGACGGCATGAACGGGCTGGCCGGCATGATCGCCACGCTGATGGCAATATCGCTTGCCCTGGTCGCCTTGCAAGTCCAGGACATTCCCATTTTCCTTATAGCAGCGGCGCTGGCGTCGGCCACGCTGGGCTTTCTGGTCTGGAACTTTCCGTTCGGCAGGGTATTCTTGGGCGATGGCGGTGCATACTTCCTGGGATTCATGCTGGCCGAACTTGCCGTGCAGCTCGTGGTGCGCAATCCCAGTGTTTCGCCGTTCTATGCGCTGGCCGTGCTGTTTTATCCGGTATTCGAGACCTTGTTTTCGATCTGGCGGCGCCGCTTCAAGCGCGGGGTGCCGGTCGACCAGCCAGATGCCTTGCACCTGCATCAACTGGTGTTCCGGCGCCTGGTCCGGGTGACCTTCAGCCGTGATGGCCGGCATGCCGTGCCCGCCTTGTGCAACGCCATGGCCTCGCCCTATCTTTGGGTGCTTGCCCTGATCGGGCTGGTACCCGCCACGATATTCTGGGATAACGCCTGGGCGCTGTGCGCCAGCCTGGCCGTGTTCGTCTGGGTATACATCTGGCTGTACTCCCGCCTGGTGTCATGGCGGGGCCCGGCATGGCTGCTGCTGCCGTCGCTGGGCCGCCACAGCCACCGCAAGTAGACCTTTTGTGTCTGCGCTCTCGTATCTGTTTTCTTTACGCACATAGCCTCGGAGAATAAGTTGGAAATTCAAGAAATCAAGCTTGCAGTCGTTGGTCTGGGCTATGTAGGCCTGCCCCTGGCAGTGGAATTCGGAAAAAAACGTTCGGTGCTGGGCTTCGATATCAATGCCCGCCGGATTGCCGAATTGAAGGACGGTCAGGACCATACCCTGGAAGTCGATTCAGATGAACTGGCTGAAGCCGAACATTTGCGCTTCAGCAGCGAGGCGACTCACCTGGCCGAAGCCAATGTGTTCATCGTCACTGTGCCTACACCCATCGACGAGTACAAACAGCCGGATCTCACCCCACTGGTTCGCGCCAGCGAAACCATAGGCAAGGTGCTCAAGCGCGGCGATATCGTTATTTACGAATCCACCGTTTACCCCGGCGCCACTGAAGAAGAGTGCGTGCCCGTTCTGGAACGCATTTCGGGTTTGCGGTTCAACGAGGACTTTTTCGCCGGCTATAGCCCTGAACGCATCAACCCGGGCGACAAAGAACACCGGGTCTCGACGATCAAGAAGGTTACCTCCGGCTCGACGCCCGAAATCGCCGACCTGGTGGATGCGCTTTATGGTCAGATCATCACTGCCGGCACGCACAAGGCGCCGTCCATACGCGTAGCCGAAGCGGCCAAGGTCATCGAAAACACCCAGCGCGACGTCAATATCGCCCTTATCAATGAGCTGGCGCTGATCTTCAATAAAATGGGCATAGATACCCAGGCCGTGCTTGAAGCCGCGGGCACCAAATGGAATTTCCTGCCATTCCGTCCGGGCCTGGTGGGCGGGCATTGCATAGGCGTCGATCCTTACTACCTCACCCATAAGGCGCAGTCCATCGGCTACCACCCGGAAATCATCCTGGCGGGCCGCCGACTGAACGACTCCATGGGCGGCTATGTGGTGTCGCAACTGGTCAAGCACATGACCAAGCGGCGTATTCAGGTGCAAGGCTCCAGGGTGCTGGTCATGGGTCTGGCCTTCAAGGAAAACTGCCCCGACCTGCGCAACACGCGTATTGTCGATATCGTGAGCGAGCTGGGCGAGTACAACATTGACGTCGATGTCTACGACCCATGGGTTGATCCCGAAGCGGCCGTGCATGAATATGGCATCACACCTGTTGCAAGTCTGGAAGCGGGGACCTACGATGGAATTATCCTGGCGGTGTCGCATCAGGAGTTTGTGGCAATGGGATGCGAGGGCATTCGCGCTTTGGGCAAGCCCGAGCACGTGCTCTACGACCTTAAATATGTATTGAGCGCCAACGAATCCGATTTGCGGCTGTAATCCAGAAAGTTTAAAGGTGGGAACATGAGTACTCGTTATCAAGAAGTCACGGCAAGCCTGCAGACCGACCCCAAAGTCTGGCTGATCACCGGTTGCGCCGGATTCATCGGCTCCAATCTGCTGGAAACCTTGTTGAGCATGGACCAGAAGGTCGTTGGTCTGGACAACTTCGCGACAGGACACCAATACAACCTGGACGAAGTGCAGAAAACCGTTACTCCCCAGCAATGGGCCAACTTCAGCTTCCAGGAAGGTGACATCCGCGACCTCGATGCCTGCCGCAAGGCGGTCAAGGGCGTGAATTACGTGTTGCACCAGGCGGCATTGGGATCGGTGCCGCGGTCCTTGCAGGACCCCATCACCACGAACAGCGTCAACATCAACGGCTTCCTGAACATGCTGGTGGCAGCGCGCGATGAAGAGGTGCAGTCCTTTGTGTACGCGGCGTCCAGTTCCACGTATGGCGACCACGAGGCCTTGCCCAAGGTCGAAGAGAATATCGGCCGGCCCCTGTCGCCTTATGCGGTAACCAAGTACGTAAACGAACTCTACGCCGACGTGTTCACTCGCTCCTATGGTTTCGGCAGCATCGGCCTGCGCTATTTCAATGTTTTCGGCAAGCGCCAGGATCCCAACGGTGCTTACGCCGCGGTTATCCCCAAGTGGGTGGCGGCCATGATACGCGGCGAAGACGTCGTTGTTAACGGCGACGGCGAGACCAGCCGCGATTTCTGCTTTATCGAGAATGTAGTCCAGGCCAATATTCTTGCCGCCCTGGCGCAGCCCGAAGGCGTCAACCAAGTCTATAACGTGGCCTTCAATGCGCGCACCAGCCTCACCGAGCTGTTCGAGTACCTGGCCAAGGCCCTGGGCAATAACGGCATCGTGTACGACAAGCCGCCGGTCTACAGCGAATTCCGTGCCGGCGATGTAAGGCATTCCCAGGCCGACATCAGCAAAGCTAAGCAGCTGCTGGGATACGAGCCCGTGCATAACATCGTGCAGGGACTCGAAGTGTCCATGCCTTGGTACACGCAGTTCCTGCGTTAACTTGAAAACCTTAAAACAGCGACTTTCCGGCCTGCACTCCGACCACAGACGCATTGCACAAGGTGCAATGCGCGTGGCCTTTTTTTTGTTGCTCGGCAAGGCGGCAGGTGCATTCAAGGAAATGGCGGTCGCCTATCGCTATGGGGTCAGCGATGCCGTGGACGCCTATCAGTTCACCATGACGATGGCGAACTGGCTGCCTGTCACCATCGTGGGCGCCTTGTCCGTCGTGCTGATTCCGGTGCTGGTGCGCACGCGCGCCGAAGATCGCGCCAGCCGCGCGCGCTTTCTTGGTGAGCTGCAGGGCTGGGTAATAGGCATCGGCACGGTATTGGCCGTCTTCATCTATGTCGCATGGCCATGGGTGCTGGATCTTGCCGGTCAGGGCTTGCCTCCCGAAGCAAGGCAGATGAGTGCGCAGCTTACGCTGGCGTTCGCGCCGGCCGCTTTGTTGACACTCATGACGGGTATCAGTGCGGCACGACTGCGTGCCCACGAACGTCACATCAATACCTTGCTCGACAGCGTCCCGGCCGTGGTCATCCTGGTCTGGGTCCTGCTGGCGGCCACCGTCGATGACGTAGGGCCGTTATTGTGGGGGACGCTGGTCGGCTATCTTATCCAGTCAGTCTGGCTGCTGTGGCTGGCCTCCAAGGCCGATGGCATGTGGGGAAGGCCGCGGCTGAGCCTGACGTCGCACCAGTGGCCCGACCTGGTCAAGGCGGCAGGCGTGATGCTGATCGGACAAGTGGCCATGAGCTTTGTCGGCCCGATCGACCAGTATACGGCGGCCAACCTGGGCGCCAATGCCAACTCCACGCTGGGCTATGCAAGCCGGCTATTATCATTGCTGCTGGGCATAGGCGCGGCTTCGGTAGGCCGCGCGGCATTGCCGGTGCTGGCCGATATTCAGAGCCGGGGAGACGCCGGTCGGGCAAGGGCCACCGCGCTCAAGTGGTCGGTGCTGATGCTGCTGGGCGGAGCCGGGGTTACCGTGCTGGGCTGGCTGCTGGCTCCGTGGGGCGTAAGCTTCTTGTTCGAGCGCGGCGCATTCACGGCACAGGATACGGAAACGGTTGCCCACGTTTTGCGTTGGGGCTTGTTGCAGATGCCGTTTTATTTCGGCGTGCTGATCCTGGTCCAGCTGCTGGCCAGCCAGAACCGCTACCGGATCATGGCCGCGATTGCCGTAGCGAATTTTATTTTGAAAGCCGCCATGAACCAGGTCCTGGCCCCCGTCATGGGGCCGGCCGGGATCATGTTGGCGACCAGCATGATGTATGCCTTGTCCTATGTTTGCTATGTTGTCGTGGCCCTGCGGCCCGCGGCATTGAAGGCCAAGCCCAATTAGTCTCCCATACAGGTATTGTCTTGAGTTCTTTGCGTTTCCAGCCCCATCTGATGATAGTCATCCATTCCCTGAGCGGAGGGGGAGCCGAACGTGTCGCCGCCGATCTCAGTGCCTACTGGGTACGGCGCGGCTATAAAGTCACGCTGGTCACCCAGGCGGACGCCAGTACCGATGTCTATCCATTGCACAACGCCGTGAAGCGGTATGCCTTGGGTACTGCGGCGTTCAGCTCCGGCCGGGTCAGCGCCATCTTCGCCAATTTGCGCCGGGTATGGGCGCTGCGCCGCCTCATCAAGCGCGAGCGTCCCACCATCGTGCTGGGCATGATGACCACGGCGTCGGTGCTGGCCATCGTGGCTGCCCGCGGGCAGCCTTGCCGTGTCATTGCGACCGAGCACACCCATCCGCCTTCCCAGGAGCTGCCCGAAATGTGGTTGCGCCTGCGCCGCTGGGCTTATCCCCAGGCGTCGGCGGTGGTTGCGCTTACCTCGGGCACGGCAGCATGGCTGGAGGAGCATGTGCCCGGGTCGCACGTCACGGTCATCCCCAATGCGGTACGCTGGCCGCTGGATAATGACGAACCGCGGCTGGTTCCGCCTGCCAAAGACGGACGATTCCGTTTGCTGGCAGCCGGCCGGCTGCATCCCCACAAGGGCTTCGATTTGCTGATCAAGGCCTTTCAGGCGGTTGCCAGGTACTTCCCGGATTGGGACCTGACCATACTTGGCGAGGGCGATTGCCGTGCAGCGCTGCAGGAGCAGATCGATGCCGCCGGGCTGTCCTCGCGCATCAGCATGCCGGGCCGTGCGGGCAATGTGGGCGAGTGGTATGCGCAATCCGACCTTTATGTGCTCAGTTCCCGTGTCGAGGGCTTATCCAATACACTGCTTGAAGCCATGGCCAGCGGCTTGGCGCCGGTCGCATTCGACTGCGAAACCGGCCCGCGCGAAATCGTGCGCAATGGCATAGATGGCGTGTTGGTCAATCCGCCGGAAGATGACGAGGCGCTGGCGGCGCACTTGTCCGACATGATGGCCCACCGCCAACAGCGGGAGGCATACGCGCGTAGAGCGATCGACGTGCGCGACAGGTTTTCCACGACCCGTGTCATGGCGTTGTGGGGCCATTTGTTTGAAGCGAGCTGACTATGTGCGGAATTGTTGGTTTATGGGGCGGATTGCCCGGCAAAGAAGAAATCATCCGGAAAGGGTGCCGCAGCCTTCGGCATCGCGGGCCGGATAGCGATGGTTATTGGGAAGACCAGGGCGCCGGCCTGGCGCTGGGGCATGTGCGCCTGGCCATCCTGGATTTGACCGCCGCCGGCCACCAGCCCATGGTGTCGGCCTGCGGGCGTTATGTCCTGATATTGAACGGGGAAATCTACAATCACCTGGACATGCGCGTTTCGCTCGAAAGCCAGGGGCACGCGCCCGACTGGCGAGGTCATTCCGATACCGAAACCGTGCTGGCCGGATTTGCGGCCTGGGGCATACAGAAAACCCTGCAGGCCGCAACCGGGATGTTCGCTATGGCTTTGTGGGACAGGCAGGAACGAACGTTGACGCTGATGCGCGACCGCATGGGCGAGAAGCCGCTTTATATGGGATTCGTTGCCGGTAACTTCGTGTTCGCCTCTGAACTGAAGGCCTTGACCGACATCCCCGGCTTCGACAAGCGCCCCGACCGCAAGGCCTTGTCCCTGCTCGTACGGCACAACTATATTCCGGCTCCCTACAGCATCTACAGCGCCATCCGCAAGCTGGCGCCGGGTTGCTGGATTCAACTTTCCGAAGAGCAGCGTCAACACGGGACGCTGCCTGTATCGCAGCACTATTGGTCCGCGCTTGAAGCGGCGCAACAGGCGCGCGCCCGTCCATTGTCGTTCGGTGCGGACAGCGAGGCCGTGGACGCCCTGGAAGCTGTTTTGACCACGGCGGTGAAAGGCCAGATGATTTCCGACGTCGATCTCGGCGCTTTTCTTTCCGGCGGAATCGACTCGTCGATCGTCGTGGCCCTGATGCAAAAAAACAATGCGCAAGCGGTCAAGACATTTTCCATCGGATTTGACGAGCCGGCGTATAACGAGGCCGAGCATGCCAAGGCGGTTGCCGGGCATCTGGGCACCGATCACACCGAACTTTATGTCAGTTCAGCCGATGCGCTGGCAGTCGTGCCCAATCTGGCAGGAATTTACGATGAGCCGTTTGCCGACTCGTCGCAGATTCCAACCATACTGGTGACGCGCATGGCGCGCCGTCACGTTACGGTAGCCTTGTCCGGAGATGGCGGCGACGAATTGTTCGGCGGCTATTCCCGATATTTCCGCGCCAAGCAGTGGTGGGACAAGCGCGAATCCATACCCGGCCTGTTGCGCATGCCTATGGCTGCGGCTGCGGGCGCGGGTGCCGGATTGCTGCGCGCGGGCCGCAAGCGTGAGCAGTTCCAGAAACTGGCGCAAGTGCTGGCAGCCGATCATGCCGGTACGTTTTATCAGCAATTCGTGTCGTACTGGAAGGATCCGGCCCAGGTCGTGATAGGCGCCGATGTGCCCGACACGCTTTTTGACGAACCCTCTGAAGATGCCATTTTCGAGCGCATGATGTTGCTGGACGCGCTGACTTATCTGCCCGACGACATCCTCGTGAAGGTGGACCGGGCGGCCATGGCAAGCAGCCTGGAAACGCGCGTGCCGATGATAGATCATCATGTCTTTGAGTTTGCGCAACGCCTGCCGCGCGACTACAAGATACGCGATGGGCAAGGCAAGTGGCTGCTGCGCCAGTTGCTGTACCGGCATGTGCCGCGTCAAATGATAGATCGCCCCAAGAAAGGCTTTTCGGTTCCGCTGGCGGTATGGCTGCGCGGGCCGCTCAAGGATTGGGCTGCTGCGTTGCTTGATCCCGCACGCCTGCGCCAGCAGGGACTGTTCCACGCCGAGCCTATTGAGCGCAAGTGGCGCGAGCATCAGTCGGGCGCGCGCGACTGGAGTACGCATTTGTGGAGCATCATCATGACGCAAGCCTGGCTGGAAACCAACCAGGCGTCCGCTACGGGACAGCCATGAAGATACTGTTTTTCGTCAGTTCCATGCATGCCGGCGGCGCTGAACGGGTGGCCGCGACACTGGCCAGTGCATGGGCCCAGCGGGGCGATCAAGTCATGCTCGTGCCCAGCTATACAAAAAAGGGCAATCTTTTCTACCGCCTGGATTCCGGCGTGAAGCTGACATGGTTGGCGGACCACATGGGCTGGCTCGGCAAGACATGGTTTGCCAGCATTGCGAAATGGTTTGCCATGCGTCGCCTGATCAAGGAGACCCGCCCGGATGTTGTGATTTCATTCCTGACCAACGTCAATGTCATGGTGCTGCTTGCGGCGCGCGGGCTCGATGTGCCGACTATCGTGTGCGAGCGTACCAATCCCTCGGTCAGCAACAGCGCAGGCAAGGCCCTGGTGTGGCTGCGCCGGCATACTTATCCGTGGGCCAGCCTGGTTACGGTGCAGGCCCAGGACAGCGTGGGGCCTTTTCAAAAGATGGTTCCCGCCATACGCCGCATGGCAGTGATCCCCAATCCCTTGCCGCCGGAGTTGGCTGAACCGCTCAAGTCGCGGGCTGTGCCGGAGCCGGGTCGGCGGCGTCGCCTGGTGGCGATGGGCCGGCTCATGCCGGTCAAGCGCTTTGCTGCGCTGATAAAGGCCTTCGCCACGCTCGCCGGGGACTTTCCGGAATGGGACTTGTATATCTGGGGCGAAGGCCCACTGCGGTCAGAGCTGACATCGGCCGTCCAACTGGCGGGTATGGAGGCGCGCGTGTTCCTTCCCGGCCGCACCAACGCGCCTTGGGAAGAGCTCGCGGCAGCGGATGTTTTCGTACTGGCATCCGAAGTAGAAGGCTTTCCAAATGTATTGCTGGAGGCCATGGCATTGGGCATTGCTTGTGTCACCGTCGATTGTCCCAGCGGGCCGCGGGAGATCAGCCGCGATGGCGAAGACGCATTGCTGGTGCCTCTGGGCGACGATACGGCGCTTGCCGCAGCCATGGCGCAGCTCATGGCCGACCCGGTCTTGCGCGACGTATTGGGCAAGCATGCGGCCGCTTCGGTTCGCGACCGCTATGCGCTGCCTGAAGTATTGCATCAATGGGACGGGCTTATGGCCGGCGTCCAGCAACCGATAAGCCAGGAAGTTCAGGCATGAGCGACTACCAATACAGTAATCCGGATCCCTTGCATGTGGTGCATATCATCTCGGGCCTGGGGCATGGCGGAGCCGAAACAGTGTTGCATAGGCTGCTTACCGCGCCCATACAAAATGACCGGCATTGCGTGATTTCCATGGGCGATGCAGGCGTTTTCGGGCCGCGCCTGCGCGAGGCGGGCATCGCTGTCTACACGCTGGACATGAAGTCGCCCATGGGAGCGGCCAAGGGCCTGTGGCGCATGCATCAGTTGCTGCGTCAGCTGAAGCCCGACGTGGTCCAGACCTGGATGTATCACGCCGATCTCATCGGGGGCGTGGTAGCGCGCCTGGCAGGCATCAAGGCCGTCGCCTGGGGTATACGCAATTCGGGAGCCGACCTGCACAAGAGCAGCCGCTCCGCCAGGGCTTTGTCGTGGCTCTGCGCCCGCGTGTCGCGGCTTGTGCCCGGCGTCATCGTGGCGTGCGCCGATAACGCCGCGCAACGCCATCAGCAGTGGGGATATCGGGCCGACCGCATGCTGGTCATTCCCAACGGCTACGACCTTACGTGCTGGCAGCCTGACCCGGCCGCTCGCGCGGCGCTGCGCGCCGAATGGGGCTGGACCGAAAACGAAAGCATCGTGGGCAGCGTGGCGCGCTGGAATCCGCTGAAGGATCATGCCAATTTGCTGGCCGCCTTCGCGCTCAGCGCACAGCACAATCCATCCTTGCGTTGCGTGCTGATCGGCCACGGCATCGAGGCGTCCAATGCCGATCTCATGGCATTGATCACGCGCCATGGCATCGCGGACAAGGTCAAATTGCTGGGCAGGCGCGACGACGTGCCCCGGCTGATGAATGGCCTGGATATCCATGTGCTGTCCAGCCTTGCCGAAGGCTTCCCGAATGTGGTTGCCGAAGCCATGGCAACCGGCGTGGCCTGCGTGGTGACCGATGTCGGCGATGCGGCACGCATTGTCGGCGACACCGGATGGGTGGCTGCGCCACAGAATCCGCTTGCCCTGTCGCAGGCCCTGGATCAGGCGGTGGCGCACCTGGGCACGGAACAAATGGAGGAGCGTTTGTTGAAGGCTCGCGATCGGGTCGCGCGCTTGTTCAGCCTCGAAGCCATGGTCAATGCCTACCATGTAGTGTGGCGCCGGCTCGCGGCCGATTACCCCACCCGTATCGGTACTGCGCGGCAGGCCTCGTATGTTCATGACGGAAACGCCGAGGCGGGCCGTACACGACGATTGCTGTTTGTCGTGAACAATCCCGCCTTCTTTTTGTCGCACAGGCTGCCGCTGGCATTGGGCGCGCAAGAGGCTGGTTTTGAAGTGCATGTGGCCACCATGGCCGGCGCCACGGTGCCGCAAATCGTCAGCCATGGCCTGGTGCACCATATTATTCCCATGTCGCGCAGCGGCATGCATCCCGTCGAAGAGCTTCAAAGCATACACGCCCTATGGAAATTGCTGAGGCGTGTGAAACCCGATGTGATGCACGCGGTGACGATCAAGCCAGTGCTGTACGGCGGTATTGCGGCCAGGCTTGCAGGCGTGCCGGCCTATATCGCGGCCATTTCGGGCCTGGGATTTGTGTTCAGCAAGCGCGACAAGGGTTTCGATTTCCCGCGGTCGGCCGCCACAATACTGTACCGGCTGGCTCTGGGCCATCCGAACAGCCGCGTGATTTTCCAGAACGCCAACGATCGCGATGTCTTGCAGGAAGCCAGGGTGGTGAGGGCCGGGCAGGTGGTTCTCATACGCGGCTCGGGCGTGGATCTGGATGAGTTCCAGCCGGCCCCTGAACCTGAAGGGCCGCCCGTGGCCATCATGGCGGCGCGTTTGCTGCGGGACAAGGGCGTGGTGGAGTTCGTGGAAGCGGCACGCCTTACCGCCGGCCATGCCAGCGGCTTGCGATGGTTGCTGGTGGGCAGCCCCGATCCCGGCAATCCGGCCAGCATCAGCCAGGCCGAGTTTGAACGCTGGTGTGAAGAAGGACTGGTCGAGTGCCTGGGCGAACGTTCCGATATTGCAGCGCTGTATCAGCGTTCGCATATTGCCGTGCTGCCTTCTTATCGCGAAGGTTTGCCCAGATCGCTGGTGGAGGCGGCAGCCTGCGGGCGCGCCGTGGTGACCACCGACGTTCCAGGGTGCAGGGATGCCATAGATCCGAATATTTCAGGTTTGCTGGTGCCGGCGCACGACGCCAGGGCGCTTGCCGATGCGGTGACGCGCCTGGCATCGGATCCTGACATGCGTCACCGCATGGGTGAAGCGGGCAGGCAGTTGGCCGAGCGCGAGTTCAATATCGACAAGATTGTGGAAAAGCACGTGGATTTGTATCAGGAACTGAGCAGGTCGGCCTAGCGCATTTTTGATCGCGGTGTTTGTAAGGCTCTGCGGCTACAAGACTCGCTGCAGCGCGGAGGCGTTTGGGACGGCTTTCGTTCTTAAGCTTTTCGTTCTTAAGAAAGACGGGTGTGTCGGGGACTGTTCCGGCTTCGCGCGCTACGCCCCTGGCGTTGCCAGGGGTACCCGTTTTGGTCGGCCCCATCGAGGCGGCCGCTGAACTCGCCCGGTCGGGCCAGTGGCCCGACACCCGTCGGGCTCGGCCAGCAGCGGCCTTGTACCCTCGATGGAACTGACCAAAACGGCGTGCGCGAGGCGCCTACACAGCCCCCGACACACCCGCCTTTTTGCATGAGCGTAGCTTGGACCAGCCCACCCACCGGACAACGTCGGGTTTCCGCTAGAAAGGCAAGCTCAGGTCGGGAACCAGCGCCTTCAGGGCGGATCGGAATTCCGCCTTGATCTCGTCCAGGGCTTCCTGCGTGTCTCCTTCAAAACGCAGAACCACGACCGGCGTCGTATTCGACGCGCGTGCAAGGCCAAAGCCGCCTTCGTACTCGGCGCGCACGCCATCGATGGTATTGATGCTGCTCGCCTTCGGAAACTTTCCTTCCTTTTGCAGCCGCTCGATCAGTGCGTGGGGCTGTCCTTCCTGCATCTCCAGCTTGAGTTCGGGCGTGGAGATGTCCTGCGGAAGCGCCTCGAGCAGCGCGGACGGCTGATCATGGCGCGAGAGAATCTCCAGCAGTCGCGCGCCCGTGTAAAGGCCGTCGTCGAATCCGTACCAGCGCTCTTTGAAGAAGATGTGTCCGCTCATTTCGCCGGCCAGAGGCGCGCCGGTTTCAGCCAGCTTGGCCTTGATCATGGAGTGCCCGGTTTGCCACATCAGCGGCTTGCCGCCGGCTTCTTCGATCGCGCGTGCCACGTGCCGACTGCATTTCACGTCGAAAATGATGGTGGACCCAGGCTTGCGCTGCAGAATATCGAGCGCGTACAGGATGAGCTGGCGGTCCGGCCAGATGATGGCGCCGGACTTGGTCACTACGCCCAGGCGATCGGCGTCGCCGTCAAAGGCCAGGCCCAGTTCGCAGTCCGTTTCCTGAACATGCCGGATGAGGTCTTCCAGGTTGTGCGGGTCGGCGGGATCGGGATGGTGATTGGGGAAGTTGCCGTCTACATTGCAAAACAGCTCATCGACCGTGCAGCCCAGCGCCTTGAATAATTGCGCCGCTACGACGCCGCCCACGCCGTTGCCGCAATCAATGGCAATCTTCATGGGACGGGTCAGTTTCACATCGCCGGCAACCCGTTCTACGTAAGTGTCCAGAAGTTCGAGCGTGCTGCGGCTGCCTTGCGTGGAATGCGTCGCGCCGGCTTCCAGTCGCGCCATGCTGTGCTTGAGCTTTTGGATATCGTCGCCGTGCAGCGTCTTGCCGCCCATCATCATCTTGAAGCCGTTGTAGTTGGGCGGGTTGTGGCTGCCCGTGATGGCGACGCCGGAGCCGGTTTTCTCGGTATGCGTGGCGAAATACACCAGGGGCGTGGGTACCATGCCAACGTCGATGGTGTTGACGCCACCCTGCATCAGCCCTTTTTGCAGGGCCAGCGATAATTCCGGACTGCTCAGGCGGCCGTCGTAGCCCACCACCAGTGTGGCGATGCCTTCGTTGCGCGCCCGCTCGGCCAGGGCAAGACCCAGCATATGGGCAAATTGGGGGTTGAGCTGCTGCGGTACGGTGCCGCGAATATCGTAGGCTTTGAAGGCTGCGTCGGGCAGTGGCTGTGAATCGGTCACGATGTATCCTCGAAAAAACATGTGTGGTTGGGTGTGATTATCGCGGATTCCTGCCGCCGATGCCGGAGCGTTGCCGGACGCGCTTATAGTGCGGCTGGATCTGTCTTAAAATGGGCCTCCGGGCAATTTTTCGCGAGAAGGTAGACGATGAGTCGAGTAGACGAACTAGTACAGTTGTTGGGTCAGCAATACGTATTGACGGGCGAAGAAGCAGAGCCCTATACCGTTGATTGGCGCGGCCGTTATAGCGGCAAGGCGCTGGCGGTCGTCAAGCCCGGCTCGACGGAAGAGGTCGCGCAGGTAGTGCGGTGGTGCGCCGCCAACAAAGTGCCCATGGTGCCGCAGGGCGGCAATACCGGCCTGTGCGGCGGCGCCACGCCCGATTCCACCGGCGACGCAGTGGTGCTGTCACTGACCAGGCTCAACAAAGTGCGTAGCGTCGATACCGACAACGACACCATGGTGGTCGAGGCCGGTTGCGTGCTGCAATCGGTGCAGCAGGCGGCTCGCGATGTCCAGCGCCTGTTTCCCCTGAGCCTGGCTGCCGAAGGCAGTTGTACAGTGGGCGGAAACCTGGCCACCAATGCGGGCGGCACACAGGTATTGCGCTACGGAAATGCGCGCGATCTCGTACTGGGCGTCGAAGTGGTCACGGCGCAGGGCGACATCTGGCATGGGTTGCGCGGCCTGCGCAAGGACAACACCGGCTATGACCTGCGCAATTTGTATATTGGCAGCGAAGGCACGCTGGGCATTATTACCGCCGCCACCGTGAAGCTGTATCCGCTGCCGGTAGCCCAATGCACGGCGCTGCTTGCGCTGAACTCCATCGAAGACGCAGTGTCGGTGCTGTCGGCCGCGCGCAATGGCTTCGGCGCCGCACTGACGGGATTCGAGCTCATCGCCGGCAACTGCCTTCAAGGTGTGGTCGAATGTTATCCCCAGCAGCGCATTCCTTTCGAGGGCGACTCCGCCAGCAAGCCCTGGTATGCATTGCTGGAACTGTCCGACAGCGAAAGCGCCGAGCATGCGCGCGAACGTTTTGAAGCAGTCGTAGGCGACGCCATCGAAGCTGGGTTGGTACAAGATGCCGTGATTGCGGAAAACATCACGCAAAGCAAGGCGCTTTGGCATCTCCGTGAAAGCATACCTCTGGCCGAAAAGGCATTCGGCAAGAGCATCAAGCACGACGTCTCGGTTCCCGTGTCGCGTATGGCGGACTTCGTCCAAACCACCAATGCGGCCTTGCAAGCCAGTTTTCAGGGCATTCAGCATGTCATCTTCGGTCATCTGGGCGATGGCAATCTGCACTACAACGTGGCCAGAGGCCAGGCCTTTACCGAAGAAGAGCTTCTGGCCCGGCAGGACGCCGTCTATCAACTGGTGCATGACAGCGTCCATCAATTTGGCGGTTCGATCAGCGCCGAGCATGGCGTGGGGCAGCTGAAGCGCGACGCCTTGCCGCTCTATAAAGATCCGGTTGAGCTCGCACTAATGCGACGCATCAAGCAGGTGCTCGATCCAGACGGCCTGATGAATCCCGGCAAGATGCTGGCGTCGTGATTGGTGCTGGCAATGCCTGCATCGCAATGCCAGGGCCGGCGTTCAGTTGGCGAACCCCGGCCGCCAAGCTTCTAGAGCATTTTTTGTCGAGATATTTACAAGGCACGCTGCAGCGCGCAGGCGTTGGGGACGGCTTTTCATTCTTGAGAAAGGCGGGTGTGTCGGGGGCTGTTCCGGCTTCACGCGCTACGCCCCTGGCGTTGCCAGGGGTGCCCGTTACGCTCAGTCCCATCGAGGCGTCCGCGGAACTCGCCCGGTCGGGCCAGTGGCCCGACATTCGCCGGGCTCGGACAGCCGCGGCCTTGCCTCCTCGCTGGCACTGAGCGTAACGGCGTACGCAAGGCGCCTGCACAGCCCCCGACACACCCGCCTTTCTGCATAAGCGTAGATTGGACCAACTCACTGACCACCGTGCAAGTCAAGTCGGTAAATCGCAGTTTGATGTAGATATGGAGTCAGGCCGTAAGGCCGGCAAGTTTCCTGTTGCGCAGTTGTCCGGGGTGGGTGGGGGCAGTCCGGCGTGTAGGCGTGCGCCGCGTGCTGCCGAAGGGAAGGCGGGGGATGTCGTCGGGCCATGTTTGAGCGTAGCCGCGCCAGCGGCGTAGCGAGTTTGGCCCGACGCCCGGCTGGACGAGGCAGGCGCGGAAACAAGCACGCCGTGCCGGACTGCCTCCACCCACCCCGGAGAACGCCATCAGAGTAGGACAGCGTTGCTAAAGCAAAGCGCCGTAAACACTTGAACTGGAAATGCTCTAGAACTTTGCAGGCAGCACGGTGCCCGCGCACTCGCCCAGGCTGATGGTCGGGTAACCGGGCTTGCTGCATTTGGCCCGCAAGATGACTTCGTCGTTATCCTGCAGGAAAGTGCGTTCCTCGCCCCAGGGCAGCTTGACCGGTTTCTTTCCACCCTGATTCAGCTCCAGCAGCGAACCTTCCTGACCTTGTTCGGGACCGGATAGCGTTCCGGTGCCCAGCAGGTCGCCCGGCTGAAGATTGCATCCATTGACGGTATGGTGCGTGAGCAATTGCGCTACGCTCCAGTACGCTTCCTTGAAGTTGCTGCGGCAAAGAAGCGCGGGTTCGGCATTGCCGGCGCGCGACTGTTGCGTGCTGAGCAATACCTCCAGGGCAATATCGAAAGCTCCCGCCGCCGTGTTGTCGTCCGACGCAAGATAGGGCATGGGTTGTGGATCGTCGGCATTGCGCTGGAAACCCGTGCGAAAGGGCGCGAGCGCTTCCAGGGTGACAACCCACGGCGAAATGGTGCTGGCGAAATTCTTGGCCAGGAAGGGGCCCAGAGGCTGGTATTCCCAGGCCTGCAGATCGCGCGCCGACCAGTCGTTCAGTATGCAAAGCCCGAACACATGGGATTCGGCGTTGCCGATGGCGATGCGTTCGCCCTGGTCATTGCCCTGGCCCACGAATATGCCGAGTTCGAGTTCGAAATCCAGGCGCTCGCAAGGTCCGAAGCCGGGCGTGCCGCCTTCGGCGCTCGGGCGCGTCTGGCCTATGGGCCGAGCAAATTTCTGTCCCGACACCCCGATGCTGGAAGCGCGTCCGTGGTAGCCGATGGGCACCCATTTGTAGTTCGGCAGCAGCGGATTGTCGGGCCGGAATTGCTTGCCCACGGCCGTGGCGTGGTGCAATGAAATATAGAAATCGGTGTAGTCGCCGATACGGGCGGGCAGCGTGAATTCCAGATCCGACTGACTGTGTAGCAGGGGCTCGAGCGTGCTCTGCAAGGCAGAGTCTGTGCGCAGCGCGCGGGAGAGTTCGAGGCGCAGTGCGGACCAGTGGGCTTGTCCCAGGCTCATCAGTCCGTTCAGTTGGTCCGTTTGGCAAGCGTCCAGCGCCTCGCCGGCGATTCCCGTAAAGGGCCGGGCCTTGGCAAGCGCCGCCAAGTCGAGCGCCTGGTCGCCGATGGCCACTCCGGGACGAAACGCCTCTGAGCTGCCGGCTATGCGGAAGACGGAGAATGGCAGGTTCTGGATGGGGAAGCCATTCTCGGCGACGTTGGCCGATGCAACCCAGCTTTGCAGGGATGGGTCGTGCGTTTCATTCAAATAAACCATGTGGGTGGGTATCCTTGATCGTTACGGTTTTGCCGGGTTGAAGTGTTTCTTGAACCCCGACCATGCCGTATCGTAATCACTTTGCAGCGTGCTTGACGACAGGGCGGCATCGGTGGGGCGGATGACCCGGCGTGTCTCGAACATGAACGCCATGGTATCGCGTATGTAATGCGGCTGGCTGATGTCGGCGTTGGACGCTTTCTCGAATGTCTCGACATCGGGTCCATGGGGTGTCATGCAGTTGTGCAGGCTGGCGCCTCCCGGCGAAAAACCCTCGGCCTTGGCGTCGTACACGCCCTGGATCAGGCCCATGAATTCGCCGGCGATATTGCGATGGAACCATGGCGGGCGGAAGGTGTTTTCCATGGCCAGCACGCGCGGCGGAAATATGGCGAAATCCATGTTGGCGGCGCCGGGCGTGTCCGATGGCGAGGTGAGCACGGTGAATATGCACGGGTCCGGGTGATCGAAGCTGATCGATCCTATGGTGTTGAAGCGGCGCAGGTCGTACTTGTAAGGGGCATGGTTGCCGTGCCAGGCCACCACGTCGAGTGGCGAGTGGGGAAGCGAGGTGCGCCAGAACGCGCCGGTGAATTTCGCGACGAGCTCGAAATCGCCTTCCACGTCTTCGTACCAGGCGACCGGAACCTGGAAGTCCCGGACGTTGGCCAGGCCGTTGGAGCCTATGGGACCCAGCTCCGGCGGACGCAGGACGGCGCCGAAGTTCTCGAGCATATAGCCGCGGGCCGTCGTGTCCGGCAGTTCCACACGGAAACGCACGCCGCGCGGTATGACGGCGATTTCGCAGGGCTCGATGTCGATGAGCCCCAGTTCCGTGGCCAGGCGCAGGCGGCCTTCCTGCGGCACGATCAGCATTTCGGCGTCGGCGTTATAGAAGAACCGATTCTGCATGGAACGATTGGCCGCATACAAATTGATGCTGACCCCGCTCAGGTCGTCGCTGTTTCCGTTGCCGGCCCAAGTCGTCATGCCGTCGAGAAAGTCGGTTGCTTCGGTCGGAATATCGGCAGGGCTCCAGCGCAGCCGATTCGGGGTGATAGGTCCGTTGCCGAACTGCTGCGTCCAGGACCGCGCGCCATCGTAAGGTTCGAATGGTTTCTGCAGTGCTGCCGGACGTATGCGATACAGCCAGGATCGGCGGCCTTCGGCGCGGGGTACCGTAAAGGCGGTTCCCGATAGTTGTTCTGCGTAGAGGCCGTAGGGACAAACCTGCGGTGAGTTGCGGCCCACGGGCAAGGCGCCCGGCAAGGCTTCTGTAGCGCAGTTGTTGCCGAAACCGGTTTGATAATTCAGTGTACTCATTTGCTTGGCTCCCGAAAAAGGGCTTCAGTCTGTGTGTTCAACAGTGGCGCGCGCCTTGGCAAGTGCTTCGGCGATCACTTCCATATCGCCGATGTGATTCGATAGAAGCAATACCAAGGCGGCGTTCATGGCATGGCTTTGTTCCGCATCAAGATCGCGGTGCGCATCGATAAGGCGCTCGTAGAACTCATCCGGGACGGCGAAATTGGACTGCGTGCGAAGCTGTGTCATGGCGTCACCGTATCAAGAGTGCATGTGGCGCGCTGGAGCGCGAAAAGGATTTGTTGCCGGGTAGCTTTACGCCAACGCGCTGCAATATGCTGATCGGGACGTATGAGATAGCAGGCGCCATCCCGGACGTCGTAGCGCCGGCTCAGCATGGAGTCCCGGTCAATGACGGCCCGGAACGAAGCAGGCGCTTCATTGGCAAGGCTGGGGTGCAGCACCAGCACGACGCCTACCCCGACCGGAAGGTTTTGGAGGCTTGCGAGTTCTTGCAAGGCGGACGCGCTGGGCAAGGTTTTCGTGCAGAACACGGCCAGGGTAAAGCCATTGTGCAACTGGCCCAGCCACCAGCCCGGTTCGCCGTTTGCCGTTACAGGGCCGTCCGGCGCCACCGAGCCCGGCTTGACGGCCCCCGGCGCCGTGGCGTTCGGCGGCGGTGCATCGGTAAACTCGTCGATATCGGCCGTATTCAGACTGGAATCGCTATACGAAGCAGGCATCGAAAGCCGGCCGCTATTGACCAGCTTGCGGGCGAATTCGTAGTGCCTGGCCAGCCTGAGCGCGGTATTTCTGAACAGCAGGCTGATTTCACTTTTCGGTGTAATGAAATCGGTGGACCGCGAAGAACAAAGAATGTTCTCGTCCGCTGCCTGCTCGCGTTCGTGGGCGTAGGTGTCCAGCAATGATGCGGGTGCCAGCCCGCGCATGACCAGGTCCAGCTTCCAGGCAAGGTTGTCGGTGTCTTGCACGCCGCTATTGGCGCCGCGTGCGCCGAAGGGCGATACGCGGTGCGCGGCGTCGCCCGCGAAAAGCAGGCGGCCGTGGCGGAATTTGTCCATCCGTTCGCAGGCGAAGGTATAGACGCTTACCCATTCCAGCTCGAACTGGGCATCGGGACCCAGCAGCGCCTGGATACGAGGAATCACTTTTTCGGGCTTGACCTCTTCGGCGGGATCGGCATCCCAGCCCAGCTGGAAGTCGACGCGCCATACATTGTCGGGCTGGCTGTGCAGCAGGACGGACTGGTTCGGATGAAAGGGCGGGTCGAACCAGAACCAGCGTTCATGCGGATAATCGGCCTGTGTCTTGATGTCTGCGATAAGAAAACGATCGCGGAAAATGCGGCCATGGCTTTCCTGGCCTATCATTTTGCGCATCGGCGAACGCGCGCCGTCGCAGGCGACCAGCCAGTCGGCAAGCAGGGTGTAGGAGCCGTCGGGGGTATCCACGGTGAGTTCGACATGACTGTCGTGGGCTTGCACCGCTGCCGCCTTGTGCTTCCAGCGCAGCTCGATATTGGGATTATTGGCGGCCAGCTCGTAAAGATAGCCTTCGCAATAATATTGCTGCAAGTTGATGAAGGCGGGACGGCGGTGCCCGGGTTCGGGCAGCAGGTCAAAGCTCCAGACTTCTTCGTCCTTGAAATAAACCCGGCCGACGTTCCATGAGATGCCTTTTTGCACCATGCGTTCGGCCGCAGCCAGGCGGTCCCAAATGTCCAGCGTGCGTTTGGCAAAACAGATGGCGCGCGAGCCGGTGGACAGGCGGTGGTCGTCGTCGATCACCACTACTTTCTGGCCATGCGCCGCCATGTCCAGAGCCATGCTTAGCCCCACCGGCCCGGCACCGACCACCACGATGCTGTGCCGGTCGGGCAGCTGCGCCGGCCGCCCCTTGTATTCAAGCTCCAGGGCTTGATAGTCGATGTCTCCCACCCGCTGCTCCTTGTGTTGGCGGCCGCAAATTATTATTGGATGTGTGTCGACCGGCGGTCAGCTTTCCAGCTGCTTCCACATTTCGATGTCGCGTTCGGCCGTCCAGATGCGTGGGTCGTCGTAACCGGTGGCTTCGTCGTATGCGCGCGAGACATCAAACGGCATGCAATGGTCGAAAATGACCCAGTCGGCATAACGCGGCTTCATGAAGTCGTAGGTTTCGCGGTAGATGGATTTCAGGTCCTTGCCTGCTGCGACGCCACTGTTCACGCAGGAGTACAGGTCGGTCAGGAAGGCGCGGGTGCCGGCCAGGCCCTTGCGTACTTCATCGGCAGATTTCAACGCGGGACCGCGGCCAGGCACCATTTTTTCGGCATTGAATTCCGCCAGCGTATCGAGTGTGTGCGGCCATTCGCGGAAGTAGCAGTCGCCGGCATAAGGGGTGGACTGATACTCGACCAGGTCGCCGGCAAACAGGATGCGTTGTTCGGGCAGCCATGCAATGGTGTCGCCTTTGGTATGGCCGCGGCCGACCTGCAGGATCTGGACTTCGAGGTTTCCAAGGTTGACGGTCATTTCGCCGTCGAAGGTGATGGTGGGCCATGTGAGGCCGGGCGGCACCGATTCGACGTTGCGGAACAGGCGGGGAAAACGGCCGATTTCGCTGGCCTTGTCTTGCTCGCCGCGTTCCACGATGAGATCGTAGGTGTCGCGGCTGGCGATGATTTCTTGTGCGTTGTAGGCGGAAGCGCCCAGCACGCGTACCGCATGGTAGTGCGAAAGCAGAATGTACTTGATGGGCTTGTCGGTGACTTCCTTGACGCGCCGGATTACGTCTTGCGCCATGACGGGCGTGGCCTGGGTGTCGATGACCATGACGGCGTCGTCGCCCACGATGATGCCGGAATTCGGGTCGCCTTCAGCGGTGTAGGCGTAGGCGTTGTCGGACAGCTTTTCAAACGATACGACCTTGTCGTCGAGATCGGCGTGCGAGGCAAATTGTTTGCTCATAAGAATGGAGTCTCCGTTTAGTTGGTAAAAATATATCCCACTATTCGTTTATATGCAATCCGTTCGTTATAGGCGAATTCAGATCTTTTTAACGCCGTTGGCACTTCGGACAATAGTAGGTGGCGCGTTGTCCTTGCACAATCCGACGTATCGGCGTGGCGCAGACATTGCAGGGGCGGCCGGCTTTTTCGTAGACCGCAGCATAAATATCGAAATAGGCGCCGGGCTCGCCGGTGGCGTTGACATAGTCGCGCAAGGTGCTGCCGCCCGATTCCAGCGCCTCGGCGAGCGTTTGCCGTATGGCGGCCGCCAGCCGGCTGCACCGTTCCAAAGAAATTGTCCCGGCGGCCGTAGCGGGATTGATGCGGGCGCGGAATAGCGATTCGGACGCATAGATATTGCCTACGCCGACCACGATGGTTCCGGCCAGCAGCGCCTGCTTGATGGAGAGGGTCTTGCCGCGCAGCCGCTGGTGCAGATAAGCGCCGGTGAACAAGGGATCGAATGGCTCGATGCCCAGTCTGTCCAGCAAGGGATGCAGGGCGATGGGCCCGTTTGCATTGTCATGCCACAGTATCGCTCCGAAGCGGCGCGGATCGTGCAGCAGGAATCGCGCATGCGCGAAAAGCCATTCGGCATGATCATGTTTGCGACGCGGCTCGTCGGGTGTCGCCCGGCGCAATGACCCCGACATGCCCAGATGTATGATTTGTGTGCCGTGGTCGAAATTGATCAGCAGATATTTGCCGCGACGCTCGCAGCTGATGACTTCATGTCCACTGACGGTCTGCTCGATATCGGATGGTACAGGCCAGCGCATGCGCGGTTCATATACCAAAAACTGCTTTAATACATGGCCCGGCATAATCGTCGCTATTCCGCGACGGGTGGTTTCGACTTCTGGTAGTTCCGGCATAAGGGGGTGATAACATCCTTAAATCTGAGTGTGTAATTTTGCCATCTGACGCTTTATTCCAGGCGCAGCGGCGGTGGTTCTCTTTAATGAAACGTTCAATTCCTCTGCTGTTCATACTGTTTGCGCCTGTCTTTGCATCGTGGTCCGTTCCAGCCCATTCGGCAGAGGCGGTCAAGACGCGCGAACAGATAGAGCAGATACGCCTGCGTGCGGGTGAACTGCCTGCGGTGAAGCTTACCGCCGATACGCTTTATCGGATACTGGCCTCTGAGATCGCAGCGCAGCGCGGACACTTCGATATGGCCAGCCAGACGCTTCTTGACCTGGCGCGTGAGACTTCGGATCCGCGCCTTGCAAAGCGGGCATTCCAGATATCCATGGCCGATCGCGACCTGGCCCGTTCATTGAGAGCAGCGCAAGAGTGGGCCCTGCTTGCGCCCAACGACCCGGAAGCGGTGGCCTCTGCTCTTGCCCTGGCTGCTTCCAATGGCGAAACCTCGGGTCTGGCTACAACATTGCGGGCGCGCATAGAGAAGGCCGACAATAAAGAGCAGGCCATCATTCAGGCTGCGGCGATTATCGGCAAGATGGCCGACAAGCGTGTTGCGCTGGACGTCATGGAACAGGCCTTGCCGCCTTCTGTCCGGTCCTTGCCTATTGCGCATCTGGCCCTGGCCGATGCGGCGTGGGCAGCCGCCGATGCGGCGAAGGCGCTCGCTGAATCCCGACGGGCGCAAGCGCTGGACCCCGCATCCGAAATGGCCGCACAACGCATTCTTGAGTACGGCATGAAGGTGGACCCGGCTGCGGCCGTGAAAGAAACGCGCGCCTACATCGCCAAGTATCCCGATAATCGCAAGCTGCAGCTCATGCTGGTCAATCGCCTCGTCGACCAGCGTGATTTCGATGCTGCGCTGGAGCAAGTCGACGCCATGCGCGAGCATGCCCCCGAAGACTTCGACCTGCTGTACACCGAGGCCGAGGTGCACATGCGGGCCGGACAATACCCGCAGGCCAAGGCATTGCTGGAGCAATATATCAGTGTGCAGACACAGCGGCGCAAGTCCATCAACGACAAGGCCAGCAATGCCGTGGCCGACGCTTCCGATGCCCGCTTGCTGCTGGTGCAGATAGCCGAAAAGGAAAACAAGCTGGACGAGGCCATTGCCCAGCTTGACCTCATCGACGACATCTCGCTGCGTTTCCAGGCGCAAGTCCACAAGGCCGTCCTGCAGGCCAGGCAGGGCGATCTCACGCGGGCGCGCCGCAGCATTGAAGCACTCAAGGCCCAGGACCACCACGAGCGGTCAGTGAAGGCACTGACCCTGGCCTCCATTTATCGGGAAGCGGGCCGCAGCGATACGGCCATCGAGACGCTTGTCAAGGCTGATGCCGAACTGCCCGACACCCCCGAGATCAAATATGATTTGGCCATGCTCTACGAGCGCCAGGGAAATATGGAGCAGTTCGAAGCGCTCATGAAGCGTGTGATCGAACTCGATCCCAATAACGCCAATGCCTATAATTCCCTGGGTTACACCTACGCCGATCAGAATCGTCAGCTGGACGAGGCGCAAGACCTTCTCGAGCGCGCCCTCGATCTAGATCCGGATAACCCTTTCATACTCGATAGCGTGGGCTGGTATTTGTACCGTAGCGGCGACTACGAGGCGGCGCTGGAGTATCTGCAACGTTCCTATGATCAGCTGCCGACGGCCGATGTTGCCGCGCATCTGGGCGAGGTGCTGTGGGTGTCCAAGCGCAATGACGAAGCGCGGCGCATCTGGCGTGAAGGGATGGAAAAGGATCCAAAGAACCCCACCTTGCTTGGCACACTCAAGCGGCTCGGAGTCAAGCTGAAATGATAGCTTCCTTCCTCAAGTTCATTCATGTGCGCTGGTTGTGCGCCGGCCTGGTTTGCCTGCTGCTGGCGGCTTGCGCCACGCCTCCCATATCCACCAGCGGCGTTGCCGGCGCCTCTTTCGATCGCAGCGGGCGCTTCGCACTTAGTGTGACCCATTCCGATGGCAGGCAAGAGGCGGTGCAGGGAGGCTTCTCATGGCATGACACAGGAGCCATGCTTATGCTTGATCTGGCCAATCCGCTGGGCAATACCCTGGCGCGCGTGCAGGTGGAACCCGGCAGCGCGACGCTTACACGCAGCGACGGCTCCACGGAACAGGCCCCGCACCCCGATGCGCTGGTGGAACAGGTTCTTGGCAGCCCGATACCCGTAGAAGGCTTGCGCGACTGGCTGCAGGGCGATACCGGAAGTGCGAAGCCATCAGACTTGCAGATGCACGCCGACGGCAAGCCCGCATCGTTCACCCAGGACGGCTGGCGAGTGCAGTTGTCGCGCTACGATGCCCTGGGGCCTAATCTGCTTCAGCTCAATCGCAACGATGCGAGCCGGAGCATCAGCATGCGTCTCGTCGTGGATGGCGGCTGACCGGAGCGCTCAATGGCTTTATACGATGTTCCGGCGCCGGCCAAGATCAATCTTTTCCTGCACGTGACGGGGCGCCGCGACGACGGATACCATTTGCTGCAGACGGCCTTCCGCTTCATCGGCCTTTACGATACGCTGGATTTCGACTTGCGCGCCGACGGCCGGATCGTGCGTGACGGCGAGCAGATCGCCGGGCTTGCCGCCGAAGACGATCTGGTGGTGCGCGCCGCGCGCGCGCTGCAGGATGCCACCGGCACACGGCAAGGCGCGCAAATACGCTACACCAAGACCATACCTTCCGGAGGCGGGCTTGGAGGAGGCTCCAGCGATGCCGCTTCTACGCTCATTGCGCTTAACCGGCTATGGCAAACGAATCTATCGCGCGATCAACTGATGCGCCTGGGCCTGTCGCTGGGGGCGGATGTGCCGGTGTTCATCCACGGAGCACCGGCCTTTGCCGAGGGAATAGGCGAGGTGCTTACACCTGTGGCGCTGCCCGAACGCGCATATCTTGTTGTGCAGCCCATGCAGAATGTGCCGACAGAAGGAATATTTTCGTCGCCGCATTTGACAAGAGATTCACCTTCGGTCACAATATCGGTCTTTACTGATTGGCACACAATCAAGGCACCAGAAAAAGGCCATTTGGCCGGCGGTTTTTTCGGGCGCAACGATTTGGAATCAGTGGTTTTTGCGAATTATCCAAAAGTAAAAGCAGCGGCAACGTGGCTTGAACAGCAGGGGTTAAGTGCAAGAATGACCGGATCCGGAGCCTGCTTTTTTGTTGAATTTGTAACGATAGAGCAAGCGGCAGTGTGCCAGCAAGAAATTATCGGTAAAATGCTGAATCGTGAAAACGACGACGCGGCGGTAATTCAAAAGACCTGGGCTTGTTCCGGTTTGTTTGAACATCCGCTACGACACTGGACAAGCAGTTGAATTGGGGAATCGCCAAGCTGGTTAAGGCACTGGATTTTGATTCCAGCATGCGAAGGTTCGAATCCTTCTTCCCCAGCCACTTTTTCAAGCCATACAGGCTTGCAGTCAACGTAAAGCTGTTGAGTCGGCCCCTAACGGCGGTGCTGGTCAGCAGCTTTTTTGTTTAACGCAACGCCACCTTTAGCGTCCATCATGACACACGACAGATTCATGATTTTTACCGGCACAGCTAACACCCGGTTAGCGGTCGATGTTGCAAATCACCTTGATATGTCGCTGGGGAAAATGACAGTCGGTCGTTTCTCTGACGGCGAAGTCATGGTCGAAATCAATGAAAATGTTCGTGGCAAGGACGTCTTCGTATTGCAGCCCACGTGCGCCCCGACCAACGATAGCCTGATGGAAATCATGGTCATGGTCGATGCCTTGCGCCGTGCTTCCGCCGGCAAGATCACTGCAGCCATTCCCTATTTCGGTTATGCCCGGCAAGACCGCCGGCCGCGTTCCGCTCGCGTCTCCATATCGGCCAAAGTCGTGGCCAATATGTTGCAGGTCGTAGGCGTCGACCGCGTCATGACCATGGATCTGCATGCCGACCAGATCCAAGGCTTTTTCGATATTCCGGTCGACAACATCTACGCCGGTCCTCTTCTGCTGGGCGACATCTGGCGCCGCAACTACCAGGATCTTGTCGTGGTGTCTCCGGACATCGGCGGCGTGGTTCGCGCAAGGGCGCTGGCCAAGCAGCTCGAAGCCGACCTGGCCATTATCGACAAGCGCCGTCCACGCGCCAATGTGTCCGAAGTCATGAACATCATCGGCGAAGTCGATGGCCGCACATGTGTCATCATGGACGACATGGTCGATACCGCCGGCACATTGTGCAAGGCGGCGCAGGCCCTCAAAGAACGCGGCGCGGTAACCGTCTACGCCTATTGCACGCATCCCGTGCTGTCAGGTGGCGCGGTCCAGCGCATTGCGGAATCGGAACTCGACGAATTGGTTGTCACCGATTCGATACCGCTGTCCGAGGCCGCCCGCGCATGCAAGAAAATCCGCCAGCTTTCCTGTGCCTCATTGCTGGGCGAAACCATATTACGCATTTCCCACGCCGAATCGGTCAGTTCCCTTTTCGTCGATTGAATCCATACCGTTGCCTGCTGGTCGCGGCAGGCAACAGTCGCTCGCAGCCTGCCGGCTGCGTTTTCCAACGGGCATAAAGCCCTCAGTTTTTGGAGTTTTCCATGAAATTCAACGCCACTTCGCGTAGCGATAAGGGTACGAGTGCGAGCCGCCGCCTGCGCCACGCTGGCCGTGTTCCAGCCATCGTTTATGGCGGTACCGCCGAGCCCACAAGCATCGAGCTCGACCATAACGAGATCTATCACGCTCTGCGCAAAGAATCGTTCCACGCTTCCATCCTCAGCATGGAACTCGACGGCAAGTCGGAACAGGTTCTGTTGCGCTCCGTGCAATGGCACCCGTACAAGCAGTTGGTTCTGCACGTCGATTTCCAGCGTGTCGATGCGTCGCAATCCTTGACGACCAAAGTGCCTTTGCACTTCATCAACGCCGAGAAGTCGCCAGCCGTCAAGCTCAGCAGCGCCATCATCAGCCACGTGCTGACAGAAGTCGAAGTCGTCTGCCTGCCCGCCAATCTGCCCCAGTTCATCGAAGTCGATCTGGGCGGAATGCTTGCCGGTACTACGGTACACCTCTCCGATATCGTTTTGCCCAAAGGTGTGGTGCTTACCCCCCACGCCGGCGAAACCAGCCCTGTCGTGGCAAGTGCCTACGTGAAGGCCGGTAGCGCCGCGGCAGAAGAGGCAGCACCAGAAGCCGAGTAATCGGCCCAGTACCAAGCAAGGTCCGATGCTGCGCTGATCGGACCTTTGTGCGGCAAAACCCCTGCCTAGCGTAAGCTGACAGGGGTTTCTTTTTGTAGGCACGACTCATGACCCCACCCATACGCCTTGTTATCGGTTTAGGAAATCCTGGCCCGGAATATGAAACGACGCGGCATAACGCCGGCTTCTGGCTGGCGGACCACCTGGCGGATGACCTCAAGGCCGGCTTTGCACTGGAAAAAAGCTTTTCGGCATGGGTGGCCAAGGCGCGCTTTGAAGGCGAGACCGTCATCGTTGCAAAGCCCACGACGTTCATGAACCGTTCCGGCCAGGCGGCCGGCGCGTTGATGCGTTTCTACAAGCTCGTTCCCGAACAAGTCCTGGTTCTGCATGACGAGCTGGATCTGATGCCGGGCAATGCAAAATTGAAACAGAACGGCGGGCATGCGGGGCACAACGGATTGCGCGATATACAGGCGGCATTCTCCAGCCCCGCATTCTGGCGCTTGCGCCTGGGAATAGGGCATCCTCGCACCCTGGGGCTGGCGCAGCAGGTTGCCGCCTTTGTGCTCAATATGCCAAGACGCGACGAGCTTCAGGAAATTGAAGCAACAATCGACCGCTGCCGCGCGATCTTGCCCGCACTGCTGCGCGGCGAATACCCGCAAGCCATTAGTCAATTGCACGAGGCAAACCGTGCCTGACCGTTTTCGCGACGAGCTGCGCAATTTCTTCCGCTTCGTCTTGCGGCCTCGATTCGGGCCGCGGCTGCCCGGCCGGCGCGCAGGGGACGGCTGTTGGGAAGACTGGTTTCCAGGTCTGCCGATAGGGCGGTTGTTCAAGTGGGCCTGCTTTCTGTGGGCCGTCAACCTGGTGTTTCTTGGGCCCATCGCGGTCATGGCTGCAGGCGCCGGGGGGGCCACACATCGCCTGGACATTCACAATATTCCCTGGCTGCAGGCACTGCTGTGGGCGCCTGTTGTTGAGGAGTTGGTGTTCCGCTACGGCTTGCGACGGCCCGCCCAGGCATGGTGGCTGGTGCCAGCGGCAGTAGCTGCGATGTTCATGGGGGCGACGTGGTGGGCCATACTGCTGGTCACCGCGATTCTTGCTCTCTGCTGGATACCTTACCTGCTGGGCATGGCGTATACCCGGCGCAGCATGCCATGGCGTTACCGCCTGGCTTATCGCCGCTGGTTTCCCTGGGTATTTCACCTGGCGTCATTGCTGTTTGCCGGCGTGCACCTGTATAACTTCAATCTGCATCAGACGCCCTTGTGGCTGATGCCCCTGCTGGTACTGCCCCAGTGGCTGACTGGTCTGGTTCTGTCATGGCTGCGCATAAAGCGTGGGATAGGCGCCAGCATGCTTCTGCATGCCATCTTTAATGGCGGACCCCTGCTGCTGGTGTGGCTGGTGTTGCGCTTCGTGCCTGAATTGGCGGTGTAATCCGCCAGCAAGGCAATTCGACCTACAATAGTGGGCGATTTTGTTCATTTTTTTATCTCCAGGACACTCATGGCTTTGCAATGTGGCATTGTTGGTTTACCCAACGTCGGAAAATCAACCCTTTTCAATGCGTTGACCAAGGCTGGCATTGCCGCCGAGAACTACCCCTTCTGCACGATCGAGCCCAACGTGGGCGTCGTGGAAGTGCCTGATGCGCGCCTCGCCGCCCTGGCCGACATTGTCAAGCCGGAACGCATAGTGCCCGCCGTCGTCGAGTTCGTCGATATTGCCGGCCTGGTGGCCGGTGCCTCCAAGGGTGAAGGGTTGGGCAACCAGTTTTTGGCCAATATCCGTGAAACCGATGCCATTGTGCATGTCGTTCGCTGTTTTGAAGACGAAAACGTCATTCACGTTGCCGGCAGCATTAACCCGCTTTCCGACATCGAGGTCATCAATACCGAACTGGCCCTGGCCGATCTAGGCTCTGCCGAAAAAGCCTTGCACCGTCATCAGAAGACAGCGCGCGCGGGCGACAAGGACGCCATCAAGATGGTGGCTCTGCTCGAGAAAGTCCTGCCCGTGCTCAACCAGGCCCGTCCGGTACGCTCGCTAGGCCTGGATGAAGACGATATGGCCTTGCTCAAGCCTTTGTGCTTCATTACCGCCAAGCCGTCGATGTACGTGGCCAATGTGAAGGAAGACGGGTTCGAGAACAACCCGCACTTGGCGGCCGTACAGAAATACGCCGAGGCCGAGAACGCGCCGGTCGTGGCTGTATGTGCGGCGGTCGAAGCCGATATCGCCGATCTCGACGAAGAAGACAAGGAGGTCTTCCTGGCCGATATCGGCATGGACGAACCTGGCCTGAACCGCGTCATCCGCGCCGGTTACCGCCTGCTGGGCCTGCAAACCTACTTCACGGCAGGCGTCAAGGAAGTCCGCGCCTGGACCATACACATAGGCGACACGGCGCCCAACGCAGCCGGCGTGATCCATACCGATTTCGAGCGCGGCTTCATCCGCGCCCAGACGATCGCATTCGACGACTTCATTGCCTTCAAGGGCGAGCAGGGCGCCAAGGAAGCCGGCAAGATGCGAGCCGAAGGCAAGGAATATGTGGTCAAGGACGGCGATGTGTTGAATTTCTTGTTTAACGTTTGAACTTGTTTGGAGACTTCACCGTGCGGGAGTTGAACTCGTCTACGAAAGGCGGCTCCCCTCAGTGTCTCGTCCAACAGGCTGTTGGACAATTGCTGGCCAGCGGTGACACTGTCACCTGCAGAAAAACTGTCTGACCTGTATACCAAGATGACCGCGGCAGCGGCCAAAACCAAGCCCGCGTTGAAAGCGCCCTGGTACAGCTCGTGACCGAGTTCCTGTTGGAGCTCGGTGCGGGTTTTGCCTTCGTTGGTCGGCAGGTTCTTTCCGACGTGGGCGGTGACGAATTCTTCATCGGTCTGTTGTTCTACCACCTTAAGCTGCGCTGCTATGTGGTAATCGAACTCAAAGGTGGCAAGCTCAAGCCCGAGCACTTGGACTGGTGGAATCCTTGCCGGCCGAACTGCAAACCAGCCTGCCTAGCATTGAACAGATTGAGCGTGAGCTGACAGGGGGCGGCACCACCGATACATCTATGGGGAAGACAAGTCTTAATTACCAACCTGGCCAAACGCCGAGACCCCGTCCTCGGAGTCCATCACCACGGCACGTACCGGTGCCGATCCTGTGCGGCGCGATCTTATGCCAATAAAAAGAACAAGCGGCCAACAGGGGTACAAAACTGGATTGATGTAATGATGGTTTGATAGTAGCGTACAGGGCTGGCGTATTGTCATATACGAACAAGCCACTCTGGAGACAAGAGAATGAAAAGAATGACGCTGCTGCTTGGAAGCCTATTGCTCGCCACGGCGACTGCCGGCCATGCGCAAGAATTGCGCATCGGCATGCAGGATGACCCGGATACGCTGGACCCGCACCGTTCGCGCACCTACGCCGCGCGTATTGTATTCACCTCGATGTGCGATAAGCTGGTGGATATCGACGCCAAGCTGCAGTTTGTGCCGCGCCTGGCAAAATCCTGGTCCTGGAATGAAGACAGTACGCAACTGACCTTCAAGCTGCGCGACGACGCCGTATTCCACGACGGCACCAAATTCGATGCCGCGGCAGCCAAGGCCAACCTGGACCGCGCGCTTACCTTGCCCGCCAGCCAGCGAAAAAGCGAGCTGGCCTCGGTCAAGCAGGTTGACGCGCCCGACCCCGCCACGCTGGTCATTACGGTGAAGCAGCCCGACGCCACCTTGTTGGCGCAACTGTCGGACCGCGCGGGAATGATGTTGTCGCCAAAAAGCTTCGAAGGTGCCGACAGCGCGTCCGATGTGGGCCGGCAGCCGGTTTGCTCGGGGCCATACAAGTTCGTGGAACGCGTCCAGAACGATCGCATTGTTCTGGAAAAATTCAATAAATACTATGACGCCAAAGAGTTCGCCTTCAGCAAGGTTGTCTTTTTGCCTATCCCCGATTCAACGGTACGACTGTCCAATTTGCGTTCGGGCGGCATAGAGATCCTGGAACGCCTGAATCCATCCGATGTCCCGCAGGTCAAGGAAGACCCCAATCTCGTATTCAAGCCCGTCAATGGCCTGGGCTTTCGCCAGTTAATGTTCAACGTCAACAATGGCGAGCGCTCCAAGACCAATCCGTTCAACGACAAGCGTGTCCGGCAAGCCTTCCAGCTGACTATCGATCGCCAGGCCATAGGCGACGTGATAGGCGGCGGTATTTTCCCGCCCGCGCAGCAGCCTTTTCCGCTGGCCAGCCCTTACCTAAGCGACAAGTTCCCTGTCGTCAAGCCTGATATCGCCAAGGCCAAGGCGCTGCTGAAAGAGGCCGGCATGGAATCCCCCAAGGTCGAACTCACGTTCGCGAACAACACCATCGAAGCGTCGACCGCCGAGATGGTGCAGGCGATGGCTGCCCAGGCCGGATTCCAGGTCAGCCTGCGCCCCACTGAATATGCCGCGATGCTGGCTGATTCTGCCAAAGGCAATTTCCAGGTCGATATGCGGGGATGGTCGGGGCGGGTGGATCCCGACGGCAATATCTATTCTCGTGTTACCTGCAAGGGTACGCTCAATGACAGCAAGTACTGCAATCCCAAAGTGGATGAGCTGTTGAACAAGGCGCGCACGGTGTCGGACCAGGCCAAACGCAAGGCCATTTACGACGAAGCCCAGGCCATACTGCAGGAAGATCTGCCCAGCATGTATCTCTACTATCAGCCTTGGCCTTTCGTCACCCACAAGAAGGTGCAGGGTTTCGAGCCTTATCCGGACGGCATGATCCGACTGCGGGGCGTTTCGTTCAATTAATCGGCCAGGCAAAGGCTCCAGCACATGTTCAAACTCATTTTGCGTCGAATGATTGTGGCGATACCGACATTGATACTTGTATCGATCATCATATTCGGACTGCAGAAAATACTGCCTGGAGACCCTGTCCTGGCCATGGCAGGAGAAGAACGGGATCCTGCCGTTCTTGAATTTCTGCGTGACAAGTATCGGCTGAACGACCCTTTGCCAGTGCAATACATGGCATGGGTCAAGGAGGTCGGG
The DNA here is from genome assembly GCA_036675275.1 of Pseudomonas sp. GTDB lineage: Bacteria > Pseudomonadota > Gammaproteobacteria > Burkholderiales > Burkholderiaceae_B > Pollutimonas. Next base: position 47,484 of record JAKFFG010000014.1, on the reverse strand, counting down.
CAGGGCAATCTTGGCGTATCGCTGCGCACCGATATACCGGTAACCACGCTCATCATGCAGAAGCTGCCCGTAACCATACATCTGGCGATCATGGCCATGTTCTTTGCCATCGTCATAGGGATACCGCTGGGCATTCTGGCTGCGGTGCGCAAAGGCAGCCGCGTTGAGTTCGGTGCCAACCTGTTTGCCTTGTCCGGCATGTCGATACCCAATTTCTGGCTCGGCATTGTCCTGATCATGATCGTGTCGGTGTGGCTCAAATGGCTGCCCGCGTCGGGTTATGTTTCGCCGGGTACGGATTTCTGGTTGTCGTTCAAGACCATACTGATGCCCTCGCTGGTGCTGTCCACCGCAATCAGCGCGTATCTCATGCGCCATACCCGATCGGCCATGCTTGAAGCGCTCAGTGCCGACTATGTCAGGACGGCGCGGGCCAAGGGGGCTTCCGAGCGCATTGTTGTCCTGCGCCATGCCTTGCGCAACGCCCTGATGCCTATCGTCACCCTGGTAACCATATTGTTTGGCGAGCTCCTGGCCGGCGCGGTACTGACTGAACAGATATTTGGCATCCCCGGGTTCGGCAAGCTGCTGGTCGATGCCGTATTCAATCGCGACTACGCCGTCGTGCAGGGCGTAGTCCTGTGCATCGCCGTGGGCTTTATTGTATTGACGCTGGTGGCCGATGTGCTTTATATCCTGATCAATCCACGGCTGAGGTACGCATGAGCGCGCAAGCAGCCAGTGCGCCACAGGCATCAACAAGCCGCCGCCGCAATCGTTCCTGGGAAAAATTCAGGCATAACCGCTCTGCCATGCTGGGCGCCGCCATCGTGTTGTTCTTCATGCTGGCCGCCTTGTTCGCTCCCGTCATTGCCGGCTACGATCCGTCCCAGGTCAGTTTCACGGCCATACGCAAGTCACCGTCGCTTGCCCACTGGCTGGGCACCGATGAACTGGGGCGCGATATCTTGAGCCGGCTGGTGTTCGGCGCCAGGGCTTCGCTGCTGGCCGGCGTGTGTTCCGTGCTGATCGCGCTGCTGGTTGGCATACCTTTCGGCTTGCTTGCCGGCTACTTCGGCGGAATCATCGACGGTTGCATTTCGCGCGCCACCGAAGCCCTGCTTTCCATCCCTTTCCTTATACTCGCCATTGCCCTGGCCGCGTTCCTGGGCCCCAGTCTGGTAAACGCCATGATAGCCATCGGGGTATCGGCCGCACCGCTGTTCATTCGCCTGGCGCGCGGCCAAGTGCTGGCCATCAAGAATGAAGACTATGTGCAAAGCACGCGGTCGCTGGGCGCCTCGAATACACGTATCGTGCTGCGCCATATTCTGCCCAACATCATGCCGGCCCTCATCGTACAGGCCACCATCATGATCGCGAGCGCCATCATTGCCGAAGCCAGCCTTTCTTTCCTGGGGCTGGGTCTGCAGCCGCCAAATCCATCGTGGGGCTCCATGCTGAACACGGCCAAGAATTTCATGACCCAGGCGCCATGGATGTCGATTTTTCCTGGTACGGCAATATTCCTGGTGGTGTTCGGGTTCAATCTGCTGGGCGACGGCCTGCGCGATGCGCTCGATCCGCGCCAGGACCGCTAACGGAATGCGTACGATGGAAGAACAAGGTGTAATCAAGGTTTCGGGCCTGACAGTCAGCTTCAGGACACCCGACGGCGCGGTCGAGGCTGTCAAAGACTTGTCTTTTCATGTCAGCCGGGGCGAAACGCTGGCTATCGTGGGAGAGTCGGGGTCCGGCAAATCGGTAACCTCTTTATCGTTGATGCGCCTGGTGGAGTTCGGCAACGGCCGCATCACGCAGGGCGAAATCCTGTTGCGCAGGCGCGATGGCAGCCTGCTGGACCTGGTGCATGCGCCGGAAACCGAAATGCGCAAGATCCGCGGCGCCGATATCGCCATGATTTTCCAGGAGCCCATGACGTCCCTGAACCCCAGTTTTCCGGCCGGCGATCAAATCGCCGAAGCCTTGCGGCTGCATCAGGGATTGGACAGGGCGGCGGCCAGGGCGGAAACCCTGCGATTGCTCGAGACGGTGCGTATTCCCGACGCCCGGGCCGTGCAGGACCGTTACCCGCATCAACTGTCCGGCGGCATGCGCCAGCGCATCATGATCGCCATGGCCTTGTCCTGCAAGCCGCAAGTGCTCATCGCCGACGAGCCTACCACGGCGCTGGATGTGACCATACAGGCCCAGATCCTGCAACTGATACGCCAATTGCAGCAGGAAATGGACATGGGGGTCATTTTCATTACCCACGACATGGGCGTGGTGGCCGAGGTGGCCGACCGCGTGATGGTCATGCACAAGGGCAACAAGGTCGAGGAAAACAATTCCGATGAGTTGTTCTACCGGCCCAGTCATCCCTATACCCGGGCGCTGCTGTCCGCCGTCCCCAGGCTGGGCTCCATGAAAGGAAGCAGCGAGCCGGCGCCATTTGTCCTGCTGGACCAGAGCGCATCGGATGCGGGCGCTGATGAGCAGCCTGCAGAACAGGAGGCCAGTACCGCCCGCTACGACGCCGGGCCGCTGCTGCAGGTCGACAAGCTGGTGACCCGCTTCGATATTGCAAGCGGCGTCTTTGGCCGTGTGCGGCACCGCGTGCATGCGGTGGAACAAGTCAGCTTCGATCTCTATCCTGGCGAAACGCTGGCTATCGTGGGCGAATCGGGTTGTGGCAAGACGACCACAGGCCGTTCGCTGGCCCAACTGGAACGCATCCGCGGCGGAAAGATTTTGTACGACGGTCAGGATGTCAGCCACTTTCACGGCAGCCAGATGCAATCCTTGCGCCGGCATATCCAGTTCATTTTCCAGGATCCCTTTGCATCGCTTGATCCGCGAGTCACCATAGGCTATTCCATTATGGAGCCGCTCCTGATCCATGGCGTGGCCAAGGGCCGGGAAGCCGCTGAGCGCGTACGCTGGCTTATGGAAAAATGCGGCCTGACACCGGATATGGCCGATCGCTACCCGCACGAGTTCTCAGGAGGGCAGCGGCAACGAATCTGCATTGCGCGCGCGCTGGCCCTGAATCCCCGCGTTGTGATCGCCGACGAATCGGTATCGGCTCTTGATGTCTCGATACAGGCTCAGATCGTCAACCTGCTCTTGAAGCTGCAACGCGAATTGGGGCTTTCGATTCTTTTTATTTCTCACGATATGGCGGTGGTCGAGCGCATCAGCCATCGCATTGTGGTCATGTACCTGGGGCAGGTCGTTGAAATCGGCCCCCGGCAAGCGATTTTCGAGAATCCCCAGCACCCCTATACGCAAAAACTGATGGCGGCCGTACCGGTTGCCGATCCGGCTTTTCGTCATCGGGCGCATTCCCTGCTGGTCGATGAAATTCCCAGTGTTGTAAGAAGCGTGCACGACGAGCCCGTGGTCCAACCCCTCGTTCCTGTCAGTGCCGGTCATTTTGTCGCGCGTCACCCCATCGGCGTCTATTGAAGTCTCAGCTCATCGGAGGTTCATCATGTATAAAACCCCAATAAAGCTTGCACTTTTAACCGGACTGTTCTTCTCCAGCGTTGCATTGGGACAATCGACAATGCGAATAGGATTGCAGGACGATCCCGATCAACTGGATCCCGCGCGGGCACGAACTTTTGTGGGACGCATTGTGTTCGCGTCGTTGTGCGACAAACTGGTCGACATCACGCCCGAGCTGGAATTTGTGCCGCAATTGGCAACGAAATGGTCGTGGCCCGACAATAAAACACTCAAGTTCACCCTGCGCGAAAATGCGGTGTACCACGACGGCACGCCGATAGACGCGGCATCGGTAAAGGCCAATCTCGAGCGGGCCAAGAATCTGCCGGACAGCAACCGGAAAAGCGAATTGGTGACGCTGGCCAGCGTGGACGCGCCTGATCCGACAACAGTAGTGCTGCACCTGACCCAGCCCGATGCGTCGCTGCTGTCGCAGTTGTCCGACCGCGCCGGGATGATGCAGTCGCCCGCCAGCTTCGACAAGGATCCCGGCAAAAATCCTGTGTGTTCCGGGCCCTATCGCTTCAAGAGCAGGGTGCAGAACGACCACATCACGCTGGAAAAATTTGCCGAGCACTGGGATGCGGCCAATTATCATTTCGATACGGTGGTGTTCCGTCCCGTGCCGGATGCCACGGTGCGCTTGAACAATATGCGCTCCGGTGGCCTGGACATTGCCGAACGCCTGGCGCCGGCCGATGCGCAAACGGTAAAAGACGATCCCAACCTGCGCTTCATGCCGGTCACCGGACTGGGGTTCCAGGCCATTTCAGTGAACTTTGCGAATGGCCCGCGCGCCGACAACGCCTTCGCCAAGGATCCGCGCGTCAGGCAGGCGTTTGATCTTTCCATCGACAGGGACGCCATCAACCAGGTGGTCGGCATGGGGCTGTATCAACCGGCATTCCAGCCCTTTCCTCCGGCCAGCTTTGCCTACGACAAGAGTGTGGAGCGCAAGGGCCGCGATGTCGAAAAGGCTCGCGCCCTGTTGAAGGACGCGGGGCTGGAACGCGTCAAGGTGGAAATCTCCTTTGGAAACAACACCATCATGCAGCAGGTGTTTGAGCTGATACAGGCCATGGGCAGCGAGGCCGGCTTTGACATCAGTCTGCGCCCCATGGAGTTCGCCGCGCTGCAATCAACCATGGCTCGCGGGGACTTCGAGCTTGCGCAGGCGGGATGGTCCGGCCGTGTGGACCCCAGCGGCAATGTGTTCCAGTACGTATCCTGCAAGGGAAGCCTGAATGACGGCAAATTCTGCGATGAAACGATGGACAAGCTGCTCAATGATGCGCGTGAGGAGCTGGATGTCGAAAAGCGCAAGGGCCTGTATAGCGAGTTCCTGAAGCAGATGCAGGAGAAGCATCCTATTTTCTACACCTACTATCTGCCCTGGACATTCGGGGTGCAGAAGCGGGTGCAGGGCTTCGTGCCTTATCCCGACGGGCTGGTCCGCCTGAAGGGCGTCACACTGGCGGCGCAATGAGTTAGTCGTTCGGGCTTGACCAATGTCAATGGGACAGCCCGCCGCAAGCCTGTTTCGCACCATGGCGGGGTGTGGGCAACCTTACAATTTCTTTCTGTTTCCTGACGGGCTGCATTCCGTGGCGCGGCGACGGAATTTCGCAAGAGAAGAAAGGATAGTAAGCAATGCAAGGCCTCATAGCCAATTTGAGAATGTGGCAGAAATTCGCCCTCATTGGCGTCCTGGCGCTGGGAATGCTCGCCATTCCCACGACGATGTTAGTAAAAATGCACCTGGATCTGGTCGGCGAAGCGCGCGCGAAGGTGGCTGGAATAATTCCGTCGGGTGAAGTGCTCAAGCTTATGCGGCTTACTCAGCAACATCGCGGCTTGTCGGCGGTTTTACTGTCGGGAGACGCGGGGCAGGGCGAGGCTCGCCGGTCTACACAAGCCAAAGTCGACGAAGCGCTGAATCAGGCCGTGCAAAGCGTGGCCGCAAACTTGGGCTCCGCAACGCTGACGGCGGATATCGAGGCAATCAGGCGCGAATGGCAGGGCCTGGCACTCGCCGTCAGCGGCAATACTATCGGTGCGCCCGAGAGCTTTTCCCGGCATACGGCGCTCATCCAGCAGCAACTGCGCCTGCTGGACAATATGGTGAAGGCGTCAGGCCTTCTGTTTGAAGCTGACCCAGGCAGTCACTATATGATAAAAGCGGTGTTCGGGGGGCTGCCCGAGTTGACCGAAAACCTGGGACAGGCGCGCGCCAGCGGCACGTCCGTCTTGACAAGAGGGGAAGCCTCGTCAGCCGAGCGCAGCCGCGTCAACGTCCTGGACAGCATGGCCAGGTACGCATTCGAAAATACATACAGTGACTTCGACGAAGCGATAAATGACCCTGATTTGAAGCAGACACTCGGTGAGCCGGTGGCGGCGGCGCGGCAGGCAGCCGAGGAAGGGCTGGCCATGGCAAACGAAAAAATTGTCCAGGCCGAAAGTCTCGATTTTCCGCCGCGGCAGTATTGGGAAGGAATGAGCGCCGCAATTGATGCTCAGTTTGCCGTGATGCGCGTCGCATTCCAAGCCCTTGAACAAAGGCTTGAGGACGGCGTCAGAGACGGACAGCGGTCTTTGATGAAGGTGGTCGGAGTTATCGTCGTGCTGGGGGTTGCGACTATTCTGCTTGCCTTGTCGGTGATGCGCATGACCGTCGGAGCAATAGGTCGGTCGCTGAGCGTCGCCCAGACCGTCGCACGGGGCGATCTGACGTCGACCATAGACATACGCAGCACCGACGAAATAGGCCAGTTGCTTCAGGCGCTGAGCAGCATGAACGCCAGCCTGGCTGGTATCGTGACCCGGGTGCGCAGCGGCACCGACAGTATTGCCACCGCGTCCGGACAGGTCGCGGCCGGCAATATCGACCTGTCGGCAAGAACCGAAGCCCAGGCCAGTTCACTGGAAGAAACTGCCGCCTCGATGGAGGAACTGACGAGCACGGTAAGCCAGAACGCGGGCAACGCCCGGATGGCGAATCAACTGGCGCTGTCTGCCTCTGCGGTGGCTGTCCGGGGCGGCGACGTCGTCAGGCAGGTCGTCGACACCATGGCCTCTATCCATGTGTCCTCGCGACGCATCGTCGATATCATCGGCATCATCGACGGCATTGCTTTCCAGACGAATATCCTGGCCCTGAACGCGGCGGTCGAGGCGGCGCGCGCCGGCGAGCAGGGCCGCGGCTTTGCCGTTGTTGCGTCGGAAGTGCGCAGCCTGGCGCAGCGCTCCGCGGCGGCGGCCCGGGAAATCAAGGACCTGATCGACGAATCCGTGAAACAGGTGGGTACAGGCAGCGAGCTGGCCAGTGTGGCCGGCCAGACTATGGACGAGGTTGTAGGCAGCATCAAGCGCGTTACCGATATCATGGGTGAAATTACCGTGGCCAGTCAGGAGCAGACTTGCGGAATCGAGCAGGTCAACCAGGCTGTTGCCCAGATGGATCAAGTCACGCAGCAGAATGCCGCCCTGGTTCAAGAGGCGGCGGCCGCCACACTGGCATTGCGTGAACAGGCCGACGACCTGGTTGCGGCAGTGAGCGTATTTCGCACGCCGGCCGATTCGCGCAGCGCCTTGTCCCTGCTATAAACAGGGCTGAGTATGTATTAACCGCGAAGATGCGTCACAATGCTATTTTGGTGTTTGCTGGAGCCTTGATTTAATGACCCGTATTGTCCTTTTTGAGAATATTCACCCCAGTGCGAAAGAGGTTTTCGTCGCGGCCGGATTCAACGACATTGTTACGCACGCGTCATCGCTGCCTTCACAAGCTCTTGCCGAGGCATTGCAGGGCGCCAGCCTGGTCGGCATACGCTCCCGTACGCATCTCGATGCGGCGCTGCTGGCGGGGGCGGTTGACCTAAGGGCGGTCGGCTGCTTCTGCATCGGAACGAATCAGGTCGATCTCGACACGGCAATGCTGCACGGCGTGCCGGTATTCAACGCACCCTTTTCAAATACGCGCTCCGTTGCCGAGCTGGTGCTCGGAGAGGCCATTCTGCTGTTGCGCCGCATCCCTGAAAAGAATGATCGCGTGCACCATGGCCACTGGGACAAAACCGCGGATGGCGCCTTCGAGGCGCGCGGCAAGACGCTGGGCATCATAGGCTATGGCAATATCGGATCGCAGGTCGGTACGCTGGCCGAAGCGGCCGGCATGCGGGTCATATTCCACGACGTGGAAGCCAAGCTTCCCCTCGGCAATGCGCGCGCAAGTACTTCATTGCTGAAGCTGCTCGCACAATCCGATGTCGTCACGCTGCACGTGCCTGGCGGCAAGGCGACTCAGAACATCATGGACGCCACGACCATTGCCGCCATGAAGCCTGGATCCATTCTAATCAACGCCTCGCGCGGCACGGTGGTCGACATCGATGCCCTGCACGATGCGCTGGAATCGGGTCATCTTTCGGGCGCGGCAATCGATGTCTTCCCCACCGAGCCCAAAAGCGCCAACGAAGCGCTGAACAGTCCCCTGATCGGTATGCGCAACGTAATTCTTACGCCGCATATTGGTGGCAGTACGCAAGAGTCCCAGGAAAACATCGGTCGCGAAGTAGCCGAAAAACTGCTGCGTTTCATGTTGAGCGGAACCACCAAGGGAGCGGTGAATTTCCCCGAGATTCCGTATCACGAAGCGGCAGGCACGGCTCGTATTCTCCATGTGCACCGGAATCTGCCGGGCGCCATGGGCACGCTCAGCAACTTGATGGCCGAGCACGGCTTGAACATCGTGAGCCAGCAATTGCAGACCCGTGGCGCTATCGGCTATGTGATCTCCGATGTCGAAGGCACGGTCGACGACACCATTATTTCGGTGTTGCGTTCGCATCCAATTACAGTGCGCTGCGACCTGGTATAGGCCTGCGTTTGAACCATGACGTCGTACAACGACCCCAGCCGCAGTGTCGACGGAACGCCCACAGCCGCCGATTACCAGGCGCTGGCCACGTTTCGTCTTGCCTTGCGGCGGTTCATTGCGTTCAGTGAAACGGCTGCGGCCGACGTCGGCCTGATGCCGCAACAGCATCAGGCATTGCTTATCATCAAGACGCTCAGCCTGAAGTCGTCGCCCAGTGTGGGCGACGTGGCCGAGCAACTGCTCATCCGTCACCATAGCGCAGTCGAGCTGATCAACCGCCTGGTCCGCATGGAGCTATTGCAGCGTTACCGCGACCAAGAAGATCGCCGTCGGGTGCGCGTGGCGCTCACCCCCTTGGCCGAAGAAAAGCTGGCCGTGTTGGCCAGCACGCACTTGAACGAGTTGCGCGCCGTGCGGCCGCTGCTTGTAAGTTTGCTGAATCATTTCCACGACTAGGCCTGTTAACACTACTCAACGCGATCTCCTTGAGTAGTGTTAACAGGTCCTGAACCATTACGGGCGTTCCAGTCAGCTGATGTCCACCAGTTTGATTACATGTGTGGACGTCGAGGGACCGCAGCTTGCCTGTTCAGGCAGAATGTCCGCCAATGTATAGCCGTCCAGATGTTCCAGGAACTTTTGCAGTGCGCCGTCGATGATGCCGGTCAAACCGCAATGGCCGCTTAATGTGCAGCGGTGGCCTGTTGCAAAGCACTCGACCAGCGCCAGGTCGTTTTCAGTATCGCGCAGCACGGCACCAATAATGATGTCTTCGGGGCGGCGTCCCAAACGCATGCCGCCGTTCTTGCCGCGCACCGTTTCGATCCAGCCGCGCTGCGCCAGCCGGTGCGTGATCTTCATCAGGTGCGGCTCCGAAATATCGTATGCCTGGGCGATCTCGGAAATCGTGCACAAGCGCTCCGGGTGCCTGCCCACATACATGAGCAAACGCATGGCATAGTCTGTCATGGCGGTCAGGCGCATGCTGTCTCCGATTTCATGGTTTATTGCTTCTTCAATATGGTGGACGCCACTGAGTCTTTAGCCGGCGCGGCGGTGTAGCGACGGCGTATCAGCATGGGCACAAAGCGCCAAAGATAAAGCGCCATGGCAAGAATCCAGCACGATGCGGCGGCCTGCAGCAACCAGCCGCTTGCCCATGACGGCCACAATGCGGCCAGACGCAGTACCACCGACGCGACCATCAGGTAGTAGCTGACCAGCATGCTGGCATCCAGGGCAAGAGGACGGCCCAGGTGGCCCAGCGCGGTACGCGTCAGCATGCCTATGATCAGCACCGCAAAACCGCCCATGCCGATGACATGGACATGTACCGCCGATCGTGCCAATACCCCTGTAGCCAGGCCGCTGCTATGTATTGCGGCAAACAGCAAGCCCAAGCCCATAGCTGCATAGCCAAGGTACAGTATCCACAGCATGGGTTTGTGCAATACCGAAAAAGGCTTCCAGCTTGTGATCTGCCACAAGCTGATGATGCCGACAAGCGCAAACGCCAGCGCCGTATACAGCGGCAGGCCAACCAAACTCAACACAACAGCCGCGACGCTCAGCGCCAACTGCGCCTGGCCGCTGCGCACCTGCATGGGCAATTCCAGGCCCGGAACCATGCGCATGGCGAAGAAGGGAATGACGCGCCGGCCGATCAGCAAAGCAATGATTGCCATGCAGATCAGTCCAAGGTCGAAACGCTGCATCAGCATTATGTAGTCGCCGGCAAGTGCAGCCTTCAGGTAGAGCACATTGGCGACGCCCAGCCCCAGGACCAGCCACGGCACGCCATAATTACGGCGGCTCTTTCCTTTCAGCATGACCCGCATCAGGCATACCGCGCTGATAGCGAAAAACGCCGATTCGCTGACGGCGGCTATCCAGAAGCCTGTTGTGCCGCCGAACAGATAACAAAGGCGCGCAACGACCCATAGCGCAGTAACCAGAGCCAGCGGCGTTCCCTTCAATGGATTGAAGCCCGTCCAGGTGGCGCTGGCCGTAAGAAGGAAAGCCACCGCAATCGTGGCAATAAAGCCCCACAGCATTTCATGGGCATGCCACGCCACAGCCGATAGCGGTTGCCCGATGAACTCAGGCGCGAAAATCCACAGCGCGACGGAGATCAGTGCCCACCCCGCACCGGCAATATAAAGCGGGCGAAACCCCAGCCCCAGAAACGCCGTCATGTCCGGCCGATTGCCGGCAACTGCCGCATTTTTATTGATCGATTGCACGCTAGCCATTTCCTAACTCCGAGGGGATGCGATCAGGTTCGTTATTCATTTGATAGCCGAACCACAGGCTGCGAGCGATACGCTGCGCATACTCCTGTGCGCGTTCAGCCAGGGCGCGATTCGGCAGTTCTTCGGTGGTGTCCCGGAATAGCGCGAGCCAGTGCTTGAACATATTCGCATTCAAATCGGGCAGCGCAACATGCTTGGGCATGGGCGTGCCATTGTAAGTACCCGCGCCTATCAACATGGACGACCAGAACCGGACCATGATCTTCAGGTGCGTGTCCCAATCCGAGATATGCTGGTCAAACACGGGCCCCAATAAGGCGTCGGCGCGGACCCGATCATAAAAGCCGTAAACCAGCGTATTAATTTCTTCTTCGGTACAGAGTTCGGATCTATCCATGAAGCGTCCTGCCGGGGAAATGAGAATGACGGAGTCTGTGTCCGTTAGCATGTAGATATAAGATATATTGTAAAGTAATCTTATGGAAAAATCACGGCATAAATGCGCATGAATTGGCTGCAAGCCCTCATGGCGGCTGTGGCAGGTGGTGGGGACGGCTCAATGCGTTTGCGGTCCCGTGCTACGCCGGGACGGACCCTGCCAAGGACAGGCTCGGGGCGCCCGCGAACTCGCGCCGCTGACAATCCACTGGATTGTCAGCAAGCTTGGCGCTCAGACAGCGCGGGCTTGCCTCCCCGAGCCTGACCTTGACAGGGCGCACGCATACTTCGCCGTTCCCACCACCTGCCACAGCCGCCGGCCACGAATGCGGGACAAGACATGCAGTTAAAGCAGAAAAAGGTGAAGAAGCAGAAGAAGAAGAAGAAGTAGAAGAAGCCGTAGAAGAATATCCGGCGCTAAATACGACGACGATGATATGCGACGCCTCACGGCGCGTCTGCAAACCTAAGTGATGGGATGATCCTGATCAGTCACTGATCCGGAAGACTGCTTTTCCCCGCCCCCAACGCCCGCTGCATGAACACCACATCTATCCATTGACCGAACTTGAATCCAGTCGCCATCTGCGTCCCCGCATGCGTAAACCCCATGCTCCGATGCAATCCGATAGAACTGAAATTATTATTCCCCGCGATCACCGCGATCATCTGGCGCCACGGCCCTTGCTCGCAACGTTCAATGAGCGCCGCCAGCAGTGCCTTTCCCAACCCTTTTCCCGCCTGATTTTCAGCAAGATAAATAGAGTCTTCGATCGTGTACCGGTAAGCAACACGCGGACGATATTGCGCCGCATAGCAGTAGCCTACGACCTCGCCATTCAGCACAGCAACCAGATAAGGCATTCCTGCAGCGAGTATCTGGGCGCGCCGCCCCAGCATGTCGTCCACCGAAGGCGGCACCTCTTCGAACGTTGCCGTACCATGCAGTACATGCACGGCATAGATGCCCTGTACGGCTATCATGTCGTCAGGTGTCGCGTCGCGAATGATCAGTGCGGGGTGGGGCCCTGCTTCCGCGGACGGCCCCGATCGTGCTGCCGCTTGCGCTATGTTGGCACTGGTCATACTATTTTCCTCAATCCTATCGATGGCGGCTTGCACTGGTTTGCTATAAATTGTTGGCGATGGGTCCGACCAGATCCCGCCGGTCAAATACGCCTTTTTGCTAGTATAAACATCAGGAGTCAACTATGTCTTTGCCTATCAATCCCCTTAGCGAAACGTTCGCTGTGGCGCCACAATTGTCGCCGCAGGATATGCAGGCGGTCGCCGATGCCGGCTACAAAAGCGTCATCATCAATCGCCCAGACCTCGAAGGCGGGCCCGATCAACCCTCTTCAGCCGACGTCATTGCCGCAGCCCGGGCCGCCGGCCTGGCCGTCGAGTATCAGCCGGTAGTCTCCGGATCCATGACTTCCGACGATGTCGCCCGATTTGCGGTTCTGCTGAAAGAATTGCCGGCGCCCGTCCTGGCATATTGCCGTACCGGTACGCGCTGCACGCACTTGTTTCAGGCAGCCACGGCACGTTGATTTTGCTCAATTCCAATGGTGTATACCCGATGTTTTTTCGACTCACTTCCGGTTAAGCTCTACATATCCGATAACAAAAGGACAACACCATGTTCAAGAAGATACTAATTCCAACCGACGGCTCCGCCTTGTCGGCACAGGCAGCCAACAAGGGTGTGTGCTTTGCTCGTGAAATGGGCGCCGAAATCGTCGCCCTGTACGTTACCCAACCATTTGCCGCAACGGTCGGTTTCGACGGCATGGCCGCCGCTTATGCCATTACTGACGAAGACTACGATAAAACGGCGCGGGAACAGGCGCAAAAATACTTGAAGGCGGTTCTTGATCGTGCCGAAACCGCGGGCGTAAAGGCCACGGGCAAGGCCGTCTCCAATTTCAATGTGGCCGATGGCCTGGTGCAGGCCGCAGAAGATGAAGGCTGCGATCTTATTTTCATCGGCAGTCATGGCCGCAGCGGCCTGTCGCGTTTGCTCCTGGGCAGCGTTACCGTCAAGGTGCTGGGTCTGGCCAAGACCGCGGTGCTGGTTTATCGCGTCAAGGAAGCCGACAAGGGCTAGGCTCCTGGCGGTATTCAAAGAAACACCGCCGTTCAGTGAAAGCTGAACGGCGGCGTTTTTTTATGGTTTGTCGCTTGCTATTTGAACAAGGCGCCTGCCTTGATCAATGTTTCCCATATGCCGATCGCCAGCGGTACGCCGACATACAGCCAGAAAACCACGAGAAGGGCGGGCGAGGTAGTGCTGCGTTTTTCCATGTTCGGTCTCCTGGGATTATTTCGTTGCCATGGCAGGCGTCAGCGGCGCTTGGTCGCTGCTCATGTGGTGGTGTGTTGCGACGGGGCGCACGAACAAATTGCAGATGAAACCCACGATCAGCAGCGCGGCCATCAAGTACATCGTGACCGTGTAAGCTTGTGCGGGCGGGACGCCCTGGTCTACCTGGTATTGACGGATATAGTTGACCAATACTGGGCCGAAGACACCTGCCGCAGCCCAGGCCGTCAACAGGCGACCGTGTATTCCACCTACATAACGCGTACCGAACAGATCGGCAAGGTAGGCCGGCACGGTAGAGAATCCGCCGCCATACATCGAAATGATGATCGCGTAGAACAGTACGAACAAGGCCACATTGCCCGACGCTCCCATGCCCGGGACCAGGAAATAAAGCACGGCGCCCAGTACGAAGAAGATGAAGTACGTGTTCTTGCGGCCGACATAGTCGGAGACCGAAGACCAGAAGAAGCGTCCAAGCATATTGGCAAGCGACAGGACGCCGACAAAACCCGCAGCGGCCGCCGGTGTGATGGCGCCCTTGAAGCTTTCCTGGATCATCACCGAAGCCTGGCCCAGCACGCCGATGCCAGCCGTGACGTTAAGGCATAGCGCCCACCACAACAGCCAGAATTGCGGCGTCTTGATGGCCTGATCAATGTGCACATGGTTGCGCGTGATCATGGCGTTCTGGGTAACCGGCGGCGTCCATCCCGCAGGTTTCCAGTCGGCTGCCGGTATGCGTATGGCCATGGCGCCGATCATCATGGAAATAAAATACAACACGCCCATGACGATAAAGGTCTGGGTTACCCCTACCGAGGTAGGAGTTTGAAAGTGCTTCATAAGGGCCACGGACATCGGCGACGCAATGAAGGCGCCGCCGCCGAACCCCATGATGGCCATGCCTGTTGCCATTCCACGTTTGTCCGGGAACCACTTGATAAGTGTGGACACCGGAGATACGTAGCCGATGCCCAATCCTATGCCGCCCAGTACGCCGTATCCCAGGTAGACCAGCCATATCTGGTGCAGCGCAATCCCAGCGGCGGCAACTAGAAATCCGCCGCCGAAACAGCAGGCTGCCACAAACATGGCCTTGCGGGGGCCGACTTCTTCCAGCCATTTGCCGGCAAACGCCGCAGACAGGCCCAGAAACACGATGGCGATACTGAATATCCAGCCCAGCGTAGGAAGGTCCCAGTCGCCCGCAGTGGGCTGGGTGATGCCCAGCAGCTTGGTCATGGGGTTGTTGAATACCGAGAAGGCGTAGGCCTGGCCTATGCATAAATGGACCGCGAGCGCCGCTGGTGGAATCATCCAGCGGTTAAAGCCAGGTGGGGCCGTAATGCGTTCCTTGCTAAAGAAACCGTGTGTCGTCGAGCTTGTGCTCATCTTGTCTCCCTTTGGCCGCTCCATTGCGGCTTGTTATACATACATGCGGGTGTGTGGGTACTGCAAAAATCAATCGGCGACTACTGCTTTGGGTGTAAGCCGTTCCTTGTTCCGCGTGATCGCGGCCAGCACCAGTTCGCTGAGCGCAAGATCGCCGTGGCGGCCGTCGGGTTGAGTTTCGAGGAAGCTCAGCATGGCAACGCGCATGCGGGGCGCCCAGAATTTCTGTATGTGATTGGCGATACCTTCAATACCTTCCTCGCGATCCGGCATGGCTTCGAAGAAACTGCCAATGCGGTTGGCCAGGCGGATTAAGTGGTCGACATTGTTCAAGGTTGATCTCCTTTGTTGCCGAGGTGCTCGGGATGGCTGTATACAGTGAACATGTTGTCCCGGGCAAAGCCCGCCAGCAACATGTTGAGTTCGTCCGCCATAGCCGCCGCGTAGGTGGTCGGGGCCGAGACCGCGACCAGCACCGGCATGCCGGCGGCGGCGGCCTTCTGCACCATTTCGAAGCTGGCGCGGCTGGAAATGACGGTGATTCCTCCAGATGTGTCGTGCGAGTGCCGCAGCAAATGGCCTATGAGTTTGTCCAGCGCATTATGCCGCCCGACATCTTCGCGAACATGCAGGACGTTTCCGGCGCTGTCGGCCCAGCCCGCGGCGTGGGTGGCGCCGGTCAGCAAATGCAGCGGCTGTAAATCGCGTAACTGTGCTACAGCCTTGGCGATGGCGGCCGGATCATGCCCGATCGGCGGCGCAGCGACGGCAGGCAATGCACGGCGTACTTCGTCCAGGCTTTCGATGCCGCATAGGCCGCAGCCTGTGCGGCCCGCCAGGCTGCGCCGCCGCAGCTTGAGCTTGTTCAGGCAGGCGCTTGCAATAGTGGCCCGGACGATCAGGCCCTGATCTGTCTCGACGATTTCAATATCGTATATGTCGGCAGCGCGGCGAATAATGCCCTCGGTGTAGGAGAAACCGTAGGCGAAGTCTTCGAGATCGGCAGGCGTGGCCAGCAGCGTGGCATGTCCGATGCCGTTGTATTCGAGCGCAACCGGCACCTCTTGGGCCAGTTCGTCGGATTCGGCGCGGCCTGCCACGTTCAGGCCGGCCCGCAGCACCCGGCGCGTGCTGTGCCCGTCCGCGACCGAGCCGGGGGATGCCTGCGACAGCGGCAAATCGGTGAGCTCCACTCCGCCTATTCCTGAGAGTTCAATACAGGCGCGGGTTCGGGGACCGGTTCCGGTACCGGCTCCGGTACCGGCTGCGCCGGCGTGACGGTCGGCTGCGTCGACTTTTGTCCTTCGCGTTGCCGGCCATCGAGCAGGTTCTGCTGGATGTCGCTGAAGCGCGACCATCCGGCCTGCCACGTGGACGGTTCAGTGACCAGCCTGGCCTGGACTGCGGTGACTTTGTACTCCGGGCAGTCGGTGGCCCAGTCGGTACTGTCGGTCGTGACTACGTTGGCGCCCGATTCGGGGAAGTGGAAGGTGGTGTACACCACGCCCGGCTGCACGCGTTCGGTAACATCGGCCCGCAGCACGGTTTCCCCTGAACGGCTTTGCACAGCGACCATATCGCCTTGCCGGATGCCGCGGTCTTCGGCGTCGTGAGGATGGATTTCAAGGAGATCCTCGCTATGCCACAGCACATTCGGCGTGCGCCGCGTCTGGGCGCCGACGTTGTACTGCGACAGGATGCGTCCCGTCGTGAGCAGCAGCGGGTACTTGCGGGTGCTGCGTTCGTCGCTGGGCACATACTTGGTAATCATGAACCGGCCCTTGCCGCGCACGAATTCGTCCACGTGCATGATGGGCGTGCCGTCGGGAGCCTCGGCATTGCAGGGCCATTGCACGCTGCCGCCCAATTCGTCGATTTTCTTGAACGAGACGCCGGAAAAAGTGGGAGTGAGGCGCGCGATTTCGTCCATGATTTCGCTGGGATGGCTGTAGTCCATGGGATAGCCCAGCGCATTCGACAGGGCGCAGGTGGCTTCCCAGTCGGCCAGGCCCGCTTTCGGCTGCATGACCTGGCGCACCCGGGATATGCGGCGTTCGGCATTGGTGAACGTTCCGTCTTTTTCGAGGAAGGAGGAACCGGGCAGGAACACGTGCGCGTATTTGGCGGTCTCGTTCAGGAAGATGTCCTGGACGATGATGCATTCCATGGACGCCAGCGCCTTGGCTACGTGTTGCGTATTCGGGTCGGACTGCACGATATCTTCGCCCTGGCAATACAAGCCCTTGAACGAACCGCTGATGGCCGCATCGAACATATTGGGTATGCGCAGACCGGGTTCGGGCTGCAGCTTGACGCCCCAGTCTTGTTCGAACTGTGTTCGCACGACGTCGTCGGATATGTGCCGGTATCCCGGCAGTTCGTGCGGAAACGAACCCATGTCGCAGGAACCCTGGACATTGTTCTGGCCGCGCAGCGGGTTGACGCCCACGCCTTCGCGGCCCAGGTTGCCGGTGGCCATGGCCAGGTTGGCAATCGCCATGACGGTGGTGGAGCCCTGGCTGTGTTCGGTAACGCCCAGCCCGTAGTAGATGGACCCGTTGCCGTGGGTGGCGAACAATCGCGCGGCGGCGCGCAGGTCTAGCGCGGAGACGCCGGTTACAGCTTCCATGGCTTCCGGAGAATTTTCGGCTTGGGAAACGAAATCGCGCCACTGTTGGAAGGCCGGGGCCTCGCAGCGTTCGGCGACAAACGCTTCATCGATGAGGCCTTCGGTGGCGATGACATGCGCCATGGAAGTGAGTAGTGCCGTGTTGGTGCCGGGGCGGACCGGCAGATGATAGTCGGCCTTTACATGGGGGGCGTTGACGAACTCGATCTGGCGCGGATCGATGACGATGAGCTTGGCGCCTTCGCGCAGGCGGCGCTTCAGACGCGAGGCGAACACCGGGTGAGCCGCGCTGGGATTGGCGCCCATGATGATGACCACATCGGTGTGCATGACCGAATCGAAGGTCTGGGTGCCGGCCGACTCGCCTATGGTGGTCTTCAGCCCGTAGCCTGTGGGTGAGTGGCAGACACGTGCGCAGGTGTCGACATTATTGGTGCCGAAAGCCGCACGCACCAGTTTCTGGACCAGATAGGTTTCTTCGTTGGTGCAACGCGAGGAGGTTATTCCGCCTATTGAGTCGCGCCCGTACTTGGACTGTATGCGCTTGAGCTCGGATGCCGCATAAGCTATGGCTTCTTCCCAGCTGACTTCACGCCATGGTTCGGAGATGTCGCTGCGTATCATGGGCTTGAGCATGCGGTCCTGGTGAGTGGCATAGCCCCAGGCGAAGCGTCCCTTTACGCACGAGTGGCCGCGATTGGCCTTGCCGTCTTTCCAGGGAACCATGCGCACCACTTCCTGGCCTTTCATCTCGGCCTTGAAGGCGCAGCCCACACCGCAGTAGGCACAGGTCGTGATGACCGAATGCTCGGCCTGGCCCATGTCGATAATGGTTTTTTCAGTGAGTGACGAGGTTGGACAGGCCTGGACGCAGGCGCCGCATGAAACGCAATCGCTGCCCAGGAAGGTGTCGTTCTGGCCCGCGGCAATGCGCGATGCGAAGCCTCGCCCGTCTACGGTGAGGGCAAAAGTGCCCTGGACTTCGTCGCAGGCGCGCACGCAGCGGCTGCACACAATGCATTTGGACGGATCGTAGGCAAAGTAGGGGTTCGATTCATCGGTGACGTCGTGGAGATGATTGGCGCCGTCGTAGCCGTAACGTACATTGCGCAGGCCGACAACGCCGGCCATGTCTTGAAGCTCGCAATCGCCATTGGCTGGACAGGTAAGGCAGTCGAGCGGATGGTCGGAGATGTACAGCTCCATGACACCGCGGCGGAGTTCGTGCAGCTTGGGTGTTTCGGTCCAGATGACCATTCCCGCTTCAACCGGCGTGGTGCACGAGGCAGGATAGCCGCGACGGCCTTCGATCTGCACCAGGCACAGGCGGCAGGACCCGAATGCATCGAGGCTATCGGTGGCACAGAGCTTGGGAATATTGATGCCGGCTTCGGCGGCCGCTCGCATGACGGAAGTGCCTGCGGCTACGTCCACCAGAGTGCCGTCGATGGTGATTTGAACGGTTTGTGCGCTGATCGAGGCGGGGGTGCCGAAATCGCGTTCACGTTTAACGACAGTTTCTAACATGGCTGGCTCCGTTAGGCGGCTTGTTCGGTGGCGGGGGTGGTGCTTGGCAGGCCGAAGTCTTCGGGGAAGTGGTCAAGCGCGGAAAGGACCGGATAGGGCGTCATGCCGCCCAGGGCGCACAAGGAGCCGGCAAGCATGGTGTCGCATAAATCGCGCAACAGGTGTACTTGTTGTTCGCGTTGATCGTCGCCGCGGATTTTTTTGATGACTTCGACGCCACGCACGGCGCCGATTCGACAGGGAGTGCATTTGCCACAGGACTCGACGGCACAGAACTCCATGGCGTATTCGGCCATCTTGGACATGTCGACCGTGTCGTCGAAAGCGACCAGGCCGCCATGGCCTATCATGGCGGAAATGGCGATATAGGCTTCGTAGTCCAGCGGAACATCCCATTGGGATTCAGGCAGATAGGCGCCCAGAGGCCCGCCCACTTGCACCGCGCGCAGGGGGCGGCCGGAGGCGCTGCCGCCGCCGAAGTCATAAAGCAGTTCGCGCAGGCTTAGGCCGAACGCCTTTTCCACCAGGCCGGCTTGTCTGAGGTTGCCCGCCAACTGAAAGGGCAGGGTGCCTTTTGAACGCCCCATGCCGTAGTTGCGGTAGAAGTCTGCCCCCTGGGCAAGAATAGTGGGCACCGTTGCAAGCGAAATGACGTTGTTGATGACCGTTGGCTTGCCGAAAAGCCCGCGTATGGCAGGCAGCGGCGGCTTGGCTCGAACGAGCCCGCGTTTGCCCTCCAGGCTTTCAAGCAACGATGTTTCTTCTCCGCAGATATAGGCGCCGGCGCCCACCCGCACTTCGAGATCGAAAGCCTGTCCGCTGCCCTGGATGTTGTCGCCCAGCCAGCCCGCGGCCCGTGCGTGCCCGATGGCGGCTTCCAGTGTGGAGATGGCGTAGGGGTATTCGGACCGTACATATATATAGCCATAGGATGCCTGTACTGCAAGACCTGCGATCGTCATGCCCTCGATCAGCGCATAGGGATCGCCTTCCATCAGCATGCGGTCGGAGAACGTGCCGGAATCGCCTTCGTCGGCATTGCAGACAATGTATTTCTGGTCGGCAGCGGTGGCCAGGACCGTTTTCCACTTGATGCCGGTGGGAAATGCCGCACCGCCACGGCCCCGCAGGCCGGAATCGACCACGGCGTCGACGATTGCCATGGGCGGCATGGCCAGCGCTTTTTCCAGTCCCTGGAAACCGCCATGGGCTTGATAGTCGTAAAGGCTCAGGGGATCGGTAATGCCCACCCGGGCAAAGGTGAGGCGCTCCTGGTTCTTCAGGTAGGGGATTTCTTCGGTAAGGCCATGGCACAGCGGATGCGGCTTGCCCTGCAACCAGCCGGCTTCGAACAGACCTGCAACGTCGGAGGCCTCGACCGGCCCATAGGCCACACGGCCTGCCGGGGTGTCAATTTCGACCAGCGTTTCCAGCCACAGGAGCCCGCGGGAGCCATTGCGCACGATGTGTATGCTTACGTCGCGGCGTCGCGCTTCTTCGGTAATGGCGTGGACTACGGACTGGGCGCCCACCGCAATGGCTGCGGAATCGGCGGGAACAAAGATCTTGATGGTAGGGTTCATGGCTGTACCCCTTCGGCCAGAAGCAGTTGATCGAGCTTGGCCGGCGTCATGCGCGCATGCGGGCGGCCGTTGATCATGACCGCGGGCGACTGGGCGCACAAACCCAGGCAATAGACGGGTTCGAGCGTAACAGCGCCGCTTGCGGCGGTGCCGTGAAAGTCGCAACCCAGTTTCTGCTGTGCATGCTGGGCCAGCGCCACGCCGCCCATGGCCTGACAGGATTCGGCGCGGCACACTTCAAGCACCACGGGCGCGGCGGGTGTATCGCGAAAATGCGGATAAAAGCTGATTACGCCGTGGATTTCGGCGCGGGACAACTGCAGGCCCTCGGCCAGGAGCGGAACGATGTCTGCCGGAATGTAGCCCATGGCATGTTGCACGGCATGCAGGATGGGCAGCAGGCTGCCCGGCTGATCCTCGTAGCGCTGCAGCACCTGGCGCGCGAGTTGCGGCACGCCTTGATTGGTGGGACTGGCGTCGTTGATAACAGGCGGCGTGAGCATGGCGCTATCCTTGTCGTGTAGAAGTCGGGCTGAAATGGTTTGTCTCTTATATGCAAGTTTATGCATATATATTGCTTATGTATTTGAAGTAATCTACCCTTGTTAAGTCATTCTTTCAATAAGAAAAAAATCGCATATAAGAACTACCCTTATATGCAAAAATAAACATATTAGTAGGGGCGAGAGACAGCCGCAATGAAAAATCAGGCAAGTACATACAAGTTCAAGGCGCGGCTCAGATCAGAGTGGGCGCTTGAAAAGCCTTCGGGCGAAATCCTGCCGCTCAGCGAGGTGATCCGCTTGCTGGCAGCGGTCGATGCCACGGGCCATATTGCAGGTGCCTGTAAGGCTTGCGGCGTGTCGTACCGGCATGGGTGGGGGGTGCTGCGCGACGCCGAAAAAGAGTTCGAGGCACCTCTGCTCGATACTTCACGCCGGCAAGGCACCAAGTTGACGGCATTCGGACAGCACCTGATATGGGCGAACCGGCGTGTCGATGCGCGACTGATGCCCACGCTGGAAAGCATGGCGTCCGAACTGCAGGAAGAGCTCGAACGCCTGTACCCGGAAAGCCAGCCTCGCCTGCGCCTGCATGCCAGCCACGGCTTTGCCGTGGAAGGCCTCACGCAGCTGGCCAATGGGCTCGATATATTGCCGCTGGAATTGCGTTATCGCACGGCGGTCGAAGCGCTGGCATCGCTGAATCATGGCGATTGTGACCTGGCGGGTTTTCAGGTGCCGGTCGGCGAGTTCGAGGGACCCATTCTTCAACGTTATGTCGAATGGCTGGACCCGGAACAGCACAGGCTGATCTTACTGGCAGTGCGCAACACCGGCATGTTTGTTCAACCGGGAAACCCCAAGAACATTAAGTCGGTCGCCGATCTGGTGAAACCGGATGTGCGGTTCGTGAACCGGCAGATCGGTTCCAGTACGCGTTCGCTGGTAGGATTGATGCTGCAGCAGCTCAAGATCGATCCGTCACGCGTGCAGGGATTCGACAACAGCGAGTTCACGCACATGGCCATAGCCGCCCATATCGCCAGCGGCATGGCCGATGTCGGCATAGGAGTCGAAACGGCGGCGTGGCGTTGCGGTCTGTCATTCATTCCGCTGGCCAAGGAACGTTACTTCTTCGCTGTTCATCGGGATACGCTGCAGGCGCCGCAAATGCGTCATCTGTTGGATTTGATGACCGGCGACCAGTATCAGCAATACATGTCTCAATTGGTGGGTTACGATTCAACCGGCATGGGTAGTGTCCAGACAATGGAAACCGCATTCGGGCCGGCATTCGCCAGATCTTCGCCTGCTTTACGCAAAGAGTCGAGCAAGTCATGAGCAAGGTAATTTTTCATACGGACAGTCGTTCCGTGATTCCGCCGGTCACGGCATCGGCTAGCCAGGACGCCGCGCCGCAAGATGCCCGAGGCCGGCCGATGCGCGATCTGCGCATTTCGGTGACTGACCGCTGCAATTTCCGCTGTACCTATTGCATGCCGCGCGAGGTGTTCAACAGCGATTACCAGTTCATGCCGCAAGGCGCGTTGCTCAGTCTGGAAGAGATAGCGCGGGTCGCGGGTGTGGCGGCGAATCTTGGCGTGCAGAAAATCCGGCTTACCGGCGGCGAACCGCTACTGCGCAAGAATATCGAAGGACTCATCGAAATGCTGGCGCGGCTTCGTACGCCGCAAGGCGAGCCGATACAGATTACGCTCACGACGAATGGGACGCTGCTGGCCCAAAAGGCCCAGGCCTTGAAGGATGCCGGGTTGAATCGGGTAACCGTCAGCCTGGACGCCCTGGACGACCGTCTGTTCGAAAGCATGAGCGACAGCCAGGTCAGTGTGCAACGTGTCTTGCATGGCATAGACGAGGCCGCGCGTGTCGGGCTGGCGCCGGTGAAGGTCAATATGGTGGTCCGCAAGGGCATGAACGATGAACAGATCATGCCCATGGCGCGGCACTTCCGGCACACCGGCCACATTCTGCGTTTCATCGAATTCATGGATGTCGGGAGCACCAACGGATGGAATATGGAGCAGGTGCTCACGGGCAAGCAGATTCTCGATCGTATCGCGGCGGAATTCCCGCTAGAGCCGATGCAGGCCGACTACCGTGGCGAGGTCGCCAGCCGCTGGCGTTATGTCGATGGCGGCGGCGAGATCGGCATCATTACCAGTGTGTCCCAGCCGTTCTGCGGCGACTGCACGCGCGCACGCCTGTCTCCGGAAGGCAAACTGTTTCTGTGCCTGTTCGCTTCGCAGGGGCACGACCTGCGCGCCTTGATCCGCAGTGGCGGCAGCGATGACGACCTCGCGGCGCGGCTTGCGGGCATCTGGTCGGCGCGCGACGATCATTATTCAGAGCTGCGTGGACAGCAAACCCCCGGTCAACCCAAGATCGAAATGAGCTACATAGGCGGATGAGTGCGCGCGCCTCGCTGACCGGTCTTATTCTGTCTGGAGGACAGGGCAGGCGCATGCAGCAAGCCTCGCCCGGCGGTCAGGTGGAGAAAGGCCTGCTTGTGGTGGACGGCTTGCCGCTGGTCGAGCATGCTCGGCGCTTACTGGCACCGCACACCGCCAACATTCTCATCAGCGCGAATACGCATCTGGAAGCGTATGCGCAATATGGCATTGTCGTTCCGGACGATTCCCGC
Source organism: Pseudomonas sp. (assembly GCA_036675275.1). Classification (GTDB taxonomy): domain Bacteria; phylum Pseudomonadota; class Gammaproteobacteria; order Burkholderiales; family Burkholderiaceae_B; genus Pollutimonas. Next base: position 23,777 of record JAKFFG010000014.1, on the reverse strand, counting down.
CTCGGCGCCTATTCGGGCCCCTTGGCGGGTGTGGCCAGCGCGCTGGCGTGTTCGACGACGCCCTGGATGGTGGTCATGCCGGTCGATGTTATGGCGCTTCCCGGGGATTTCGTGCCGCGTTTGCTGGAAGCGGTCAGCGAGGACGGCAGCCTTAGGGACGGCTCCCGTAAGGACGGCCCCCGTATCGCCTATGCCCGCACAAGGGACTCCGTGCATCCCTTGTGCATGGTGCTTCATCGGACACTAAGGCAAAGCCTGCTAGATTTCCTTTTGTCGGGCGAACGCAAAGTGCAGCTTTGGCAGCGCCAGAACGAGGCCGCTGCCGTACTGTTCGAAGACACCGGCCACGCCTTCTTCAATATCAATACACCGCAGGATCTATTGCAGGCCCGCGGCCTGCGGGATTGATCCAGCCAGGCTGACCCGGTCAGGTTGACCCGGTCAACCTGGCCCGGGTCAGACAGGCGTGGCGCTCAGGAATTTGAGGAGTGCGGCGGTGTAGGCCGAAGCTTGTTCCTGGTTCGACAGATGCGCCGCATCCAGTTCCAGATATTCCGAATCCTGGATTTGACTGTGCAGGAATTTTCCGTCGGAAGGCGGCGTCGGTATATCGCCCGTGCCTGATATGACCAGGGTCTTGGCGCGGATGCCGGCAACTTCCTTGCGCAAGTCGTTATCGCGTATTGCCATGCAGTTGGCGCCATAGCCGTCTGCCGGCGTGGACTTGAGCATGTCCGTCAAATAACTGACCTGATCGGGATGCGCCTGCGCATAGGCCGGTGTAAGCCAGCGCGCCACCACGGAATCGGCAATGGATGCCATGCCGTCTTTCTGTACTGCCGCGGCGCGGTTAGTCCAGTTGTCGGCTGGACCAATATAGGCGGCTGTATTGCTGAGGACGAGCTTGTTGATGCGGTCAGGGTGGTTCAAGGCCAGCCACATGCCGGTGATGCCCCCCATGGACAGCCCGCAGAAATGGACGCGGTCTATCTCCAGTTGGTCCAGAAGGCCGATTACGTCGCCCCCCAGCTGCGCAATCGAGTATGGACCGGGCGTTACCGACGACAAACCGTGACCGCGAGTGTCGTAGCGCAGCACCTGGAAGTGCGTGCTCAGTTGCGCGAGTTGCGGTTGCCACATCTCCATCGTGCTGCCAAGCGAATTCGACAGCACCAGGACCGGCGCGGATTGATCTCCCGCCAGGGTGTAGTGCAGGTCGACGTCCTTGAGGTTTGCGTGTGGCATGTTCAGTTCTCCAATTGCGTCACGTGAAGTCCCTTGCTTCTGCGTCAAATGGCGGCGATCGCCGAGGGGTGCTGCGCCAGCGGCGTGACCGTGATGTCCATGAAGGGGTAAAGAGGCAAAGCACTCAGCAACTGATGCAGCTCATCGTTGCTGTCGACATTGAATACGCTGACGTTCGCATATTGGCCTACAACGCGCCACAGGTCGCGCCACTTGCCTTCGCGTTGCAGCTTTTGCGACATTTCCTTTTCTTCTTTCTTGAGCGCGTCGGCCGTTGCCTTGTCGAGCGTGGACGGAATGTTTACCTGCATTTGAACCAGAAACAACATAGTGATTCTCCTAAAATGGGGTTCCGAAAAATTCTTACCAGGCTGGTCCCGATACAGCCGTGTCCCGGCCTTAGGCCAGCCAGTGCCGCAGATCGTAATAGGGCACGACATCGCCATCCTGGATCTCGGTGTTGGCGGGGATGCGGGCAAGACCGCTGGCCCACGGCAGGGAGCTGACGACGCCGGATCCCTGTTTGGGATAAGCGTGCAGCTCCATCATGGCTTGTGCATCAAACCGGCACTGCACGCGCAGGAACTCTTCGCGTTTTTCGTTCAGTGTCTTGCCCGTGACGATGCGGCCGGACTGCACGTCAGGAAACACCTGTGCACGTCCCTGCATACCGCGTATCAGCGGGGAAACCAGCACCGCAAAAACGGCAAAGGCCGAGACCGGATTACCCGGCAGGCACACGACGGGTTTGTCGTATAGATTGGCCAATGCAACCGGTTTGCCCGGTTTCATGCAGACGCGCCACAAGTCCAATGTGCCGCCCAATTGCTCGATAACCGGTTTTACGAGGTCTTTTTCGCCTACCGATACGCCGCCTACGGTGAGCACCAGGTCGCAGTCGGCAAGCAGCGTTGTGAACGCATCTTGCAATGAGGCCTCGGTGTCCGCCGCGTGCAAGACATGTACCACCTCGGCGCCCATGTTATCGACCAGCCCCGCAAGCATGGGGCCGTTCGAGTTGTAGATCTGCTCGAGGCTGCGAGGCTGGCCCGGCGGGATCAATTCGTCGCCCGTGGTCAGGATGCCGACCTTCAGCCGACTGTAGACGCTCAGTTCGGCATAACCCTGCGACGCCAGCAAGGCGATTTCCGCAGCGCCCAGCAGGGCGCCCTTCGGGAACAACTGATCGCCCGTGCGCACGTCTTCACCCTGGCGCCGAACATGCGCGCCCTGGACAGGCAAGTGCTGGATATGGAATTCGTTGTCGTTTTCCTGGCCGTCTTCCTGCATGACGACTGTATCGGCGCCTTCCGGGATCAGGCTGCCGGTAAAAAGCCGTATGGCCTTGCCCTGTTGAAGGGTTTCAGGTGCAACTCCTGCATAACACCGTTGTTGCACTGGAAAACGATGTCCTGGGGTGTGGTCGGCATAACGGATGGCGTAGCCGTCCATGGCGCTGTTGTCGGCCGGAGGAAGATCCAGCGTCGCGAATAATGTCTGGGCAAGAACACGGCCGCGGGCCTGGTTCAGCGGACAGCTTTCGCTGATGCTGGGCGGCTTGCCGGCTGCGGCCAGGCGCGACTGGGCCACGTCGAAATCGAGCATGGGTGCGAACTGGTTCATGGCGCCACCGCGTAATGCGTGCCGAAATTGCATGGCTTATGGGTACTGTCGAGCTGCTCTTTGATGATGCGCTCCCATGCCAGCTTGCAGGCGTTGGTCGAGCCGGGCATGCAAAAAACGAGGGTATTGTTGGCGGCGCCCGCGAAGGCGTCGGATTGCAGGGTGGATGTGCCGATGTCCAGATACGACAGGTGCCTGAACAGCTCGCCGAAACCCGCAACGGTCACGTCCAGCAGTGGAACGATTGCGGCGGAGGTCGACTTCTGATGGGTGAATCCCGTGCCGCCGTTGGTGAGTATGACCTGGATGGCATCATCGGCGATCCAGTCGCTGACGACCTTGCGCAGCTGATACAGATTGCCGCTGCTTATGGCGCGGGTAGCGCAACGGTGTCCGGAATCGACGACGCTTGCGGCCAGGTAGTCGCCCGACGTGTCGTTCAAGGTATTGCGTGTGTCCGAAATGGTAAGGACGGCACAGTTCAACGAAACGGGTGGTCTGCTTATGTCGGCTTTGCTCATGTTTTCCCTTCGCGCGGTGACGGATTGTTCCATTCTTCTGTTTTCAGCGTGTCGCAGTCGCGCCGCTCCACCCAGAATTGTTCGCCGCTGGCCAATGTTTCGCGCTTCCAGAAAGGGGCGCGCGTTTTCAGCGCATCGATAATGTATTCGCACGCTGCGAATGCATCGCCGCGATGGGCGCTGGCAACCGCAATGAAAACGATCTGGTCCTTCAGGTGCAATTCGCCTACGCGATGCACCACGATGCTGTCGAGAATCTTCCAGCGGGTCTTTGCCTCGGCACACAGCGTTTCGATTTCACGTTCGCACATGCCCGGATAATGTTCCAGGAACAAGCTGCGGGTGGAGGCATCGTCGGCATAGTCGCGCACATAGCCGGTGAACGTGACGATGGACCCCGCCTTGCCCTCTGTGCTGGAGCGCAAGCGGGCCGTCAAAGCCGCTGCATCGAAATCGGCTTGCTGTACGATGATCATTGCCTATCCTCCGGTGACGGGTTCGAACACGGCTACTTCGTCGCCTGGATGAATGAGCGTATCGTGGCTCATGTGATACTGATTGATTGCAAGCTTGAGCCGCTTTACCGGGGCCAATTGCGGGTAACGCGATTCAAGTTGCGCCAGCCAGTCGGTGCCGGACAGTGGCTGCGCCAGCGGCCACTGCTCTTCACGGGTGCTGGTCAGCTCGGCGACCCTGGCGAAATACAGGACTTTAATCGTTGTGCCATTCACCACTTTTGCCTCCAGACTTGTAGCGTAGTCTTATGTGCTCCAGCACAATGCCCTTGTCGGCCGCCTTGCACATGTCGTAGATGGTCAGGGCCGCCACGCTGCATGCTGTCATGGCTTCCATCTCGACACCCGTCTTGTAGTCGCTGCGGCAAGTGGTCTTGACCAGAACGCTGTGCGTAGCGTCGTCGGGAAAGAACTCGATGCCCACGAAGCTCAGTGGCAGGGTGTGGCATAAAGGTATCAGTTCGGCGCAGCGCTTTGCCGCCAGCACGCCGGCCACGCGGGCGGTGTTCAATACCTCGCCTTTGGCGTTTTGATGGGCTGAAAGCAGCCCATAGGCGGTGGCGCTCATGCGCACCAGCCCTTCGGCGATAGCGGTGCGCTGACTGGAGGCCTTGCCGCTGACATCCACCATGCGCACCTGGCCGGTTTCGTTGAGATGGCTGAGAGTGGCCTGATCTGTGGGAGTGTTGCTCATTGCGTATACCGATAAGGCATGTTGACCGTCCTATGATATACGATTAAAGCTAAACTTCTTGTTCGGTGCCAGCGTATGATTGGAGTTTCCGAAGGCGCCCGCCCGGCGCTTTTCCTTTTGCCAGCAAGAATTTGTGGAGAACATGTATGCCTATTCAAATCGGTGACCGCGTGCCAGACGGCACACTCGGTGAATTCATAGAAACCGCTACCGAAACATGCGCCGTCGGACCCAATAATTTCCAGGTTGCCGACCAGGTCAAGAACAAGACCATTGCAGTGTTTGCCGTGCCCGGCGCCTTCACCCCCACGTGTTCAGCCAAGCACCTTCCAGGCTTTGTCGAACTTAGCCAGCAGCTGAAAGCCAAGGGCGTCGACGAGATCTGGTGCGTGGCAGTGAATGACCCATTCGTCATGGGCGCATGGGGCCGCGACCAGGGCGTCGACGGCCGCGTCCGCATGCTGGCCGACGGCAGCGCTGCCTGGACCCGCGCAATGGGACTTGAATTCGACTTGTCCGCAAGGGGGCTCGGCATGCGTTCGCAGCGCTACTCGGCACTTATTGTCGATGGCGTCGTCAAGCAATTGAATATCGAGAAGGGCGGCCAGCTCGAGGTCAGCGATGCCCAGACCTTACTGAATCAACTCGCCTAAACGCTCTTCAGCTTCCGACCCCTGTGATTACGACCATTGCTTCATTTTTCTCGCTTTATCTGGCAACGTTGTTATTGCTGGTCGGGTCGGGGCTGTTCAACACCTACCTGGGTTTGCGCCTTACGGCGGCTTCGGTCTCTGAACTATGGGTAGGCGCATTGATTGCGGTGTACTACCTGGGTCTGGTGTTTGGCGCCCGGATAGGGCACAAAGTCATCATTCAGGTAGGGCACATACGAGCCTACTCCGCGACGGCAGCCATCGTCACGGTAACGGTGCTGGCCCTGGCCCTGATCGATAATCTGTGGGTATGGCTGGGGTTTCGCTTTGTAGCCGGTGTCGCCATGGTGACGCAATTCATGGTGCTGGAAAGCTGGCTGAACGAGCAGACGGAAAACCATCAGCGCGGCCGCGTGTTTGCGTTCTACATGGTCTGCTCCAGCCTGGGCACCGTGCTTGGGCAACTGGCCCTCATGATTTTCCCCAAGCTCAATTACGAGCCGCTCATTTTCGTGGCCATCTGCTCGGCGCTGTGCCTGGTGCCGGTGGCTTTGACCCGCCGGCTGCACCCCGCCTTGCAGATGCCTGCGCCGCTGCACATCAAATATTATGTCTCGCGCGTACCGCTGTCGCTTACCGTGCTTTTCGTGGCCGGAACGATTGTGGGGGCGTTCTATGGGCTGGCGCCGGTCTATGCGGTGAAGCAAGGCTTGTCCAGTAATCAGGTAGCCATCTTTCTTGCGGCAGCGGTGGCGTCGGGCCTGTTGTTTCAGTGGCCTGTGGGTTGGCTTGCCGATCGTATCGACCGTACGGGCATGATACGGCTGAATGCGCTTATTCTTTGCCTGCTGTCCATTCCCCTGTGGGGCTGGTGGACTTTCCCGTATTGGGCGCTGCTGGTGTTTTCCTGCGCGTTCGGCATACTGCAGTTCACTTTGTACCCCCTGGGGGCGGCATTTGCCAACGATAACGTCGAACCGGAACGCCGCGTTGGCCTTAGCGCCATTCTGTATATGGTTTATGGCCTGGGCGCCTGCGTAGGTCCTTTGGTTGCCGGTCTGTTGATGCGCGAACTCGATCCCAGCGTCTACTTTATTTTCGTATCGGCCTGCGCCGCTATTCTGGTGATATTTGTACGGCCGCAAAAAGTGACCGGGGCCAATCTGAGCGAAGACGCGCCTACCCATTTCGTTCCCATGGCAGACAGCCTGCAGAGCTCCAACGTTGTTGCCACGCTGGACCCTCGTGTCGATCTTGAAAGCGATGTGTCGTACGAACCTGTGGAAGAAACCGCCGAAGCAGTAAAGCCGGCTGCGCCCGATGACATTGTTGTGCCTGAAGGCCCCGCTGATGAGGCGGCCGAGCGCGACGATGCCCAAGGCAAAGGGCCCGTCGCTCCCTAGCCTGCTTAGCGTGGGATCAATGCGACGATGGCGGCGATGGCCAGTACAACGCCCAGCACGTTGACCCACGACAGCTTTTCCTTGAACAGGCCGGCGCCCACGAGTGTGCCCAGTGATATCACGCCTATGTTCATTGCGGAAAACACCAAGGTCGGATTCTGGGGGAAAACCTGGTGCGCGCGGATATAAAAATAGATATTGCCAAAGTTGAGCACGCCCAGCACGATGCCTGCCGCCAAGCTGCGGCGGTTCCATACGGTGCGTCTGGCCAGCAGGTAAAGGAAGATCAACACGCCGGCCAGCACGAAAGCGACGAACAGGCTATTTGAAAACGCGGCGCCGCTCTTTGCCAGTTGCTTGAACAAGATATCTATCGTGCCGTATCCCAGCCAGACGGCCAGCAACAGCGACACTGTTTTTCCGGTTTCTCCCGAGCTCGCCTGGGTATTTTTCCGTCGTAACAGGCAGGCAAGCGCGACTAGCGCGAGCGAGATACCGGCAAGCTTGCCGGTGGAAGCAGCCTCGTCGAAAAGCAGGAAGGCGGCAATCAGGGGAATGAACAGTGACAGTCGCTGTGCGGCGTCGCTGAGCACTATTCCGGCGTGCCGTACGGCACCGGCCATGGCAAGGAAAATTGCCGGCAGGAGCACACCCAAGGCGGCCAGTATCCACCAGGGCGTGCTGGGGCTCAACAGCGCAGCCGGCTTGGGTTGGAAGATAAGCAGGCACAGAGTGGCCGCCACCAGGTAATTCATGGCGATGGCCTGGTCTATCTGGATATTCTTGCGGCGCGCCAGCTTTAGCAAGACCGACACGGCCACGCTGCAGGCAATGCTGACAATCAGTGTATACATAGGGATCTGGTTCAGTATTGAGGGGCGGCGCCGGTAGGCCGAAGGTTAAGGCGCTGGAACAAGGCCTGGTCCTGCAACCATTGCGGATTGCCCGTGGTAAGGAGCATGTCGCCGTAGAAAATGGAATTGGCGCCCGCCATGAAGCAGAGCGCCTGCATGGTGTCGCTCATCGCGTCGCGCCCCGCCGACAGCCGTACGACAGCGCGCGGCATGGTGATGCGGGCCACGGCGATAGTGCGTACAAATTCGAAGGGATCCACAGCGGGCGCGTCTTCCAGAGGCGTGCCTGCGACTTTCACCAGATTGTTGACGGGTACAGATTCTGGATAGGGGTGCAGATTGGCCAGTTGAGCAATAAGCCCCGCCCGTTGCTCACGCGATTCGCCCAGGCCCACTATGCCGCCGCAGCACACGCTGACGCCAGCGGACCGGACGCGATCCAAGGTGTCCAGACGATCCTGGTATGTGCGTGTGGAAATGATGTTGCCGTAGAACTCCGGCGATGTGTCGAGGTTATGGTTGTAGTAGTCTAGGCCGGCGTCGCGCAGTTGTTGCGCCTGGCCCTCCTTGAGCATGCCGAGCGTGACACAGGTTTCCAGCCCCAAGTCTTTCACGGCCTGGACCATTTCGCTCACCGAATCCAGTTGCCGGGCCGTCGGCGAGCGCCACGCGGCGCCCATGCAGAAACGTTGCGCTCCGCCGGCTTTGGCGGCGCGGGCCGCTTCAAGCACTTGTTCCAGCGGCATGAGCCCATCCTGCTCCAGCTGCGTGTCGTAACGAGCCGACTGTGGGCAATAGGAGCAATCTTCGGGGCAACCTCCGGTCTTGATCGATAGCAGGCTGGACAGCTGGACCGTATTGGGCTCGTGGTGTTTGCGGTGTTCGTTCTGCGCAAGCAACAGCAGATCCATGAAGGGCAGTTCGTACAGATCGACAATGCTTTGCACTGTCCAGTTCTGGCGAGTGTCGTTTGTGAAGGCGGGGAGAGATGACGGCGTAGTGACCATAATGCGCGGCAGAAATGTTATCAGCTCGCAATGGTAGAGGCGCCGCCGTATGGCGGCAAGGCGATGTTGAAGCTATTTGTCGGCAATCAATAGGCATGTTCGGCCAATTAACATCAGTTTTCCGTTATCTTGATGGTGGAGTTCATCAAGTACCGAGTAAAGAGACTTCCGCCTCAATTGTATCTTTTTGTTATTTTGAATAAGTCCACACCAGTTCCGGCGTGCACGGTCCGTCGATGTACACGAACGCAAGTTGTCCGAACTGTTGCGCAAGCTGCCGGGATCGCTCGCGCGGAATGTCCAGCGCGATTACGGTCGGTTCGGAAGGGCCGTCCTTATCTCCAGCGCGGTTCTCGCCGTCGATGCGCATAAAGCCCAAGGCGTCAATCTCATGTTGCAAAAGATGCTGGGCGCGGCGGTTTGCCTGCTCGCTGACTGTCTGCGCCCAAGGATTGTAGGCCGTAAGAATGGCTGCGCAGTCAGCGCCGTAGTGTGAAAACAGATAGGTCAGCTCAGCGCTGTATTGGCCTATGCGCAAGGCAAATGGCTTGTCAGTCGCTAATACGATGTAGTGGGTATTCTGAAAAGCGGTGACAAGCGAATCGGGGATAGCGTTGCGCCGGGAAAATTGCATGTCTGAGCCCAAGGGAGAGCGTTTCGATGAAGTTTATATTGCGGGGCGAAATACATAAATATATCCCGAAGTCAATTGGCAATGTGGCGACTCGCTTGCCACCGCATTATCGGCGCAGAATGTTTAGCTACATTATCGACGCCCGACTAGCATGACGCGATGAAGGCGCCCGACGCGGGTATTCCCGGGCAAGCCCTGCTCAACAGAAGGAAAGCCATCATGAGCCCGTTGTATTTGTCACGTCGCAAGATGCTCGCTCTTCCGATCGGCGTAGCGGCATCGTCTGTGCTCGCGCAAATTCCATCGCTAGCCAGCGCAGAGGCGTCGGCCAAGATAGCCAGCGAAGACGATGCCGCGCGAATTGCTGAAGAGGCCTATATCTTTGGCTATCCGCTCGTCACCACCTATATGACCCGCAAGGTCATGACCAACGTCGCGCGCCCGGAGGGAATCCGGGCTCCCGTCAATCAGTTCGCCAATGTACGCGAATATCCGACGGCTGCCTTTACGGGGATTACGGCGCCCAATGCCGACACGCTTTATTCTGAAGGCTGGCTCGACCTTGGGCCGGAACCGATCGTCGTGTCCTGGTCGGACATGGGTGATCGCTACTATCTCTTCCCCATGCTGGATGGGTGGACCAACGTCATCGCTTCTCCGGGAACGCGAACCACCGGTGGCAGGGCGCAGGCCTATGTCATCACCGGCCCGCGCTATAAAGGCCCTACTCCCGCTGGCCTTCCGCGCATCAGCTCGCCGACCGATCTTCTCTGGGTGCATGGACGCACATACTGCACCGGCACGCCAGAAGATTACAAGAAAGTCCACGCACTGCAGGACCAGTATCGGCTTGTGCCCCTTAGCGCTTGGGGCAAGGGCGACTATAAGGCGCCGGCAGGTCGGGTGGACTCGTCCATCGATATGAAGACTGCCGTCCGCGATCAGGTGGACCGTCTCAGCCCCGCCGACTATTTTGCGCTGTTGGCAGAACTCATGGAAACGAACGGGCCTGTCGCGGCCGATGCGCCGGCGATGGCTCAGTTTGCGCGCCTCGGCCTCGTGCCCGGCAAGCCATTGAACTTTGCAAGCCTCTCGCCGACCATTCAACGTGCGATGACAAATGCTCGCGACGCCGGGCTCAAGCGCATCATGGCGCAGGACAAAGGAGGCGGCCTGGCACTCGAAAACGGTTGGGTGGTAATGCTGAAGGCTGGCGTCTACGGCACCGATTATGTACAGCGCGCCTTTGTCACGGCAGTCGGGCTGGGCGCGAACAGGCCTGAGGACGCCGTCTACCCATTCACCCAGAATGACGTACAGGGGGCCAAGCTGAACGGGAAAAACCGATACGTCATCCGTTTCGAGCAGGGGGCATTCCCGCCCGCCCGCGGGTTCTGGTCCCTTACCATGTATGACGACAAATGGTTCTTTGTCGCGAACCCGTTGAACCGATATACGCTTAGCCAGCGCAACGAACTGAAGCGCAACGAGGACGGTTCGACCGAACTGTATCTCCAGGCCGACAGTCCGGGGACGGGCCGGGAATCGAATTGGCTGCCCACTCCGCGGGGAGACTTCATCCTGATGTTCCGCCTCTATATGCCCGCGGAGGCGCCCGCATTCTCAATCCTGGACGGCACGTGGAAGCCGCCTGCTGTTCTGAAGGTCTGATCTGCGGGGCCGTGGCCGGTTCATGGAAGCCACGGGATCCGGGTTATCGAGAGGCGAAAGCTGCCATGAGCTTGGGGCCGAATGCGTCGTACCGGTTTTACGCTAATCGGGGCTGTGAGGAACCCGGTTCATCACGCCGCGCGTAAGAGAGGGTTTGCGATGAAAAAGAAAATCACTGGATTATTGCTCTGCGGGCTTCTCTATGCCGGGTGCGGGCTCTGCAACGACCTTGATGCTTTCCCTGCTGCAGGCGGTGGACAGCAGGCGGAATGGGACTTCTCAGTGATGCCCTATTTTTGGGCGGCAGGGCTTTCCGGCAAGGTATCTCATTCAAATTCTCCTGTGATCGACATCGACGCCAGCTTCGATAAGATATTCGATAACCTCGACTTTGCGGCTATGCTGATGGGCGACGCACGCAAAGGCAGGTACAGCATTTTCGGCGATTTGATCTACATCAAAATTGGCTCACAAGGGGATACGCCGCATGGGATTCTGGCCACGAGCGCAGAAGTGCAAACTTCGACTTTCGCCGGCCTCATCGGAGCGGGATATTCCGTTCTGCAAAATTCGCCGCACCGGTTAGACGTTGTCGCTGGCGTACGCGTGTGGTCGGTTGATACCGACATTACTCTGAAGGGAGCGCACCTGGCTGGCCGCAAGCACAGCGACGGAGCGACCTGGGTCGATGGTTTGATCGGACTGCGTGGAAATTATGTGTTGACGCCGAAGTTATACGTCACTGGCTGGGGGCTGATCGGCGCAGGTGGTGCGGAGGCGGAGTGGGACGTCGGTTTGGGTATTGGATACAGCATCAGCAAGAACATCTCGGCATCCCTCGGTTACCGCGCCCTGGGCGTGGATTACAGCCACAAAGGCTTTGAATTTGACGCAGTGCTACAGGGACCGATGGCCGGCGTCACAATCCGCTTTTAGCTAACATACGCAGAAGACGACAACCATGGTCGGATTGAATTTGCTCAGTTAGTCGCGGGCAATTCCTGGCCGACCATCATTCGATGCCCGTCGGGTGTCCCTATGACGAACTCTCGCATGCCATGAGGTCTATCGGTCGGAGGCTGGAGTATGATGGCGCCCCTATTGGCTAGCTCACTGTGGAGTGCATCGGCATCATCGACATTGAGGTAAGCGAAATAGTTATGGTCGCCGGTCATCGAAGGGGGCATGGCGTCGGGGCAATGGCCAATCATGATGCGCACATCGCCTCTGGATACAAGCTGCCAATCAGAGCCTTCAGGCCATTCAAGACGAAAGCCGAGCGCGTCACGAAAATAGGATGCGCTTCGCTTTAGGTCGGGTACCGCAAGCACGAAAGAGAACGAACGAAGTTTAGCGGTTGGCTCGGACATATCGGTACCTGATTCGATGGCGGTGCGCAATTGTATCCCTGGCCATCGACCGTCGCTCATGGCCGACTGTAGTCTACGCAAATGCCTGAATGCGATCCATCTAAGCCTGGCGGGACCAGGCGCCAAAGTTTTTGGAACGGAAAGACGGGGGAAACAATGCGCATAAAAAAAGCACCTAATGTTAATTAAGTGCTTTTTATCGAATCTTTTGGCGGAGCGGACGGGACTCGAACCCGCGACCCCCGGCGTGACAGGCCGGTATTCTAACCAACTGAACTACCGCTCCGCAGCGGTGTACTACTGATGCCAGATAAAAAAACCTGGCGTCCCCAAGGGGATTCGAACCCCTGTACCCACCGTGAAAGGGTGGTGTCCTAGGCCTCTAGACGATGGGGACCGGACAAAACAAGCTGCGCATTGTAGCATATAAAAGCGCGGTACTGCTGTTTTTTACAACTTTCTTCGTAAGACTGGTGGAGGTAAGCGGGATCGAACCGCTGACCTCTTGCATGCCATGCAAGCGCTCTCCCAGCTGAGCTATACCCCCGTACTGGCTTGTCTAGCGAAGAAGCGAGATTATGCACCATATTTTTAATGTGTGCAAGTCAGGTTGTTGTTTCGCTATTTAAATTGACCTGAATCAATCTGGCTGACAAGCTCTTCATGGATCATTATACCGTCCGCCACTATATGCGCAGATATCGGCTGCGCATATAGTGGCTCTCATTGACGGTCACCCATGATTCCAGACATATTGCCACCCAGTAGATCCAGTCTTAGCAAGCGTGCGCTGCCGGGGCTCAGCATAGGCCAAAAAATCGGTGGCGTCTTCCTGCTCGTACTGGTCCTGGCCTGCACCAACGTTATCCTCGTTCGCGACCTGTTGCGCGACTTCAATAGCGTTGCCGCCACTGTCAACGTGGCGGGCAAGCTGCGTATGCTCAGTCAAAAGATCGCTTTCGCGGCGCTGGACAGTGAAGCGACGCGCGGGCCGGGCATAGGCAATATTGAGCGCAGCATGGCTGAATTCGATATGGCCTTGTCAGCGCTAAGCCAGGGCGGGACGGCATTCGGGCTGGATATCGCGCGCTTGGGCATGGTCCATGCGCAAGCGCTGGACGCCGTCCAACGGCAATGGAATACCTATCGCGTGAACATCGGCGGGTTTCTCGCTTTGACGGCATTGGACAAAACGCTACCCATGGCAGCGGTCGCCGAAAGCTCGGCATTGAGGCAGCGCGTTACGGAAGAAGCTACGTTCTTGCTGCAGAACACCGAAGCGCTCATTGGTTCCATCTTTGTCGAGAACGAGAGGGCACAGAGCCAGGCGCTGCTTAATATATATGGTTTGTTGCTGCTCGACGCGCTGATGCTGCTGGCGGCCTTCGGGGCGGCGCGCAGGCAAATGGTCAAACCCCTGCGCGAACTGTCGCGCCACTGCCGGGAGCTCTCTGGCGGCAATTACAGCACCCGTGTCTCTTATCGTTCCTCCGACGAAATCGGTCGGTTGGCGCTTGCTTTCAACGACTCTGCGCGGCGCATAGGGCAACTGATCGATCACATCGAGCATGACAGGCATAGTCTGCGCCAAGCCGAAGCCATGTTCCGCGGCATCGCAGAGAACACTATGGTGGGCGTGTACATCGTCCAGCGGGAACGGTTTCGTTTCGTCAACAGTACGATGGCGAAAATGTTTTGCTATGACCGCGAAGAGATGCTCGTTTCCATGGATGCCTATGACATCTTTGTCGACGAGGACCGCCAGAAGGTCAAGGAAAGCACCTCTGCGCGCCTGGAAGAACATGTTCACGGGGTATGTGTGGAACCACGCGGTCGGCGCAAGGACGGCACGATAATCAATCTCGAAATTTTCGGGTCCCGCATGGAACTCGACGGCGAACCGGTGACCATGGGCATTGCGCTTGATGTGACTGCCCGCAAGGAAGTCGAGGCGTCGGCCCGCATGGCCGCAGTCGTATACCAGAACAGCAGCGAGGCGATGGTCGTTACCGACCCCGACGGCATCATCAGCAATGTGAACCCCGCATTTTCGGCTATTACGGGTTTCAGCGCCGAGGAGGTCATAGGATCCAGGCTTAGCCTGCTTAGTTCCGGGCGCCACGATAAAGCGTTTTATCAGGCAATGTGGAACTCGCTGGAAAATACCGGAAAGTGGCAAGGCGATATCTGGAACCGGCGCAAGAACGGAGAGGAATATGCAGAACGCCTTACTATCAATACCTCGTACAACGACGACGGTTCCATCCGCTGCCGTGTGGGCCTTTTTTCGGACATCACCCAAAGAAAGCAGTCAGATGCCTTCATCTGGCGCCAGGCAAATTATGATCATTTAACGGGCCTGCCGAACCGCCAGCTATTTCAGGAGCGCCTGGAACGGGGCATTACGCGCGCCAGGCGTACCGGCCTGTCCATGGCCCTGGTGTTCCTGGATCTGGATTTCTTCAAGGACGTCAACGACACCCTGGGCCATAGCATGGGCGACGAGCTCCTGAAGCAAGTGGCGCGACGCTTGAGCGCCTGCATACGGTCCACCGACACAGTCGCCCGCCTGGGCGGTGACGAATTCACCATAATATTGAGTGGAGTCACCAATATGGAGGCGGTGGGTGGCATATGCCAGCAGGTTCTGCATGAATTGGCGCAGCCGTACGAACTGGGTGATGAAGCGGCATCCATCTCCACCAGCATGGGCGTCACCTTCTTTCCCCGGGATGGCGACGATGCACAGGTGTTGTTGAAGAACGCCGACCTGGCCATGTACGCCGCCAAAGGCAACGGCCGCAATCAATATTGCTATTTCACGCCCGCCATGCAGCAGGATGCACATGACCGGCGGCAAATGCTACGCGACCTGATTGTCGCGCGCGATCAACAGCAGTTCGTGCTGTACTACCAGCCCATAGTCGAGCTGGCGACCGGAAGAGTGCACAAGGCGGAGGCCCTCATACGCTGGTCGCATCCGAGCATGGGCATGATCAGTCCCGCGTCATTCATACCGGTTGCCGAAGACGCCGGCATCATCGTAAGCATAGGCGATTGGATATTCCGTGAAGCCACTCGGCAATCGGTATTGTGGCGGGCGGCGCATCATCGGGATTTCCAGATCAGCGTGAATGTATCGCCGGTCCAGTTCATGGCCGAGGGCCTGGACCATGATAAATGGCTGGAGCATCTGCGGCAATTGGACCTTCCCGGCCAGAGTGTCGTTGTTGAGATCACCGAAAGATTGCTGATGGACGCCAATGCCGATGTCCGGAATAAGCTGTTGGCATTTCGCGACGCCGGCATACAAGTAGCCCTGGACGACTTCGGAACGGGCTATTCCTCGCTTTCGTATTTGAAGAAGTTCGACATCGATTACATAAAAATCGACCAGTCCTTTGTGAACAACCTGGGCGCAGAAACTGACGATATGGCCTTGTGCGAGGCCATTATCGTGATGGCCCACAGGCTGGGCCTCAAAGTCATTGCCGAAGGGGTTGAAACGCAGGCGCAGCGCGACCTGCTGCTGCGGGCCGGCTGCGACTACGCACAAGGCTACTTGTTTTCGATTCCGCTGGCGGCCGACGAGTTCTCTGCATTTCTCGCGTCATCGGAATAAGCACGCCGGCGAAGTAAAAGACCCAGCAAGAGAATGAGCCCGACCCACGCCAGAATGGGCATGTTGCCCCAGCGCACGTAAGGCGTAAAGCCGGACATGCCCTGGACTTCCACGTCCAGCACACCTGGAGTCATGGGAAGGAGCGCGGCTCGTACTGCTCCATTGGGATCGATCGCCGCCGTCATGCCGGTATTCGTGGCGCGCAGCATCGGACGTGCAGTCTCCATGGCGCGCATTCGCGATATCTGCAAGTGCTGGCGCAAGGCCCAGGAGTCCCCGAACCAGCCAAGATTGCTCATGTTGACCAGAATCGTGGCGCCGGGGCCCAGGCGGTCGCTATTGCGCACTGTCTGGATGATCTCTTCTCCGAAGACATCTTCGTAGCAGATGTCGGGCGAAATCATTTGCCCTTCGATGGGGAACAGTGCTTGCCGGACCTGGCCGCGATTGAAGTCGCCCAGGGGAATCTGCATGGTGTCGACGAACCAGCGAAAGCCCGGCGGTACGAACTCGCCAAAGGGCACCAGGTGGTGCTTGTCATAACGCATGTCCGGATTGCCGGCAGTCAGAGCCGCGAGTGGGGTCTGGGCATTGAAACTGATGGCGCTGTTCGTGTAGCGGTCCTGGCCGTCGTGCTGATCGTGTAGCGGTGCGCCCATCAGTATTTGTGCATTGCGTTCACCAGCAATATCCAGCCATTGCTGCCACAGGCTGGGAGCCACTCTGTCCTGAAACAGCGGCACGACGGTTTCGGGAAGCACGATCAAGTGTGGCGCCGCCTCGGCTTCCTTGGGAGGGAGCTTTGCCAATTGCATATACGTTTCGAGGCCGCGCTGGATGAGCTGGGGGTCGAACTTCTCGGACTGCGGAACTCCGCCCTGCACCAGGCGCACCATGATGGGCGTTCCATGGGGATGCGACCACCCGATATGGCCAAGGGCGATTCCCAGCAGACCGGCGACGATCGCACAGCCTACGCCGATGGCGGCGCGGGCGTCGTTGCCGGTGTCCTTGGCGCAGGCCAGCAAGGCAATGGCCCCCGACGCAAAGGCGGCGAACCATGCCAGCCCGTAGACGCCGAATATGGGCGCCCAGCCGGCCAGTACGCCTTCGACGTGGGCATAGCCTACGTTAAGCCACGGAAAACCGGTAAACAGAGTGCCGCGCAGCCACTCCGCCAATGTCCAGGTCGATGCCCACAGGGCGGCGATCAGCAATTGCCATCCGTAGTGGGAAGCGGCATGTAGATGCCGGCTGGAGAGCCAGCGCGCCAGGCCTACGGCAGCCGCTACAAACAGCGCCTTGAACGCTGCGAGCAACACGACGGCGGCGCCAGCCAGCCCCGCGGCCATGCCGCCATAGTCGTGCATGCTGATATACAGCCAGTAGAAACCCAGGGCGAAGTTCGCCAGGCCGAATGCGAATCCGCCGGCGGCAGCCTGCCATGGCGTTGCCGCCTTGAACACGCGATACGCCAGGAAGGCCAGGCTGAATATCTGTACGAAGGGCAGCGACCAGGCCGGCAAGGGGCCGGGCGCGAACGACAGGGCGTGAACGGCGCCAAGAAGCAGCAGCAGGGCATACTGCCGGCCGTAACGTTGTAGAAAATTCAAGTGTTTACTCGTTGGCGTTGGAAGGCGCGATGGGGTCGGGGTTGTCGAGCTGGATATGCAGCCACAAGGCCCGCTTGGCATCGGCGCCCACGACGGTGATGTTCAGGCCCTGGTGGCTGATACTGTCGCCGCGCCGCGGTATGCGCCCGAGTTCGGCCGCCAGCCAACCACCCAGCGTGTCATAGTCGTCGTGCGGCAGATCGGTGTTGAAGCTGCGGTTGAAGACCGATATCTCGGTGATGCCCATGGCGCGCCAGCTATTGGTGCCCGTCTGGAATATGGTTTTCTCGGCATCCTCGTCGTACTCGTCTTCGATCTCGCCGACAATTTGTTCCAGCACATCTTCCATGGTGACCAGGCCGGACGTGCCGCCATGCTCGTCCACCACGATGGCCAGGTGATTGCGGCTGCTGCGGAAATCGTGCAGCAAGACATTGAGCCGTTTGGTTTCGGGTACGAATACCGCGGGGCGCACCAGGGGGCGCAGGTCGATGGCCGGATTGGTGATGGACAGCAGCAGGTCTTTGGCCAGGAGGATGCCCACGATGTTGTCGCGGTCGTCTTCATAGACGGGGAAGCGCGAGTGTCCCGTTTCGATGATGTCGGGAAGCACTTCCGCCAGCGGCTTGCTGACGTCCAGCATGTCCATTTTCGAGCGGGGGACCATGATATCGGCAACCGTCTGGTTTGCGACTTCAAGGGCACCGGAAATCATGGCGTAGGATTCGCCGTCGAGTACTTGCCGGTCGTGCGCCGCTTCAAGCAAAGTCTTGATATCGTCGCGGTCTTCGGGCTCGGAAGGCCTCATGAACGCAGTGAGACGTCCAAACAGGGATTTTGATGATGTTTTAGCCGGTCGAGGTTCGGCATCGGGTGAGCTAGGTTCTGACATTGTCCAGGGGACTGGTTATACGGAGGTTTAGCATAACCGAAATTGTGGATCGAGGCGTAAGGCCTTATGGCCGGTAGGGGTCGGATATGCCCATCTTGGCAAGAATGTCCGTTTCCAGCGCTTCCATGTCGGCGGCATCCTCGGCTTCGATGTGGTCGTAGCCGAGGGCGTGCAATACGCCATGCACTGTAAGATGGGCCGCATGGCTGAGCAGTTTCTTGTTTTGTTCGGCGGCTTCGCGGTGCAGTACCGGAACGCACAGCACGATGTCGCCGCTCGCGGTTCCGGATGGATCGACGCCATATTCAAAGGTAAGGACATTCGTCGCATAGTCCCGGTCGCGGTAATCCCGATTCAGGGCCTGACCTTCCGTCTGGTCTACCAGGCGCAGCGTAAGGGCCACCGACGTAAAGGCCTGTGACGACTGCTCATTTGCCCCGGGATCGTCCGCGTGGGCGAACGCGCGCGCCACGCCGTTGACCGCATGCCGGACCCATCGGCGCAGGCGCCATCGCGGCAGTTCAGGGGCTTGCGTGCCATACTGGATGGCAAGGGACAGCAGCGGCTCAGGCGACATGGTCACCCGCCTTCTCATAGGCATCGACAATGCGCGCAACCAGTGGGTGACGAACGACATCGCGGCTGGTGAAGCGAGTGGTGGCAATGCCCTGGACCGACTCCAGCACCTCGACGGCATTGGCCAGTCCGCTCAGTTGTCCTCGCGGCAAATCGACCTGAGACGGATCGCCATTGATGACAGCCTTGCTGCCGAATCCGATGCGCGTCAGGAACATTTTCATTTGCTCGGGCGTCGTGTTCTGGGCTTCGTCGAGTATGACGAAGGCATGGTTCAGCGTACGGCCCCGCATATAAGCCAGCGGCGCGATTTCTATGGTCTGCTTTTCGAAGAGGCGCTGGACGCGCTCATAGCCCATCAGGTCGTACAGGGCATCATACAAAGGGCGTAGATACGGATCGACCTTCTGCACCAGATCGCCAGGCAGAAAACCCAGCCGTTCGCCGGCTTCCACGGCCGGCCGGGTAAGCACCAGGCGTTGTACGGTCTCGCGTTCCAGGGCATCGATGGCGCAAGCCACCGCCAGCCAGGTTTTGCCTGTGCCGGCGGGCCCTATGCCGAACGTAATGTCGTGCTGCAAAATCTGATTCAGGTATTCGCGCTGGCGCGGAGTGCGCGGGCGCAGATCGGACTTGCGCGTGCGCAGGCTCAGGCTGCGATCCTCGACCGATACGGGTTCGACTACCACTGCGGGCGCCACGACGGTTTCTTTTGCATCTTGAGGAAGCCCTGCGCCCAGTTCGACCATGCCCAGCTGAATGTCGTCGATCGACAAGGCCTTGTGAACGGCGCGCTGATGGAACCATTCAAGCGCCTTGCCGGCCGCCTTGGCCTGATCGCCCGTTATCGAGACACGGTCGCCGCGGCGATTCAGGACGACATTCCAGCCATCGGCTATCTGGCGCAAGTTTTCGTCCAGCGGGCCGCACAGATTGGCCAGGTGCGTATTGTCGCCGTCCAGCCATACGGTTACCGGCGCCTTGCTGCGTGCGGCTCGAGTCATGCTTGTCCTTGCTCCTGGGGCGCGATGGTGACGATCTCGCCCTTGAGTGTGTTGGCCATGGTTTGTACGATGCGCACGTCCACCATGTGTCCGATAAGGCGCGGCTGTCCGACGAAATTGACGATGCGGTTATTTTCGGTGCGCCCCGACAGTTCGTTCGGGTCGCGTTTTGATGGCTTCTCGACCAGTATGCGCTGAACCGAGCTCACCATGGAAGCACTGATCTGCGCGGCCTGTTCATTGATCAGGGCCTGCAAGCGGTACAGCCGCTCCAGCTTGGTTTCTTTGGACGTGTCGTCCTGCAGATCGGCAGCGGGAGTGCCCGGCCGGCGTGAGTAAACGAAGGAAAAAGACTGGTCGAACCCGACATCGCGAATGAGCGACATGGTTTTTTCGAAATCGGCTTCGGTCTCGCCGGGAAAGCCCACAATAAAGTCGGAAGAAAGCGTCAAGCCTGGCCGTGCGGCGCGTAGCCGCCGGACAATGGACTTGAATTCCAGGGTGGTATAGCCGCGCTTCATGGCCGACAGAACCTGGTCGCTTCCTGCCTGCACGGGCAAATGCAGAAACGGTACCAGCTTGGGCAGCTTGCCATGCGCTTCGATCAGCCGCGTCGTCATCTCCTTGGGATGCGACGTCGTATAACGTATGCGTTCTATGCCTGGGATTTCATGCACATATTCCAGCAGCATGGCGAAATCGGCAATGCTTGCGCCGTCGCCCATGGGGCCGCGGTAGGCGTTCACATTCTGGCCCAGCAGGGTGACTTCCTTGACGCCCTGGTCGGCCAGGTCGGCCACTTCAATCAGCACATCGTCGAACGGACGTGAAACCTCGGCGCCGCGGGTGTAGGGCACGACACAGAAACTGCAGTACTTGCTGCAGCCTTCCATGATGGACACGAACGCGGTCGGACCCTCCACGCGCGCGGGCGGCATGGCGTCGAACTTTTCGATTTCCGGAAAACTGATGTCCACCTGGGAGCGGCCCGATTCACGCCGCCTGGCAATCAGCTCTGGCAGACGGTGCAGCGTTTGGGGCCCGAACACGATGTCCACATAGGGCGCCCGCTTGACGATGGCTTCGCCTTCCTGGCTGGCAACACAACCCCCGACGCCGATCACGAGATTGGGATTGAGCTGTTTCAGGTGCTGCACCCGCCCAAGGTCGGAGAAAACCTTTTCTTGGGCCTTTTCGCGCACCGAACAGGTATTGAACAGGATGATGTCGGCTTCTTCCGGATTCTGGGTGATCTCGACGCCCTGGTCTTCGTGGAGTACGTCGGCCATCTTGTCGGAGTCGTATTCGTTCATCTGGCAGCCGAAGGTGCGGATGAAGAGTTTGCGGGTCGCCGCCGGGGCTTGCGCTTGCGCCACGGCGATGTCTTCGGAGGCTTCGGGCTCGGTGGGAATGAGGAACTGACCGGATACGAAGGTAGGCTCTGTGGGAACGAGAAGCTGCGTCGAGGAGGCGGGGGCTTGCGTCGTTACGGAGGTAACGCGCTTGATGGTGGTTTCTTGCATGATATTGCCGTGACGGGTGTAGATCCCGGGGGCTGAAATTTAAACCTTAGATTGTACCTTTAGTACGGGTTTTGGCGGCGATGCCGGGTATTTTGCCAGGCACCGGTGCAGTTCTTGGACGTCGTCGTTATATTTCTTAGACGTCCCTGTAGTTCCTAGGTGTTGTCGCTGTATTTTTTAGACGTTCTTGTGGGTCGTAGATGTTGTCGTTGTATTTCTTAGACGCTCCTGTGGTTCCTAGGTGTTGTCGTTGTATTTCTTAGACGCTCCTGTGGTTCCTAGGTGTTGTCGTTGTATTTCTTAGACGCCGCCGGTGTGGCGGTGGGGGAGAGTGTCCGGAATTTTGTGTTCGGGCCTATGATTATCTTTAAGGAGATGAGCCATGGCACGAGAACAGAAGAAAGAACCGGTCGGTATTCCTAAGGGCAAGCTGCCCGCCAGCGCCCAGCAAATGCTGGACGAGTTGGTGACCGGCCCGATGACGCCCGAGGCGGTGCAAGACACGTTCATGCTGCTCAAGAAGGCGATCATTGAGCGGGCACTGGGCGCGGAGCTGGGCCACCACCTTGGCTACGGCAGTGGTGAGCTGCGTCCCGAGCAGAGCACCAATCAGCGTAACGGCAGCAGCGCCAAGACCGTCCTCACCGATGCGGGCCCCGTGCGGCTGGATATCCCTCGGGACCGTGACGGCAGCTTTGCGCCTATCCTCATTCCCAAGCACGAGCGTCGCTTCACGGGCTTTGACGACAAGATCATCGCGATGTACGCGCGGGGCATGAGTGTGCGCGAGATCCGGGCCTTCCTGGCCGAGCAGTACGGCACGGACGTCTCGGCCGACTTCATCAGCTCGGTGACGGATGAAGTCATGGATGAGGTGCTCGCCTGGCAGAACCGGGCGCTCGAACTCATGTATCCCGTGGTGTTCTTCGATGCGTTGCGGGTCAAGATTCGCGATGAGGGGGTGGTGCGCAACAAGGCGGTCTACATGGCCTTGGCGGTACTGCCGGATGGCACCCGTGAGATTCTGGGACTGTGGATCGAGAACACTGAAGGGGCTAAGTTCTGGATGCGTGTGTTCAATGAGCTTAAGACCCGCGGTGTGCAGGATATTCTGATTGCCGTCACCGATGGCCTAAAAGGCATGCCTGAGGCGCTCGAGGCGGTGTTCCCGGCCACCACGCTACAGACCTGCATCGTGCACTTGATCCGCCACAGCATGAGCTATGCCAACTGGAAGGATAGGAAGAAACTCGGTTCGGTGCTGCGCCCGATCTACGGCGCGGTGAATGCCGAAGCGGGTCAGCAGGCGCTGCACGCGTTCGCCCAAGGCCCGTGGGGCCAGAAGTACCCGATGATTACTACGGCCTGGCACAAAGCCTGGGAGCGGGTGGTTCCCTTCTTTGCCTTCCCGCCCGATATACGTCGGATCATTTACACGACCAACGCCATCGAGAGCGTGAACTCGCAGTTGCGCAAGATCATCAAGACGCGCGGCCAGTTCCCCACCGATGAGGCCGCCTTGAAGCTGCTGTGGCTGGCGATCCGAAACATCAGCGCCAACTGGGGGTCGTCAACCCATTACTGGACGGCCGCCATGCAGCAATTTGCTATCCTGTATGAGGAGCGATTCACGCAAGCCTATCGCCAGCTAGACTCTCAGTCGTACGGAAAATAGGCAGGGCAATGATGGATCAACACTGCCTGAACACAAAAATTCCGACACCCCCCGGTGGGGCGACCGGGACGCGTGGCCCGATTCGGCGCCCTGCGCGCCGAACCAGCATCGCTCGCTCGTCCGCCCATCCGGGCTCCCTTCGCATCCGGCTCGCTGGAGGGCCCCGAACGTCCCGGCCACCCCACCGCCACCCCGACGGCTGCAATGGGTTTGCGCCACGGGTTCTGCGACGGGTTAGTGCTTGGCCTTCTTGTGAGAGACTAACTTCGGCATGGAAGAGCTATTGCGCTCGCCCAGCGTAGCCCGCCAGCCGGGCCACGCTGGCATCGGGGGATATGTATTGCTACGTGCGTGTGAAGGGGAACGACCTCAGGCAACATCAGCAGCTTCAGGTAATACCGACGGCGTCAGGCAATACCTGCGGCGTCAGGCAATACCTGCGACCTCAAGCTATACCAGCGACCTCAAGCTATACCAGCGACCTCAGGCAATACGATTCGCAGTGTGGCAGGGCGCGGGGTGGAGCTTTTCGGCGACTTACGGGGCCGAGCGGGCCGGAAGCAATGGGATGGACGCCCCCACCCGTAACGGCATCAAATGTGCCAAAGTGGAGGTGTTGTCCGACCACTTGAACCGAGAGGAGCGTCCACCATGAAGATTACAACTATTGGCATCGATTTGG